>NZ_JBEPLV010000015.1:0-1244 GCF_040545415.1 Paenibacillus favisporus | reverse complement strand
TCAACATTCGTGGGTTCGGGCCTCCAGTGCGTGTTACCGCACCTTCACCCTGGACAGGGGTAGATCACACGGTTTCGGGTCTACGTCCACGTACTCAAGTCGCCCTATTCAGACTCGCTTTCGCTGCGGCTCCGGCTTCTCACCTTAACCTTGCACGGGAACGTAACTCGCCGGTTCATTCTACAAAAGGCACGCCATCACCCATAAACAGGGCTCTGACTTCTTGTAAGCACACGGTTTCAGGTTCTATTTCACTCCCCTTCCGGGGTGCTTTTCACCTTTCCCTCACGGTACTGTTTCACTATCGGTCGCTAGGGAGTATTTAGCCTTAGCAGATGGTCCTGCCAGATTCATACGGGGTTTCACGTGCCCCGCACTACTCGGGATCCGTCTCGGAGGGAACTGACTTTCGGCTACAGGGCTTTTACCTTCTATGCCGGGCCTTTCCAGACCTCTTCGCCTAACCAATTCCTTTGTAACTCCATGTGAGACGTCCCACAACCCCGGCCAGCAAGCTGACCGGTTTAGGCTGTTCCGCGTTCGCTCGCCGCTACTGACGGAATCACTCTTGTTTTCTCTTCCTCAGGGTACTTAGATGTTTCAGTTCCCCTGGTATGCCTCAATCTGTCCTATGTATTCAGACAGAAGTGACTGACTATTACATCAGCCGGGTTTCCCCATTCGGACATCCCCGGATCAAAGCTTGCTTACAGCTCCCCGAGGCAGTATCGTTGTTCGCCACGTCCTTCATCGGCTCCTAGCGCCTAGGCATCCTCCGTGTGCTCTTAGTAGCTTAACCATTGACTCCTGTTTTGCTCGATTCGTTTTCTTGTTTTGCGCTGCGCGCAAAGCCAAAGGCTCTCATCGTTCAAAACACTCGTCTGCTACTTTTAAAACTTAACTTGTTATGACACAAGTTCAGCTAAAAGGATATTTCTAAAACGCAGATTCGTTTCGATATCTAGTTTTCAAGGATCAAATTATCCAGTCTCGCGACCGGACTTATATCATACCAAATCCTGAATCGCTTGGCTACAAGCAAGTTCTGGAAATCGTATGTGAGAGTTTGAACTCTCAAAACTGACCAACGAGTGAGTATCGGCGACCTTACGGTCAGCCTATTATTTGAATGTTTCCGCTCTCCGGAAACGATTCTCCATAGAAAGGAGGTGATCCAGCCGCACCTTCCGATACGGCTACCTTGTTACGACTTCACCCCAATCATCTACCCCACCTTCGGCGGC
>NZ_JBEPLV010000014.1:0-1477 GCF_040545415.1 Paenibacillus favisporus | reverse complement strand
TCTGAACTGTGACCCGGATTGTGGACAGTTTAAAAGAAACAGCCCTAAGCTTAACCAGCAAGCAGGTGACCTCTGAATTCGTCGGGGGTCATCTTTTTTAATGTCCACTGATATCGCTCAGAGTTGTAGTAGCTTATGTAATCGGCAACACGTTCCCTTACTTCATCAATGGTTTGGCAATCCATAAAATCAACATCATCTTTCATATGACCAAAGAATGATTCCATGGGGGCGTTGTCCCAGCAATTGCCCCTTCGTGACATGGATTGCTTGAAGCCGGCCTTGGTGATGAGCAGACGCGTTTTGGGGTGCGTGTAGTGCATACCTTGGTCGGAATGCAGAATGGCCTCAGGGTGAATGTTTCCTCCTAATCGCTCTATCAGATGATGGAGCGTCCGTTCCACGAGTGTAAGCTCAAGCGTACCTGCCACACATGCGGCAAGGATCTGTCTTGTCGCTCCGTCTTTTACACAGGAAAGGTACGCCCATTGTCCGCTGCCATAACGCACATAAGTAATGTCGGTGAGAAACACCTTCTCAGGCTCTCTCTGGTCAAACTGCCGCTGAAGCAGGTTAGGACAGGCTCGGTGTTCGTGAGTTGCCTTTGCCATTTTGCGATACGGATTCGCTTGACGTATCACCGCAACAAAGCCGGCCTTACGCATGAGACGACGAATCTTTTTGTGGTTCATGACAACACCGCTGATCTGCTCAAGACGCATTTTAATGACCAGAGCGCCTGCTTTGCCGCTCAGCGCGAGAAAGTGCTGCTTGATCAGTTGAATGTCTTGCTCGTCGACAGCTTCACGAAGCTGTCGAGTCTCTTCAGCTGCGAGCCATCTGTAGTAGCCACTTGGACTTACGACCGCAAGCTCGCACAGGTAACGCGTCATGCGTTTTAGTCCATATGCACGAATCGTACGATAGATGATTTCGTAGCGCTCAGAGGGTGTTAGCGTTTCTTTTGCTGCTCGAGCGCATCGAGCTTTTTTAGCAAGTCCACCTGCGCTTCAAGCAGTTTGATTTTAGCCTTTGCTCGTTTCAATTCATCTTCTGCCGACAACTCACCTGATGGTTTTCGGCCAGTGCTGCCCTTGCCTCGTCGCTCCGTCATGAGTCCCTTCTCTCCATATTGGTTGAAGGTATCGCGCCAGCGCTTTAAGCTGTGTTTGGGCTTCTGATGACCGATGACATCCAGGTTAAAGCCAGCCTGAATAAAGATCTCGGAAGGCGTCTGGCCTTGCATGTAGGCTTGAATTGCTGCTAGCTTGAATGCAGGCGTATATGTGATGGCCGACTCGGTCACACGCAGTACATTGGGGTTTGCCTCTAACATCCCCATCTGTTCTTCTGTAAAAACCACTCGTTTCAACATTCCCATATCGATCCGCTCCTTAACTATTATCTTGATTAAAACACAAATGACCCACAAGAGGGTCACTTTTTTCAAAGTGTCCTTCTTATGGGTCACAGTTCA
>NZ_JBEPLV010000013.1:0-54757 GCF_040545415.1 Paenibacillus favisporus | reverse complement strand
GAGAGCAAGCTCTCCATCAAGTCCGCTCGACTTGCATGTATTAGGCACGCCGCCAGCGTTCGTCCTGAGCCAGGATCAAACTCTCCAAGAAAGTTTGTAGCTCATTTTGAATCTGACGAGATTGATTTAATCTCAATCGCTCCGGTCATAAGACCATCGCGTTTATACTCACTCGTTGTTCAGTTTTCAAAGATCAAAACTTCTCTTTCAGCGCCGCTCTTTTATCTCAGCAGCAACTCTTATAATATATCATGTTACCCAGCAATTCGTCAAGCACTTTTTTTAATTTCTTTTTTCTTTCGCTTCCTGCCAGTCCGGCAGGCTTGTACCTTTTCGAAAGGGGCGAGAATTAATGTACCACAGAATGCAACCACCCGTCAACTACCCCATTAAAGTTATTTTTAAACCATAAAGAAGTGCAACGCCAGGCAGTCCCAACACCGTTACCGTTCCTATGGTTGCTGGATTAAGCGGAATGTATACTTCGGACATCAAGCCTGAGAAATTTACCAGGTAAAGTCCCAGTGCCGCCAACACCAAATGCGCTCCGAACATCGTCAACCAGCCAAACCCCAGCTTTTTCTTAAAGACGATGAACAGAAGCAGAAACAGCGAGACGCCAAGCACACCCCAAATCAACATTTTTACGGTCATGGATCGATCTCCTCCCAATCAAATCGTTATAAATACAACATTACCTCCACTAATTTAATGGGACATCGTCCGGGTGCCCGTCCCTCTGGCCGCCGCCGATGCTTCCCTTGTTATCATTTGCACTCGGTTGAGGCCAATGTCTTTGGCTTGCTTCAAATGCATTTGATACTTGCGCTCCGCTGCTTCCAGCATATAAATGGCATAATCGATCTGATCTTGTCCGAGCGCCTCCTCAAACCGCAGCCTGGCGCGTTCCCATTCCGCATGAGCATTTTGGACATCGTTATAAACGATCCACTTCTCTTCCTGATCCTCTTTGTACTGCCGGGCAGACATTCCTGATTTATTCCTCTTGAACCAAGTCATGTCCCAGACCCCTCCCTTGTCCACGAAAGTTACGGGCGGCTAAAGTACGGGTGCCTCACACCGCCTCCATTCTCATACTTATTCAGGAAAGGGACAAACTTAGAACAAAAAAAGAAGCCTCCGAAGAGGCTCCTTCTATAATTGCACGATTCAAATGTAAATGATCACTTAACAAAACGCTAAACACTAAGCATAACTTCAGTTCAATTGACGCCGTCCTTCCAATGCCTTCGACAAGGTTACCTCATCCGCGTACTCCAGGTCCCCGCCTACCGGCAGACCATGCGCGATACGCGTCACGACGATTTCAAAAGGGCGTACCAGCCGCGAGATATACATCGCCGTCGCTTCCCCTTCGATATTCGGATTCGTCGCTAAAATAAGCTCCTTGACCCGCTCATCGCTAAGCCGGGTAAGCAGTTCCTTCAGCCGAATGTCATCGGGACCGATTCCCTCCATCGGAGAGATGGCTCCCTGAAGAACGTGATAATAACCATTGAATTCCTTGGTCCGCTCCATGGCGACAAGATCTTTGGGATCCTGCACTACGCAAATGACAGACGGATCGCGCGTTTTATCCTGACAAATCCGGCACGGATCGGTGTCTGTAATATTGCAGCATACGGAACAGTAAGTGAGATTCCGCTTAACGCTGACCAGGGCCTTGGCAAAGTCAATGACGTCGTCCTCTTTCATGTTCAGCACATGAAAAGCAAGCCGGGCCGCGGTTTTCGGCCCGATGCCCGGCAGTCGCGTAAACGCATCGATCAGCTTCGAGATCGGTTCGGGATAATACAAAGCGCAGGATCTCCTTCAGCTTTAAATTTAGAACAAGCCAGGAATTTTCATTCCGCCTGTAAATTTGCCCATGTCGGCATTCGCAATTTCGTCCGCTTTACTCAGCGCATCGTTCACGGCAGTCATCACCAGATCCTGCAGCATTTCCACGTCGTCCGGATCAACAGCCTCCGGCTTAATCGTAATGGAGAGCAGTTTTTTGTGGCCGTTCATTTCCACGGTAACCACGCCGCCGCCGGAAGTACCTTCGACCTTTTTGTCAGCAAGCTCTTCCTGCGCCTTGAGCATTTGCTCCTGCATTTTTTTCACTTGCTTCATCATTTGATTCATATTATTCATGGGTCATCTCTCCTTAAATTAATTAAGTGCACTTCAAGGTGCGGTTAATCTTTTATGACAACGAGGTCCTCTCCAAACATCTGGAGCGCCTCATCAATCCATGGTTTTGAATTCGGATCTTTCGATTCATGCTCATGCTCATGCTCGAGCTTCAGCTCTTCCTTGGGCTGCGCAGCCCCTTCCATCGAGGCGCTCCAATCCCGCTGCATCATGGTAACCAAATGATACGGTTTGCCGAGCACGGAGTGCAGCACACCCTCGATCACCTGCTTATTGGCCGGCTTCTCGGTCGTTTCCCGGTGGATATTATTTTTAAAGGCAACCAGCACGGTGTCCTCAGTCGCGGAAACCGGCTCGCCGTCCATAAACCAGGCATGGACCGTCACCTTCTCCTCCTTGACTCCTTGCAGAATATGAGCCCACTGGCGCTGAATCTCCATGAATTCAGGACTTCCCTTACTTGCTACAAACTGATCCATATTCGCCGGAATCTTCGCGGCCGACGACATGCGCGGGGCCGGCGGAGCTGCAGGCCTGGATGGTCCGCTATTACCAGCGGCCGGAGCCGCACCGGACTTGATGAAGCGCTCGAGCTTCTTCTCCAGAGAGGCGACCTGCTGCTTGAGCTGATTGATCACAGCCGAATCGGCCGCCGCCTCCTGAGGGCGATCGCCGTCTCCCGCTTCACGGGGAATGCCGCACAGCTTAAGCAGTGCAACCTCGAACAAGGTCTGAGGCTGGGAAGCATATTTCATTTCACTCTGATAATGATTGAGCGTATCGATCATTTGAAACAGCTGCTTGCGGGAAAAGGCGGAAGCCATCTCCTTGTATTCTTCCGGATGAAGGACACGGTCCGTGAGCTTGTCTGCCTGCGGAATCATCTGGATCATCAATAAATCGCGGAAATAATACAGCAGGTTCTCCATGCATTTATCGGCGCTCTTGCCTTCCTGCATAAAACCTTCCACCAGCATGAGCACCTGGCCCACGTCACCTTCCAGAATGGCCTGTGCAAGTTTGCCGAATTGCTCCGAAGCAATCCCACCGGTCATACTCAGCACTTGTTCATAAGATACATGACCGCCGGTAAACGACGCAATCTGATCCAAGATGCTCAGCGCATCCCGCATCCCGCCGTCGGATAGCCTCGCTATATATTGAAGCGCTTCATTCTCGGCTTCAATGCCTTCTTCCTGTGAAATCTGTCTTAACCGATCCGTCTGCTCCTCCAGGGATACCCGGCGGAAATCAAAGCGCTGACAGCGCGATATAATCGTCGCCGGCAGCTTGTGCGGTTCGGTCGTCGCCAAAATAAACATGACGTGCGGAGGGGGTTCCTCCAGCGTCTTCAGAAGCGCATTAAACGCCTCTGTCGTCAGCATATGCACTTCGTCAATAATATAAACCTTCTGCCTTACTTCGGTCGGTGCGTACTTCACTTTCTCGCGAAGATCGCGGATTTCTTCCACGCCGCGGTTAGAAGCAGCGTCAATTTCCTGAACGTCCATCACCGCACCCGAAGTAATTCTGCGGCAGGATTCGCATTCATTGCACGGCTCCGCTGCAGGTCCACGCTCGCAGTTCACCGCTTTGGCCAAAATTTTGGCCGCGCTGGTTTTACCGGTTCCGCGCGGGCCGCTGAACAGGTAGGCATGGGAAACCCGCTGTTCGCGGATCGCGTTCTGCAGCGTTTGAATGATATGCTGTTGTCCCACCATGTCCCGGAACGACTGAGGCCGCCAGGCACGGTACAACGCTATATGTTCCACTTCGCTTACCCTCTTTCAACTTCCACTAAGCGTGGGTTCGTTGCCTCATCATTATACTATAATCCGGCGTCATGCAAAACGTCCAACACGCATGTTGCAGCAGGCTTTTACGTGTCCGCCGCCTGCATCCGTGAAAATGAAAGGCCGCCATGAGAACATCCGGAATAAATAAAAAGCATCTTTACCACCTGATGGCAAAGATGCTGAAATAATTGTCAAGTTTAAGCCGTGCACCTGTTATTGATGATTGCGATCCGAGTGGCACCCCTGCGTAACAACTCGGGCTAGGCTATCCTCCGGCACAAGAGTGGGCTTGCTTATGGCTGCTTCCTTCCGGACCTGACCAGGTTCACAAGTACTCATTGCGGAGGACCCAACCGTCAACATTGCACGCAGGGACCAAACCTCACATCGACAATACCTCTAACAGGAATTCAACCTCGCTACAGCGGATTGCGAGTTACAGGGCACCGCTACCTCCCCATCTAGCACGGTGAAAATAAGTATATCGCATGCCTGTACAAAAAGCAACCACCCGGCAGAAAGTGGATAAACGCTCAAAAATAAATCTATTATTCTCGTTCCATATTCATCTAGCAAACGTTTATTGATATAGTGGTCCTATACCACAACCAATCCTACACATACGATTTAAAACGGAAAGGAACATCGCGTATGAATAAAGCAACCAAAACCGCATTGTGCCTGCTCATTGCAGCCACTGCCTGGAGCGGCATCGGCCAAAAGCCGGCTAGCGCCGCTGCACCCGTCAGCATCGTGCTGGACGGATATCCGCTGCCTTTCCCGGCTGCACCTAAAGTTGTTCAAGGAACGACACTTGTGCCCTTCCGGGCCATCTCCGAAGCGCTGGGCATCAGCGTGCAGTGGAATGCCTCGGCCAAGCAGATCACAGCAGTAAAGACAGACAAGGATTCCACGAAAAAGGTCGTTCTGACCGTCGGCAGCCGCAGCGCGACCGTAGACGGGACCAAAACGGCGCTGACCGTAGCTCCCCAAATGTCCGGAGGAAGTGTCCTAATTCCGCTCAGCTTCTTCAGCCAGCAGTTCGGCGCCGGCGTCAACTGGGATCAGGCGACGCATACCGTTACTATCGTGTCCCCCCAAGAAAAAATGTATACGCTGGCCTTTTACGCCATCTCGTCATTTTCTGAGTCGAGCCTGATTCCAAGCTTCGACGCAGCCGCCTTTGGCTGGAGCCGCATCGACGATCAGGGCCGGTTCACAACGACAGGCCAGGATTTTAAATGGCCGCAAGCGGCCGGCGATGTGACGCCGGAGAGCCTCGTCAGCTCCGCTGCTGCAGCCGGCACCACCCCTTATTTGATGGTATTTTCCGGCGACACCAAACTGGAACTGACGAAGGCGACCCAGGATCCTGAGCTTCAGGCAAGCCTGATTCAGCAGATGGTAGATACGGCCAAAACTAACGGATTCCAAGGCATTCTGCTGGACTTGGAAGGACTCGGGCTTACGGGGGACGCAGCGGCTGTACAGGCATCCTATAATGCTTTCATCCAAAAAGCAGCGGCAGCTACTCACGCCCAGGGCTTGAAGCTGTCGATCGCCCTGCCGCCTCTGAACGGTTCTTTTCATGGATACGATTATAAAAAGCTTGGCACGCTGGCCGATGAGCTCATCGTTATGGCTTATGCCTATACCGATGAGAAAAGCCCGCAGCCTAACGACAAAGTGGATGCGGCCATCCAGCTTGCGCTCAAACAGGTGCCTGCCAGCAAACTGGTTCTCGGCGTTAACCTTGCCAGCGAAAACGAAAACACCGTGAACACCAAAATTGGCCTGGCCAAACGGTACAATCTGAAAGGTATCGCCTTATGGCGCCTCGGCTTTAATAAAACCAACGTATGGGCAAAAATCGGCCAATCGGTCGACTTGAACAATTAAGACGCGGAATACATGCATGGTGCGTAAAAGGAAGGTTTCCTAAGGAATACAGGATCGGAGTTTACTGTAATTATATTGATCTTATTAAAGAAAAAATCCCCGGTTCATCGAACCGGGGATTGTCATTTGTTAAAAATATAACGGACCTATGCTGCCAAGCAGCGATTACATTCCGTATTTCTTCTTAAATCTATCAACACGGCCGCCAGCATCCAGGAATTTCTGTTTACCAGTGAAGAACGGATGGCAGTTGGAGCAGATTTCGACGCGAAGCTCTTCTTTCACCGAACCCGTTTCGAACGTGTTGCCGCATGCGCAAGTTACCGTAGTAACGTGGTATTTTGGTTGAATTTCTGTTTTCATGACTTTCACCTCTTTTTGCCCTGAGCCTCAGGCGGACCCAGAGTTATGTTGACACATAAATTCATTATAGCAGGGACGCGCCTACAAATCAATGGTTTCTTCCCATTCCAAGCGCTGCCGGATTAAGACAGAATCGGCTTCTTCGGGCGGATCATGCTTGGAGGCGGAACATGGGTATAGGAACCGATGACCACATCCGGAAGCTCCGCTTGGAAAATTTCAATCGCCTGCTTCATCCCCAGAATTTCGCCTTTGGCCGGCGGGATCAATTCCAAATAGCTCTCCGGATCAATGTTCAGGTTGCGCAGCTGAATCAGCTTCAGATTGGTCCGGCGCGCAAACTCCACCATCGCCTCGATTTCCTCTTCACGGTCTGTGACGCCAGGGAAAATCAAATAGTTGATGGACGTGTAAACGCCTTGGTCCGACGCATACTTCAGCGATTTCTCCACATTGGCAAGCGTATAACCACGCGGCTTATAGTAGGCGTTGTAATGGTCGTCCAGCGCGCTGATCGTGCTTACCCGCATCAGGTCAAGACCCGCATCGACGATGCCGCGGATGAAATCCGTCAGGCCGGCATTCGTGTTGATATTAATATATCCCATATCCGTGATCGAACGCACCTCGCGCATCGCTTCAATGATGATTTTGGCCTGTGTGGAGGGTTCGCCTTCGCAGCCTTGTCCGAAGCTGATGATCGACTCCGGCGTTTTTAAATGCTCCAGCATAATTTGAACGAGCTCGTCCACCCTCGGTTTGAAATTCATCCGGGTCTGGGGCGCCACAAATCCGCTGTCATCCGGTTGTTCTGAAATACATCCGAAGCAGCCGGCATTACAGGAGTAAGATACCGGAACAGCCCCTTCCCAACGATTCAAAAAGGTGTTGGATGCGGTTAGACATTCATAACCGAGCGCACAATTGGATAAATGCTGGTACAGCCGGTTCTCCGGATACTTCTCCGTCAGGCGCTTCACGCCAAGTTCCAATTCCTCTACATCGCAGTTCAGCGGGTTCCACTTCTCCGGGTCATCCGACAGCCGGCCCGTCGTGTAAAATTGTCCATCCTTCCACACGACAGCCGAGTAACCAAAGAGCGGCAGCTTGTATTCCTTGTCCGTCTTCACATAGCCGGGCAGGCATAACCGGGTGTAACCCTGCGGGAGCAGTGCCCCCACAGCCTGAGCATCTCCCGGGAGCGCCGTCATCTCACCCGTTTCCGGATCCATACCGATGGCACGAGTGTTGGGGAGGCCGACCAGCGTCGCGCCTTCCGGCAGGGGAATCAGCTCATCTTCCATAATTTCCACGATCATATCCGCGCTGCGGCCGAGACCGTACAGTGTGGGATGATCAAATACGTTGCCTTTTTCATCGGCATATACCAGATACATGATGTTCACCTCTTTATGCTAAATTTAAGTCAGCGGCACGGAAGCCGTCGACGGGCGTGAGGTGCGCCGGTTGCTGCTGTGGCTGTTCGAGGACGATGAGGAACTGCGGCTATGGCCGTTTCCTGCTCCATGCACGTCAAAGGAAGCCAAAAATTCGGCATTGGTTTTGCAGTCACGCAATTTCTTCAAGAATCCCTCCACGAAGTCGGCGGATTCGTTCATATTTTTACGGATCGCCCAAATGGTATCGAGCTCATCCTTCGTTAACAGCACTTCTTCACGACGCGTTCCCGAACGGCGGATATCGATGGCCGGGAAAATGCGGCGCTCGGCCAGCTTGCGGTCCAGGTGCAGCTCCATGTTGCCGGTCCCCTTAAACTCTTCATAAATGATATCGTCCATCCGCGAACCGGTATCAATCAGCGCCGTGGCCAAAATGGTCAGACTGCCGCCTTCCTCCACGTTCCGGGCAGAACCAAAGAACCGCTTCGGACGATGGAATGCTGCCGGATCGATACCGCCGCTCAGCGTACGTCCGGATGGCGGGATAACCAGGTTGTAAGCACGGGCCAGACGGGTGATGCTGTCCATCAAAATGACAACGTCCTTCTTATGCTCAACCAGACGCAGCGCGCGTTCAAGCACCAGTTCTGCAACCTTGATGTGGTTCTCCGGCAGCTCATCAAACGTTGACGCAACCACCTCTCCTTTTACGGAACGCTGCATATCCGTCACTTCCTCAGGACGTTCGTCAATCAGCAGTACAAAAAGTTCAATCTCGGGATTGTTGGTGGAAATGCTGTTGGCAATTTCTTTTAAGAGGAGCGTTTTACCTGCTTTTGGAGGTGCAACGATCAAACCGCGCTGTCCCAGACCGACCGGGGCGAGCAAATCCATAATTCGAGTAGACAAATGGTTAGGGGATGTTTCAAGCACAAGTTTCTTTTGCGGATAGAGAGGAGTCAGTGCCGGAAAGTGTAACCGTTCGGATGCCGTCTCCGGGCTCTCCCCGTTGACCGCATTGACTTGCAGCAAACCGAAATACCGCTCGTTCTCCTTCGGTGCGCGGCACTTCCCTGATACCAAGTCTCCCGTACGAAGGTCGAATTTACGAATCTGGGAGGCGGAGATATAAATGTCCTCGGTGCTTGGGAGGTAATTGATCGGCCTTAGGAAGCCGTAACCTTCCGGGAGAATCTCGAGCACACCTTCCATAAACATAAGTCCGCTCTGTTCGGCCTGCGCTCTCAGAATAGCAAAAATCAGTTCTTTCTTCTTCAACTGACCGTAATAAGGGATCTGGTACTTCTTCGCCAGTTTGTACAATTCGGTCAGCTTCATTTCTTCCAAATCGGCAATTTGTAAATCCATGTAATAACCACCTATTCAATTTTATAAGTCCTGACAAGAGCTTAGCATCAAATGGATGAAGACGCTAATCTATGAGTCTATGAAAATCCTCATTAGGATAGGATTACCCAAATTAGAAGGAGATATGCAGGTCATGATGAAAAAATCAGCTTCATTCAATCTATTTCCCGCATTCTCCTAATATTACGGCACCCTGATTATTGCTCGCGCCAAACATCGGCGCCAAGCATCCGCAGATTGCTGACGAGGTGATCGTAACCCCTGTCGATATACTCCACGCCGGTCACTTCCGTTACGCCTTCCTCGACCGTAAGGCCGGCGATCACCAGCGCAGCCCCCGCTCTGAGGTCGGAAGCCTTGACTTTGGCCGCATTAAGGCGGCTCTTCTCGATGACGGCCGAACGGCCCTCGACGCGGATTTTAGCGCCCATGCGGACCAGCTCCGGCACATGCTTAAACCGGTTGCTGTAGACAAAATCGCTGAGCACGCTTACGCCTTCGGCCTGGGTTAGCAGACTGGTCATTGGCGATTGTAAATCTGTAGCAAATCCTGGGTATATCAGTGCTTTCACATCGACATGGCCATATGACGGACTTCCCATCACGCGAATGCTCTCGTCAAGCTCCTCGATTTGGACCCCCATCTCCAGCAGCTTGGCTGTGACAGCTTCCAAATGCTTAGGAATAATATTGTCGATCAATACGTCACCGCGCGTTGCCGCGGCGGCAATCATATATGTTCCCGCCTGGATCCGGTCCGGGATGATGGAATGGCGGCAGCCGTGCAGCTCGGATACGCCTTCGATACGAATCGTTTCCGTGCCGGCGCCTTTAATAATGGCTCCCATGGAGTTCAGAAGCGTGGCCACATCTATAATTTCAGGCTCTTTCGCCGCATTTTCAATAATTGTGGAGCCTTTGGCTCTGGCAGCCGCCAGCATAATGTTAATCGTCGCGCCTACGCTGGATACGTCGAGGTAAATTTTTGCCCCGCGCAGCTCCTTCGCATGGAGATGAATCGCGCCATGCTCGTTCGTCACGGTCGCGCCCAGCGCTTCAAAACCTTTAATGTGCTGATCGATCGGACGGGGCTCGAAATTGCATCCTCCCGGCAGACCGACGACAGCTTCCTTAAACCGGCCAAGCAGCGCACCCATCATATAATAGGAGGCTCTCAGCTTCTTCACCGGCCCGTTGGGCATCGGAATGGATACGATCCGCGAAGGATCGATGTTCATCTGGCTGCCATCCCAAGACACCTTTGCCCCAAGCTCTTCCAGTATTTCTGCATAAACCGCCACATCACTAAGCAGCGGCAGGTTGTCCAGTATTACTTCGGACTCCGCCAAAATAGCCGCGGGAATCAACGCGATGGCGCTGTTCTTCGCCCCACTGATTGAAACGGTGCCTTGCAGTGGGCGTCCACCGCTGATCATCAATTTTTCCATAAGCTAAGGTTCCCCCCACATACTTCGCAGCCGCAAAATAGTTCTGTGTCCATTTAGGTGTATGAAATGGAAAAACACCGGCTAAGCGGTGTGCTTTCCATTCCTTGCTATTCAATTGGGCGCCCCGGAGCGGGGGCAGCCCTCTATATCATGAACCACACCGTAGGGCTGAGCCCTACTTCAAACCTTGTGTAACATTAAGCCTGGTTGTTGGATCCAAACTCGCGGATTTTGCCGACAACGGTTGCCTTGATGGCATCGCGGCCTGGAACGATGTATTTACGCGGATCGTATACGTCCGGTTTAGCAGCAAGAACTTCACGCACCGCTTTGGTGAACGAGATTTGGTTCTCTGTGTTGACGTTGATTTTGGATGTGCCCAAAGAGATGGCTTTCTTGATATCATGCGTCGGAATGCCTGTCCCGCCATGAAGAACGAGCGGAAGGTTCACGGCGTCGCGAATCTCTTCCATTTCTTTAAAACCGAGGTTTGGTTCGCCTTTGTAAGGTCCATGAACAGAGCCAAGCGCCGGAGCCAGCGTGTCGATTCCGGTTTCTTTGACGATGCGTACGCAGTCATCCAGTTTGGCATACATAACAGATCCGACTACGTCATCTTCCTGACCGCCGACCATTCCAACTTCGGCTTCAACGGAAACCCCTTTGGAATGAGCGTATTCAACAACTTTGCGCGTCGTTTCGATGTTGGTGTCGATCGGGCTGTGCGAGTCATCGATCATAACGGACGTAAATCCAGCGTCGATCGCTTCCTTACATTTGTCGAAGCTTGAACCGTGGTCCAGGTGAATGGCTACGGGAACCGTAATCTTCATATCATGAAGCAGGCCTTCGACCATTTTTACAACGGTATAGAATCCGCCCATATGACGAGCCGCGCCTTCGGATACGCCCAGGATTACCGGGGATTTCTCTTCTTCGGCGGCAGCAAGAATCGCTTGCGTCCACTCAAGGTTGTTGATGTTGAATTGACCAACCGCATACTTCCCTTGAAGTGCTTTGTTTAACATGTCTGTCATGGATACTAATGGCATGGTTCCAATCCTCCTAAAAAGTGTTTGTCTGATCTAAGGGTTTTAAGCCGAAATTCGCATTGCATTCAGCGCTATTATACCACATCATATTGTAAATGCTAAACAAGCATTTGAAATTAAGCAGATATAGGAAGGGCAGGGCAAAAAAAAGAATTCTGCCGGGTCAGCAGAATTCCAACGCTTTAGCCAAATTGAACCGGGCTGTCTTTGAGCTGCATGTTTACCGCCACCCGCATCTCATCGATATCGAACGGCTTCGTAAAGTGCATGAGTGCTCCAAGCTCGGTCGCTTCCTTGATCATATCAAGCTCTCCGTAGGCCGTCATCATGATCACTTTGATGGATGGATTCATTTCCTTGATGTGCTTCAGGATTTCAAGCCCGTCCATTCCGGGAATCTTCATATCGAGCAGAACCAGATCCGGCGATTCCTTCTCCACAATTTCCAGTGCAATCTTGCCGTTGGCCGCCTGAAACGTCGTATAACCTTCACTGTTGAACACTTCCATGAGTAAAATGCGAATACCGTTCTGGTCATCGACGATCAATACCTTTTTGTTATCCACTCAACTTACCTCCCAACAATCAGCTGCGTCCGAATCATACCCCTAATTCCTAACTAAACTGTTAATTCCATACTCCTGCAATCTCCATTTAAAGGTATTCGCCTTCTAGATACAAATTCCTGCAACTTCATATAAATGAAAAATGGGCCTCCTGAGGGAGACCCATAGCTGTATATTAACGTTCTACTTGCAGCGCAGCCTTCACGAATTCACGGAACAACGGCTGCGGACGGTTCGGACGTGACGTGAATTCCGGATGGAACTGCACAGCCAGGAACCAAGGATGGCCCGGAAGTTCCACAATTTCCACCAGACGTCCGTCCGGGGACGTTCCGGAAATGCGCAAGCCCGCTTTTTCAATCTGCTCGCGGTACTCATTGTTAAACTCATAACGATGGCGGTGTCTCTCGTAGACGAGCTCGTCATTGTAGCACTGCATCGCCAAGGAGCCCTCGGTCAGCTTGCAAGGATACAATCCAAGGCGCATCGTTCCGCCCAGATCTTCAATATCCTTCTGCTCCGGAAGCAGGTCGATCACCGGATACTCGGTGGACGGGTTGATCTCCGAGCTGTTCGCTCCTTCGAGTCCCAGCACGGAACGGGCGTATTCGATCACAGACACCTGCATGCCGAGGCAAATGCCGAAGAACGGGATTTGCTTCTCACGGGCGTAACGGATCGCCGATACTTTACCCTCAATCCCGCGGTCACCGAAGCCGCCTGGAACCAGAATGCCGCCGATGCCGTGCAGCAGCTCGCCCACGTTCTCATCGGTCACTTCTTCCGCGTTCACCCAGCGGATCTTCACATCCGCGTTTGCGTCAAAGCCTGCATGCGAAAGGGATTCAACCACACTCAAATAAGCATCATGCAGAGCGACATATTTGCCGACAATGGCGATTTCCACCGTTTTCTCCAGCTTGTTAATGCGATCCACAAGGCTTTCCCACTCGGTCATGTCCGGCTTCGGCGTCGTCAGCTTCAAGTAGTTGACCACGATCTCGTCGAGCCCTTCATCGCGAAGGTTCAGCGGTACCTCGTAAAGCGTAGATGCGTCGCGGCATTCCACGACCGCACTTTCGTCGATATCGCAGAACAGTGCGATTTTCGCCTTCATATCCGCAGACAGCTCATGCTCCGTCCGGCATACGATCACGTTTGGCTGAATGCCGATGCTGCGCAGTTCCTTCACGCTGTGCTGGGTCGGCTTGGTTTTCACTTCCCCTGCTGCTTTAATGTAAGGAATCAGCGTCACGTGGATGTACATCACATTCTCGCGGCCAATTTCACTCTTGATCTGACGGATGGCCTCAAGAAACGGTAAACTTTCAATGTCGCCGACGGTTCCGCCGATTTCCGTAATCACGACGTCAGAGCCTGCTTCGCGGCCTGCACGGAACACCCGCTCCTTAATTTCGTTCGTGATATGTGGAATGACCTGAACCGTCCCGCCCAAATATTCCCCGCGGCGTTCTTTGCTGATCACCGAGGAGTACACCTTCCCCGTCGTGACATTGCTGTTCTTGGACAGGTTGATGTCGATGAATCTTTCGTAGTGCCCCAGATCAAGGTCGGTCTCGGCGCCATCGTCCGTTACGAATACTTCACCGTGCTGGTAAGGACTCATGGTGCCGGGGTCTACGTTCAAATACGGATCGAATTTCTGGATCGTCACCTTTAAACCCCTATTTTTAAGCAGCCTTCCGAGTGAAGCGGCGGTAATTCCTTTACCCAAGGAAGACACGACCCCGCCCGTCACAAAAATATACTTTGTCACTGTAAAAACCCTCCTATTAAAGTCCAGAAATTCAGGCGACATATGATGTTTAGCGTAACCCAATTCACGTTTTTTCATCGGAATCGGGCCGAAACAAGTTTGTTGCTTTCTCTCTCTGTGAACAACAATGCGCCATTTGAAATCAAATGGCACAATTGGGTAATCAACATTATATAGATTGAACTAAAAAAGACGAATCATTTCCATTCCATTCTCAGTTCATCTACCCCCGCGAATATGGTGGAAGGATAGTTCCGCTTCCATGACATACCGCATTAAAAAACAAAAAAGTGACACCCGTAGTACGGGGCACTTTTTATTATTTTACGCATATTTAAATCTCAATCATAAGCCCATGCAATAGTTTACTCTGTGCCTTGTCCCCTGTCAAGAGAGGATTGGCGATTCTGCGGATGGAATTAATCTTTGTCCTCATCGAGGTCGTCTTCTTCTTCCTCTTCCTCATCCTCGTCGTCGACTTCTTCATCTTCCAGATCCTCGTCATCGAGTATCACTTCTTCGTCATCTTCCACTTCTTCCTCAGAATCGTCATCGGAATAGATGTCGTCATGATCCTCGTCGATCCGGTCGAAATCATCGTCGCTGTCCTCAGCAAACGTATCTTCCTCGTCCGTGAAATCATCATCCTCATCATCGTCGTCATCGTTAATGATGCGCGGACGCTTGGCGCTGCTGATCGGATCTTCGGAGCGGTCGATCGGATACCAGCGCTTGAGTCCCCACAGGTTCGTTCCTACGCAGGCAAACCGGCCGTCGATATTAATTTCTGTATATAGCTGCGCAACGGTCTCTTTAATTTCTTCATCCGTCAAACCGCGAAGCTTGGCTACCTCTTTCATCAGGTCGAGATAATAAAACGGCGTATTCGCCGCCTTCAAAATGGCAAAGGCCAGGTCGACCATTGGCATTTCCCGGATTCTCTCGGGATCCATTTTAAGCTGGAGTGAGTTACTCACTTACGGACACTTCCTCTCACGCAAAGTTCACCTTATATATCGTTACTTATAACAACATATCCATTATCAAAACTAAGTAAAACCTATTTATAAATAAAATGCAAGTTTTAAGTGCATAAAGGATGACTGCAAGGTTGTCCCAAAAATGGCGAATGAAAAGGCGGAGTATCCTCCGCCTTCCGACTGTATCCGCCCACGAAGGAGAAACTCCTCACGGGACCTGGAAAGAGACGCCCATGGCCTCTTCAGTCTATATTATGTCCGCCTCGGGTTTTTGACATCGGGGCAGGGCCTATTTCGTCAAAAAAGGGCATGTTCCCACTCCTGCCGCACTCCCCGCTCATACAATGCAAAAGCAGGGTTCATTATGAGGGGGACTGCCCAACATGGACTACAACGATTTTATCCAGATGCTGCTTAAAGATATGGAGAGTCCCGTATCGTCCGGAGAAAAAAATATTATCAGGTTTCGCGAACCGCGGCATTTCTATGCCTGTCAGGATCGGCTGCAGACGCTTCACCTTCGGTATCCGAACATGCCCGGCATCCAGGTGTCCGATCTCCTCGAGGCCATGATCGCTCCGTTTCCGGTCAGCAGCAGGTTGATGTCCAAGTATCATGACGATCTTATTATTGAAGAGGACACCCAAATGCAGGTCCATACCTTGGTGAACAACAAAGTCAACCAAAGCCCAGGCATTCCGTACGGAGTCAAGCAAATTCAGGCTCCCAAAGCCTGGTCCACTTCGACGGGCTACCGCATCCGGATCGGAGTGATCGATACCGGGGCCGACTACTATCATCCCGATCTGCGCCAGTCGCTGGCCAAAGGGATCAATCTGCTGCACCGGCATCTGCTGCCGCTCGATGACAACGGGCACGGCACCCACATTGCAGGAACCATTGCTGCCGCGAACGGTCCCGACGGCATGATCGGCGTCGCCCCGCGGGCCATGATTTTTCCGGTCAAAGCCTTCGACAACAACGGATCCGCCTATGTCTCGGACATTATCCAGGGGATCGACTGGTGCGTCCGCAACCGCATGCACATCATCAATATGAGTTTCGGCATGAAGACCAAAAGCAAGGCGCTGCTGGACATCGTCGGCAAGGCCTATACGGCCGGGATCTCGATCGTCGCCTCGTCCGGCAATGACGGGAAACGGCGAAGCATCGACTATCCTGCAAGGTACGGGCAGACCATATCCGTGGGAGCGACCGACCGGAACCGCCGCATCGCCAGCTTCAGCAACCGCGGCGACCTCATCGATATTTATGCGCCGGGCGATAAAATCATTTCTTCCTGGACGCGCGGCAAGTACCACGAGATGAGCGGCACCTCCATGGCGACTTCGCATGTCAGCGGATCAATCGCGCTGCTGCTTGCCCAAAATCCCGACCTGTCGCCGGCTGAAATTAAAGAGCTCCTCGTCGCAACCGCCACGCCGCTGCGCCCGAGAAAAGGGCAATCCCGCGTCGTGCACACCGGTGAAATCAATGCCTACCGGCTGCTGCGTGAAGGCATCAAACGCAAAAATAATCCAAGCTAGACGAGAGCGGCCTGTACCGCTCAGGACAAACGGAGCTTCTGCTCACGTACATGCCAAATAACTACAATATTTAGCATTTGTTGAAAAAGGCCGCCTCCGGCAAATACCGGAGACGGCCTTTCATATGTTCGGCGTATTCAAAAGGGGAAGAAGGAATTACATCTTCTCCGGAGCGGATACGCCCACGATTCTCAGCACGTTGGCGATAACGGTCCGCACAGCGCCGAGCAGGGCGAAGCGTGCCTGCGTTTGAGCGGCATCCTCGGTGATAACGCGCTGCGCCTTATAGTAGCTGTGGAACAGGGAAGCCAAGTCATACACGTAGCGGATCATCCGGTGTGGCGCGTAGCCCGCTGCAGCAGTGGCGATTTCCTCCGGCAGCTCGCCGATTTTACGGAGAAGGTCATACTCATGCTCGGTGTTCAGCACCGTGAGGTCCACTTCGGACAGCGGGAGCAGCGCAACGCCCTGCTCTTCCGCCTGACGGTAAATGCTGCAAATCCGGGCGTGCGCGTACTGCACATAGAACACCGGATTTTCGTTGGACGTCGAAATGGCCAAATCCATGTCGAAATCGAGATGGGAGTCCATGCTGCGCATCGTGAAGAAGTAGCGGATAGCGTCGATGCCGACCTCTTCCATCAGGTCCTCCATCGTTACGGCTTTCCCCGTACGCTTGGACATCTTGACCTTCTCCCCGTTCTGGAACAGGCTGACCATCTGCGCGATGAGCACGGTCAATTTGTCGGGATCGTTGCCGATGGCCTGCATGGCTGCTTTCATCCGCGGAATATAGCCGTGGTGGTCGGCTCCCCAAATATTGATCATGCGGTCGTAGCCGCGGTTGTATTTGTCCCGGTGATACGCGATATCCGGTGTCAGGTACGTATAGGTGCCGTCATTTTTCACCAATACACGGTCCTTGTCGTCCCCATATTCGGTCGTCCGCAGCCAAGTGGCGCCGTCCTGCTCGTACACCTGGCCTTTGGCTTTCAGTTCGTCCAGGGATGCTTCAACGAGCCCCTTCTCGTACAGGGAAGTTTCACTGAACCATTCGTCAAAATGTACCCGGAAGCGTGCCAAATCGCGTTTGATTTTGCCAAGCTCTTTCTCCAGGCCGTACGAACGGAAGAACGCCGTCCGCTCGCCCGGATCCATGGACAGCAGGGAATCTCCCTTCTCGGCGACGAGGTCCTTGGCAAACCCCTTGATATCCTCGCCATGGTATCCGTCCTCAGGCATTTCCGCATCCTGTCCGAGCGCCTGCAGGTACCGGGCTTCGATCGATTTGCACAGGTTTTCGACCTGGTTGCCCGCATCGTTGATATAGTATTCGCGGGTTACTTCATACCCGGCAAAGTCTAAAATGTTGCACAGGGCGTCGCCCACGGCGGCTCCCCGGGCATGTCCCAAGTGCAGGCTGCCGGTCGGATTGGCACTGACGAACTCGACCTGCACGCGCTGTCCCTGACCGAGCTGTACGCGTCCATAGTCTTCCCCCTGTGCATAGACCTGCTCGATCACGGGGTACAGATAGCTTTTGTTCAGCGTAAAGTTAATGAAGCCCGGGCCGGCGATTTCGGCCTTCTCGATGGACGCCTTCTTCACATCGATATGCTCCAGGATCGCTTCAGCGATCTGGCGCGGGTTTTTCTTGGCGATCCGGGTCAGCTGCATGGCGGCGTTGGTGGCAAGGTCCCCATGAGATTTATCTTTCGGCACCTCAAGCGTAATGCTGGGGAGCTCTTCACGGCTGGCCAGCCCGGCGGCGACCACCGCTTCCTTGACCGCCTCCAAAACCAGCTGGTGAATCTGTTCGAGTGGATTGAGTGTCATGATTGATTATCCTCCTGTATAAAAAAGCTGATGGTGAAATGCCCTGTGCATTCCTCATATACATATAGATCGTACGCCCAGCTGATTTCCCCTGTCATTCCGTCCAGGTCCATCTTAAGGGAACGCGTATCCGTCGATAGGTTAAAGGACGTATAAGGCGAACGGTAAAAGCCGGGAAGCCGCTGCCCCTCCTGAAAAGACTGCTCGGATTCCACGGCGCCGTGCCGGATCATTTTCAGGCTGTTTGCGCCGATTTTCACTGTCGTTTTGGTCTTCCGCCCCTGCAAATCCGCTTCCGGCTCCTCGTACATCACATAGAGAGTTTGTCCGCGGGCAAATACCTGCGCCGTCATCTCCTGGTTGACCTCCTGGCCGTCATGACGGCTGCGCAGACGGACGGTAGCCTTTCTGGCATCTGGCATTACGCAATACTCCAATCTATTCTTTCCTATTGTACTACTATATCCAGTTCGCTGTATCAATTCAATACAAACCGTGCCTGCCGCAGACTGCCGCTACTGTACAGCTTTCACAGTGCCGGGGATTCGTATTCCGGTAAACCCACGCCGTCATCGAAAAAAGACGGAACCGCCAGTAATAACCGGCAGCCCCGCCTTTTGACTGTTACTGCAACTTCATTCGTACCTTGTTACTTCCGTTTAAGGATTCAACGCTTCCTTAAATGCGAACTTCCGGTTCCAGCTGGCACCGCCGTCATGGGTGGCATAAATCGACGATTTGGTGGCGCTGGTCACCACAAGCCAGCCCGTCTTGCCGTCCGTAAAGGAGATCCGTGAATCGTAACCATGAATGGACAGCTTTACGTTCTTCCACGTCTTTCCTCCATTATAAGTCACGCCGACAGACACCATGCCGCCCGCCGGAGAGCCGCCGGACAGAAAGGCCGTCTCCTTGCCGATCAGCTGCATGTTGCCGGGGTGTCCGCCTGGCTGGGCCGGCCCCTGATTAACAACAGCGGCCCCACTGCCGGGAGCCGGGCCCCCGCCTGCCGTGGATTGGGCGATGACGCGCTTCCAATGTAGGCCTTGATCCGTGCTGCCATATAGCGAATAGGATACCTGGGACATGCCTGAGCCGCCATAGAACAGCGCCCAGACCTGATTGTCCTTGCTGTAAATTTGTCCGCCCGCAGGGTACGGGGAGTCAAACTTCACGTTCAGCTTCGTGCCCCAGCTGTGCCCGCCGTCGGCCGTGCCCAGTACTTTATAGCCAGAGCCGGGAACAATGACCAGGACAAACCCGTTGTTCTTATCCCGAAACGTCGCATATCTCGTATTGGCCGGGGTAGGGATTTTCACCCAGCTGTTCCCGCCGTTATCGGTCCGGTAGGCGCCATTTTGCGTGTAGCCGTTCACCGCGTTCTTGCCGAGCGCCTCCAGCCGGTTAAACGGCAGATTGGCCGTATACACCTGTTTCCAATGCGATCCGCCGTCCACCGTCTTGAGCAGATGCGTAGTCTGGTGGGAAGGAAGGGTGGCGATGGCCCATCCGTTCACGTTGTCCGTAAATTTAATCTGGGCAAAGTTCCATTTCCCCGTGTAAATTTCCTGCCAGTGGCACCCCGCATCCGATGTGCCGATCATAAACCCGGTTCCTGCCGCCCGGCCCGTCGACCCGTTCAGAAACTGAATATCGGTAAAATGAAGCGGGTCCGCGCCTTCCCCCATATGCTGTTTCTGCTCTTGCTGAAGCAGGCCGTGATCGCCGCTTCCGCAGGGAGCAGGCGCCGCGGCGGCGGCCGAAGTCTGCGTTGGGGATAATCCCCAGCCCGCCGGCAGCATCAGCATAAGCGCAGCGGCAGCCAAGGAAGAGCTTCTAAGCAGCTTTTTCATGATCATAACGACACCTCCATATCGATTACATTACCCTCTTTGGGGATTCCCCACTCGCAAAAAAAGGTCCTCTTCCTCTAGCGTGCGAGTGTTTGGATTGGTGAGCGACTTTGGCTTTGCGCACAGCGCAAAACAAGAGAGCGAAGCAAGCCAAACAGGAGCAAACACCATTCAATAGTGAAAGAATTTGTGCATCCTTCGACTACAGGCATGGTTCAGCCCACGATACAATGAGAGCTACTAAAAGGCGTGAGGTGATTGATTTTGAATGCACAAACGATACCGGCGGCGGACAAGGCCCAGCCGGGCAAAAACATGAAAGCGGTTGCCAAGACGTTGAAAGGACGCTGGAACGCCCCGCTGGCCGGCTACCTGTTCATCGCCCCCTGGCTGCTTGGTTTTCTCATTTTACAGCTGTGGCCCATTATTCAATCCTTCTATTTATCTTTCACCGAGTTTTCTCTGCTGGAACCAGCCCGCTGGATCGGGCTCAAAAATTATCAGGATATTTCGCAGGACCGGCTCTTTTTCAACTCGCTGAAGGTGACCTTCCTGTACGTCATTACTTCGGTTCCTCTGAAGCTGCTGGCAGCGCTGCTGGTCGCTATGCTGCTGAACCGGAATATTCGGGGTATTTCTTTCTACCGCACGATCATTTATCTGCCGTCCCTGATCGGGGGAAGCCTGGCGGTGGCCGTGCTGTGGCGCAACATTTTCGGCCTCAACGGATTTATCAACCATCTAGTGATTCTGGTCGGCATCGCCCCGAAGAACTGGATCGGAACGCCCTCCACTGCCCTCGGAACCCTGGTGCTGCTGACGGCGTGGCAGTTCGGCTCGTCGATGATTATTTTTCTGGCTGGTCTTAAGCAGATTCCCGGGGAGCTGTACGAAGCAGCCTCCGTGGACGGGGCCACACCTTTTCGCAAATTCATCCGGATTACGCTGCCCATGCTGTCGCCCGTCATCCTGTTCAACCTGATCATGGGGATCATCAACGCGTTCCAGATGTTCACCTCGGCGTTTGTCGTTACCAACGGAGGTCCGGTCAATTCGACCGAAATGTTTGCCCTGTACCTGTACAACAAAGCCTTCGGTTCGCTGCAGATGGGCTACGCCTCGGCACTGGCCTGGATCCTGCTGGTCATTATCGGCATCGCCACAGCGATTAATTTTATCGCGTCCAAATATTGGGTGTTCTACGAAACGGAAACGGAGGGTCGCAAATGACAGACGTTCTGAAAAAACAAAATTGGCTGGTTCATATTCTGATGATCGTGTTCTGCTTTGTGATGTTCTATCCCGTGCTCTGGTGGATCGGTGCCTCCTTCAAATCGACGGCCGAGATCAGCCTGCCCACCCTGTTCCCCAAAGTATGGCTGTGGCAGAATTATACGGAAGGCTGGAACGCGCTGCCCAAGTATACGTTTACACGCTTCTTCATGAACAGCCTCAAGCTGAACGTGGCGACCACAGTGCTGCACGTCATCTCGGCCAGCTTGGTGGCCTTCGGGTTCGCCAGGCTGACCTTTCCGCTGAAAGGGCTGTGGTTTTCCATCCTGATGATGACCTTGATGCTGCCGGGCCAGGTCACGCTCATCCCGCAGTATACGATGTTCCATTCTTTCGATTGGATCAATACGTATCTGCCTCTGATCGTCCCGTCGGCCATGGGGGGAGCCTTCTTTATTTTTCTGATCGTCCAATTCATCCGGGGCATTCCGCGGGAGCTTGACGAGTCGGCGAAAATCGACGGCTGCACCTGGTTCGGCATCTACCTGCGCATCGTCATGCCGCTGACCCTGCCGGCGCTGATCACGGTCATGATCTTCTCGTTTATTTGGGGCTGGGACGATTACTTCGGTCCGCTGATTTATTTGAATACCGTGGACAAATATACCGTTCCGCTGGCGCTCCGAATGTTCATCGATTCCCAGTCGGCCGTGCCGTGGGGTCAGCTGCTTGCCGTGTCCCTGCTCTCCGTGCTGCCGCCGGTCGTGATCTTCTTCCTGGCGCAGAAGCATTTCGTCGAGGGCATTGCTACGTCAGGGCTGAAAGGCTAGTCATCCTGGAGCGCAATAACGGAATCACGGGGACTCGCTCATTCCATGCTTTTCTTCCGCACCGTATCGTCAACGTGAGCCTCTCTCCCGGCGCGCCGTGAACGGCCGCTTTGGGATAGCAGCGCGTTAACGCTATGGCATCGCCGCACCCAAGAGGAGGGGAAAAGCCATGAATCCGTTTCGCATGTTCCGTATCGATTATGTGTTTTTCTTCAGCTTTGCCGCTTTTATCGCGGTCCTGATCACGATCATGATGATCGTCAGCTACCGGTTCTCCGCCAATGAGCAGGCGGACAGCGCCTCCATGTATCAACAGGCGGTGCTGCAGCAGCTCAACAAACAGCTTACCGACCAGATGAGCGCCGTGGAGCAGACCTCGCTCGCCGTAGCCATCAACTCCCCGCTGGTCAATTATTTGACGATGAAAGGAGATTATTATGCCCGCAAAACGGCCAGGGACGAGCTGAACCGGGATTATCTGGCGCCGATGCTGAACAGTTCACGCTCGATGTTCTCCTTTCAGATCTATATGAGCAATCCGCTGCAAGTCGACCCGAACGCCAACATTCAGTACCTCCCGCTAGCTTACGCCAGCCGGGAAAGCTGGTATCCGGCCGTCGACAAAGCCGACTTCGTCTGGATCGGACAGCGCGAGGTCGGCTCGCCGCAGGGGAAGCAGCAGGTCATCAGCTTTATCCGTAAAATCACGACGCCGGACGGGGTGAACCGCGGAATTCTCATTATTAACGTCCGCGTCAAATTTCTGCAGGATATCCTGACCGAGGACAATTCCTCGGCCAGCCGGCTGCTGCTCGATTCCGGCGGCCGGATGATCATGCACACCCGGATCGCTCCGCCTCCCGGAGAAATCGACGCCATCCTGAAGGAGGTCAGCGGAGATGCCGGCCATGCGCATCAGCTGCTGGAAGCGGCAGGCTCGCTTCCGGAGAAGAACATGCTGACCGTCTGGTCCCGCACGGCCCCCGGCAGCTGGATGCTGGTCGAGCTTACGCCATGGAAGGACATCACAGGTGGAAGTGTCCGCCTGGCATGGACCATGGCTGCGATCGGAGCAGCCGCCATCCTGCTGTCGGTGTTCTTCACGCTGTTCCTTTCGAGGAATTTCACGGTGCCGATCCGGAAGCTGGTCCAGCTGATGCAGGCATTCAATCCCGGCAAGAAGGGGCTGCCGCTGCCTACGGAATACCGCAACGAATTCGGGAGTCTCTTCAGTGGCTACCGCAAGCTGACCGAGCGGATCGAGACGCTGTACCAATCGCTGGAACAGCAGTACAAGGCGCAGCGCGAGGCGGAAATCAAGGCGCTGCAGGCAATGATCAACCCCCATTTTCTCTACAACACCTTGGATCAGCTGAACTGGATGGCGCTGGAGGCCGGCCAGGAGGAGATCAGCCGGGTGCTTGAACTGATGGGGCAAATGTTCCGTATCGGGTTGTCCGGCGGCGAATCCTTGATCCCGATGCAGGATGAGCTGCTTCACGTCGAATGCTATTTGAAAATTCAGCAGTTCAAAAGGGGCCAAGGTCTGGACTGGGAGATCGAATGTCCGGAGGAACTGCGGCAGCTTCTGATTCCGAAGCTGACACTGCAGCCCTTCGTGGAAAACGCCATCGTGCACGGCTTCCATGGACGCAGCCATGGCCGAATCGTCCTGAATGCCGTGCAAGAGGACCGCGGCATCCGGATCCGGATCCGGGATGACGGCGTCGGCCTGCGGGACGATTGGAAAACCCGGAGGCGCCATCCGACGGGCGGATACGGCATCCGTAATGTAACCGAGCGCATTCAAGTATTTTTCGGTCCGCCCTTCGGCGTATCGCTCCGGAATCGTACTGGCGGATCAGGCACCGAGGCGGAAATTTATCTTCCGAAGCTGACCCAGCAGCCGGATTTGGAAGGAGGACGAAGTGATGTGGACGCTCGCGATCGTGGATGACGACCGGCAGGTGCTTGGGGGGATGTCGCGGCTCATTCCCTGGGAGCAGCTCGGCATCCGACCCATCGGGGAGGCCATGGACGGTGAAGAGGGGCTCCGGCTGATCAGAGCTGCCAAACCGGATATCGTCATTACGGACATCTATATGCCGGTCATGAACGGGCTGGAAATGATCGAGCAGCTACGCAAGCAGCAGTTTGACGGCAAAATCATCATCTTAAGCGGCTACTCGGACTTTGATTATGCCCGCAAAGCGCTGCGGCTGCAGGTTGACGATTATTTGCCCAAACCTGCCTCACCGGCTACGATCCGTGAGGTACTGCAGCGCGTAATCGCCGAATTGTCGGAGAAAAGAGCAGCAGAGAACCGGGAGCAGGAGCTTCAGGACCGGCTGATGCAGTACGAGCCCTACCTGGAGAGGGAATGGGTGAAATCGGTCCTCACGGGCGGGACCTTTTCCCCGCCGACCGGGCCGTACCGGATGCTGGACCGGCTTGGCTGGAAAGGCGCCCAGTTCATGATGCTGGCCCTGGAAATCAAGCGGCAGGGGCGGACGGAGGGCATTTCGGCCCGGGACTGGCACCTGTTCCGCTTTGCCGTCGGTAATACGGTCGAGGAGCTGGCCAGGCAGGATGGACTGAGGAGTTACTTTTTAGAGCTGCATAGTCACCATATGACCCTGCTGCTGTATAAGCCCCTCTCCTGGCCCGCAGAAGCGTTTCGCTCCGAGGTGCTGGCACTGGCCGGGCGCATCATTGAGTCAGTGGACCGTTACCTTCAGGTCAAGCTGCGTATCGGAGCGGGCCTCCGGAAAGACGATTGGACGGCTATTGCGGATTCCACGGAAGAGGCCTTCCAGGCCCTGGCCGAGCGGCGTGAGCCGGATGCAAACCATCCCTGCGTCTACGTCTACACCGAAGCCGGCTTCCGGCATCCGGCAGCGCGAAACGTGCGTCCGGTCCGATTTTTTCAGGAAATGGCGGATGCGGTCCGGACCTTCGATGAGCCGCGGGCGCTGCTTGCGCTGGAGGATTTCGCAAGCAGCGACAGCGGCGTGGCACAGCTATCTCCCGGCGAGCTGGCAGCCCTCGGGACACAGCTGTTTGCCATCCTCTCCTTCACGCTGTACGATTCCGGCCACAAGCTTGACGACGAGCTGCCTCCTGCGGATCTGTCCAAGGAGCTGGGATTGATAGAAAACGCGCAGCAGTGGAAGGCCTGGGTGGCCGAGAAGGTTAAACGGATCTGCCGCCGGTTTACTCCCAATGAGAACCTGAAGCATAAGGAAACGGTGGAGTTTATCATTCAGTACATTCACGAGCATTACGCCGAAAACATCCACCTCCAGGATGTTGCCGATCAGGTCTATATTTCCAAAAATTATTTGAGCACCCTGTTCCGCCAGTTCACCGGCGAGACGTTCGGCGATTATTTGACCCGGGTCCGGATGGAAAAAGCCAAAAGCATGGTTCTGGAGAAAAAGCTGCTCATCGCCGAAATTGCCGAGCGGGTCGGATACCGCAACGTTCCGTACTTTACCACGCTGTTCAAAAAGCATACCGGGCGCAGTCCGACTGAGTTCTATCGGGCCTGACGCAGCTACAGCCGATCCTGGTTCCGCCCAGCATACAGGACAAACGCTGCCGGCAGTTCGCCGATATTCGTAAAATACTGAAACGATTTGTAGGATCGTCCGCTACGCGGATGTTCCTCGTCCTGGTACCTTAGAGCAAGAAAGAGTTCCTTTACTTAAGGGAGGTTCAACCAATGAGAAAATCATGGCAACGTCTTGCCGCAGGTACTGCGGCCGTCCTTATGCTGTCCCTCGTTCTATCCGCCTGCAGCGGGGTCAAGAAGGAAGAAACCGGAGCTGCGGGCACCGGAAACGGCAAGTCCATTACGCTGCGGATCATGTGGTGGGGCTCGCAGGCCCGTCACGACGCAACCTTGAAAGCGCTTGATTTATACTCCAAAAACAATCCGGGAATCACGTTCGAGCCGGAATACCAATCGTTTGACGGATACCAGGACAAGCTCTCGACCCAGTCCGCAGGGAAAAACACCCCGGATATTTTCCAGATGGATGCCGCCTGGTTCAACGACTGGGCCTCCAGCGGCCGGTTGGAGGATCTCTCGTCCATTCCGACGGATAACATCGACAAGGCCCTGCTCGAAACCGGCACCTATCAAGGCAAGCTGTACGCGATGCCGCTCGGCAACAACGCCTGGGGCATGGTATACAACAAGACGATCATGGACAGCCTCGGGGTTCAGCCTCCCAAGACATGGGATGAGTTTTTCGCCATGGCCCGCGATCTGAAGCCGAAATTGGCCAAAGACCAATACCTGACCCGGGATTTGACGGCAGACGGCGCATCCTACATGTCCTATCAATTGAGCATGGGCAAAGGCTTCTCGATGAGCAAGGACGGGAAGTTCCACTACGACGAAACCACCTGGAAAGATTGGATGAACAAATGGGCACAGCTGCGCAAGGACCATCTTGTGCCTCCGCCGGATGTGACGGTGTCGGATAAATCGCAGGACGCGCAGATGGATTTGCTCATTCAGGAGAAAATTCTGCTCCGGGGCGCGCATGCCGCGGAATTCGGCGGAACGGACGCCCTGAAACCGGGTGTAATGGCGTTGACGACCCAGCCACGGGGAACACAGGCGGGCGGATGGCTCAAAGCCTCCATGTATTGGAGCGTCAGCCCCAACAGCCAGTATAAAGACGAAGCCAAGAAGTTCATCGACTGGTTCGTCAACAGCCAGGAAGCCGGCGAAATCCTCGGCACTTCCCGCGGAATCCCAGTCAACAAGACCGTCGCTGATGCGCTCAAGCCTAAGTTCACCGATGTGGACAAAAATGCACTGGGCCTGATCAACGAAGTATCCAAGGACGGGGCCGCGTTCGACCCGGGTCCCGGCAATAAAGGCGGCTGGGCCAATTTTACGAAGGAGTATGATAACATCACGCAGTCGATCATGTTCGGGAAAATCAGCATCGACGACGGCTGGAACCAAATCGTCAAACTGAGCAAAAGCTTGGACTAGCTTTGCAGCTCTCACAGCTTTATCTCGGATCACCATCCTCGTACGATGGCACAACAAAGAAGCACCCGGTTAGCATCGGGTGCTTCTTTTCGTTTCTTTATTTTACAAATCCGAGCAGCATTTCGCGAATCAGCTTCGCCGCCACGATCTGGGTCTGCTCCGAATGGTCGTAGACCGGCGCCACTTCCACCAAGTCGCAGCCCACCACGTTGACTTCGGAATTGGCGATCAGGTGCACCGCCTCCAGCAATTCCTTGGAAGTGATGCCGCCCGCTTCCGCGGTTCCCGTTCCCGGCGCCGCCGACGGGTCGAGCACGTCGATGTCGATCGTGACGTATACCGGACGATTGCCCATTTGCGGCAGGGCTTCCCGAAGCGGAGCCGCCACGTCGAACGGATAGAAGTTAATGTTCTCGCGGGCATACTGGAACTCCTCGCGCGAACCGGAGCGGATGCCGAATTGGTAGATGTTCTTGCCGCCCATCAGCCCGGCTGCTTTGCGGACCGGCGTCGAGTGCGACAGCGGCTCGCCTTCGTACTGCTCGCGAAGGTCGGCATGCGCGTCGATGTGGATCAGGATCAGATCCGGATACTTCGCGTACATTTGCTGGATGACCGGCCAGGTCACCAGGTGCTCGCCGCCGAGCCCGATCGGAAATTTATCGTCGCCGAGCAGTTTGCCCACGTACTCGCCGATCACTTCGAGACTGCGTCCTGCATTGCCGAACGGCAGCAGAAGATCGCCGGCGTCGAAGTATTTGAGATCCAGAATGCTTTTATCCAAGTAAGGGCTGTATTCCTCCAGACCCACGGAAGCCTGGCGGATGTGCGCCGGACCGAACCGGGATCCCGGACGGAAGCTGACCGTGTAGTCCATCGGCATGCCGTAAATGACCGCCTTGGAATTTTCGTAATCGTCCGAGCTGCAAATAAATACGTTGCCCGAATAAGCTTGGTCTAGTTTCATGATGTTGCCTCCCCCTATTTCGTCAGATCTTCCACAAATTTAGGCAATACGAAAGCCGCCTTGTGCAGGCGTGGCGTGTAGTACTTCGTGTCCATCTCCGGAATTTGCGACTCGTCCACCTCGAGCGGATCATATTTTTTGCTGCCCATCGTAAATGTCCACAAGCCGCTCGGATATGTCGGGATGTTCGCAGCATAAACGCGCACGATCGGAAAAATTTCCTTCACGTCCTTGTTCACCTTTTGGATCAAGTCGGCCTTAAACCAAGGGTTGTCCGTTTGCGCCACGAAAATGCCGTCATCCTTCAGCGCTTCATAAATGCCTTGGTAGAAGCCGCGTTCAAACAGAGGAGCCGCCGGGCCCACAGGCTCCGTCGAGTCAACCATAATGACGTCGTATTCGTTCTTGTGCTCGTGGATGTGCATGAAGCCGTCGTTCACCAGTACTTCCACCTTCGGATCTTCCAGTTTGCCCGCGATGGACGGCAGGTACTTCTTCGAGTACTCGATGACTTTGCCGTCGATGTCGACGAGCACGGCTTTTTCCACTTTCGAATGCTTGATGATTTCGCGGATCACGCCGCCGTCTCCGCCGCCTACGACAAGGACGTGCTTCGGATTCGGATGCGTATTCAGCACCGGATGCGCCACCATTTCATGGTATACGAATTCATCCTTCTCGGTCGTCATGACCATTCCGTCAAGCAGCAGCATATTTCCAAACTCTTCAGTCTCTACCATGGCCAGATCCTGAAAATCGGTTTTTTCATTTACATACGTTTGTTTGATTTTGGCAGTAATACCGAATGCGGGCGTCTGTTTCTCCGTGAACCACAATTCCATCGTCATTACCTTCTTTCTTTCCCAGGATAAAGGAGGGATTGATCTTCCCTGCCGCATGTTCTCGAGTAGCACGTACATCTTCTTTATTGTACCAAACTGCCGATGTATAAACACATCCTTTGAATTATACGCGATAGAAGAAATTCGTGTAAAGAAACACTTTCCTAACGCTTCGTCCCCTGGCTATGGCCGCGTCAGCACGGACTTTTTATCCCTCAGGTGGCTCTGTATGCCCCCTCACCCTGCATGACCGGGAGGCCGAGCGCTTTTTCCCGTGAATCCCGGGCCCGGCGTGAATATCTGCTGCCTGCATTTCCCATAATGAAAGTATCAGATTGCTCAGTTCCGCTGAAAAGCTATACATTCCATTCTCTTAAGTAAGGAAAGGGGCTACAGTACATGGCGAACCTATTCACGCGGCGGCCCAAACGGAAAAACCGGTTCCTGTTGATGCTAAAGCTCTTTACCGGCGTGGTCGTCCTCCTTCTGATCGCGGGAGGCGTTCTGCTCGGCTGGCTGTATCAAAAAAACCTTCCGCTTGCCGATACGGACCGCAATTCGCGCCTTCTAGACAGTCAAGGCGACATTATCGCCACGTTTTCGGCCAGCGGGCGAAGCTACGAACCCATCAAGCTCAATCAAATTTCACCGCTGCTCGTGAAGGCGACCCTGTCGGTGGAGGACCGCAAGTTCTACGGCCATTTCGGGTTTGACCTGGAGGGCATGGGACGCGCGGCACTCGTCAACCTGGAGCATATGGCCCGGGTTCAGGGCGCAAGCACCCTGACGCAGCAGCTTGCCCGCAATCTATATTTATCCCATGAAAAAACATGGTCCCGCAAAATCAAGGAAGCCATGTACACCGCTCAGCTGGAAATGAAGTATACCAAGGATGAAATCCTTCAAATGTATTTTAACGAAATTTACTACGGTCACGGCGCTTACGGCATCGAAGCAGCCTCCCTGATGTATTTCGGCAAGCCGGCCAAGGATCTCGACCTGGCGGAAAGCGCGATGCTGGCCGGGATTCCCAAGGGGCCGACCTATTACTCGCCTTACACCCATCTGGATAACGCCAAGAAACGGCAGAAGATCGTCCTGGGAACCATGGTGGCCACCGGCGATATTACGCAGAAGGAGGCGGACCAGGCTGCAGCCGAGAAGCTGGCGATCAAACCGCAGGGACAGCAGAAATCCAACCTGACGGCGCCGTATTTTCGGGATTATGTAAAAAACTTGGTGACCAGCCAGCTCGGTATCAGCGAGGACATGCTCGATCACGGCGGTCTTAACATTTATACCACCCTGGACCCGCATGCCCAGGCCGCGGCTGAGGAGGCGGTGGCCAAAGGCATGGATTCGGCCAGCGATTTGGAGACCGCGCTCGTGTCAATCGACCCACGGAGCGGCTATGTCAAAGCGATGGTCGGCGGCAAGAACTACAAGGAGAGCCAGTACAACCATGCGCTGGCCAAGACGCGCCAGCCCGGCTCCTCCTTCAAGCCGATTATGTATTTAACAGCATTGTCTTCAAAAACGATGACGGGTCTCACGACGTTTAACAGCGAACCGACCCTGTTTCACTACGACAACAACCGGAAAACGTATCAGCCCAGCAATTATGGAGACAAATATTTGGGCGAGATCAACATGGAGCAGGCCATCGCGGCCTCGGACAACATCTACGCGGTCAATACGATGCTGAAGGTCGGGGCGGATAACGTGATCGCCACGGCGCGCAAGCTCGGCATCGTCAGCCCGCTCGAGTCCGTCCCCTCCTTGGCGCTCGGGACTTCGCCGATCAGTCCGTTCGAAATGGCGTCCGCCTTTGCGGTGATCAGCAACAATGGCAAGCGGATCCCGCCGGTCGCCGTCCTGAAGATTACCGATGCCGCCGGCGAGGTAATCTACGAGGCTCCCAAGCCCGCCGGCGAGCAGGTCGTCGATCCGGCGGCAGCTTACGTGCTGACGCATCTGATGGAGAGTGTATTTGAGTCCGGCGGGACCGGTAACCGCGTATCCTCCATCATGAAGCGTCCCGTGGCCGGCAAAACCGGAACGACCGATACCGACGCCTGGCTGGTCGGATATACGCCGGAGCTTGCGACCGCCGTATGGGTCGGTTTTGACAAGGGCAAAACGATTACGACGACGGACGCCCACCGGGCAGCGCCCATTTTTGCCCAGTACACCGAGAAGGCGCTGGAGAACGTACCGCCCAAAATTTTCACGATTCCGAGCGGCGTCGTCAGCGTCTACATTGATGAAGAATCCGGCAAGCTCGCCACGGCCGATTGTCCCCACAAGAAGCTTGAGGTATTCATCGCAGGTACGGAACCGACCGAATACTGCTCGCTTCACGGCGGGGAGAAGGAACAACCGGACGTGAAAAACAAGGCCGAAGAACACTCCTGGTGGTCCGACTTTAAGCGGTGGCTGACCGACTAAACGCAGCGCGTTATAAAGGTTCGGGGGCTAGACTAGGCTGAGTACAGCCCGAAAACCATATTTGAAAAAGGGAGCCGGTAAAGCCGCTCCCTTTTTTGCCTTCTTCCGAAGTGCTTCGGTTTGGCGGGCCCCCTCTCCCAGGGATCCCGATACACCGGACCAAGGATTCAAGCCATGCTTGCGGGGTTACCTTTTGCCTTTCGCGCTGAATTCCGGTTATATATATAGAATGAACTAACCCGAAGAGGTGATCCTGATGATGAACCGGGATAACGAGGGCGGCCGGCTGATCTCCCCCTCGCTTCTCGCCATGACCGCGCTGGAAGCCGCGCCCCGCCTGCTCGGCCAGACGCTGGTCCGGGAGACCGAAGACGGAGAAATCCGCTGCCGGATCGTGGAGACCGAGAGCTACGGCGGCGCCGAAGACAAAGGGAGCCATGCCTACGGCAACCGGCGCACCGCCCGGACCGAGACGATGTTTGCCGCCGGTGGCTTGGCCTACGTGTATTTAATCTACGGCATGTACCACTGCGTCAACGTTGTCGTCGGCGACGCGGACGACCCTCAGGCCGTGCTCATCCGGGCGGTGGAGCCGCTAAGCGGGCATGACGCCGAGCTGATGCGCCGGTACCGGGGCAGCGTCTCCGGCAAAGCCGCCAACTTGTGCAACGGCCCCGGCAAGCTGTGCCGCGCGCTGCGGATCGACCGCAGCCTGAACGGCTGCGCGCTCGGTCATGCGGACAGCCCGCTGCGGCTTGAGTCCGGCGACCGGGCTGATGAGCTCCCGATCATCCAGTCTCCACGGATCAATATTGATTACGCGGAGGAGTACGCCCTCAAGCCGTGGCGATTTTATATCGACGGCCATCCGTACGTGTCGGTCAAAGCCCCTGAGCCGCTGCCTTTTTCGCTAAGGGGTTAATTCCGTGCTGTACACGAGACCCTGTCCCTTCATGCCATGCAAAAAAGGACCTGCCCTGCCCACGGATCGATACATCCGTCAGCAGGAACAGGTCCTTTGTTCTTATAACGAGGAGAGCCCGCGATTTACGCTATACCTCCAGCGCCTTCTTCAGCTCATCCGGCGAAGCTTCCCACCACTGCTCATTATGCGACACAAGCAGGTTCTTTAGCAGCGTCTTTTCCTCAGATCCCAATTCGTCCAGCATAAATTTCCGCTTCAGCGCGGCATCCATCCGGTTCACGTGATCAGCAAGGATTTTCCAGCCCCGTCTCTCTTCTTCATCGATCCACATCTCACTGGCCGTGGCACCGCCGTAGAATTGTCCATCCTCGTTCCGGTCCACCGCGACCCATACGATCCACACCTGGCGTCCGTTCGGGACTTCCTCCCGGTTCGGCGTAAAGCGAATGCGGCGCTCCGGCTTGCTCTTGGCGTGCATCGCTCCGATATCGATGACGGCTTCGCCGCGATCGATAATGACCGGAGAAATGTTGTTCAGATCGATAGAGCCTGCCCCAAAGCCCATCTTGTGCTTGCTCTTGCCGCTGACGATATTCAGTGCAATGGGCTTCTTGCCTACCTGTTCCTTGTTGTCCATTTCTGATGTTCCTCCTATTTGAAAACAGAAACGCTGCACTGCGCCTCCGCGATTTGTGGATACCCGTCCAACTTAATTTTATTTTAACTAATAATCGCTGGAAAGCCAACATATACATGCTGTAGATGCTTGTCAACGGGAGGTATTCGTATATGGCCCCAGCACGCGCCAAACTCGTCTTTTTATCCATTCTCGTTCTTGTACTCCTGATTACGGGAACACTGTGGTTCGTCTTTAAGGATTCGCCCGAGTCCATGCCTTCCTACGCTCCGGATCAGGCCAAGCCTCCAGCGGCTTACAAGCCTCCGTCACCGATGGAGAGCGTCCAGCAGCCGACCGCGGAGGTGCTCAGCAAGCGGGTGGTGGAATATCACATCGATACGACCCTAGATCCGGACAGCCGGGTAATTAAAGGAACCCAGACCCTGACCTGGACTCATCCCGGCAAAAAAACGGTAAACGAGCTGTATTTTCACCTCTATCCGAACGCCTTCGCTTCCATGGATACGACGTTTATGAAGGAATCCGGCGGTAAGCTGCGCAATGACACGATGCCTGCCGACGGCTTTGGGTCCATGACCCTGACTGCGATGAAGACCGCCGACGGTCTGTCGCTGATGCACCGGATCCAATACGTGCAGCCGGATGACGGCAATACGAAGGACAAGACCTTGATGAAGGTGCGTCTTCCGCGGCCGGTGAAACCAGGCGAAAGCATCACGCTGACCATGCAATTCGAAGTCCAACTGCCCAAAATCTTCGCCCGAATGGGGACCGCCGGTAACTTTGTCATGGCAGGGCAGTGGTTCCCCAAAATCGCCGTCTACGAGCCCGTGGGAACGCGCGGCCGGACGAGCGAGGGCTGGGACCTGCACCAGTACCACGGAAATTCGGAATTCTACTCCGATTTCGGCATTTACAGCGTCCGCATTCACGTACCGAAGAACTACACGGTGGCCGCAACCGGTTTCCCGGTGCAGAACTCACAGATCAAGAACGGCGAGAAGATTTATCAGTTCTACGCCGACGACGTACATGACTTTGCCTGGGCCGCATCCCCCGACTTTATCGTCGCCGAGGAGCCGTTCTCTTCAGCGGAGGTGCCCGGGGTCCGGATCAAGCTGTATCTCGATCCCGCTCACAAGGATTTAAAGGAGCGCTATTTCTACGCCGCCAAGGCCGCGCTTAAATATTTCAGCAAATGGTACGGGAAGTATCCGTATTCCACCCTGTCTATCGTCGTTCCGCCCGAAGCAGGCAACGGGGCAGGCGGCATGGAGTATCCGACGCTGATTACGGCCTTCGGGGCCAAGGACGACTCCCCGGGTTATGACCTCGAGCGGACCGTCATCCATGAAATCGGCCATCAGTACTTCTACGGCATGATCGCCAGCAACGAGTTCGAGGAGGCCTGGCTGGACGAAGGCTTCACCTCCTACGCTGAGGATAAGCTGATGGAGCAGGAATACGGCGTCATCCCCAATCTGCCGATCCAGTCCTCACTCATCGCTTCGCCTGCGCCGCTGACCCAGGACGCCTGGAAATATACGTCGCAGAATCAATATGCACTGAACGTGTATTACCGCGGCAAGATGGTCCTGAAAGAAATGGAGACGCTGACCGGCGCCCAGACCATGAAGAAAATCATGTCCACCTATGCGAAGAAATACCGTTTCCAACATCCTGCCACGGCGGATTTTCAAAAGGTGGTCGAGCAGGTAACCAGCAAGTCGTGGCAGACCTTCTTCGATCAATATGTATACGGCAGCCAGATGGCCGATTTTTCGGTCGACGAAATTACGGTGCGCAAGGATAAGGATTCGGCGCAGCCCCGGTACGATTCTTTGGTGAAGGTCAGCAAAAAGGGCGGCGATCTGCCGCAGGTGCCGATACTGTTCACGTTTACGGACGGGCATCAGATCAAAAAGGTTTGGGACGTAAAGAACGCCAGTACCCAGTTCAAGCTGACATACAGCTCCCCGCTGGCCTGGGCCATGATCGATCCCGGCTATACGATCGTGCTGGAAAATAAACATGTGAACAACTACCTGAAGGCGGACATGGATCGTAAAGTGCTCCTCCGCTGGAACGTAAGCATTACCAAGCTGATTGAAACCCTGCTTGGAAGTCTGTCCTGGTGAGGTGAGAGCAGTGAAATCCTATATTGTTAACGGTTGGAAAAGCGTCAAAGACCAATTTTATGTCATGATCATCATGTTCCTGTACCAGCTGCTCTGGGGCTACTTCCTGTACCGTCTGATCGATTCGGCGGTCGTGCCGCTGCTGATGCGGTATCCCGATCCCCCGCCGACTGAACTCAGCCAAGTCCTCTATTATGTGGAGGGACAAATGAGCTTAACCCAAAGCAGCACCGTGCATACCTATCTGTGGGTTCTGTTGGGGATGGTCGCCCTCCGCATGCTGCTGACCCCTTTTATCCACGCGGGCATCTTCTACGGCCTGCACCGGGAGCATCAGGGGGAACGCGGACTGTTTTTCTTCCAGGGCATGAAGCTGCACGGCAAAACGGTGTTTCTTTTTCACCTGATCGAATGGGTGCTTATCGCCGCTCCGTTATACTGGATGATCCCGAAGATGTATCCAATTCTGCTCAGCGCGATCCAAAACCATGCCCAGCTGCTTCACTGCATCCCGTACATTGCAGTCTGGCTTCTGTACTGCTACATCGTCCATCAGATGATTCTGTTCATGCAGTTTGGCAAAACCGGTGGAACCAGCATGTTCTCCTCGCTCTGGATCTGCCTGCGAAGCGCGCTGCCGGTCATCGGCATATCCGTTCTGCTGGGCGCGGTCAGCCTGCTCTTGTATGGCATTACCAGCAGCGTCTCTCTGATCTGGGCAGGGCTTGCCACCCTGATTATCCAACAGGGCTATCATATGGTCAGCTGTATCTTTAAATTATGGAATATCTCCTCCCAATATGATTTGTGGCATCAGCAAATGAACCGTACGAAAAAAAATATTTCGGAATAGTTAAAATTTTGTCATCACTTTAATCCGCTGATAAAAGAAGAACCCCGTCTCTTTCTGTTGAAAAGAGGCGGGGTTTTTGTTGTAAAATGATTGTTAACCATTTGCCAAAGTATAAATCCTCTGTTAAAATAATCCGAGTACGAACTTAGTAACAACTTTGTAATCTTTGCTGTAACGATTTTGACTTTGCTGTAACTGATTTCATCATTTGTCCGTTCATTTGATTGGTATGTAACGAATTATAGGTAACTTGTCAGCATGTCCATTTCCGGTGCAATCATCACGAGCCGAATTCCCGGGCACCAGGAAGCGGGGGATCCAATTTTGGGTGAATTGATCTCGCTACAGAGGGATCATAGGGGACCTTCTACCGAATCCTTAAGCTAACCTCGCAGGCATTGGAAGGGGTTTATTTTTTTGAAGAAGAAGTTGGCAGCCGCAGCGCTGGGCCTTACACTTGCGTTCTCCATGGGCACCGGCAGCGTATTTGCGGATTCATCTCTGAATCACATCGTTAACAACACGATCGGCGTTTCTTACAAAACCGGCGGAACAACTACGAACGGCTTCGATTGCTCCGGTTTTACCCGTTACGTGTACCAAAAGCTGGGGTTAAACCTCCCGCGTGTATCCGCTGCGCAGTATAAAACAGGTACCGCTGTTTCCAAAAGCCAGCTGAGAGCAGGAGACCTGGTTTTCTTTAATACCCTAGGCGCAGGCGTTTCCCATGTCGGCATTTACATCGGCAACGGAAAATTCGCACACGCGTCCTCTTCGAAAGGCGTTACCATCAGCAAACTGAGCCAAAGCTACTACGCCAACCGCTACGTTGGCGCCAAACGGGTCATGAGTACGGCCAAATACCAAGCTGCGGTTTACAATTGATTATCTCTCGAAAACAATGCATATCCAGAACAACCCGCGCCGCTGATTTTTGCCGAAATCGCCCCGCGGGTTTGTTGTTACTTATTAGACGTAAGAACCACCGAAAAGGTAACAGCATTTCAAAAAATTTTTTTAAACGAGTAAATCCACGGTTTTCTCCTGTTTTTTCCACCCTTGTCATTTCTTTTACCCACTCGGCCAACAAATAAACATCATTTCCTATAAATTTTCCTACAAATCTTCTTTTTCTGTTAGAAACAATTGCCAAAGTCCGATTCCTTTGTTACAATAGTCCCAGCGATAGTAACAACTTTGTAATCTTTACCTGACACAAAGTTGCGAACGAATAAGAAGTAGCAGGGAATTATACATAGTGTAAAAAGTTCATGCCGAATTTCCTCACACTAAGGAAAGCGGGGGAACCAGTTATGGGTGAATTGATCTTGCTTCAGAGGGATCATAGGGGGCCTTCTACCGAATCCTTAAGCTAACCTCGCAGGCGCCGGAAGGGGTATTTTACTTGAAGAAGAAGCTTGCAGCAGCAGTCATGAGTTTCGCCATCGTGCTCACGGTCGGCACAGGAAGCGCTTTCGCGGATTCCAAGATGGATAAAGTGATTGACAGTGCGATCGGAACCAAGTACAGAACGGGCGGAACCACAACAAACGGATTTGACTGCTCGGGATTTACAATGTACGTATTTGATCAATTGGGCATCGATCTGCCCCATCAGTCTGGTTCCCAGTTCAGCATGGGTTCGGCCGTATCCCGCAGTGATCTGAGAGCAGGCGACCTGGTATTCTTTAATACATCGGGAGCCGGAGTATCCCATGTCGGAATTTACGTCGGCGACGGAAAATTCGCACATGCCTCCACTTCTCGCGGTGTGATCATCAGCTCTCTGAGCGACAGCTACTACGTCAACCGCTACGTTGGCGCCAAACGAATCATGAGTACGGATAAATACAAAACCGCCGCCGTCGATTCCGAGGACGTAGATGACGTCCAGTAATGCAGGTAAAGCAAGGGTACGAGATCCCGTAGAATGAGATTTTTGCCGAAATCTCCTTTTGCGGGATTTTTTGCGGACAGAAATGGGTAACCCTTCCATTCCCGCCCGCTACTCCTCATTTACCCCTCTATTCCGAAATTAAACAGATATCTGGGACAATCCGGAATATTTTTTCTCTAATGTTCAAATCCTACAGGGAGGTCTGGAAGGGAGATCTGCACATGAACCTCCAACATGAGAGCTTCATGATCGTCCCGATGACGCGGGAGGATGCTGAGACCGTCTGCGGCTGGGTGTACGAACCTCCATACGATTTATACGGCTGGCTGCCGTGGGATCAGATGGAGGCGCTTGGCGTTGAATTTGGTGATCCTGAGGTGAGGCAAAGCCAATATGTGTCCGTCCTGGATGCTGAACATACCCTGTGCGGGTTCGCGCAGTTCTTTCCCTTGGCAGGCGTGACCCGGCTTGGTGTTGGCATGCGGCCTGATTTATGCGGCCAGGGGCTGGGTAAGAGCTTTATGCAGGCTGTGGTCGGTGCAGCCCGTGATAAACGGCCAGGGGACGAAATCGACCTTGAAGTGCATACATGGAATAAGCGGGCCATCCGGGCTTACGGGAAGTCGGGGTTTGTCATCGCTGATACCTACCCCAAGCTGACCCCAGAAGGTGAACAGCTGTTTCACTGTATGGTCTATGAAGGGATCTAACTTGAAAACTCCATCATCATAAAAATGGTACAAATTTGTGTATTTTTGGTGGCCCCAAGTTTGGATTCGTTTGCTTTTTTGACACAAACTATTTGATGTGATGGCTTGTTCCGTTATAATGAAGGAATGAAGAATGACAGTTTACATAGAAAGGACGAAAACGGATGCAAAAATGGATCATGAGCGGTGTATTAACGATCGCAGTGGTTATGGCAATTGTGCTCATGTTTACGCTTCCAGGCAAAGAGCAGGTGGCGGAAGAAGAGAAGCCGACCATGCCGGAAGTCACGATGGACGCCGCAGCGGCCGAAGCTGTGGTTAAAGACCAAGGCTGCATTAGCTGTCACGGGGATCAGCTTCAGGGTGCCGTAGGCCCGAACCTTCAAAAGATCGGAAGCCAACTGTCCGCTGAAGAGATTTACACCATTATCACTAAAGGTAAGGGCGGCATGCCATCCTTTAAAGACAAGTTGAAAGCTGAAGAGATCGCCAATGTGGCCCAGTGGTTGGCTGAGAAGAAATAACGGTTGTAATGCATACAGAAACACGCTTTGGAAGAACGGGACGTTCATCGCAAAGCGTGTTTTTATTTGCTGCATTATTCTCGTTACCTTTTTTCGCCGGAACGCATTTTTTCGAACAGTTCGTTAAATTGGTGGGCCTCCTTAACATCCAGGGACGTAATCCCGCCCTCATCCCATGAAGTCAAACGCAGCGTCACATTTTTATAATCAATCGTAATAAAGGGGTGGTGGCCAAAAGCCTCTGAAATGGCCGCAACCTCATCCACAAAGGAAATGCCCTTCATGAAATTGGAGAAAACGTATTTGCGCACGATCCAGCGGCCCTCTTCAAGCTCCCAGCCTTCCAGCTTAGACAAATGCGTTTCTACTTCTTCTTGCGTATATACCATTCTTCCGTTCCTCCCTGAAACCTAACATCCCCGAGGTTCACCAGGATGTGTCATTAATGTATGCTCGGGCGAAAAACCTTTACCCATTGTATTCATCCCTGAATGTAATCATGCTTCTCCAAGGAGAGTACATACGAATAATATCTTACCATGGACGGGTTTATAAAATCCATCCGGCCCCAGGGACTATATCAGTGAGACTACGGTCAGCTCCTCGTCGCCGATCAAGAGGTTGATCCGGTGATGGTCCTTGTCATACATCACGACACCGCTTCCAACAGTGATGACAGGTTCGGCTCCCAGCGCATAGAACAAATCCTCCGCCAGCGCCTCATGCACCTCACGTTTCTCTTCGATACCCAGCTGCATCCAATCCTGCTCCGCCATTTCAAAAAATAAATAACTGTCCGGAATTTCCCCGACAGCTGCCGTCAAATCGGTCAATATGCCGTCATAGTCACGACCATGCTTAACACCCATGCCATTCCCTCCATATCGAAGTTTAGTTACTCATACGATCTATAAGCGATTATTGTGAATGGTGAACGCCCTGCTCCATGCGCCCCTGGGTCGGGGCATCAAGTGGGCCATTCGTCACCCGTTTGTGCTGTGATTATTCCCTGCAGGGTATGCTGCTTAGGCTTGATTTTGTAGGACAGATGAACCTTGTCATTTCATTATACCGGAAAATATCCCTTAAAAAAAAAGAGAATGGTGTCGATAAATAATATAAACCGTTTTTTGTGAAAGCGACCATGTTGCAAGGATGTAAACGCGGTCGATTCCGAAAGGATTCAATTCTATTTCTCATGGATGAGGTGTGCAATGGAAATTTCAACGATTGTTGGCCTGATACTCGGTGTGGTTGCAGTCCTAGTCGGCATGGTGCTGAAGGGCGCCCCGATCGTCAGCCTGCTGACGCCCGCCGCTTATGTCATTATTCTCGCCGGAACCGCCGCTACGCTGTTTATCGGCTTTCCGATGTCTGAGGTCAAAAAGTTCCCGAAGCTGTTAAAAATGACCTTCGTCAAACAAAAACTCATGCAGCGTCAAGAGCTCATCACCCTGTTCATGGAGTGGGCCTCCATCACCCGCCGAGAAGGCCTCCTCGCTCTGGAGACCAAGGTCGAAGAAATCGACGACGCCTTCCTGCGCAACGGTATGCGCATGATTATCGACGGTAACGACCAGGAGTTCGTCCGCGACGTCTTGATGGAAGATATTGCGGCGACGGAAGAGCGTCACCGTGCAGGTGCCCTGCTCTTCTCCCAAGCCGGTATGTATGCTCCTTCCCTCGGGGTGCTTGGTGCCGTCGTCGGCCTGATCGCCGCCCTGACCAAGATGGAGAATATGGCCGAGCTGGCCCACGCGATTGGCGCGGCCTTTATTGCGACACTGCTCGGTATTTTTACCGGTTATGTCCTGTGGCACCCGATCGCCAATAAGCTGAAACGCCTGTCCAAAAAAGAAGTGGAGCTCAAGCTCATGATGGTGGAAGGACTGCTGTCGATTCAATCCGGCGTATCCACCATTGCGATCAGCCAGAAGCTCTCCGTCTTCTTAACCCCTTCCGAGCGCGCTCAAATGAATGAGAAGGAGGATGGTTCAGGTGGCCAAGAAGACTAGACATGAACCGCATGAGGAGCATGCCGACGAATCCTGGCTTCTCCCCTATGCCGACCTGCTGACACTGCTGCTGGCCCTGTTTATCGTGCTCTATTCCATGAGCGCCACGGACGCCAAGAAATTTGAGGAAATGAGCCAGGCCTTCAACAATGCCCTCAGCACCGGAAACGGCGTGCTCAATTTCAGGTCGAATTTGCCGATGGATAAAAATATGGACCAGGGCAAAAAAGACTCCCAAGAGAGCATCGTCACGAATAACAATGACAAGAAACAGAAAGCCCAGCTGGCCAAGCAGGAACAGGAAGACCTGGAGAAGCTGAAGCAGCAGCTGGATCAATATATCAAAACGAACGGCCTGACGAACCAGCTGGATACCAAACTGAACCAATCGCAGCTTACGATCACGATCAGCGACAACGCCCTGTTTGCTTCAGGCAGCGCTCAGGTGAAGCCTGAGTCACGCCAGCTGGCGCTCGCCATCAGCAGCATGCTTCAGCAGTTCCCGACGTATGACGTCGTCGTGTCCGGCCATACGGACAATATGCCGATCTCGAACAGCGAGTACGCGTCCAACTGGGACCTGAGCTCCAACCGGGCGCTGAACTTCCTGAAGATTCTGCTCACCAACAAGCAGCTCAACCCGGCCAAGTTCACCTCCACCGCCTTCGGCGAGTTCCGGCCCGTGGCTTCCAACAATACCGCAGCCGGCCGTGCTAAAAACCGCCGCGTCGAGGTATCCATCATCCGGAAGTACCAGAATATCAGCGAGCAAATCCCGGTAACCACGAATAAAAAATAGCATAGCGATAACTAATGGACAGGCTGTTCCCTTTGGATAAAGGGAGCAGCCTTTTTGATAGTAGACGGCACATGTCTCAGGGAATGGGCTAATAGGTTGAAGCCCTCACCCTGTATCAGGCCTGGCCCCTCTCTACCCTAGGCGGTAATTCAGCAGCTGTCCGAGCTCTTCCTTTTCCTGCGGCGTTAAATCCCGCCATTTCCCTTTGCCCAAGGATCCCAGATGGATATTCATAATCCGGATCCGCTGCAGTCGGCGCACCTCGTAGCCGAAGGCGCTGCACATCCGGCGGATCTGCCGGTTTTTCCCCTCGGTCAGTATGATCTTGAACACCCGCTCTGAGATCCGCGTCACCTTGCAGGGAAGGGTCATTTCGCCCAAAATCTTCACCCCGCTGGCCATGCCTGTTAAAAAGGACGGCGTAACCGGCTTGTCTACCGTGACGATGTACTCCTTCTCATGCTTGCCTTCGGCCCGCAGTATTTTATTGACGATGTCGCCGTCACTCGTCAGGAGAATGAGCCCCTCGGAATCCTTGTCCAGCCGGCCGATCGGAAAAATCCGCTCCGAGTGGCCCACGAAGTCCACAATGTTGCCCTTGATATGCTGCTCCGTCGTACTGGTGATCCCAACCGGTTTATTCAGCGCAATATAGACATGCGTCTCCTTCTTCGCCTGCAGGGGCCGGCCGTTGACGCGGACGTCGTCCCCTTCCTCCGCCTGGCTTCCCAACACCGCCTGAACGCCGTTGATCGTCACCTTCCCGCTCTCTACCAGCTTATCCGCTTCACGCCGGGAACAATACCCGGTCTCACTGATATATTTGTTAATTCTCAAAGCTTATAACCCCATCTCATTATGGTTTACCCCGGACAAGAGTTCGGATCATTCCCGTTCTGGTCCTTCCCCATGCTCCGGCTGTGCCACCGGCAGCGTTAACGTAACCTGAGTGCCCTTGTTAACGGCGCTCTCGATCTGAAGTGATCCTTTATGGCCCTCCACAATCCGCTGGCTGACCATCAGGCCAAGGCCAGTCCCGTTTTCCTTGTTGGTAAAAAACGGTTCTCCCACCTTCTCCATCTGGTGCTCAGGAATCCCTACGCCCTCATCTGTAATCGTAATCCCCAGGTGGTCCGGATCCGGCCGGAACAGTTCAATATAGATGACGCCGCCTTCAGGCATCGCCTCCATGGCGTTTTTCAGTAAATTGATAAAGACCTGCTTCAGCTGGTTCTCCTCGCAATGAACGTCCGTCTCGTCCGTCTGGGAGGCCATCACGAACTCAATGCCGTGCAGATTGGCCTGACTGTTCAGCAGCGACAGCACATCCTCTAAAATATCACGAACATTTTTATTTCGGAAGTGCACTGCCTGGGGCTTGGCCAAAATTAAAAATTCGCTCACGATCAGATTGATTCTCTCCAGCTCAGACAGCATGATCTGGTTGTGCTTCGGATCGACGCGGTTGTTATACTCTTGCAGCTGCAGGAATCCCCGCAGCGTCGTGAGCGGGTTGCGGATCTCATGCGCCACCCCGGCCGCCAACTGCCCGACCGTGGTCAGCTTCTCGGACCGGCGGAGCAGCTCGTCCATCCGGTTGCGTTCCGTCATGTCTCTTGAGATGCTGATGAACGATACGACCTTTCCTTCCGGATCCCTGACCGCGGACGTGCTGATACTGACCTCCACGGGGGTCCCGTCCTTCCTGATTCGGACCGTTTCTACTGCCGGCAGCTGTTCGCCCTGCATTAAAGCGTCAAGCCTTGCCTGCACTTCCCCCTCCAAATGGCCGGGAACCAGGTTGATTCGCTTACCGACCACTTCATCGCTTGACCAGCCGTACAGCTTTTCAAAAGCTTGATTCACCTGAAGGATATTCCCCTCAAGGTCCGTCGTATGAATCGCATCCGCCGTCTGCTGGATGACAGACTCCAGATGCTCTTTCACCGAGCGGTTCTCTTCCACGGCCTGCTTGAGCTGGTCGGTATAGCTGCTCAGATTATCGGTCATCGTGTTGATTTTGGCGGCAAGCAATCCGAGCTCATCCTTGCTGTTGATGACGAGCGGCGTATCAAAGCGCCCCTGGGCGACGTTTTTCACTTTACCCAGAATCGCATCGATCGGCCGAATGAAATATCCGGCCTGCTTATAGCTTACAATGACGAATAAAATCAACAGAAAGGCCGAAATCGATATATAAGAGACAAGCTGCTTCTGCAATACCTTGGATATTTGCGCATAATCCATGACGATGCTGATGATGTAGGATGCCTGAGACGCACTGTTCACAGGGATAAAGCTCTTTAACAGCTTTTTACCATCGATGCGCGTTTCATAAACGACATTCGCTCCTGTCTGTGCCGCCTTCTCCACAGCCTGTTTGTCGTTTTCGAGGTCGATATATGTATAGGTACCGTAGCGTATCGGCCGATTATGCAGCTTAGTCTTATCATGGACATATCCTTGTCCGGACATTCGGACGCCCGCAAAGGTCTGCGGATTGATGCAGCTGATTTCAAGAATCTCCCCATTGATTTTCTTCGTTTTGTCGAGCACCTCCTCCGGACTCGGGATATGGGTGCCGATCTGATGGAGGGAATCAGTGCGAATATACGGATCAATGATATAGTTTCGTTTGGCGTCATAATAATAACCCCATTTATCGATTACGTTCGGCTTGGAGTTCGAATATTCAAACGGTCCGGTCCAAAAATGGTCGGCAGCCGCTCCGTACGGAATCGTTACGCGTTCTTGCTCGAAGAGCTGCTTAAACGCCTTATACCAGTATCCCCAGTCTTTGGTGGAGAGACCGAGCTCAGCAGGTTCCGAGGACTTGGCAATGATAATATCATCACCGGTTCGGACCAGCAGGGCGATATGGGTGACTCCCACCTGCTTGCTCAGCTTGGCCAGCTGCTCGTTCGTAATGTTCTGGATATCCGGGTCCAGCTCTTTGGCAGCCAATTTGGCAGCCACATGCAGCAGCTCCCCGATTTGGCGTTCGACCATGCCAGCGCTCTCCTGGCTCTGCTCAATGGAGGCGGCCACCTGCCTGGCGGCCAGCAGCATTTTGCGTTCGCTTTCCCGGCGTAAACTGGCTTGCGTTGTGTACAAACTAAGAATAATATTTAAAAGTAAAATCAGACAGAGTGAACCGGCCATGGTGAGGGACAGTTTCTTCTTCATTGACACATCGGGTCACCTCTAATCTTGCCTTGGCGATAATTGGAATAATCTATTCCATCATACTCTGTAGGCCGATATTTGAAAAGCTTGTCGAAAATGATCGGCTTAACTCGAAATAACGCAGCATGTCCACAACTTATCAACATATTCACAGCACCATTTAATAAATTGGGGATAATTCTGTGCGTAATCAAATAGTTATCCACAATTTTATGCACAGCATGTTAACAATAGAATGCTTGTTCGCTGAATAAGCCGAAATTCGGTATAGGGAGGCACTTTTACGTTGGAAAATCAAACGAAACATCCGCTTCATGTGGATGAGTCTGTGGATAATGATTGTCATGAACACTGGATGCGCGAGGCGATCCACCAAGCCAAATTGGCGGAGGAGTTGGGGGAGGTGCCGATCGGAGCGGTCATCGTCCGCAACGGGGAGATCATCGGGCGGGGCTATAACTTAAGGGAAACGTCCCAGGACGCGACCGCCCACGCTGAGATTGTCGCCATCCGGGAAGCCAGTATCGCCGTACAATCGTGGCGCCTGCTGGACTGCACGCTATACGTCACGCTGGAGCCGTGTCCGATGTGCTCCGGCGCGATCGTCCAGTCCCGCCTCCCGCGGGTCGTCTACGGCACCTACGATCCCAAGGCGGGGTGCGCCGGGACGCTGATGAACCTGCTGCAGGAGCCGCGCTTCAACCACCGCACCGAGGTCATTGCCGATGTGCTGCAGGAGGAATGCGCTGGGCTGCTGACGCAGTTTTTCCGCAAGCTGCGGGGCAAAGCCTGACACAAACAAACAGCCCGGCCAGTAACCCTGGCCGGGCTGTTGTGATTCGTACGGGGGCTGCTTAGTAAGCCGTAGCTCCCATTTTCTCCTGAAGCTGCTCCATCGTAATAACATCCGCTTCTTTTGGAATGCCGATGCTGAAGGTTTGCTTCTCATTGATCTTGCTGTATTGGCTCGTCGCCTCAAGCGACAGCTTCATGTTGTCCTTCGTTTCCGGATCGTTCATTTCCACGTTCATCACAGCACCCTGATAAGCAGGGAAGTTATCTTTATTGATGGCCGTGTTGACTTCGAACTGGTTAACTTTCAGGTAGTTCTTCAGATCGTTCAGACCTTTGCTGATTTCATCCTTGCTGTCGGTCGAGTTCAGATCCTTCTTCATTTGGTCGATATCTTCCTGGTTGACACCAAGCATCTCACGGTACTCATCCTTGCTGATAATATCAAGGATTTTCGGCAGCGCCTTGTTCACCAGAATGTCAGCCGCTTCTTTCACGCTGTCATTGGTTACATAGAATTGAACGACCTGCTTGGCATCCACGCCATCCGGGAGGTTCGCGTCTTTAACTGCAACGTCTTTGAAATATTTCTTACCATCATATTCGGTAAACAGAGTATTCATAATTTCGCCGGCGAGCTTCTTCGTCTTTTCGGGATTCATCATGTCGGGGTTAAAGGACGTTCCCTGCTGTTCCGCCAGCTCTTTCATATCGAGTACCAGGAATTTACCTACAACGTCTTCAGGCAGCGGCAGCATCGGAATGCTAGGCACTTTGACGTACAATTTATCTTGGGTCATTACCATCGGAATGTTAAAGCTCATGGACATGTCGCCCTTCAGGTTAATTCCGAGCGTCATCTCCGTTTGTTGTGGATCGTTCTGATATACCCCATCGATCGTCAATTCCGCATTTTTCAGCATGCTCATCACTTGGCTGGCTGCGGCGTTATCAGCACTTGCACTGGTAACCTGCAGATCTTTAATCGTTACCTTGCTCTTCATTTCGTACGATGTCATTTTCATCGCGTTGACGGCCGAAGCCTCCAGCGCTTCCTTCGGTTCCTTCTTGCTGCTGCAGCCTGCAAGCACCACGGTCATTGCCAAGACCAGCGTAAGAATCAGGGCTGCCCATTTCTTCTTCATCACAATCTCTCTCTCCTCTCGTCTCTAAAAAGCAAAAAAATACCCCTTGTAATCATAAACGATATCGTCCGTTACCGGAACCCTTTTTTGGAAATCTTTTGGTGAATTTTCATTTTTAACGCAAAAAAAGACATCCTGGCTATTAGCCGGATGCTTTTTTAGACGGGACCTTAGGACCCTTCTCTATTCAAATGACTAACATGTTTCCGATTCTTGACCTTCTTCGATCCGGACAACGGCTCCTGCATGCCGGACCGCTCCCGGTCTCGGTTACGCGGCTGCTGCTCTTGCGCTTCAGGTACCGGAACAGCGTTTGGTTTACTCATCGGCGATTCCCCCTGTATACATTAGAATGTTAAGAATGCGGATGCTCCAGGTCGATCGTGTGCTGATGATTGATTTCATGTTCATGCCTGCGATCATTTCGCTTCTGCTGCAACTGATTTGCCTGATGGCTGTTCACTGCCGTTTGATCTAAATCCTCGACGACATTGCTGAGATTTTTGTCGACACCCGGTTTGGCTTTGGTCATCGTTGTCCCTCTCTTCTTAAGAGTGATGCGTCAAATCGTGAAGGGCTTGAGCGCACTCGTGAATTTGGCGGGTGTAATCCTGCGCCATATTCTGAATGACATCCGTGCGTTCGTCTACCGTGCGTCCTTCGCGTTCTACATCCACCAGATCCACTTTAACCTCCCGCGTATCCACGTAGGAGCACTGGAAGTCGAATGAATACTTCGACCGTCCCGCGGTATCGATATGGATCCGCAGCGCCTGGGGATTTGCCTCGTCGGCAAACACCTGTGCCTGGTCGGATGAGTCAAGCGTTTGAGGAAGCTGGGATTGCCAAGCTTGGACCAATTTGTTTTGGTTCAATTCAAAGTCTCGGTTCATGATTGAACACCTCCCCTGCCTTTGTTAATGTGCGGAGGATGCGCTCTTTTTATACGATAACGGCGTTTGGCAAAAACAAAAAAAGCCGCTCCTGCATAAGCAGAATCGGCTTTGTCATTGGTTTGTTTAAATGGCGGAGGGGATGGGATTCGAACCCATGTGGACTTGCGCCCTAACGGTTTTCAAGACCGCCCCGTTATGACCGCTTCGGTACCCCTCCACGTGGAAAATACATCAGTGTCACGCAACGCGTAACAAAAATATATTACCACAGTTTAATGCTAATATCAACCCTGGCTTTTAGGGACAATAACTTTAACATTGCCCATATAAGGCTGAAGCACATCCGGAACGACAACGCTGCCGTCTGCCTGCTGATAATTCTCCAGTATGGCTGCCACAGTCCGTCCAACGGCAAGTGCCGATCCATTCAACGTATGCACAAACTCAGGTTTGGCCTTAGGCTCAGGACGGAAACGGATATTAGCACGCCGTGCCTGGAAGTCCTCTGTATTCGAGCAAGAGGAAATCTCCCGGTAAGCTCCGCTCTCAGGCAGCCAAACTTCCAGGTCGTACGTTTTTGCAGCTGAGAAGCCCATATCTCCCGTACTGAGCGCCATCACGCGATACGGCAGCTTCAGCAGCTGCAGAACGCGCTCCGCATTTGCCGTCATTTTCTCAAGCTCTTCATAAGAGGAATCCGGATGTACAAGCTTCACCAGTTCCACTTTATTGAATTGATGCTGGCGGATCAAGCCACGTGTATCACGTCCGGCCGAACCGGCCTCCGAACGGAAGCAGGAGCTGTAAGCCACGAAGTGCTTCGGCAGATCCTCCACCGATAAAATTTCATCACGGTAATAGTTGGTCACCGGCACTTCAGCGGTCGGGATCAAATAGTAGTCCGTGTCACGGATTTTAAACAGATCCTCTTCAAACTTCGGAAGCTGTCCGGTCCCGCGCAGGCTGTCCCCATTCACGATATAAGGCGGAAGCATTTCTTCGTAGCCATGCTCGCTGCTGTGCAAATCCATCATAAAGTTGATGAGCGCACGCTCCAGACGGGCACCGAGCCCCTTGTAGAACGTAAACCGCGAACCTGTAACCTTGGCTGCCGCTTCAAAATCAAGAATGCCCAGGTCCTGGGCCAGATCCCAGTGGGCTTTTGGCGTAAAATCAAACGTTGTCGGTTCCGACCACCGGCGAAGCTCCACATTGTCTTCTTCGGACTGGCCGACCGGTACCGATTCGTGCGGAATATTCGGAATGGCCATCGTCAGATCAGAAATAGACGCCTCCAGTTCGCGCACTTCCTCGTCCATCGCTTTGATCTGGTCGGAAACCTGACGCATTTCCAGAATAAGCTCGTCGGCGTTCTCCCCGTTCTTTTTGCGCTTGGCTACTTCACCGGAAACGGTGTTGCGGCGGTTTTTCAGCGCCTCGCTCTCCTGCAGCAGCTCCCGGCGGCGGGTATCCAGCTCGGGAAATCCGGCGATCAAATCCAGCGACTTGTTCCGGTTTTTGAGTGCCTGCTCCACTCTCGCGAAATCACCGCGTAATATTTTCACATCCAACATTGGACAATTCCTCCTAAAAAGAAAAACGTCTTGTGCGACGTACTTCCATGATGAGACCTGCGTGAATCAAAAAACAACCCTGACCCCTTGAAAGGTATCCTCGGACCGCCGCTCAGGCCGCCAACCGAGGAATACCTTTTACCTAAAGCTTACCCATGAGGCAGCGTTTAGATATCATCAAAAGAGTCAAGGTGTCATCGTGTTACCATCGTTTATCCTGCTGATTTAAGACGCTTGACTGGCTTTTACCATATCCACAAAATACTGATGTAGCCGGTAATCATCCGTCAGTTCGGGGTGGAACGAAGAGGCGAGCAAATGGCCCTCTCGCGCGGTCACAATCTCATCGTTATAGGAGGACAGTACGTCGACTCCATCGCCCACACTGCGGATCAGAGGAGCACGGATAAAGACGGCACGAACCGGTTCCTCAATCCCCTTGACGTCCAAATCTGTTTCAAAGCTCTCCCGTTGACGTCCAAAAGCATTGCGCGCCACGGTGATATTCATCAGCCCCAAGTGGGGCTCTTCCTGGCCTTCGATCGACTTCGCCAGTACGATCAATCCGGCACAGGTGCCAAAAATCGGCTTGCCTGCCTCCGAAAATTGGCGAATCGCTTCAATAAACCCGTATTTCCGCATCAGCTTGCCGATGGTCGTACTTTCGCCGCCAGGAATAATCAGGCCCTGAACTTGCTCCAGTTCCTCTACCTTTTTAATGGCGATACCTTCAGCGCCGGCCAGCTCGATGCTGCGAATATGCTCTGCTACGGCACCCTGAAGCGCCAGTACCCCGATTTTCATATGTCCAGCCTTCTCTCTCTTACCAGCCGCGGTCCGACATCCGCTCAGACGGGCTCAGCTTCGAAATCTCAATGCCTTTCATTGGCGCACCCAGGTTTTTGGATACTTCGGCAATCAGCTTGTAGTCTTGGTAATGCGTTGTTGCTTCCACGATCGCGCGGGCAAACTTCTCTGGATTATCGGATTTGAAAATACCCGATCCCACGAATACCCCGTCGGCTCCCAAATGCATCATCAGCGCTGCGTCGGCTGGAGTAGCCACGCCGCCCGCAGCAAAGTTAACGACCGGCAGCTTGCCGCTCTCGTGCACACCAAGCAGAAGGTCGTATGGTACGCCAAGGTTTTTCGCTTCGGCATACAGCTCGTCCTTCGACATGCTTTGCACTTTACGGATTTGACTGTTGATCAGACGCATATGACGAACGGCTTCGACAATGTTGCCTGTTCCCGGCTCGCCTTTCGTACGGATCATCGATGCGCCTTCGCCGATGCGGCGCAGCGCTTCTCCCAGGTCTTTGGCGCCGCAAACAAACGGCACGGTGAAGTCCCATTTGTCGATATGAAATACTTCATCGGCAGGCGTCAGAACTTCGCTCTCGTCGAGGTAGTCGACGCCGAGGGATTCAAGCACCTTCGCTTCCACATAATGACCGATACGGGCTTTCGCCATAACCGGAATCGATACGACTTTCATAACCTCTTCTACAATCGTAGGGTCAGCCATACGCGCTACACCGCCGGCAGCACGAATATCCGAAGGAACGCGTTCCAATGCCATAACGGCAGTTGCGCCCGCAGCTTCAGCGATCTTTGCCTGTTCGGCATTCATGACGTCCATGATGACGCCGCCTTTTTGCATTTCAGCCATACCTCTTTTAACTCTCGAAGTTCCCGTTTCCAATGGTTTACGCCTCCCGAAATATATATCATGTAATCCGCCCTTGCCTATGAATGGCAGGATGGTTGCATACTCTGCAGAGCTGCTTTGGTGGACTAAAGCAAAAATCTTATATTGATCTTAAAAAAGATTTTTGATTCCGTCAAATAAATCACCAAACATTTCCTTAATGGCGCGGAAGAACAGGCGCAGCCAGCTGCCCTTCTCCACTTCGTCCGATGTGATCAAATTGACGGTTTTCGTCTGAGGCTTCTCAATCCCATCTACTTTATAGGTATAAGTGATGGTACCGACCTTGGTTCCCTGCTTGATCGGAGCCACAAGCTTGTCCGTCGGCTCAAGCTGAGTTTTGAAGGTAACGCCTTTGGCATCGGAGCCTTTAGGTACCATAAAGGAGACTGGGGCATCCGTCACGACGCCGACCGAAGTTTTGACGCCTTTTTTGACCTCAACGGAGTCCAGACCTTCAACCTTGGATTTGCCGGCCACGGCCTGCTTGATCTCAAAGTTGTTGAAGCCGTAATCAAGCACCTTCCGGGTCTCGGTAAAGCGCTGTGCTTCCGATTTCGTTCCCATGACGACGCTGATCAGGCGCATCCCATCGCGTTCGGCCGTTCCCGTAAAGCAGTTGCCGGCGTTATTGGTATGACCCGTCTTAAGGCCGTCCAACCCCGGGTAGGCGTAAGCCTTAAAGTTCGGAATATCCTTATTCGCTTCAAGCATCCAGTTCCAATTGATGATCGGATTTTTATCGCGCTCACGGAACTTATAGGATTGGATCGCCGTATATTTGGAAAAATCCGGATGGTCCTGGACGATATGCTTGCCCAGGATGGCAGCGTCCATCGCGGACATGACCGTCTCCCCTTCAGCCGAAGGACGATACTTCTCAGGCATATCCGCACGGTCGAGCCCAGTGGAGTTGATAAAGTGGGCTGTCTTCATCCCGAACTTCTTAGCCGTTTCATTCATTAGCTTGACGAATTCCTGTTCAGACCCGGATGCATACTCAGCCAGCGCTACGGTAGCATCATTCGCCGAACCCACCGCCATCGCTATGTACAGTTCCTCAACGGTATGTTGATCATTAGCATCTAAAAAAATACGCGAGCCGATCGTCTTGGAAGCATTATCGCCAACGGTCACGACATCGTCCCATTTAAACTTGCCCTTTTTGACCATATCTGCGATGAGATATTCTGTCATCATCTTGGTCATACTGGCTGGCGGCAGTGGTTGATCCGCGTTCACCGACAAGAGGACTTGCCCCGTCGTTGGTTCGATCAACACGGCGGATCTCACTTGAAGCTGCAAAGACGATACGCTTGGCACCTTGCTGGCCGTAGTTGTCGATGCGGTATTCGTAGTGGTCGTTGTTGCTGTTGTTCCCTCAGCCAAAGCCATGGCCGGTAGAGCGGACAGCATTAACATATTCAATAGCATAACCGAGGCTACGCTCTTTTTGACAAAGTGACGTTTACGTTTGTGCGAAGATGGTTTCCCCAACTTGCTCCATTTCTTACTCAATGAATTGTTAACTCCCCTCTTGCCCTTAAATCTTACTTGTCTATTCTAACACAGGGTATACTGCAAAAAAAGACAGACAGGCCTAATTTAGGCCTGTCTGTACAAGAAGATGTTGGTTTTGTGCAAACCGTGTCGAATATTACAACGAGTAGTTTGGAGCTTCTTTCGTGATCTGCACGTCGTGCGGATGGCTCTCACGAAGACCCGCACCCGTGATGCGGATAAATTGGGTATCTTCACGCAGCTCCTGCAGGTTTTTCGTTCCGCAATAGCCCATGCCTGAGCGGAGACCGCCGATCAGTTGGTGAATCGTGTCGGACAAAGGACCTTTATAAGCGACGCGGCCCTCAATTCCTTCCGGAACGAGCTTCTTATCGTCGTCCTGGAAGTAACGGTCCTTACTGCCTTGTTTCATGGCACTCATGGAGCCCATGCCGCGGTAAACCTTGTAGCGGCGGCCTTGGTAAATTTCCGATTCCCCAGGGCTCTCTTCCGTTCCCGCAAACAAGCTTCCCAGCATAACGGCATGGCCGCCGGCTGCAAGTGCTTTTGTAATTTCACCGGAGTACTTAATACCGCCGTCTGCGATGATCGGCACTCCGTATTCTTTGGCTACCGAAGCACAATCGTAAATTGCTGTGACTTGCGGCACGCCGATACCGGCAATAACGCGCGTCGTACAGATCGATCCCGGTCCGATACCGACTTTGACAACCGAAGCACCCGCCTCGATCAGGTCGCGTGTTGCCTCGCCCGTAGCCACGTTGCCTGCAATGATCGTAAGATCCGGGTACAAGCTGCGCAGATGGCGAACCGCATCCAAGATGTTGATATGATGGCCGTGTGCGGAATCGACGACGATGACGTCAACACCAGCCTTGACCAGGGCTGCGGCCCGATCCAAACCATCCTTGGAAATACCGATAGCCGCACCTACGAGCAGACGTCCTTGTGCATCTTTCGCTGCATTCGGGAACTGAATGGCTTTCTCAATATCTTTAATGGTAATAAGACCTTTTAATGTGTTGTTCTCATCAACCAGCGGCAGCTTTTCGATTTTGTGCTGCTGCAGAATGACTTCCGCTTCTTGAAGCGTCGTACCTACTGGGGCAGTTACCAGGTTTTCACGAGTCATCACTTCGGAGATCTTAATGCTGTAATCATGAACGAAGCGCAGGTCGCGGTTTGTAAGAATACCGATCAGTTTGTTATGCTCGTCCACAATCGGAACACCCGAAATCCGGAATTTCGCCATGACCTGTTCGGCATCGGATACGAGATGATCGGCTGTCAGTGAGAAAGGATTGGTGATAACGCCGCTCTCGGAACGCTTAACCCGATCCACTTCCTCCGCTTGCTGTTCAACCGACATATTTTTATGAATAATGCCGATGCCGCCTTCACGTGCAATCGCAATGGCCAGGGCAGCTTCCGTTACTGTGTCCATCCCTGCACTGATCAAAGGAATGTTCAGCTTAACCGAATCGCTTAGTCTCGTGGACACATCGACTTCCTTTGGCAGCACTTCGGACTTCCGGGGTACCAGCAAAACATCGTCAAACGTAAATCCTTCTTTAGCAAATTTTTGTTCCCACACTTCGTAATTTCCCCCTCATTTGTCATGTAATGTATTTGTTAAAATCCTTATGCAACAAGGCTTGAAAATCGTTTCTGAAAATATATTATTGCCATCTTAGCAAAGCCCACTCGAAGCTGTCAAGGTAATCAGTCTGGTAAAAATGAGAGGAATCGCCCTTGTCTTGCAGGGACAAATACATGTCCACTTGAAGCGGACAACATATGCAAAAGACATCCCATTGGTGGGATGTCCAAAATCATTTCGGTTCATACATGAAACTGGGGGGAGGAACTACCTTTAGGTTGCCAGGCCCTGAATTGTATCAAAAATAGAACATTCCAATCCAAGGGTTTGAATAAAACAAAAAAACCACCGTTGATATTCATCAACAGTGGTTCTTCGCTTGGCAACGTCCTACTCTCCCAGGACCCTTCGGTCCAAGTACCATCGGCGCTGGAGGGCTTAACGGTCGTGTTCGG
>NZ_JBEPLV010000012.1:0-63228 GCF_040545415.1 Paenibacillus favisporus | reverse complement strand
TTTTGAATCTGACGAGATTGATTTAATCTCAATCGCTCCGGTCATAAGACCATCGCGTTTATACTCACTCGTTGTTCAGTTTTCAAAGATCAAAATCTCTTTTATTCATCGGCACTGCATCTCAGCGGCGACTTTTATAATATATCATACTCACTAGGTGTTTTGCAAGAGTTTTTTTAAAAAGTTTTTTACCACTTTCTATCAACCTTGCAGAAGCACTGTGCTTCGTCTCAAAACTCAAAACTGAAGCGAAAATTAATTTATCATAAGATAGGCAGTGCCGTCAAGCATTATTGTTTAAATTGTGAAAGCTTGCTGTTACGCGCATACTTTGAAAGCTCCTTTTGCGGAGCGAATCGGGCATACATCCGAAAAACAGTCTTGTAGCGGTTCGCAATAGCATTACGGATATCCTGATCCAATCGCTGATCGCTTAAGTCGAACAGCATCTCGTCTAGCTCCTTCCGCAGAACATAATCTAATTCCTTACATTCCTTCTCGTTAAATAGCATACCCAACATATTAGAACTGGCCCCCCTGTAGATTTATCCCTGAACGTCCATAATCGGAACGGAAATGGTTTTATCGTCTTACTGTTATGCTCAACTTTTGGGAAATTTATGAATCGCAATTTACAAAATACTAATTCTGCATCAAGGCATAGGTAACGGTGCTTTCAATAATTGCAGCTGCAAACAGCAGGATAACGACCCAAAAGGCTGCTGTAACCGATTTTCGCAGCACTCTCTCACCTTCCTGGCCCCATGCTCTCCTTCTCGGATTGATTCCGCGGATGACCCAGCTTCCCATTCTGATGCCGTAGGCACACGCGATGATAATCGCCGGTATTTCAATAATTCCGTGCGGCAGGAGCCCCCTGATGACTAGATCGGCTAGACTCTCTCCTTGGGCGCTTAAACTATGTACCAAATAACCTATAACCATTCCGTTAACCAGCAGAAACATCACGGGCAGTATTCCCGCCAGAAGACCCAGGTAAATGATCAGTACGCCTTTAATACTGTTATTGAGAAAAATAAACCCGAAAAAGCTCCACTGCGGATGCTTAGAGTTCTGCAGATTACCGCTGACCTCCCTCAACCCGCTTAGCTGCTGGTTCACCAGTTCGGCCAAAGCCCCGGTACTGATCCACCCGGCCACCACTCCGGCAGCAAAGAGCAATACCGCAAACAACAATGTTTTTTTGATCGACGTCAAGTCTCTTATAAATGTACTTAAACGAAGCAAACGATTACCTCCTCATAGTAATAAGTCCCAAGTACGAGCATACATTGAAGTAAACAAGCTTTACATGAGCATTTTTCCTGAGATTCGTTAAAGGGGATCATTACAGCCCATTTATAAAAACCCTTTGCTATAACGGACGACAGCGCAAAATGCTGATGTATGGAAAGGGGAGCTTACGAGCATATGAATTCATTTTTCTATGTGCTGAATGGCAGGAAAATAAAACGCACGTTTCTCGTGCTGGCCGCAGCGGTATTTGCCATCGGTATCATCTATGTCGAGAGCGACAACATCACGGTATTCTCCGAGGGGGCTCCAGCAGCCATTTACAGCGTCCCTACCGAGAAGAAAGTGATCGCCCTGACGTTTGATATCAGCTGGGGGGAAAAGCGGGCAGAGCCCATTCTGAAGGTTCTGAAGGACAAGAATGTGCAGAAGGCTACTTTCTTTATATCCTCCCCTTGGGGAAAAAGCCATCCGGATATCGTAAATGACATCAAAAACAGCGGGTTTGAAATCGGAAGCCACGGCCACAAGCACGTGAATTACAGCACGCTGAGCGACGAAGAAATTCGCAAGCAGCTGATCACCGCCAATTCTATATTAACCGATTTGACCGGCAAGGAACCCAATCTCCTCCGCCTCCCCAACGGGGATTTTGACAAGCGGGTGCTGAAGATCGCAGACAGCCTTAATTATAAGGTCATCCAGTGGGATACCGATTCGCAGGACTGGAAAAACATCGGTGCACAAAATATCGTTAACCGCGTAGTGTCGAAGGCACACCCCGGGGATATCGTGCTTCTCCATGCGAGCGACTCGGTCAAGCAGACCCATGAAGCGCTCCCGGTCATCATTGATGAGCTCCGCAAGCAGGGATACGAATTCGTAACCGTGTCCGATCTGCTCAGCCAAGCGGATACCAAGGGAAAAGAAATCCACGATCAGGCGGCGATGCAACAAGCCATTGATGACGCAGCCGGCATGTAACGATAAGCAGAGAAAAAAGAGCTAAGGATCTTAGCTCTTTTTTGCGTTCAACACTTTATGAAGGATTAAAATTTGGTAAGCATTGCAGACGATCAGCGGAACCAGAATAAAGACGGTGGCGTTGTTGACTCCAATCTTGAGTCCTCCCACCAGCTCCACGATCGTGATCGCCGTCATGAAGAAGATTGTCGGTATCCAAGCCGTCGGATTGGTCGCTTTCGCCTTAAAATAAGCTACAACGATGGCTACGACAAGGATCGATATGCCGACAACCAAGTCGGAAAGCTGGCTGTTCTCCTTCCCGACGAAGGAGCGGAAAAACATAACTTCAAGCAGCGCCAAAACCGCGAGGACAAGCTGTATGTACTGCCATACTTTCTTAGGGAACACCCCGATGGCTGTGTAATTCAAAATCATATAAGCGAAGAAGCCAAGCTGGGAATAGACGCTGACCATCAGGCCGTACCCGAATAAAATGACCACATAAAACAAGTAATCCGCTGGCCCCTTAAATTTAATTATACCGCTTCCAAACTGCAGCAGCACCCCGGCCACAATCGCCGCTATGGAGCCGGCAAGCAGCGTTTTCCAAAATAATGTCATCCATCTTTTTAAGTTCAAATATTCTGCACCCCCAAGACTTTATTTTACCAACGTTCACAATAAAAAACCATCCATGCCTCGACATATTTCGAATTTTCGGATGCCATACTACAAACAGGATCTGAAGCAAAGGAGGACAACACAGATGAAGTGGCCGGTTATCGGTTTATGTGCGCTTTTTCTCGGTATTTCCGCGGCTCTGACAGGCTGTGGATCGGAACAGAGCTATGCCCCGCCCCAGAGCGATTATAAAGAGATGAAAACGATGGTTGTCGATATCCTGAAGAGCGATGAAGGCAAAAAAGCCGTTGAGGATGCCCTGAAAGGCAGCGGCAGCGGTTCGGGCAGCAGCGGCTCCGGTTCTGGTTCGGGGCTCGGTATGCAGATGATGTCCCTTCAAGCCGGAGAGCAAATCCGGACGGCCGTCAAAGACACCATTACCGCTCCGGAGTACAAAAAAGAGTTCGAAAAGATCATGACGGATCCCCAGTTTGCCGGGGACTTCGCCAAAGCCATCAGCTCGCAGAACAAGCAGCTGCATATGCAGTTGATCAAAGATCCTACTTATCAGCAATCCGTCGCCGATATTATGAAGTCACCCGAAGTCATGAAAATGTTCCTGGATATTACCAAGACCCCTGAATACCGCAAGCAGTCAATGACCGTCATGCAGGAAGCCATGCAGAACCCGTTGTTCAAAATAGAAGTCATGAACATGCTGAAGGATGTCGTGACCCAAGAACTCCAGCCTAAAGTCGAGAAATCGCAAAAGAAAGGCGGGAGTAAAGGACAAGAAGGCGGGGACCAAGGCAGCAGTGAAGGCGGCAGCAAGGAAAACGGCGAGGGCGGCGGTGGAGGAAGTTAACGGCATTAAAAAAAAAGCCCCGATTGGGGCTTTTTTTCTGTGATGAAGCAAATGTAGTTTATTGCTCGCACTTGGCAACAATCGATGCGGCCAATTGACTGTAGATCTGACCCGTCGGCGTGTCTGCCTTATATACAGACGGCGAGAAGTCCGGTTCGGAGACATGGTTATCCGGCGCTCCAAGCGGCAGCTGCGCCAGCAATTCCGTATGAAGCGTTTCCGCCAATTGTCCGCCACCGCCCCGTCCGAATACGTAATCCCGCTTGCCGCAGTCTAAGCACTCGTAATAAGCCATATTTTCGACGACGCCCAAAATGTCATGATTGGTCTGAAGCGCCATCGCTCCGGCACGAGCGGCTACGAAAGCAGCAGTAGCGTGCGGTGTCGTGACGATGATCTCCTTGCTCTGTGGCAGCATCTGATGAACGTCAAGGGCCACATCGCCCGTTCCCGGCGGCAAGTCAAGCAGCATATAATCGAGCTGTCCCCAACCGACGTCGCTGAAAAATTGGTGCAGCATTTTGCCGAGCATCGGACCGCGCCAAATGACCGGGTTGTTCTCACGGATAAAGAAGCCCATCGACATCACCTTCACGCCAAAGCGCTCCACGGGGATAATGGTGTTGTCCTCTACCACCGGCCCCTCTTCAATTCCCATCATATCCGGCACGCTGAAGCCATAAATGTCGGCGTCAATAAGCCCTACACGCTTGCCCATACGGGCCAAGGCTGCAGCCAGGTTGACGGTCACTGTCGATTTGCCGACGCCGCCCTTACCGCTTGCTACCGCGATAAAATGGACGTTCGGATCCTGCAGCAGCTGATTGTGCTCCAGCCCGGCGGCATGTCCCTTGACGAGTTTATCCTCGTCCTCCTGGCGCATGCGCGCCGACTCGCCCAATATTTTCTCGCGTTCCAGCTCGTTGGCCTCCCGCATCCGGATGTGAATCTCCGCACCCTCTGCGTTCCCAAGCCGTTCCCGAATGTCACTCTCAAGCGCCTTGGCGTAATCCTCACGCTTTTCTAAGGTGATGACCGACAGTGAAATCCGGCTTTCCTTCACAACGATATCTCTTATCATTTGCAGCTCAATCAGGCTCTTCCCTGTGACAGGCTCGACGATTGGCTGTAATAGCTGTTGCACTTGCTCACGTGATAACATGCTGGCAGCACCTCTGCTTTATAGTATTCATCTTAAGTTCCATCTAAAGCCTCAGGTGCTATTATACCATTCTCAAGGATTTTCTGACGACACTTTCGCCTTCTCGCCGGACAAATACCGGAGAACCCCCTTGTAGACCGATGCGGCGACCTTGCGCTGGTAGCTCTCATCCCTGAGCAGCTCCGACTCCTGCGGATGGGACAGGAATCCTACCTCAACCAGAGCCGAAGGCATTTTCAGCGCTTGAAGCAGATATACCGTATTCACCGTTTTGGCCACCCTGTCCGTATTTTCGAGGTTCCGCTTAATCTCATCCTGAATTAATGCAGCCAGTCCTGCGTTGTCCGGATGATTCGGATAATAAAACGTCTGGGCGCCACGGTATCGGTTCGACGGAAAGCTGTTCATGTGAATGCTCAAAAACAGATCCGCATGCTTGTCCTCAATGAACTTGGCCCGCTGCTTCAAATCCTCTGTCTTGCGTTTGGAGTACCCTCTCGTATCGCCGGCCAGGTCGTAGTCGCCTTCGCGCGTCATCACGACAATCGCACCCGCCTGCTGCAAATAGTCGCGCAGATATAGGGCGATCGCCAGGTTAATGTCTTTTTCGATTACGCCCTGCTTGCTGACGGCACCTCCGTCCGGCCCGCCGTGACCGGCATCCAGTGCGATCACTTTCCCCGACAGCGGCAGACCCAGGGAACCCGTCGTCTTTGCGGCAGGTATTTGGTATGTGGCCACCGCAATAAAAACAATCAGCAGGCAGAGGCCGATCAGCGCTTTTTTGACCGTGCTTACCCGGATCCACAGCACCTGTTTCTTTCGTCCCTGCTTGGACATAAAAAATCCACCTCCGTTCCCCATATCGACTCTACACATCTATATGGGGCGAGGTGGACAAATAGTACTTTATGAAGATACTTGTGCGGACATCCCTTCGATCAAAATCTTAGCGACCTCAGGACGGGTAAATTCCGGTGGCGGGCAGACGCCGTCCCGCAGAAGGCCGCGTACCTTCGTACCGGACAAGGTCAAATGATCTTCCTTCGGATGCGGGCAGGTTTTGCTGGATGCCATATTGCCGCACTTTTTGCAGAAGAAGCTGTGTTCGAAAAACAGCGGGGTAATGCCGAGTTCTTCCGCCGTGAAATTCGAGAAAATTTCCTGGGCTTCATAGGTGCCGTAGTAGTCGCCTACGCCGGCGTGGTCACGGCCGACGATAAAATGGGTGCAGCCGTAATTTTTGCGGACCATTGCATGGAAAATGGCTTCTCTCGGGCCGGCATAACGCATAGCGGCCGGGAACACGCCAAGGAACGTACGATCCGCCGGGTAGTAGTTTTCGAGCAGGACTAGATAACTCTTCATCCGGACGTTGGCCGGAACGTCATCCGACTTGGTTTCACCAACGAGCGGGTTCAGGAACAGCGCGTCGACGATCTCAAGCGCACTCTTCTGGATATACTCATGAGCCCGATGAACCGGGTTACGGGTCTGGAAGCCAACAACCTTCTTCCATCCCTTCTCTGCAAAAATACGGCGCGTCTCCGCCGGATCAAAATAAAACTCGCCAAACTTGGCCGGTTTCGGACGGTTCAGCACCTGAATGCTTCCACCCACATAGTTCGACGGGCGCTCAAACAGCTTCTTGACGCCAGGATGCTCGGAATCGCTTGCCTTGAATACCTTGGTCGCTTCAGCGGTCTGATCGACACTGTAAATGCTCTCGATCTCAAGTACGGCATACACTACTCCGTCTTCGGCTCCTACGAGGGCTGCCTTGTCGCCTATAGCGAGTTCCGCAGCCTTCACATCGTCCACAGCCAGCGTAATTGGAATGCTCCATACCGTGCCGTCCGCCAGCCTCATGCGGTCGACGACCGACTGGTAATCCTGCTCATTCATAAAACCCGTCAACGGGGAAAAAGCGCCTACGCCAATCAGATCGATATCCGAAATCGTCCAAGTATTCACAGGAATCTGTTTAAATCCAGCCGCAGCCTGCAGCAGCTCTTCTCGGGCCTGGCCTTCAGCAATACGGTTAATCAAGGTACCTCCGTGAGGCTGAATCGCTGTCATCTTTTCGCTCCCCTTCTTCTGGTCCGTTATTTATTACTTATGAAGTCCGCATTCAATTTTGTCACTGTTTGCCCAGCGTCCTGCACGAGGATCTTCTCCAGGGGCAACTGCACGCGTGCAGTGCATGCATCCGATACTCGGGAAGTTCATGTCGTGAAGCGGGTTGTAGAATACCTGGTTTTCACGAATGTAGTGCCATACGTCGTCGGAAGTCCAGTCAGCCAGCGGGTTGAATTTAACAAGTCCGAATTTGTTGTCGTATTCCACCTTCTTGGCGTTAGCCCGGGTAGGCGCCTGATCGCGGCGGATGCCGGTAATCCAAGCGTCGTACTGGGACAAGATCCGGGTCAAAGGCTCTACCTTACGGATGTTGCAGCATGCGTTAGGATCGGATTTCCACAGCTCTTCGCCATGGGCAGCCGCCTGCTCTTCGGGTGTCAGCTTCGGTGATACTCTTACGAACTCAATGCCATATTTGGCGGCCAGGCGGTCCCGGGTTTCGTACGTTTCTTTAAAGTGGAAATCGGTATCGAGGTAAAAGATGTCGGTCGATGGGCTTACCTTTTGCAAAATATCAACGAGCACGACGTCTTCAGCACCAAAGCTGCAGGCAAACGTAATGTTCGGGAATGTCTCCACCGCAAGTCGGATCAATTCTTCAGCCGTAGCATGTTCCATTTCTTCGGCTTGTTTCTGGATCCATTGTTCTTTTTCGAGCAAATTCATACCAGATGCCTCCATTCTGAATAAAAGTATCGTTTGTAATTCACTATAATCCCTACTGAAATAATATGATTAATCACAAGTATAAAGTAAAACCGCTGGTTGTCAATTCCTTTTCGCCGTATTTTTTATCATTTTGGAATAAAGATTTTGAATTAGGGGTTCATATGCCAATTTCTTCGCATTCCCCTATGCATAAACGTACTTTTGGGGATGACATACTAATTCGGTAAAGGGATTTGGGGCTGATAAACTGTATACGCCGCTACGTATAGAGGGCATCGGGCCACAGCAACGTTGGGCTATATACACTAGATTATTGGGAAGGGGTGTTCTTGGTGATCGTATCTTCGCATCAACTGAAAAATGTGAGTGGGCCGCTGTTTTGCGAGACCTGCAGCCAGCTGTCCGATCAGTTCAATGTATGGTGGACGGACGGGAAAAATGATGATGGCCTGGACTACTGCAACATTCATGTGGAATGCGCCATCTGTCACAATGAGGTGTTTCACAAGTCGGCCGTGGGGGATATTCATAATTTGGACGACGCGATTAACGTGCTGAGCCAATAAAACGGCTGAGAGCACTTTAGGCGTAGCGGGATTGTGCATCCATACGTAAAGACAACAAAAAATCGCCCTAGACCAGTAATGGCCAGGGCGATTTGTACATAAAAGTAAATATTAACGTTTCGAGAACTGTGGCGCGCGACGAGCGGCTTTGAGACCGTATTTTTTACGTTCTTTCATCCGTGGGTCACGAGTCAGGAAGCCTGCTTTTTTCAGAGCTGGACGGTATTCCGGATCTGCTTTCAGCAGAGCGCGGGAGATCCCGTGGCGAATGGCTCCGGCTTGGCCGGAAATGCCGCCGCCGTTGGCAATAACGAGCACGTCGTATTGTCCCAGCGTTTCAGTCAAAGTCAGTGGTTGTTTTACGATCAGTTTGAGGGTTTCCAAACCGAAGTATTCGTTGATATCACGTTTATTGATGACAATGCGTCCTTCACCCGGTACAAGGCGAACACGAGCTACCGAATGTTTACGACGACCTGTCCCATAGTATTGTACTTGTGCCATGAAACTGTCCTCCTTTTAATTAGCCGCGAAGTTCGTAAACTTCTGGGTTTTGTGCTGCATGCGGATGTTCAGTACCTGCGTATACTTTCAGTCTCAGCTTCATTTTCTCGCCCATGCGAGTTTTAGGAAGCATACCGTGAACAGCGGATTCCAATACACGTTCTGGCTTACTGTTCAGCAGATCCTGAGCGTTTGTCACTTTCAAACCACCTGGATGCAGGGAGTGACGGTAGTATTTCTTGTTCTGAAGCTTCTTGCCTGTCAGGTGAACCTTCTCAGCGTTGATGATGACAACGAAGTCACCTGTGTCAACATGAGTGGTGAATTGAGGCTTATGTTTACCGCGGATCAGGGCCGCAGCTTCGCTCGCCAGACGTCCGAGCGTTTTGCCTTCGGCATCAATGATGTGCCATTTGCGCTCTACTTCATTTGGCTTGGCCATATAGGTCGTACGCATGAATAGTTCCTCCTTGGTTTCGTCCGAAAATCATTTATCTTCGTTCAATTGTCATTGTTAAAAAGTTAATTTTCATGTTAGGAATGTGAATCTCTTAACTGGGGCTGTGGGAAAGCCATTAAGAAAACACAACTTTTATTCTACAGTAAACCCAGGCAAATCGCAAGCTGATTTTAAATTATTTTCATCAGCCGCTTCATACTCGACGTTCCATAAAATCAGTCCCTTGGCGACGGCTGTAGGCCCCGCTTTGGACCGGTCTTTGGCTTCCAGGATCGCCGGCATATCTCCGGGCTTCTTGCGGCCTTTCCCGATCTCCAGCAGCGTCCCCACGATAATGCGGACCATATGCTGAAGAAAGCCGCTCCCTGTGACGTAGATATGGATTAGCCCCTGATCCCGAGTCCCTGGACGGCACATGGAATCATCTACCACGAGCTCGGCCTCATACAGTGTCCGGATATGGGAAGGCTTCGTAGAATGGCGCGAAGCAAAGGAAGTAAAGTCATGAGTCCCGATCAGATGCTTCAATCCTTCCGCCATTGCCGCAATGTCCAGCTTGACGGGATGATGGAATTGGGTTCGTCTCTGGAACAGATCCGGAAACTGGTTGGCATTGATGGTATACCGGTACGTCTTCCGTTTGGCCGACCTTCTGGAGTGGAACTCCAGCGGAACTTCCGCCGCCTCCCAGACGATAATGTCTTGGGGCAGCCTTGAGTTGAGGGCGATGCACCAGCGCTCGACGGGAATCTCGGAAGAAGTGATGAAGTTAAACACCTGGCCGCGAGCATGCACACCGGCGTCTGTTCGCCCGGAAGCATGGATCTTGACCTCTTCCCCTGTCAGCAGCTTGATCGCCTTCTCCAGGGCATCCTGGACCGTGCTGCCGTCCGGCTGGGTCTGGAATCCGCAGTAATCTGTACCGTCATAACTGACCTTCATGCATAGGTTGCGCATTTCTTAAACCTCCTGAATCCGATACCGCATGGTTTCCCGATGAACGGGGAATCCTATCCACTCGTACGTTTTTACACAAAAACGGCCCCACCGCGATATCACGGCGGAGCCGTTCCTGTATTCTGGCTCGGATGAACCGGCTGCTTCTTTTCAGAAAAAGAAGCTCCCTTCAGGAGCTCCTTAGACACGTCCCTAGAAGTGAAAAAAAGGGTTTGATCAGAATCATGGATTCCTTCCACCCTTTCCTCATCCTCATCAGTTTACGCGCGGTCAACCAGTTCCAAATAAACCATAGGCGCGGAATCACCGCGACGAGGTCCGAGCTTCAGGATACGTGTGTATCCGCCTGGACGCTCAGCGTAACGTGTAGCCAGCTCGCTGAACAGTTTTTGGATTGCATCTTGCTCCCCATCTACCGTTTCACGACGAACGAATGCTGCCACTTGGCGACGGGCATGAAGGTCACCCTTCTTTGCTTTCGTGATCAGCTTTTCAGCGATCGTGCGAACTTCTTTCGCTTTCGCTTCTGTCGTTTGGATACGCTCGTATAAGAACAGGTCGGTTACCAGGTCACGGAACAAAGCTTTACGTGCGCTGGAATCGCGGCCCAACTTTTGGTATGCCATGTTTTCCCCTCCTTCGCTAACAATCCTAAGATGCTATTCTTCTGTACGGAGTCCCAAACCGAGCTCTTCGAGCTTCTCTTGAACTTCCTCCAAAGATTTGCGGCCCAGGTTGCGGACTTTCATCATATCTTCTTCGGTTTTCGTGGTCAGCTCTTGCACCGTATTGATACCGGCACGTTTGAGACAGTTGTAAGAACGTACGGAGAGATCCAGCTCTTCGATTGTCATCTCAAGCACTTTTTCTTTTTTGTCTTCTTCTTTTTCGACCATGATTTCCGCATCTTTCGCTTCGTCCGTGAGACCCACGAACAGCATCAAATGCTCGGTCAAAATTTTGGCGCCGAGGCTAACCGCCTCTTCTGGTCTGATGCTGCCATCAGTCCATACTTCAAGCGTCAATTTGTCGTAGTTGGTCACTTGACCAACCCGCGTATTCTCCACGCCGTAATTCACGCGGCTAATCGGGGTATAGATAGAATCGACCGGGATGACGCCAATGGGTTGATCATCACGTTTATTCTTATCTGCTTGGACATAGCCACGACCGCGGTTAGCAAAAATACGCATATGGAGTCTCGATCCAGGACCCAGTGTGGCAATATGCAGGTCCGGATTAAGAATTTCCACATCGCTGTCCGCCCGGATGTCTCCTGCCGTCACGACCCCTTCGCCCTCAGCATCGATTTCGAACACTTTCTCTTCGTCCGAATGAATTTTCAGGGAAAGAGCCTTCAGGTTCAGAATAATTTCCGTTACGTCTTCCATGACGCCCGGAACCGTTGAGAATTCATGAAGCACACCGTCAATCTGAACAGATGTAACGGCCGCGCCAGGCAGCGAGGAGAGCAGAATCCGGCGAAGTGAATTCCCCAGAGTCGTTCCATATCCTCGTTCCAGCGGCTCTACCACAAATTTTCCATAGGCTCCGTCTTCACTGACGTCTACGGTCTCAATTTTCGGCTTTTCGATTTCAATCACGCAAGTACCCCTCCTTCAAACGTCGCTCCTATATGAAACTGTCACCTTGTTCAAGTGTATCCATGTAGTATGCCTAAACAACCATTATTAGCAGATTGTGCCGGTTTTATACCACATTCCCAGGTTGACTATCAATTAGACACGACGACGTTTTGGCGGGCGGCAACCGTTGTGAGGAATTGGAGTTACGTCTTTGATCAGGTTGACTTCCAGACCAGCAGCTTGCAAAGAACGAATCGCTGCTTCACGGCCTGCACCTGGACCTTTAACCATAACCTCAACTGCCTTCATACCATGTTCCATTGCAGCTTTGGCAGCTGTTTCAGCAGCCATTTGCGCAGCAAACGGAGTGGATTTACGGGAACCTTTGAATCCGAGGCCGCCGGAGCTTGCCCAAGAAATTGCGTTACCGTGAGGATCCGTGATCGTTACGATCGTATTGTTGAACGTGGAACGGATATGAGCCACGCCAGATTCAATATTTTTACGGTCACGACGTTTAGTACGTACGACTTTTTTCGGTTTAGCCATTGTCTTTTATCCCCCCTTATTATTTCTTCTTGTTCGCTACAGTACGACGAGGGCCTTTCCGTGTACGAGCATTGGTTTTAGTACGTTGTCCACGAACCGGCAGACCGCGGCGATGACGCACACCACGATAGCATCCGATTTCAACGAGACGCTTAATATTTAAGGAAATTTCACGACGCAGGTCACCTTCAACCTTAACCCCTTTGTCGATCGTTTCACGCAATTTGCTGACTTCATCTTCCGTCAAATCACGAACACGAGTGTCCGGATTGATGCCTGTTTCGCTCAGAATTTTCTGGGAAGTCGTTTTACCGATTCCGAAAATATAAGTCAAGGCGATCTCAACGCGTTTGTCACGTGGCAAATCCACACCAGCTATACGAGCCATTTTACGCTACACCCCCTTCTCTTAACCTTGTTTTTGTTTGTGCTTCGGATTTTCACAGATAACCATTACAGTACCTTTGCGACGAATGACTTTGCATTTTTCGCACATAGGCTTTACAGAAGGTCTTACCTTCATGTTCATTACCTCCCTAAAGTTTTGCCAAGCAAAACTCTCTTCGTAGGATGACTCGGAGTCAACCGGACCAGGTCCGGATAAAATGTTCACTACGTTAATTGCTGCAAACGGGATGTTTAACATCCTGAACGTTTCCCCTAAAGGAAACGGAATTGCTATTTACGATAAGTTATACGACCTTTGGTTAGATCATAAGGCGATAACTGAACGACCACTTTGTCGCCTGTCAGAATACGGATAAAGTGCATCCGCAGCTTACCGGAAACATGGGCAAGAATCTGATGACCGTTCTCCAGTTCGACCTTGAACGTTGCATTCGGCAATGGTTCAAGAACCGTGCCTTCCACTTCAATAACATCTTCTTTGGCCACAGTCAGTCTCCTTTCTCTTCAGCTTGGGATTCGGTGGACTTCATAAACTTCATCACTGCATAACGCAGCTTTCCGTTTGTGACCCGACCGCTTTCTTTTAAACTGTTAACAACCTCACTGCTGATAAACTTTTGGGGTTCCAGATGCAATAGATTCTTCTTCTTGCACTGGTCAAACTTTCGTTTGTCCCCGTCAGCTATATACACAAATCTGCTGTCAGCTATGGATACGACCACGGCGAGCTGTCCGGCATCCTTGCCTTTCAGGATCTTCACAATTTGACCGATTTGCGGGCTGCTTTGATTGCTCAAGAACGATCACCTACACATCCAGTTTTGTGAAAATCTCCATGCCGTCCGGCGTCACAGCCACCGTATGCTCGAAATGGGCACACAGGGAGCCGTCAACCGTAACGACCGTCCAGTTGTCTTCCAGCGTCTTAACATACCTTGATCCGGCATTGACCATCGGTTCGATCGCCAACACCATGCCGGGTTTAAGCCGAGGCCCTCGGTCCGGCGTGCCAAAGTTCGGAATTTGTGGTTCTTCATGCAGTTCTGCCCCAACACCGTGCCCGACATACTCCCGGACAACCGAGAAGCCGGCATCTTCAATCACGCGTTGAATGGCATGCGAGATCGTAAACAGGCGCACATCAGGTTTGACAAGCTCTAAGCCTGCATATAAAGACCTTTCGGTGACGTCCAGCAGACGCTGGGCTTCCTCCGAAATGCTCCCTACAGGATAGGTCCAAGCGGAGTCTCCATGGTAACCACGGTACTGCGCACCGATGTCTAGCGTAATAATGTCGCCTTCGTTTAATTTGCGTTTGCCGGGAAATCCGTGCACCAATTGATCATTGACTGAAGCGCAAATGCTGGCAGGAAAACCATTGTAGCCTTTAAAAGACGGCAGCGCATGTTGACTGCGAATATAGTGGTCTGCAATCCGATCAAGTTCTCCGGTAGTGATCCCCGGCTCGATGTGTTTGGCCATAAGGCGATGCGTTTCCGCAACGATCCGTCCGGCCTCCCTCATAAAGCCAAGTTCCGTTTCGGACTTACAAATGATCATTACAATTAACCTCGCAGTACCGATACGATTTCATCGGATACCGTACCGATTTCCTGATCCCCATCGATCTGACGCAAAAGACCTTTGTTCTCATAAAACGTAAGGAGCGGTGCTGTTTTGTTGATATATTCGTCCAGGCGGGTACCTACGCTCTCTTCGTTATCATCCGAGCGCTGATACAGTTCGCCTCCGCATTTATCACATACACCTTCCTGTTTTGGCGGGTTGAAAATCACATGATAAGTTGCACCGCAGTTCTTGCAGATCCGGCGTCCCGTAAGGCGCGCCATCAGCTTGCCGCGGTCCACTTTCAGGTTGATGACATGATCAAGCTTCGTGTTCAGTCTGCTAAGAATTTCATCCAGCGCTTCCGCTTGCGAAAGGGTTCTTGGAAAGCCGTCCAATAAAAAACCTTTTTCGCAATCGGACTGCTGCAGACGTTCTTCAACAATGCCGATCGTTACATCATCCGGTACCAGGAGTCCTTGGTCCATGTATTCTTTGGCTTTCTTCCCGATGGGAGTTCCCTGTTTAATCGCCAAACGAAATGCATCGCCTGTCGAAATATGGGGAATGCCGAATTCATTGACAATGACTTCCGCCTGTGTTCCCTTACCTGCCCCAGGAGGGCCCATGAATAGTATGTTCACGTTTCTCTCTCCCTCCAAACACTACCGTTACAAGAAACAACGCAATAAGCACCGGGAAGTTCAATGGACTTCACCGGGACCTATTACTATTTATTGATAAAGCCTTTGTAATGGCGCTTAATCAATTGACTTTCGATGGTCTTCATTGTATCCAATGCCACACCGATGACGATGAGCAGTGAAGTCCCCCCGATTTTCACCGAGTTCGGCAGACCGGCAAGCGTACCGAAACCAATCGGAAGCAGAGAAATAACGGCCAGGAAGATGGCGCCGGTCATCGTTAACCGGGACATTACGCGGGTCAGGTACTTCTCAGTCGCTTTACCAGGACGAATGCCAGGAATGTAGCCACCGTTTTTCTTCATGTTATCAGCCATTTGGTTTGGATTCATCTGCACGAATGTGTAGAAGAAAGTGAAACCAATGATCATCAGAACATACAGCACCATACCAAGAGGGTAATCATATCGCAGGTTTGTTTGGATCCATTGGGCCCAAGCATAGGTGTTAAAGAATCCTGCGATAATGGTAGGGAACTGCAGCAGGGATACGGCGAAGATGACTGGAATAACGCCCGCAGCATTGATCTTGAGCGGAATATGCGTATTCTGTCCACCGTACATTTTGTTGCCTACCACACGTTTTGCGTACTGCACAGGAATTTTACGAATCGCTTGCTGGATGTAAATGACACCCGCAATAATCGCCACGATCACAATAAGTATGATGATCGTCTTGAGTGTATTCATAAATACCTGACCATCTTGAATAAAGTTGGAACTCGCTGTTGAACGGATATACATCGGGATGTTAGCGACAATCCCTGCAAAAATCAGAATGGAAATACCATTACCGATTCCTTTTTCAGTAATTTGTTCACCAAGCCACATCAGGAAAGCTGTACCTGCAGTCAATACGATCGCAATGAGCAGGTAATCCACGAAGGTGGCGTTAGGAATCATTTGCGTACCGTACAACCGGTTAAAACCGATGGCCATCGCAAACGACTGAATCAGGCCCAATACTATCGTACCATAGCGTGTCAATTGCGCCGATTTCTTCTTCCCGTGCTCGCCTTGTTTAGCCCATTCGGCAAGTTTCGGGACGACATCCATCGACAACAACTGCACGATGATGGACGAGGTAATATACGGCACGATCCCGAGGGCAAAGATGGAGAACTGATGAAGCGCTCCTCCCGAGAACGTGTTTAAGAGACCAAACAACTCGCTACCTTGCTGATTCGTTTGCTCCAGGACCGTTTTATCAACGCCTGGAACAGGAACGAATGAACCGATACGGTAAATGATCAGTATAAACAAGGTGAACAAGATTCTCTTGCGTAGGTCCTCAACCCGCCATATATTCTTCAGGGTCTTAAACATTAGATCACCTCGGTTTTACCGCCGGCAGCCTCGATTTTCTCTACCGCAGATTGAGAGAACTTGTTTGCTTTTACAGTCAATTTTACGGTTACTTCGCCATTACCAAGAATTTTGATGCCGCTCTTCGTGTTTTTCACGACGCCGCTTTCCACCAAAAACTCAGGAGTTACTTCAGTACCCTCTGCAAAGCTGTTCAGTTCCTCGATGTTCACGATCGCATACTCTTTCCGCGTAGGATTTACAAATCCACGTTTCGGCAGACGACGATACAATGGGTTTTGCCCACCTTCGAAGCCAGGACGCACACCGCCGCCGGAACGAGCGTTTTGACCTTTGTGACCACGGCCAGATGTTTTACCAGTACCGCTACTTGTACCACGGCCAACACGTTTGCGTTCTTTGCGGGATCCAGCAGCTGAGGAAAGTTCGTGTAACTTCATCGTTCGTTGCACCTCCTTAATATTTCTAGGTTAATCTTGTTGCAAGATTAACCTTCAATTTCAGTAACAGATACCAAGTGGCTCACTTTGTTGATCATTCCGCGAATTGCAGGATTGTCGTTATGAACCACCGTCGAATTTAATTTACGCAAGCCGAGAGTTTTTACAGTCGTACGCTGAGTTTCAGGACGGCCGATCAAACTGCGGACGAGGGTAATTTGAAGTTTAGCCATGACATTCCCTCCTTAACCGAGCAGCTCTTCGACAGATTTGCCACGCAATTTGGCTACATCTTCAGCACGCTTCAGACGGGACAAGCCTTCCAAAGTCGCGTTGACCATGTTCATGGAGTTCGAAGAACCCAAAGATTTTGTCAAGATGTCACCTACACCTGCCAGCTCCAGTACAGCACGTACAGGACCGCCAGCGATAACTCCAGTACCTTCAGACGCTGGTTTCAAAAGAACGCGTCCAGCACCAAAGTGGCCAGTGACCAGGTGAGGAATTGTTGTTCCAACGAGAGGAACGTGAATCAGATTTTTCTTAGCATCTTCGATGCCTTTGCGGATGGCGTCAGGAACTTCGCCTGCTTTACCGATACCAGCACCAACCCAGCCTTTGCCGTCACCGACAACTACCAGCGCGCTGAAGCTGAAACGGCGTCCGCCTTTTACTACTTTAGCAACGCGGTTAATATTAACCACTCTTTCAGTCAGTTCCAAAGTGTTAGGATCTACACGCAAGTCGTTTACCTCCTTTTTAGAAATTCTTAGAATTCCAAGCCTGCTTCGCGAGCTGCGTCAGCCAGAGCTTGAATCCGTCCATGGTACAGGTATCCTCCGCGGTCGAATACGATCGAAGTATGACCTTTTTCTTTTGCACGCTTAGCAACGAGTTCGCCGACTTGACGAGCAGCCTCAACGCTGCCGCCGTTTTTCACGGAACCGCTAAGCTCTTTATCAACTGTAGACGCAGAAACGATGGTTACGCCAGCTACGTCGTCGATCAGTTGAGCGTAGATATGTTTAGAAGAACGGAATACGTTCAAACGTGGGCGTTCAGCAGTACCTTGGATCTTCTTGCGTACACGCAGATGACGTTTGAGACGAGCTTTGTTCTTATCCTCTTTTGTAATCATGTCTTCCCTTTCACTCCTTTCAGTTTTGCCATGACAGCTTCACTTTAAGACGCACGGGGTAAAGAAGGCTTAAGAAATAACTGCTTATTTCTTCTTACCTGCTTTACCTTCCTTACGGATAATGCGCTCACCTTCATACTTAATCCCTTTACCTTTGTAAGGCTCAGGCTCGCGAACGGAACGGATTTTAGCGGCGTATGCACCTACGCGCTCTTTATCGATACCGCGAACGATGATTTTCGTATTTGCAGGCACTTCGAACTCGATACCTGGTTCTGGAGTGATTTCAACCGGATGAGAGTAACCAACGTTCAGGACGATCTTATCTCCAGACTTGCTTGCACGATATCCGACCCCAACCAACTCCAGAGATTTCGAAAAGCCTTCAGTTACTCCGCTCACCATGTTGTTGACAACGCTGCGGGTCGTGCCGTGAAGCGAACGATGCGCTTTGTTGTCGGATGGGCGCTCAACGACGATTTCGTTGTTTTCTACCGTTACCTTCATGTCTTTATGAAGTTCACGAGTCAAAGATCCTTTCGGTCCTTTAACCGTAATAACGGAATTGTTCAGTGTGATATCCACACCGCTTGGTACTGCGATTGGTTTGCGACCAATACGGGACATGTGTTGCACCTCCTTGTTCTGTGACGTGTATTACCAAACGTAGCAGACAACTTCTCCGCCAGCTTTGGATTGACGAGCTTCTTTGTCGGTCATAACTCCCTTGGATGTGGAGATAATCGCAATACCCAAACCGCCGAGGACACGAGGAATTTCGTTGCTCTTCGTGTACACGCGCAGACCTGGTTTACTGATTCTCTTCAAACCGGAGATGACGCGTTCATTGTTGGCACCGTATTTCAGGAAAACACGGATAATCCCTTGTTTGTTGTCATCGATATATTCTGCATCACGGATGAAACCTTCACGCTTCAAAATGTCAGCGATTTGTTTTTTCATCGTCGAAGCAGGCATTTCAACCGTTTCGTGACGCACAGTGTTGGCGTTACGAATACGAGTCAGCATATCTGCAATTGGATCAGACATAGTCATTTTGTGTGAACCTCCTTCCCGATTGTAAACTTCTTACCAGCTTGCTTTTTTCACGCCAGGGATCTGGCCTTTATAAGCTAATTCACGGAAACAAATTCTGCAAATTTTGAACTTTTGCAGTACCGAATGTGGACGACCGCAACGTTCGCAGCGTGTATAAGCACGCACTTTATACTTAGGCGTACGTTGTTGTTTTACTTTCATCGAAGTTTTTGCCACTTAGCCTGACACCTCCTAAAAATTTTCGGAGAAATGGATTTGCGAATTACTTCGCAAAAGGCATTCCCAATTGAGCGAGCAGCTCGCGGGACTCTTCGTCAGTTTTAGCCGTCGTTACGATAACGATATCCATACCACGGACTTTATCAACTTTATCATACTCGATCTCAGGGAAGATCAGCTGTTCCTTGAGGCCAAGCGTGTAGTTGCCGCGTCCATCAAATGCTTTGGTAGACACGCCGTGGAAGTCACGGACACGTGGAAGAGTAACGTTGAACAATTTGTCCAGGAAGTAGTACATACGCTCTCCGCGCAGTGTTACCTTCACACCGATCGGCATATTCTCACGCAGTTTGAATCCGGCGATGGATTTTTTAGCACGAGTAATTACCGGCTTTTGACCAGCAATCAGCTGCATATCATTAACTGCGGCATCCAGTACTTTCGAGTTGGATACGGCATCACCCACACCCATGTTGATGACAACCTTCTCGATTTTAGGTACCTGCATTACCGTAGAATAACTGAACTTCTGCATCAAAGCAGGAGTAACTTCATTCAAAAAACGTTCTTTCATTCTTGCTGCCATGAATTATGAACCTCCTTTCTTAACGATTCGATTAGTCGATAACCTCTCCGGACTTCTTCGCAACACGGACCTTTTTACCGTTATCCAGCGTTTTGTAACCGATACGGGTTACTTTGCCGCTCTTCGGATCGATATGCATCACGTTGGATACATGGATCGGTGCTTCCTGCTCGATGATTCCGCCTTGAGGGTTGGATTGGTTCGGCTTTTGGTGTTTCTTCACCATGTTCACGCCTTCGACAAGCACACGGTTTTCACGAGGATACGCTGCGATGACACGGCCTTTTTTGCCTTTGTCTTTACCGCTGATGACCATAACCGTATCTTCTTTCTTCACGTGCAGTTTGTTGCTGTGCGATTCCAGAACCTTTTTCACTTTCGGCATTTTGTTACACCTCCTATGACTGCATGTCAGCGATTTATCGGGATCCCGTAACAGCTCACTGTCCGGGAATCAGCTATTAGATTACTTCCGGTGCCAAGGAAACGATTTTCATGAAATCTTTGTCGCGAAGTTCGCGAGCCACTGGTCCGAAAATACGAGTTCCGCGCGGGCTTTTGTCTTCTTTAACAACAACCGCTGCGTTTTCGTCAAAAGAGATGTAAGATCCGTCTTTGCGGCGTACAGAACGTTTCGTACGAACCACAACAGCTTTAACAACATCACCTTTTTTGACAACGCCGCCTGGTGTTGCTTGTTTGACGGAGCAAACGATCAAATCACCGATGGCTGCTGTACGACGTCCCGTACCACCCAGCACGCGGATACACATCAGTTCCTTCGCACCAGAGTTGTCAGCTACTTGAAGACGTGTAAATGGTTGAATCATTGAAATTTCCTCCTTTCGGAAAAACTAACTCTATCTTTAGATGATAACCGCTTTTTCAACGACTTCTACCAGTCTCCAACGTTTGTCTTTAGAGAGTGGACGAGTTTCCATGATTTTAACGGTATCTCCGATTTGTGCTGTGTTGTTCTCATCATGCGCTTTAAATTTCTTCGTGTATTTAATGCGCTTGTGGTAGAGATCATGCTTTTTGTAAGTTTCAACGGCTACAACAATGGTTTTATCCATTTTGTCACTGACAACTTTACCGATTTGCACTTTACGAGCATTGCGTTCTTCGCTCATAGTTAGCCTCCTTCCTGATTACAGACGAGCACGGCTGTGATCTATTAACTAATCCCAAGTTCTCTTTCACGGATGACGGTTTTAGCACGAGCTATTTCCTTGCGTACATCACGGATCCGAGTTGGGTTATCAAGCTGTCCGGTAGCCAATTGAAAACGGAGGTTAAAGAGTTCCTCTTTAAAGCCCGCAATCTTTTGCTCGATTTCTGCAGTGGTCAAGTTACGCAGATCATTAGCTTTCATTTGCTTCACCACCCAATTCTTCACGTTTCACAAACTTCGTTTTGATCGGCAGCTTGTGAGCGGCGAGACGCATCGCTTCGCGAGCGATTTCCTCAGACACGCCTCCAAGTTCAAACATAATCTTGCCTGGTTTGACAACTGCGACCCATTTCTCAACGTTACCTTTACCGCTACCCATACGAACCTCAAGAGGTTTTTGAGTGATCGGCTTGTCAGGGAAAATCTTAATCCATACTTTACCGCCACGCTTGATGTAACGAGTCATCGCAATACGCGCTGCTTCGATCTGACGGTTCGTGATCCAAGTCGGCTCCAGAGCTTGCAAACCGAATTCACCGAAGTTCAGTTCAGTTCCGCCTTTTGCCATACCCTTCATGTGACCGCGTTGTTGCTTGCGGTGTTTTACACGTTTTGGTACCAACATGATTAGTTGCCTCCTTCCTGAGCAGCTTGTTTCTTAGCCGTAGGAAGAACCTCTCCACGATAGATCCATACTTTTACGCCGAGACGGCCATAAGTTGTATGTGCCTCAGCCGTACCGTAGTCGATGTCAGCACGAAGCGTATGAAGTGGAACAGTTCCTTCACTGTAGCCTTCCGAACGAGCGATCTCGGCGCCGCCAAGACGTCCGCCCACTTGAGTTTTGATTCCTTTAGCGCCAGCACGCATCGTTCTTTGGATCGCTTGTTTCAATGCACGACGGAAAGAAACGCGGCGTTCCAATTGCTGAGCAATGCTTTCTGCAACCAGGACTGCGTCCAGGTCAGCTTGCTTAATTTCAGAGATGTTGATGTGAACTTTTTTACCGCCTGCAATTTTCGTAACTTGGCTGCGAAGTACTTCAACTTCGGAACCACCTTTACCGATAACCATGCCTGGTTTCGCAGTGTGGATAGTGACGTTCACACGATTTGCCGCTCTCTCGATCTCGATGCGAGAAACAGCAGAATCCTTCAATTTATTTTTCAGGTATTCACGGATTTTGACATCTTCCAGCAAAAGATTACCGAAATCTTTGCCAGCATACCATTTCGATTCCCAATCACGGATGATCCCGATACGGAGTCCGACTGGATTTACCTTTTGGCCCACACGTTATCCCTCCTTATTTTTCAGATACCACCAAAGTAATGTGGCTGGTGCGTTTATTGATCCGGCTCGCACGACCCATGGCGCGTGGACGGAATCTCTTCATTGTTGGGCCTTGGTTAACGAAAACCTGGCTCACAACCAAATTGTTAATATCCATCGAGTAGTTATGCTCAGCATTGGCGATCGCTGAGTTCAGCAGCTTCTCCACAACCAGGGAAGCCGATTTCGGAGTGTGGCGGAGAATGGCGATGGCCTCACCAACTTGCTTACCGCGGATCAAGTCAACAACGAGCTTGACTTTACGAGGAGCAATCCGAATAGATCTGGCATGTGCTTTTGCTTCCATTTGTTTTACCTCCTCTCAAACAAAGAGCTTCGAAATTATCTTCTTGTTTTCTTGTCATCGTCCGTATGACCCTTGTAGGTACGTGTTGGAGCGAATTCACCCAACTTGTGTCCTACCATGTCTTCCGTTACGTATACCGGAACGTGCTTGCGTCCGTCGTATACACCGAACGTGTGACCGATAAATTGTGGGAAAATCGTAGAGCGACGGGACCAAGTTTTGATAACCGCCTTCTTGTTCGATTCGTTCATCACTTCTACTTTTTTCAGCAGGTACCCGTCAATGAAAGGCCCTTTTTTCAAACTGCGACTCATCTATAAAATCCTCCCTTCATCCAATCTTCTCGTTACTTTCGGCACTTCACAAAGTCATGCACAGCGTGCATTATTTTGTGCGGCGGCGAACGATATATTTGTCAGAAGCTTTGCCTTTTTTACGCGTTTTGTAACCAAGGGTTGGTTTGCCCCATGGAGACATTGGCGATTTACGTCCGATTGGAGCGCGGCCTTCACCACCACCGTGAGGGTGATCGTTAGGGTTCATAACTACCCCGCGAACTTCAGGACGTTGTCCGAGCCAGCGGCTGCGGCCAGCTTTACCGATTTTAATCAGCTCGTGGTCTTCGTTACCAACGGAACCGATTGTAGCACGGCAAACTTTAAGCAGTCTGCGAACTTCGCCCGAAGACAAACGTACGGATACGTATTTATCTTCTTTACCAAGAAGCTGAGCTTCGGTACCGGCAGCGCGAACCAATTGTCCGCCTTTGCCAGGCTGCAGTTCGATGTTGTGGATAACAGTACCTACCGGAATGTTCTCCATTGGAAGTGCGTTACCGATTTTGATGTCGGCGTTTGGACCAGATTCAATTTTGTCTCCCACTTTCAGACCTTTAGGAGCGATGATGTAACGCTTCTCTCCGTCTGCATAGTGGATCAGAGCAATATTGGAAGTACGGTTCGGGTCATACTCGATCGTAGCAACGGTACCTGGTATGCCGTCTTTCGTACGTTTGAAGTCGATGATACGGTATTTACGTTTGTGTCCGCCGCCGTGGTGACGAACCGTAATTTTACCTTGGTTGTTGCGGCCAGCTGTTTTGCTGAGCGGTGCAAGCAACGATTTCTCCGGCTGATTTGTCGTGATCTCTTCAAAAGTAGACACGGACATGTTACGTCTAGCCGGGGATGTCGGCTTATACTTTTTAATAGGCACGTGATTTCCTCCTTACTCTACAGATTCAAAAAACTCGAGCGCTTTGCTGTCTTTGCTCAGCGTTACGATGGCTTTTTTCCACTCGGTTGTATAACCGTTGTAGCGGCCATAGCGTTTCGGCTTAGCAGGGACGCGCATTGTATTTACATTCGTTACTTTCACTTTAAAGATCGATTCAACAGCTTGTTTGATCTCGGTCTTGTTCGCACGGATATCCACTTCAAAGGCATACTTCAAGTCGCCCATGTATTCAGCCGTACGTTCAGTGATCACCGGACGTTTGATAATATCACGAGGATCTTTCATTACGCGAGCACCTCCTCTACCTTCTGAACTGCTTCTTTCGTAATGATCAGTTTGTCGTACAGAAGTACGTCAAGAACATTAATGCCGTCTGCTGCAACAAATTTCACGCCAGGAATATTCCGTGCGGAAAGAGCCACATTATCATCATAGCCAGGAGCTACGATCAGAGCCTTACGTTCTACTTTCAGATTGTTCAGGATCGCTGCAAATTCCTTTGTTTTAGGCGTATTCAGAGCGAGTTGGTCCAGAACGATCAGATTGTTAGCGATCACTTTGGAAGACAATGCAGATTTAATAGCCAGTCGACGAACTTTCTTAGGAAGCTTGAACGAGTAGCTGCGTGGTGTTGGACCGAATACAGTACCGCCGCCCTTCCATTGTGGTGAACGGATCGAACCTTGACGAGCACGGCCGGTTCCTTTTTGTTTCCAAGGCTTACGTCCGCCGCCGCGTACTTCAGAACGGCCCTTCACTTTGTGTGTACCACGACGCAAAGATGCTCTTTGCAGCAATACCGCTTGGTTCATCACGTGTACGTTCGGCTCTACGCCAAATACCGCATCGTTCAGTTCCAATTCTCCTACTTCGCTACCGCTGACATTAAACAGGGTTACTTTTGGCATTATGTGTTCCTCCTTTCCTTAGGTGATTATTTCTTCACCGTTTCGTTAATTTTAACGAAGCTGTTTTTAGGTCCAGGAATAGCACCTTTAACGAGCAATACGTTGCGTTCAACGTCAACTCTAACAACTTCAAGTTTTTGTACAGTTACCGTAGCATTACCCATGTGACCTGGCAGACGCTTTCCTTTAGGAACACGGTTAGCCTGGATCGAGCCCATGGAACCCGGTCTGCGATGGTAACGCGAGCCGTGAGCCATTGGTCCGCGGCTTTGTCCCCAACGTTTGATAACGCCTTGGAAGCCTTTACCTTTGGAAGTACCGGTTACGTCAACAAATTCGCCTTCTGCGAAGACATCCGCCTTCAGTTCTTGGCCAACCTCGAATGCTCCGAGGTCAACACCGCGAATTTCGCGAACGTAGCGCTTAGGTGCAGTGTTAGCTTTTTTAGCATGTCCTGCTTCGGGCTTGTTTGCACGCTTCTCCTTCTTATCGGCGAAACCGATTTGAATAGCTTCGTAGCCATCGTTCTCAAGATCTTTCTTTTGCAGAACAACACAAGGACCTGCTTCGATAACCGTCACAGGAATTACATTACCTTCTGGAGTAAATACTTGAGTCATTCCGAGTTTTTTTCCTAAGATACCTTTCATGTTGACACCTCTTTTCCCGTCTTAATTCATTTCGAATTACAATTTGATTTCGATATCTACACCGGACGGCAGGTCCAAGCGCATAAGAGCATCCACAGTTTGTGGAGTTGGGTTAACAATGTCGATCAGACGCTTGTGTGTGCGCATTTCGAATTGCTCCCGAGAATCCTTATACTTGTGTACCGCACGGAGAATAGTAATGATTTGTTTCTCTGTTGGAAGCGGAATCGGTCCAGATACACCAGCACCCGAACGTTTTGCAGTTTCAACGATTTTCTCAGCGGATTGATCAAGAATTCTGTGATCGTAAGCTTTCAAACGAATACGAATTTTTTGCTTTGCCATTTTAGTCCCTCCTTCTATCGCCCAATTTGGTATCGGACATACTCCGTGAAAATTTTCTAACCCACCGCTCCATGGCAAAGGGGCCGGGTGTGTCAGTAACCTCTCACATCATCGCAACGTCTCAGAACAACATTCACTATTATATATAAAGAATGGGCATAATGCAAGCTTTTAATGAAAAGGCGTTGTTGTTCTTTTCTTCCTATATATAAAGAAAGGAATCCTCCCGCCAGGAGAGGATTCCTCTGTATCTCTTGCGTTTACAACACAGCGTTACTCGTTCCAGCACATCGTTGCTATATAGAAGGCAATTTGCCTTTTAATTATTTGCTGATTGTTGCGATGGCACCAGCAGCTACTGTACGTCCACCTTCACGGATCGTGAACTTCGTTCCTTCTTCAATCGCGATTGGAGCGATCAGTTGAACGGATACAGTGATGTTGTCGCCAGGCATAACCATTTCAGTTCCTTCTGGAAGGTTAACCACACCAGTTACGTCCGTTGTACGGAAGTAGAACTGTGGACGGTATCCAGTGAAGAAAGGCTTATGACGGCCACCTTCTTCTTTAGTCAAAACGTATACTTGAGCAGTGAACTCAGTATGCGGTTTAACGGAAGCTGGTTTGCAAAGTACTTGACCGCGCTCGATTTGGTTACGGTCTACACCGCGAAGCAGGGCACCGATGTTGTCACCAGCTTGAGCGGAATCCAGCAATTTACGGAACATTTCAACGCCCGTAACGACGGATTTCTTAGTTTCTTCAGCGATACCAACGATTTCAACTTCGTCGCCCACTTTAACAGTTCCGCGTTCTACACGGCCTGTAGCAACCGTACCACGACCAGTGATGGAGAATACGTCCTCGACTGGCATAAGGAAAGGTTTGTCAGTGTCGCGCTCTGGAAGAGGGATGTACTCATCGATGATGTTGAACATTTCGATGATTTTTTGTGCCCACTCGCCTTCTGGGTTTTGCAGAGCTTCACGAGCAGAACCTTGGATGATTGGAGTGTCGTCGCCTGGGAACTCATATTCGTTCAGCAGGTCACGAACTTCCATTTCAACCAGTTCAAGAAGTTCAGCGTCTTCAACCATGTCGCATTTGTTCAGGAATACGACGATGTAAGGTACGCCTACCTGACGGGAGAGCAGGATGTGTTCGCGAGTTTGCGGCATTGGGCCGTCAGCTGCGGATACAACCAGGATCGCTCCGTCCATTTGAGCAGCACCAGTGATCATGTTTTTAACATAGTCGGCGTGACCTGGGCAGTCAACGTGTGCATAGTGACGGTTAGGTGTTTCGTATTCCACGTGTGCAGTGGAGATTGTGATACCGCGTTCGCGCTCTTCTGGAGCTTTGTCGATTTGATCGAATGCTACTGCAGCACCACCGTAAGTTTTGGACAATACAGTCGTGATAGCAGCAGTCAGAGTTGTTTTACCATGGTCGACGTGACCGATAGTACCGATGTTAACGTGCGGTTTAGTACGTTCAAACTTAGCCTTTGCCATTTGAACAATTCCTCCTTAAATGGATTGAATATAGGTTTTATGTTTGAACTGACCGGTGTTTATGCAAGCAGTTCTGGATGTAATCGTACCGGTCAGGGTTTAAAACTCAAAAGCAGAAATTACTCGTCAGAACCTTTGGACTTCGAAACGATTTCTTCAGCAATGTTCTTAGGAACTTCTTCGTAGTGGGAGAGTTCCATGGAGAACACGCCGCGCCCTTGGGTACCGGAACGAAGTGTCGTCGAGTATCCGAACATTTCGGAAAGAGGCACTTTCGCACGGATGATCTGAGCGCCGGAACGGTTATCCATACCTTCGATACGTCCACGGCGGGAGTTCAGCATTCCCATTACGTCGCCCATGTATTCTTCAGGCACCGTAACTTCGACTTTCATGATTGGCTCGAGCAGGACAGGTTTACACTTGTCTTTAGCCGCTTTAAGTGCCATGGAACCGGCAATCTTAAACGCCATCTCATTGGAGTCGACATCATGGTAGGAACCGTCTACGATTGTAGCTTTGATGTCTACAAGCGGGAAGCCGGCAAGAACACCATTCTTCATGGCTTCTTCGATACCATTCAGTGCAGGCTGAATGTATTCTCTTGGTACAGAGCCACCGACGATCTTGCTGTCAAACTGGCTGCCAGTACCTGCTTCGAGAGGTTCGAACTCAACCCAGACGTGACCGTATTGACCACGACCACCGGACTGACGAACGAATTTACCCTCAACGCGTGCAGCTTGACGGAAGGTTTCACGGTATGCAACCTGTGGTTTACCCACGTTGGTTTCTACCTTGAATTCACGACGCATACGGTCAATGATGATGTCGAGGTGAAGCTCACCCATACCAGCCAAGATTGTTTGGCCAGTTTCTTCATCTGTATGAGCACGCAGCGTAGGATCTTCTTCTGTCAATTTGCCCAAAGCAACGCCCATTTTATCTTGGTCGGCTTTGGTTTTAGGCTCAACTGCGATTTCGATAACCGGATCCGGGAAGTTCATGGATTCCAGGATAACCGGAGCTTTCTCGTCGCAGAGTGTGTCGCCCGTACCGGTATCTTTCAAGCCTACGGCAGCCGCGATGTCACCGGAGTAAACTTCGCTGATTTCTTGACGGCTGTTCGCGTGCATCTGAAGGATACGGCCGATACGTTCGCGTTTGCCTTTGGTAGCGTTCAATACGTAAGAACCGGATTGAAGGATACCAGAGTATACGCGGAAGAACGTCAATTTACCAACATAAGGGTCTGTCATGATTTTGAATGCCAGAGCCGCGAACGGTTCTTCATCGGAAGAATGACGCTCAACTTCCGAACCGTCTTCAAGGTGACCTTGAATCGCCGGCACGTCAACTGGAGCTGGCAGATAATCGATAACAGCGTCCAGCATCAGCTGAACCCCTTTGTTGCGGTACGAGGAACCGCAGATAACCGGGAAGATCTTAACTTCGCAAACCCCTTTACGGAGGGCTGCTTTCAGTTCCGGAACTGTGATTTCTTCACCTTCCAGATACTTCATTGTCAGGTCTTCGTCGAGTTCTGCGACTTTTTCGATCAGTTCAGCGCGAAGTTCTTCGACTTTGTCTTGGAACTCGGCCGGAATGTCGACCACCTCAATGTTTTGACCCAGGTCATCTTTGTACATGTGAGCTTTTTGCTCAACCAGGTCGATGATGCCTACGAAGTCGTTCTCTGCACCGATCGGCAATTGAATCGCTACTGCGTTCGCTTGCAGACGATCGCGCATGTCGTTAACGACGTTCAGATAGTCGGCACCGATAATATCCATTTTGTTTACATATGCGATCCGCGGAACGCCGTAGCGGTCAGCCTGTCTCCATACGGTTTCAGACTGAGGCTCAACGCCCTCTTTCGCACTGAAAACACCTACTGCCCCATCCAATACACGAAGGGAACGTTCAACTTCAACCGTGAAGTCAACGTGCCCTGGGGTGTCAATGATATTAACGCGGTGACCTTTCCACGAAGCGGTCGTCGCAGCGGAAGTAATCGTGATCCCGCGCTCCTGTTCCTGCTCCATCCAGTCCATTGTAGCCGCACCCTCGTGAACTTCACCGATTTTGTGCGTACGGCCTGTGTAGAACAAGATCCGCTCTGTGGTGGTCGTTTTACCAGCGTCAATATGCGCCATGATCCCGATGTTGCGTGTATTTTTCAAGGAGAACTCTCTTGCCATGAAAATAGTCTCCCTTCAAAATTGAAGTGTAATTTGTTGAGCCGAATCCTACCAGCGGTAGTGAGCAAACGCTTTGTTCGCTTCAGCCATTTTGTGAGTGTCCTCGCGTTTCTTAACGGAAGCGCCTGTGTTGTTGGAAGCGTCGATGATCTCAGCCGCCAAACGCTCTTCCATTGTCTTCTCACCGCGGTTGCGGGAGTAGTTCACGAGCCAACGTAATCCCAAAGACGTACGTCTTTCAGGTTTTACTTCAATCGGCACCTGGTAGTTGGCACCGCCGACACGGCGAGCCTTAACTTCCAGTACTGGCATGATATTTTTGATAGCTGCTTCAAACACTTCCATAGGATCTTTACCTGTACGTTCTTGAATCAGGTTGAACGAATTGTAAAGGATGCTTTGGGCAACACCTCTTTTACCATCCAGCATGATGCGGTTGATAAGGCGTGTAACCAGTTTGCTGTTGTACACCGGATCCGGCAATACGTCTCTCTTACTAACTGGACCTTTGCGTGGCATGGATATCCCCCTTTCTCAAGTCTTTGAATTCTTATAGAAATCAATTACGATTTTTTAGCTTTCGGACGTTTCGCGCCGTATTTGGAACGAGCTTGCATCCGGTTGTTCACACCTGCAGTATCAAGCGCACCGCGAACGATATGGTAACGTACACCTGGAAGGTCTTTTACCCGTCCACCGCGAACCAATACCACGCTGTGCTCTTGCAGGTTGTGTCCGATCCCCGGAATGTAAGCAGTCACCTCGATGCGGTTCGTCAAGCGAACACGGGCATATTTACGAAGCGCGGAGTTCGGTTTCTTCGGAGTCATTGTACCTACACGGGTGCAGACACCACGTTTTTGAGGAGCGCTAAGTCCTGTCTCTTCACGCTTCAGAGCGTTGTATCCTTTCTGCAATGCAGGGGACTTCGACTTGTAGATCTTAGCTTGACGTCCTTTGCGAACTAGCTGGTTAATTGTTGGCATGTTAGCCACCCCCTTCCCATAATACTTATCCTCATTACAAACCTCTTTTTAAGTCCACAGACCCAGGCGGTTCATAAAAGAACAAATGAAAAGTCTTTGCCGGAAGAACTCTGTTGATTTCCCCAACAAAAACGTTCCTTACAACTATGATTTAACGATAGCGGCCATCGCTGCGCCCACTTCAATTCCACATGCTTTACCCAATTGATGCATAGTATCCACATAGGTGATCTTCACTCCATGCTTAGTGCAAAGAGCTTCAACCTTTGAAACGAGCCGGTGTTCCGCATCTTCCGCCACAAACACTTCGGCGGCTTGGCCCAATTCTACGAGTTTCATCGTTTGTTTGGCACCGATCTTGACATGAGCATCCTGTAATCCTTTATCATTAGACATTTTGATATCCTCCAAAAGCACAGGGGTACTTAACTACTCACGCACCTTTGCTATATTAGCACTTGCATTAGGCGATGTCAAGAATGTTTCAGGAAAGTTTTCGCGGAAGCAGCCCTTTTTCATGCCGCCTCCGCGCAAAACCGCCTGTATAGCAGTCTATTACTCTACTGTTGCCGTTTCAAGCTCTTTGGAGTCTTGATCTTCGGCGTTCGGATCATCGAATTTGACGCTGCGGTAACGGTTCATACCGGTACCTGCAGGGATCAATTTACCGATGATGACATTTTCTTTCAGGCCGAGCAGCTGGTCAACCTTGCCTTTGATCGCCGCATCGGTAAGAACGCGGGTCGTCTCCTGGAAGGATGCCGCGGACAAGAAGGAATCGGTCTCCAGGGAAGCCTTGGTGATACCGAGCAGAACCGGTTTGGCCACCGCAGGCTCTTTTCCGGACAGGATTGCTTCTTTGTTCGCTGCTTCGTATTCATGAATGTCGGTGAATGATCCAGGAAGAAGCGGTGTATCTCCCGCATCGACGATACGGATTTTACGCAGCATCTGCTTGATCATTACTTCGACGTGCTTATCGTTGATTTCTACGCCCTGGTTACGGTATACGCGCTGTACTTCCTGCAGAATGTAGTTCTGCACGCCACGGATGCCTTTAATGCGCAGCATTTCTTTCGGGTCGATGGAACCGTCTGTCAGCTCGTCGCCGGCTTCGATTTCCTGACCTTCGCTTACGCGCAGACGGGAACCGTAGGTAACGGAGTACACTTTCGTTTCCGCTTCACCTTGGACTTCGATTTCACGACGGTCTTTCGCTTCGCGGATTTCCTTCACGACGCCGTCGATTTCACTGATGGTTGCTTGACCTTTCGGATTCCGGGCTTCGAAAAGCTCCTGAATACGCGGAAGACCTTGGGTAATATCGTCCCCTGCGACACCACCGGTATGGAACGTACGCATGGTAAGCTGGGTTCCTGGTTCACCGATGGATTGTGCCGCGATGATGCCGACAGCTTCCCCGATTTCCACGAATTTGCCTGTGGCCAGGTTGCGTCCGTAGCACTTCTTACATACACCGTGACGGGCACGGCAGCTGAGTACCGAACGGATTTGCAGTTTTGTTACGCCAGAGTTGACGATCAGGTTCGCTTTATCCGAATCGATCAGCTCGTTGCGGTTAACCAGAATTTCGTTGGTTTCCGGATGACGAACCGTCTCGAAGCAGTAGCGCCCTTCAATACGGTCATACAGATCCTCGATAACCTCTTTACCATCCTGAATCCGGCTGACGGTAAAGCCTTTATCGGTACCGCAGTCTTCTTCGCGGACGATTACGTCCTGGGCAACGTCTACCAGACGGCGTGTCAGGTAACCGGAGTCCGCTGTACGCAGCGCGGTATCCGCCAGACCTTTACGGGCACCGTGCGTCGACAGGAAGTACTCGAGGACGGTCAGGCCTTCACGGAAGTTGGATTTGATCGGGAGTTCGATAATCCGGCCGGATGGGTTCGCCATCAGACCCCGCATGCCGCCGAGCTGAGTAATCTGCGATTTGTTACCCCGTGCTTTGGAATCAACCATGAGCATGATGGAGTTAAAGCGGTCCATGGATTTCATCAGGATGTCCGTAATGTCATCCTTCGCCTTCGACCAAATATCGATAACGCGGTCGTACCGTTCTTCGTTCGTAATCAAGCCGCGGCGGTATTGGTTCGTAACGACTGCAACCTTCTCGTCGGATTCCTTCAGGATCGCCTGTTTCTCATCAGGAACGATAACGTCGGATACCGCAACGGTTACGCCGGCACGCGTCGAATACGTGAAGCCGAGCTGCTTGATTTTGTCCAGAATCACGGATGTTTCCGTTGTGTGGTAAATCTCGAAGCAGCGGGCAATGATTTGGCCCAGATACTCTTTACCAACAGCGCTGCTTATAGGCAGGTCGTACATGCGCTCGCGGATGTCCGCGCCTTTTTCATAGACGAAATATTTTTCCGGCGTTCCGTTGAACAGATTGTCGCGGGTTGCTTCGTTAATGTACGGGAAGCTGCTCGGAAAAATTTCGTTGAAAATGATGCGTCCGACGGTCGTCAAGAGCATTGCGTCCTGCTGCTTGTCGGTAAAGCTCGTTTTGCCGAGCGCTTTTACCGGAATGGCTACCCGTGCATGCAGACCTGCGGTTCCGCGTTGGTAAGCCGATACGGCTTCGTTCACGGAGCTCAGGATCATGCCGGAACCTTTCTCTTCCTTGTTGTCCATGGTCAGATAGAAAGATCCGAGAACCATATCCTGCGAAGGAGTTACGACCGGTTTACCGTCTTTAGGGTTCAAAATGTTGCCGGATGCCAGCATGAGGATACGGGCTTCAGCCTGTGCCTCTGCGGACAGCGGAACGTGAACCGCCATCTGGTCACCGTCGAAGTCGGCGTTGTAGGCCGTACATACGAGTGGATGCAGACGAATCGCGTGACCTTCCACCAGGATCGGTTCAAACGCCTGGATACCGAGACGGTGAAGCGTAGGGGCACGGTTCAGCAGAACCGGATGCTCTTTAATGACTTCTTCGAGAACGTCCCAGACTTCCGGACTTACGCGCTCAACCTTACGTTTGGCGCTCTTAATGTTGTGGGCGAGGCCCTTGTTTACAAGTTCTTTCATGACAAACGGCTTGAACAGTTCCAGCGCCATTTTCTTCGGCAGACCGCACTGATACATTTTCAGGTACGGACCAACGACGATAACGGAACGGCCGGAATAGTCAACGCGTTTACCGAGCAGGTTTTGCCGGAAACGTCCTTGCTTACCCTTCAGCATGTGGCTGAGGGATTTCAGCGGACGGTTGCCTGGTCCAGTAACCGGACGGCCGCGGCGGCCATTGTCGATCAGAGCGTCAACCGCTTCCTGCAGCATCCGTTTTTCGTTCTGAACGATGATGTCCGGAGCTCCCAGGTCAAGCAGACGCTTCAAGCGGTTGTTCCGGTTGATCACGCGGCGGTACAGGTCGTTCAGGTCAGACGTTGCAAAACGTCCGCCGTCCAGCTGTACCATCGGGCGCAGTTCCGGAGGGATAACCGGCAATACGTCCATGATCATCCACTCTGGCTTGTTGCCGGAGTTGCGGAAAGCCTCGATGACTTCCAGACGCTTGATCGCACGGTTACGGCGTTGGCCTTGAGCCGTGCGCAGCTCTTCCTTCAGAAACTCGAGTTCCTTTTCGATATCGAGATCCTGCAGCAGCTTCTTGATTGCTTCAGCACCCATGCCCGCTTGGAAACCATAGCCGTATTTTTCACGGTAGCTGCGGTATTCTTTCTCGGACAGAAGCTGTTTCTTCTCCAGAGGCGTATCTCCAGGGTCGGTTACTACATAAGATGCAAAGTAAATGATCTCTTCCAGAGATCTTGGCGACATATCCAAAGCGAGACCCATACGGCTCGGAATGCCTTTAAAGTACCAGATATGGGATACAGGAGCTGCCAGCTCAATATGGCCCATCCGTTCACGGCGCACCTTCGCGCGGGTAACTTCTACGCCGCAGCGATCGCAGACTACGCCTTTGTAACGGACACGCTTATATTTGCCGCAATGGCATTCCCAGTCTTTTTGCGGTCCAAAAATCCGTTCGCAGAACAGGCCTTCTTTCTCCGGTTTGAGCGTACGGTAATTGATGGTTTCCGGCTTTTTCACTTCTCCGCGGGACCATGAACGAATTTTTTCCGGGGATGCAAGCCCGATCTTCATGAATTCGAAATTGTTAACGTCCAACAAGGAGCAACCCTCCTTAACCTAGTCCTAATAATTTAACCGTGAATGAGGACGGACGGTATCCCCGCCCGCCTTCACACGGTCTTTATTCCACTCCGACTTCTTCGCCTTCCAGGTTGAGGCTCAGCTTATCGCCGGCTGCCTCGTCTTCATCATCGAGCTCTTTCATCTCGATCTCCTGCTCGTCACCGCTCAGGATCTTAACATCCATACCGAGGGATTGAAGCTCTTTGATCAGAACCTTGAACGATTCAGGAACACCCGGTTCCGGAACGTTCTCGCCTTTAACGATGGACTCGTAGGTTTTCACCCGGCCGACCACATCGTCGGATTTGACGGTCAGGATCTCTTGCAGTGTATATGCGGCGCCGTATGCTTCCAGCGCCCAAACTTCCATCTCACCGAAGCGCTGTCCGCCGAACTGGGCTTTACCACCCAGAGGCTGCTGCGTAACGAGCGAGTATGGTCCAGTTGAACGGGCATGGATTTTATCGTCAACCATGTGGGCCAGCTTGATCATGTGCATAACACCGACGGTAACTTCACGTTCGAACATCTCGCCCGTGCGGCCGTCGTACAGACGCGTCTTACCGTTGCGCTGCATGCCGGCTTCTTCCATGGTGTCAAATACGTCATATTCATTGGCACCGTCGAATACCGGCGTGGCCACGTGAATACCAAGACGCATGGCTGCAAAGCCCAAGTGGACTTCCAGAACCTGCCCGATGTTCATCCGGGAAGGTACCCCCAGCGGGTTCAGTACGACCTGTACAGGCGTACCGTCCGGCAGGAACGGCATATCTTCTTCCGGCAGGATACGGGCCACGACCCCTTTGTTACCGTGACGTCCGGCCATTTTGTCACCTTCAGAAATTTTACGCTTCTGAGCGATGTATACCCGAACCAGTTGGTTTACACCAGGAGGCAGCTCGTCGCCGTTCTCACGGGTAAACACTTTGACGTCCACGATAATCCCGTCACTACCATGCGGTACGCGCAGGGAGGTGTCGCGCACTTCACGCGCCTTCTCACCGAAGATGGCGTGCAGCAGGCGCTCTTCCGCCGTCAGCTCCGTTACGCCTTTCGGTGTAACTTTACCGACGAGAATGTCGCCGGCGCTGATTTCGGCACCGATCCGGATAATGCCGCGCTCGTCGAGGTTCTTAAGAGCTTCCTCGCCGACATTCGGAATATCGCGGGTAATTTCTTCCGGTCCGAGCTTGGTGTCGCGTGCTTCGGATTCGTATTCCTCGATATGAATCGAAGTGTACACATCTTCCTTCACCAGCTTCTCGCTAAGGAGGATGGCATCCTCGTAGTTATAACCTTCCCAGGTCATGAACGCTACGACAACGTTACGTCCAAGAGCCAACTCGCCCATTTCCGTCGAAGGTCCGTCCGCGAGGATGTCGCCCTTCTTGATGACGTCGCCTCTCTTCACGATCGGACGCTGGTTGATGCATGTGCCTTGGTTCGAACGCATAAATTTGTGTAATTTATGTTTAACGATGTCACCTTTGACTTCTTTGCCGTCCACGGTCTCGATGCGGCGCACCCAGATTTCGTTGGCGGAAGAACGTTCAACTATACCGTCATGTTTGGAAACGATACATACCCCGGAATCCTTTGCAGACTTGTGTTCCATCCCTGTACCAACCAGCGGAGCTTTAGGCACGAGAAGCGGCACAGCCTGACGCTGCATGTTCGATCCCATCAGGGCGCGGTTGGAGTCATCGTTCTCGAGGAACGGAATGAGCGCCGTTGCGACCGACACGACCTGTTTCGGCGACACGTCCATGTAATCCACGCGATCGCTCGGCATCGGCAAGATGTTGTCGGACTGCTTGTTGTAACGGACGATAACCATATCCTCCGCAAACGTGCCGTCTTCATTCAGCTTTGCATTTGCCTGTGCGACCACATAGTTGTCTTCCTCGTCGGCTGTCAGGTAGTCGATCTGATCGGTTACAACACCCGTCTTCGGATCGACCCAGCGGTACGGAGCTTCGATAAAGCCGTATTCGTTGATCCGTGCGAACGTAGACAAGGAGTTGATCAAGCCGATGTTCGGACCTTCCGGCGTCTCGATTGGACACATCCGGCCGTAGTGACTGTGATGGACGTCACGAACTTCAAAGCCCGCGCGCTCACGTGTCAAACCACCGGGTCCGAGTGCAGACAGACGGCGTTTGTGCGTCAGTTCAGCAAGCGGGTTGGTCTGGTCCATAAACTGGGACAGCTGGGAGCTTCCGAAGAACTCTTTGATCGACGCGATAACCGGACGAATGTTGATCAGGGCTTGCGGCGTGATGACATTCGCATCCTGGATGGACATTCTTTCGCGTACGACGCGTTCCATACGGGACAGACCGATACGGAACTGGTTCTGCAGCAGTTCACCGACCGAACGCAGACGACGGTTACCAAGGTGGTCAATATCGTCCGTGTCGCCGATGCCATGCAGCAGGTTAATAAAGTAGCTGATCGAGGAAATAATATCAGCAGGCGTAATATGTTTAACCGATTTATCAATATTCCCGTTTGCAATCACTTTGACGACCTTGCCGTCTTCGATCGGGGAGAATACGTCGATGCTCTGCATCGGAATGTCATCGGCATCAAGCACACCATTGGCAACATGGTACGTTTTGTGTCCGACATTCTTCTCCAGGTGCGGCAGGATTTCGTCAAGGAGACGGCGGTCCACCATTTGTCCGGCTTCAGCAATGATCTCACCGGTATCGGTATCGATCAGCGATTCAGCAAGACGCTGGTTGAACAGACGGTTCTTGATATGCAGCTTTTTATTGATTTTATAACGGCCGACATTGGCCAGATCATAACGCTTTGGATCAAAGAAGCGCGCTACCAGCAAGCTCTTCGCATTGTCGAGGGTAGGCGGCTCGCCCGGACGGAGGCGTTCGTAAATTTCGATGAGCGCTTTTTCCGTGGAATCGGTGTTGTCTTTGTCCAGCGTGTTGCGGATGTATTCGTCGTTGCCGAGCAGGTCCAAAATTTCGGCGTCGCTGCCGAAACCAAGCGCCCGCAGCAAAACGGTAACCGGGATTTTACGGGTACGGTCGATCCGGACATACATGATGTCTTTCGCATCCGTCTCCAGTTCAAGCCAGGCACCACGGTTTGGAATCACCGTTGCAGTGTAGGTTTTCTTACCGTTTTTATCGACTTTCGTGCTGAAATAGACGCTAGGAGAGCGTACCAACTGGCTGACAATGACCCGTTCTGCACCGTTGATAATAAATGTACCGGTCTCCGTCATCAGCGGGAAATCTCCCATGAATACTTCCTGTTCTTTGACTTCTCCGGTTTCTTTGTTGATGAGCCGTACTTTCACCCGAAGCGGTGCCGCATACGTCACGTCACGCTCTTTCGCGTCATCGACGGTGTATTTGGGTTCGCCCAGGCTGTAGTCGATGAACTCCAGCACCAAATTGCCCGTAAAATCCTGAATTGGCGAGATATCCTGGAACATTTCGCGCAATCCTTCCTCCAAAAACCATTCGTATGATTTCTGTTGGATTTCGATCAGGTTCGGAATCTCAAGTACTTCATTAATTCGTGCATAACTTCGCCGAGTGCGTCGACCATACTGAACAAGATGTCCTGCCAACTTTAACTCACCCCTCATGTCTACTCACTTTAAAAATTGATTGCGAACCTCTGTTTGGAACCTTATAATGGATTCATGCAGAGGATTCATCCACAAATAAAGAAAAGCCCTTACCCGAATGCTTTCGAACAAAGAGCAACTTATCCATGGTCTTGCCTTCTAAACATAGAAGTGACTTCATATCCAGTAGATTTGCCCAAAATGTACATATTATACGTGGACATGCCCTATTTTATGCATATCTCCGCATAAAAACTATTGACATTTCAGCCAACTAAAGACAAGAAGCCTATCCTAATACTGACATTTTATAATAATATCACACATGATTTTTCAAGTCAATAGTCCTATTGCATATTATTGAAAAGATTTTGTAGCCTTAAAAATCCGGTACCCTTTATCCTTGGTGACTTCTTCCACCTGTGCGAACAAGCTCTCCAGCTTCGCCTTTGCCGATGGTGCCCCCTGCTTCTTCTGAATCACGATCCACAAGGATCCTCCTTCACGAAGATGCTCATACGCCTGCTCGAAAATCCGATGCACCGTTTCCTTGCCGGCACGAATCGGCGGATTGGTCAGGATGACATCGAAAGCTTTCCCTTCTACCTGCTGCAGCAGATCGCTCTCCAGAATCGTCACGTTCGTAATTCCGTTCAGCCTGGCATTTTCCTTGGCGAGCTCCACTGCACGGCTGTTCACATCCAGCATCGTCACATGCCCATCCCCGGCCAGTCTTGCCGCCACCAGTCCGATAGGACCGTACCCGCAGCCCACATCCAGAACCTCGGCCCCCTGCGGAATATCCATCGCTTCGATCAGCACCTTGCTGCCAAAATCAATTCCCTTCTTGGAAAACACCCCGGCATCGCTCGTGAACTTGTAGACTGCACCCCGCAGTCGCTCTTCCAGACTCCGCCGGTCATGTCCGGCTTCGGGCTGGTTGGAATAGTAATGCTGTGACATGCTTTCCCTCCGAATCCTTGGTTTCATTACACAGGATCCCCTGGTTCCAGTCGTTTAGTCACAAGGGATACGGTTTTACAAAAACAAACCCCTTGAATGATCAAGGGGTTTGCTATGTGCTTCAACTGAGAAGGAATTACTTCACTTCTACAGTAGCGCCTGCTTCTTCCAATTTAGCTTTAACGGATTCAGCTTCTTCTTTACCCACTTTTTCTTTCAGTGGTTTTGGAGCGTTGTCAACGAGTTCTTTAGCTTCTTTCAAGCCAAGACCTGTGATTTCGCGAACGGCTTTGATAACGTTGATTTTGGAAGCACCAGCGTTAGCCAGGATTACGTCGAATTCAGTTTGCTCAGCAGCTTCAGCTGCGCCAGCGCCGCCACCAACTACAGCTACTGGAGCTGCAGCAGTTACGCCGAATTCTTCTTCGATTGCTTTAACCAGGTCGTTCAGTTCCAAAACAGTCATACCTTTGATTGATTCCAAGATTTGCTCTTTACTCATGGTTGAACCTCCATTTTATAATAAAATTATTTTTTGTTTGCTTTTAAGCTGTCAGAACGGGAAGCTTACGCTCCTTGTTCTTCTTTCTCAGCCACAGCCTTAACTGCAAGCGCGAAGTTGCGAACTGGAGCTTGAAGCACGCTGAGGAGCATGGAAAGGAGACCTTCGCGGGATGGCAGTTCTGCCAACGCCTTGATTTGGTCAACGCCGACTACACGGCCTTCAACCACGGCACCTTTCAGTTTCAAAGCTTCGTTCTTCTTAGCAAAATCGTTAAGGATTTTAGCTGGTGCTACGGCGTCTTCTGCACTGAATGCGATAGCTGTTGGACCGGTCAATACTTCGTCCAGTTCAGTCAGCTCAGCAGCGGCAGTCGCACGGCGCAGCAAAGTGTTCTTCAACACTTGGAATTCAACACCCGCTTCGCGAAGCTGCTTACGCAGTTCGGTAGCTTGGGCAACGTTCAATCCGCGGTAGTCGGCCACTACTGTCGTTGCACTTTCGCGCAATTTCGCAGTTACCGCATCTACAGCTTCTTGTTTCGCTTGAATCACTTTTGCGTTTGCCAATGTCTACACCTCCTGAAAGTTTCAATGACTGTCCAGCCGGACTTGCCGGCCGACAGTTCGATCTACGTCGGAGTCCGCTTCGAGTCTGAGTACTCTTGGCTTCACCGATTTCATAGGCAAGTAAAAAGCCTCCGTAGATTTACGAAGGCCTGATGAATGATGATTGTCCGGGCAAAGCGCAGGAAAATCATATATATTCTATCACAACACCTCGGTAGGAAATTAAGCCCTTAGGCACCTACTGTCTACGGTAAGCATATTCAACTTTAGTGGTCGGTCACAAGGACCTAAACAACAACTTTTATATAGTAACAGATAACTCGGAACGAGTCAACGATAACTTATTTAAAGGTTGCTGTATTCACGCGTGCGCTTGGTCCCATCGTCGAGGATACGGCGATCCCCTTCAGATAAACACCTTTTGCAGCAGCTGGTTTAGCACGGTTGAGTGCGTCGATGAGAGATTTGAGGTTCTCATTCAGTTTGGCCGCATCAAAGGATACTTTACCGATCGGTGCGTGAATTTGACCTGCTTTGTCCAGACGGTATTCGATTTTACCGGCTTTGATTTCTTGAACAGCCTTGGCAACATCGAACGTAACTGTTCCTGCTTTAGGGTTAGGCATAAGGCCTTTACCACCGAGCAGACGACCCAGTTTACCGACTTCGCTCATCATATCAGGTGTAGCGACGCAGACGTCGAATTCGAACCAGCCTTGTTGGATCTTGTTGATCATGTCTTGATCGCCAACAAAATCTGCGCCAGCCGCTTCCGCTTCCTTCGCTTTGTCACCTTTCGCAAATACCAATACGCGTTGTGTTTTACCCGTGCCATGAGGCAGGACAACGACACCACGAACGGCTTGGTCTTGTTTACGTGGGTCAACGCCCAAACGAACTGCAACTTCAACGGTTTCGTCGAACTTGGCAGTCGCAGCCTTTTTCACAAGCTCTACAGCTTCTGCTGGCTCGTATACTGCTTCGCTGTCGATCAGCTTGGCAGCTTCAACATACTTCTTACCATGTTTAGCCATGTTTGTTCCTCCTTTGTGGTTTTAGCGGATATTCCTCCCACATGTGCCGGCCTCATAGGCCGGGTGTCGCAAGAAAAACCGGATTAGTCTTCGATTGTGATACCCATGCTGCGTGCAGTACCTTCAACCATACGCATAGCTGCTTCAACGGAAGCTGCGTTCAGGTCAGGCATTTTTTGCTCAGCGATTTCACGGACAGTGCTGCGTTTAACGGTAGCGACTTTCTTCTTGTTAGGTTCGCCGGAACCCTTCTCGATTTTGGCAGCTACGCGAAGCAGAACTGCAGCCGGTGGAGTTTTGGTAATGAACGTAAAGGAACGATCCTCAAATACCGAAATTTCAACCGGAATGATCAGACCAGCTTGATCAGCGGTACGAGCGTTGAATTCTTTACAGAATGCCATGATGTTGACACCTGCTTGACCCAATGCTGGACCTACTGGCGGCGCCGGATTCGCTTTACCTGCAGGGATTTGCAGTTTAACAACCTTGATTACCTTCTTTGCCATGTAAGACACCTCCTTCAAAAGTGGTTAGCGGGCCTCGGGGCCCTCCCACAAGAAACCTGAAGAACTTTATATCTTCTCCACCTGAGTATAATCCAGCTCAAGCGGGGTTTCCCGTCCAAACATGTTGACGTGTACCTTCAGCTTGCTCTTGTCGACGAGAATTTCTTCTACCGAGCCAACAAAATTCGCAAAAGGACCAACTTTGATACGTACGGATTCTTTAATATCAAATTCGATCTTCGGCTTCGGCTCTTCCATACCCATATGCTTCAGAATCTGTTCCACTTCTTCCGGAAGCAAAGGCGTCGGCTTGGAACCCGAACCCGTCGAACCGACAAATCCCGTAACCCCTGGCGTATTGCGTACAACGTACCAGGAATCGTCAGTCTGGATCATTTCCACCAAGACATATCCGGGGTAAACCTTTCTCATGACGACCTTTTTCTTGCCGTCCTTGTTTACCACTTCTTCTTCCATCGGAACAAGAACGCGGAAAATCTTGTCTTCCATGCCCATGGACTCAACGCGTTTTTCCAAATTGGCTTTGACCTTATTCTCATACCCAGAGTAGGTATGAACTACGTACCATCTTTTTTCCATATCAAGCCACCCGGGACCCTTCTTAAATAATCGCTTCGATCACAGCGGAAATGCCGATATCTAGAACCCAAAAATAAATCGTGACGATCGCAATGGTGCCAAGTACGATAAGCGTGTAATTCGTCAACTCTTTACGATTAGGCCAGCGAACTTTTTTAAGTTCCGCCCAGCTTTCAGAGAAAAAGGAAAACAGAGACTTGAAACCTTTCACGCCGACTACACCTCCAAAAAACTATCTGGTTTCGCGATGAGGAGTTTGCTCGTTACAAAACTTGCAAAATTTCTTCATCTCCATGCGGTCGGGGTGATTTCGCTTGTTTTTGGTAGTCGTATAGTTTCTTTGTTTGCAATTCGTACAAGCCAAAGTGATAATTACCCGCATGCTGTGCACCTCCCGAAGACGTCCTTCTATTTCAGAAGAGTCAATATTGATCCCTAGTAGGAAACAGCCTAAACTTTTCATCGCTGAAAAGAAAAAAAACCGTTCCTGCGAAATGAACGATTAAGCTCGTGCCGAAGCCTTTGCTCTCTCATCCATTAAAACACGCGAATTTAGGCCTACCTAAAACACTTTATCACAAGGGTCAAACCATGTCAACGAAAGAATGGCCTTGTCAATACGCGTTTAAAAACCACGATTCCCTGTCGTTTCAAGCCTTTTTTCTCATCATAAGCCGCCTGCATTCATTTACCAGTATGATTCATTCGTCCAGAGGTTAAACCTCGGCACTTCCGGTGTGAATAAAAAAAGACTCCTTACGAGCCTTTCTTCACCTTAGCGTCTGTTCAATTGTCGCGAACTTCCAAATATCTCTCCAGCTTGCGCTTGACCCGCTGCAGAGCATTATCGATCGATTTCACATGCCGTTTCAAATCCACCGCAATTTCCTGATAGGAGCGGCCATCCAAATACAGCATCAGCACTTTGCGCTCCAAGTCGCTCAGAATCTCGGACATCTTGTCCTCGAGTCCGACGAACTCTTCCTGGTTAATAATCAGCTCTTCCGGATCGCATACCTGCGAGCCGCAAATCACGTCAAGCAACGTACGGTCGGAATCCTCATCATAGATAGGCTTGTCCAACGACACGTAAGAATTCAGCGGGATATGCTTCTGTCTCGTTGCGGTCTTGATCGCCGTAATGATCTGCCTCGTAATGCACAGCTCGGCAAAAGCCTTGAACGAGGACTGCTTGTCCCCTCTGAAATCACGGATCGATTTGTATAAACCGATCATGCCTTCCTGGATGATATCCTCGCGGTCGGCGCCGATCAGAAAATAAGATCTGGCTTTGGCCCGCACGAAATTCCGGTACTTGTTGATCAAGTACTCCAGCGCTTCACTGTCACCCTCACGGAAATATTCGACTACGTCCTCATCCGTCTTGTAATCATAATCAGATAACATTAACTCTTTAAGGTCGACGCTCACCAAGAAACCCCCCGGCTGCAACGCAAGGTACCCGTTACTCGTGAAATATACGAACAGTATAAATGATGCTCTCCAAGCCGTCAACCACGGATTATCCAAAAAAGAACAGCGATAGCAAAATTGTCAAGAGCTGCAAATTTGTCATTTCATACAAAAGTTGGCTATTCCCGCCGCCATCGTTCGAAGATTTCGCGGATGTCCGGCGACAGCTTGCTGTCCAGTGTATTGCGCGTCGATCTGGCCTGATCTTCCTTGATCCGCTTCTGGATCATCTGCTCGCTGTTCTCCACTTCGATCAGCAGCTCCCGGGCGGACAAGCGAAGCGCTCCCCGCGCGAAGATGACATGCTGTTCGATCAAATCGCTGGTCGCCACATAGATCTGCCTGCTTCGCCGGGTCAGCTCTCCAACAAGACGCTCAATGCATTCGTCCGCCGTCTCCTTCTCCTTCGTAAAGTACACCTGGACCTTGCTCTGCGAGAAGGATTTGCCCAACCCCGGCACCCGGTAGGCGTCAAATACCGCGATCACTTTTCTTCCGGAAAAGGCCTGATAATCGGCCAGCCTGGCCAGCAGCTCGTCCCTGGCCTCCTGCATGCTGATCTGCGACAGCTCTGCAAGGGACGGCCATCCGCCGATCATATTATAGCCATCGACCAGAAGCACATCGCGCAAAGCCGCCATTCCGGCTAACCTTGGGTGCGGCGCCGGCGCAGAACTTCGTACATCACGACTCCCGCGGCCACGGAAGCGTTAAGCGAGTTGATTTGACCTTTCATGGGGAGTTTCACCAAAACATCGCATTTTTCGCGGATCAGTCTGCCCATGCCTTTCCCTTCGTTACCGATGACCACGGCGACGGGGCCGTCAAACACATTCGTGTCGTACATCTCGGAGGAAGCCGACACGTCGGTACCAACGACCCAAATTCCTCTCTCTTTCAGCTCCTCAATGGTCTGCCCCAGGTTCGTTACGCGTGCTACCGGGACGTATTCGGCGGCGCCGGCGGACGTCTTGGACACGGTCGCGGTAACCTGCGCCGACCGGCGTTTCGGCACGATTACCCCATGAACGCCGGTGCAGTCCGCGGTCCGGAGAATGGAGCCGAGATTGTGCGGATCTTCGATCTCGTCCAACAGCAAGATGAATGGTGCCTCTCCCTTGGCTTCCGCTACCTGCAGGATGTCCTCCACTTCGGCATAGGCATAAGGCGCCGCCTGCGCGACTACCCCTTGATGCTGCATACCCGGCGCCATCTGGTCCAGCTTACGTTTGTCCACCTGCTGAATGACGACGCCAAGCTTTTTGGCCTCGAAAATGATCGGCTGCGTCAGATGCTTTTGGGCATTTTCCGCAATCCATATTTTATTGATCGTCCGCCCGGATCGAAGCGCTTCGGTGACCGAATGCTTCCCGGCAATGATTTCTTCCTCCATCGATTTTCCTCCTGATTCTTATTGCCTGTGATGGCCTGCCGTCTTATTTCTTCTTGGGCTGCTGCTCTATGAACTTGATCCCCGTGTCGATTAACTCCTGCATGCGCTCGAACTGCCCGGTATAGTACAAGTATCCGATCAGGGACTCGAACGCGGTGGCATGCCGGTATTCCAGCACGTCGGCATTTTTCGGAATGGTGCCCGACTTGGCGTTGCGACCTTGGCGGACCACGTCGCGTTCCTCTTCGGTCAGCATCTCCTCCAGCGCACCGACAATTCGGCTCTGGGCCTTGGCCGAGACAAGTCCGGTCGCCGAACGGTGCAGCTGATTGGGCCGCAGGTTCGTCTTGGAGATTAAATATTGGCGGATGGCCACCTCATAGATAGCATCGCCAATATAAGCCAAGACGATCGGCGGAATCAGTCGGGCCGGCTTGGATGGCGGGTAGCTGAACATCCAGCTTCCCGCTCTTTCCGGCAGCAGTTCGTTGCCGTCCACCCCGCTCATTTGCGGCGCCAGCGCATGCCCTGCGCTGTATCCTCCAGCAGAATTCCCTTGGCCGCCAGCTCGTCGCGGATTTCATCCGCGCGGCCCCAGTTTTTGTTCTTGCGGGCTTCGGCACGCTCGGCGATCAGCTGCTCCACTTCCTCGTCCAGAAGCTCGGCCTTTTCCTCGAAATAGAGCCGCAGCACCGCGTTCAATTCGTCAAAAGCCGCCAGCATCGCCTGCAGTTCCGCAGGGTTCGCCACAGGCTCTTGAAGCAGCAGGTTGGCTTCACTGACCCATTCGAATACGGAGGTAATCGCATCCGGCGTATTGAAATCATCGTTCATTTTTTCATAGTAGGAAGCCAGAATCGCATCCAGCTTCTGCTGCACGGATTCACGGACCGGACCGTTTCCGTCCGGAGCCACCGTATCCAGGCGGTGCTTCATATTCGTGACGGCGTTGGCAATCCGCTCCACGCTCTTCATCGCCTGATCCATCGTCTCGCTGTTGAAGTTGAGCGGGTTGCGGTAATGCGTGGACAGCATGAAGTAGCGGATCGCTTCTTTTTTATATTGGGCGCGCAGATCCTTGACCAAAATACCGTTTCCGAGCGATTTCGACATTTTCTCGTTATTGATCTTGATGTACCCGTTATGCATCCAGTAGTTGGCGAGCGGCTTACCGGTCAAAGCTTCCGACTGCGCAATTTCGCACTCGTGATGCGGGAACTGCAGGTCCTGTCCGCCTCCATGGATATCCAGGGTGTCGCCAAGGTAGCGGCGGGCCATGGCCGAGCATTCGATATGCCAGCCGGGGCGGCCGTCGCCCCAAGGGCTTGCCCAGTAAATCTCTCCCGGCTTCGCCGCCTTCCAAAGCACGAAGTCTTCCGGGCTTTCCTTCCGCTCGTCGACGCCGATCCGGATGCCGAACTGCAGCTCCTCCAGCTTCTGATGCGATAGCTTGCCGTAACCCGCAAACTTGCCGGTTCGGTAGAAGACGTCGCCCCCTTTTTCATAAGCGAAGCCTTCGTCTTCCAGCTCCTTGATAAAGGCGATGATATTATCCATGTTCTCCGTCACCCGCGGGTTGATCGTCGCCTTATGAATGCCCAGCCCGTCGAGGTCCTCGTAGTACGCTTTAATAAACGTATCGGCTACCACAGGCACAGTGCTGTTCATCTGTTCGGCCTTGCGGATCAGCTTGTCGTCCACGTCCGTGAAGTTCACCACATAATTGACTTCGTTGCCGATCTGCTCCAGATACGAGCGAACGACGTCGAAAAAGATCATCGGACGCGCATTCCCGATATGAATATAGTCGTATACGGTCGGACCGCACACGTACATGTTCACTTTTCCCGGCTGCTTCGCCACAAACTCTTCTTTCGCCCGGATCATCGTATTATAAATTTGAAGGGACATATCCACATTTCCTTTCATCCATGAAATTCGCTGCTTCTTTATTTCGAACGTGCTCCAGCCGGGGTTTCCTCCTGCTGCAGCCGGTTGTTTTCCGTTTGTAGTCTTTCCAATTCACCGCGAAGCTGTTCGATCTCCTGCTGCATGCTGCGCAGCGAATCGACGATCGGGTCAGGCAGCTGGTGGCTGAGACGGTCCACCCGGCGCCCATCCTGCTTCACGATTCTTCCAGGGATGCCCACCACCGTACTATTCGATGGGACTTCCTTCAGAACGACCGAGTTGGCTCCGATGTTGCACTGGTCCCCGACCGTAAACGACCCCAGCACTTTCGCGCCGGACGCAATGACGACATTGTTGCCGATGGTCGGATGGCGTTTGCCTTTTTCCTTCCCGGTGCCCCCGAGGGTAACGCCCTGGTAAATGACGACGTCGTCCCCGATCTCACAGGTCTCCCCGATGACCACGCCCATGCCATGGTCGATGAACAGGCGCTTGCCGATCTTCGCTCCGGGATGGATCTCGATCCCCGTCATGAAGCGGCTGACCTGGGAGATCACGCGCGCCAGCGTAAACCACCGGCGTTTGTACAGTGCATGCGCAACCCGATGAGCCCAGATGGCATGCAGTCCGGAATAGGTGAAAATGACCTCGAACAGACTTCTGGCCGCCGGATCATTCTCGAATACGGTTTGGATATCCGATTTCATGTGCTTGAACATATCCGTTCCCCTCTTTGCTTCTTCTGTTCTCCATCGTTATGTGGAGGCACAACCCCTTCTCGTCCTGACAACAAAAGCGATCATCGACGCTTGTTCATCGAAGCCCAACACGCCCAGCGAAGATTCTTTCAACAAAAAACGCCCCTGCAGCATCATGCTGCAGAGACGTTATACGCGCGGTCCCACTCTGCTTGGGCCTTGCTGCTGACGGGCCCGCCGGTAATTCCGGCAGACTGCATCGCAAACGAAAAGCCCCACTTTCTGTCCTCATAACGGCGGACGTCCGGCACAGTCTAACGGGGAGATCCTCCTCCGCTCATCCATGCAGCTCACAGGTGCATTTCCACTGCCGGCCAATAGGTGACTTCCAGCCTAAAGGAAAACTTGCGCCTCCCTTACGGTCACCCTCTCTGTCAATGGCGTGATCAATGTACTTCTCCTGATCTTCGCTGATCGCACATTGGATCATTCGGCACTCCCAGTAACAGCGGGGCCGAATTGATTTTGCTTGTAATTATAGCCGATAAGTCGTCTTACTGACAAGAAGTGTTTCAGGGAGCTTATGGGTTAGAATATGCTGTGATTACAAGAAAGAATCCACTTATGCTCCCTTAATTTGCGATTTCAGCCGCTCGATAACGCGTCCGCGGCCCAGCAGGAAGATCGTCTCGTTCAGATCGCGGCCATGCATCTGGCCGGTCAGCGCGACGCGAATTGGCATAAAGAGCTGCTTGCCTTTCACGCCGGTCTCCTTCTGCACCTCTTTGATAAGCGCGGCAATATGCGAAGCGGTATACTCCTCCGAAGCTTCGATCTTCGCCAGCAGCGCCGACAATACGGTAGGTACCTGCTCCTCAGCCAGTACTGGCAGGGCTTCCTGATCGATTTCCAGATGAGTGCGGAAGAACACCTCCGACAGATCGACAATATCCGATGCGGCTGTCATCTGCTCCTGATAGAGGGCGACCAGCTTGCGCGTCCATGCCTTCTGCTCCTCATCCAGTTCGGCCGGCAGGCGGCTCGCCCGCTGCAAGTGCGGAATCGCCAGCTCCGTAATCCGGTCGGTATCGGCATTCTTAATGTACGTATTGTTCAGGTGAGCCAGCTTGTTCTGATCGAACACGGCCGGGCTCTTCGACAGGCGGTCCGGATTGAAGATCTTGATCAGCTCTTCTCTGCTGTAAATCTCTTCTTCGCCTTCCGGAGACCAGCCCAGCAGGGCGATAAAATTCACCATCGCTTCCGGCAGGTAACCCAACTGGTCGTACTGCTCGATGAACTGGATGATCGATTCATCCCGCTTGCTGAGCTTCTTGTGATTCTCATTCACGATCAGCGTCATATGACCGAACTGCGGCGGCTCCCAGCCGAACGCCTCGTAGATCATCAGCTGGCGCGGCGTATTGGAAATATGATCTTCCCCGCGCAGGACGTGGGAAATTTCCATCAGATGGTCGTCGAGCACCACCGCAAAGTTGTAAGTCGGAATGCCGTCCTTTTTCACAATGACAAAGTCACCGGTGTCCTGGGTATTGAAAGAGATCGTTCCTTTGACCATATCGTTGAACGTGTACGTCTTATTGTCCGGTACCCGGAAGCGAATGCTGGCCACCCGGCCTTCCGCTTCGAATGCCTGGCACTGCTCAGGCGTCAAGTCACGGTGCTTGCCGGAATAGCGCGGCGTCTCGCCGCGGGCGATCTGCTCTTCCCGTTCCTTCTCTAGCTCTTCCTCGGTGCAATAGCAGCGGTAAGCCAAGCCGCGGTTCAGCAGGTCCTGCCAGTATTTCTTGTAAATGTCCAGACGTTCGGTTTGGCGGTAAGGGCCGTACGCCCCGCCCACATCAACGCTTTCGTCCCAGTCCATGCCAAGCCATTTCAAATACTTCAGCTGGCTTTCTTCGCCGCCTTCGATGTTCCGCTTCACGTCCGTATCTTCAATTCGGATAATAAACTCTCCGCCCTGATTGCGGGCATACAAATAGTTAAACAGCGCCGTTCTGGCATTGCCAATATGTAAATGTCCGGTTGGACTCGGTGCATAACGTACGCGCACTTTGCTCATCCTGATCCCCTCCGCCATATCATTGATCAATAAAGTCCGTTCAGAAATACTTTACCCTATTCCAGCTTAAATCCTTCAAGATGATAGCACATCTTGGATCAAGCATACAACCGATTGGGCTGCAATGCCTTCTCCCCGACCGGTGAATCCGAGCTGCTCCGTCGTAGTTGCCTTCACGTTGACCTGCGTCACGTCGGCATCCAGCGCCTTGGCGATGACTTCAGCCATCTGCGGAATATAAGGAGCCATCTTCGGACGCTGGGCGATAATGGTCGAATCGATGTTGCCCAGGCGGTACCCCCGCTCCTTGGCGAGGCCCCATACATGCAGCAGCAGCTTCAAACTGTCCGCGTCCTTGAATTCCGGATCCGTATCGGGAAAATGCTTGCCGATGTCCCCCAGCGCAAGCGCACCCAAAATCGCATCCGCAACGGCATGCAGCAGCACGTCCGCGTCGGAGTGTCCCAGCAGCCCCTTCTCGTACGGAATCGTGACTCCGCCAATGATGCACGGCCTGCCCTCCACCAGCTGGTGAACGTCAAACCCTTGTCCTACACGTATCATCCCTTTTTCTCTCCCTTGCGTTTCTGCATAAATGCGGCGTACTCCAAATCTTCCGGCGTCGTAATTTTTATATTCGTATAGCTGCCTTCCACAACCGCCACGGGAATGCCCAGCCGCTCCACGAGCATGGAGTCGTCGGTGCCGGCGAAGCCGTCCGCTGCGGCGCGTTCATGAGCCCTTTTCAAATCGGAAAGACGAAAAGCCTGTGGGGTGTGAATGGCCCACAGACTCCGGCGATCAGGGGTCGCCAGAATCGTCCCCGAATCGTTCACCTGCTTGATGGTATCCTTCACCGGCACCGCCAGCACGGCCGCTCCTTCCTGGAGTGCCTTCCGGTAGCATGCCTCAATGTGTTCAGGTTCCACGAACGGGCGAACCCCGTCATGAACCATTACCCATTCTGTGCCAATTTCCATCAAGCCGTTGTATACGGATTGTTGTCTTTCGCTTCCGCCGGCGATGACCTTGGTTACTTTACCAAGTCCGTAATCCTGGATCCACTGCTCGCAGCGCGGAATATCATCCGCACCGGTGACCAGCACCACTTCTTTCACCAGCGGCATTTGTTCAAAAATGTCCAGCGTATGCATAATGATGGGCTTGTCTTCAAGCATAAGATACTGCTTGCTTTCCTGCGTCCCCATCCGGGAGCCGCGGCCCGCGGATACCACAATGACGCCCACCTGATTCTCTGTGCCCAAGTCGATGCAAAGCCTCCTCAACAACTGACCGAAAAAGAGTATACCCCCATCATACCGCGTTTACTGGGCTTTTTCCAACAGTTTCGGTTTGGCAAAGATCATCCGCCCCGCGGAGGTCTGCAGCACGCTCGTTACCAGCACTTCCATCATATTGCCTATATAGTCGCGTCCGCCTTCAACCACAATCATGGTTCCGTCGTCGAGATAAGCCACTCCCTGGCCATGCTCTTTGCCGTCCTTGATCACCTGCACCATAATTTCTTCCCCCGGCAGGACGACCGGCTTCACGGCGTTGGCCAAATCGTTAATGTTCAGTACGGATACGCCTTGCAGCTCACATACCTTGTTCAGGTTAAAATCGTTGGTCACCACTTTGCCCTGCAGCACTTTGGCGAGCTTCACCAGCTTGCTGTCCACTTCGGAAATTTCTTCGAAATCCCCTTCATAGATCAGCACCCTGACGTCCAACTCCTTCTGGATCTTGTTCAAAATATCGAGTCCTCTGCGTCCGCGGTTGCGCTTCAAGAGGTCCGAGGAATCCGCGATATGCTGAAGCTCTTCCAGAACGAATTCGGGAATGACGATCGTTCCTTCGATAAAACCGGTTTTGCAGATGTCCGCGATCCGGCCGTCGATGATGACGCTCGTATCGAGAATTTTATGCTCCTCAATCCGGCGTTCCTCCGGCAGCTCGCCCCGGCTCCATTTGCCGGAAGTCCACAGGGAAGCGAGCTCCTCTTTCTTTTCCAAGCCAATCCGGAGTCCCATATAACCGCACACAAACGTCACGCCGACAGCCAGCAAATCCCCGGCATGTCCAATCCAGGCAAGGCTGGGGTAGATTAATAGAGCCAGCAGCAGTCCTCCGATCAGACCCGACGCTCCGGCCGCCAGTTCATTCATCGGCGTGTTCGAGAACGAAGCGATAAACGAATGCAGACGATACGATACAGCTTGAGCACACAGGGAACCAATCAACATAAATAAAATTGCGCCAACCACAGCGAACGTCAGGCTGCCCCACAGCGAATCATCAATTCCAATTCCAGGGAACGACCAGCCTGCTGCATGATGCAGCGAGTACCCGATCCATGCCCCGCATAATCCGGCAAATGCCGTGATCGATTTCCTCAGCATCAGTTCCCTCACCTCCTTAAATCCATATTTTTAATAGTTGCAGATTTCATTAGCAGTATGGTCCATTTTGCAGCAACCTAATCCTGTATATTCCAATTTTTATTGGACGGCTGAACCTTTCTTTTGTACCATCCTACAGAAGTCTCGTTTTTGGTTGAAAATGGGGAATTGACTGGAATATAATAAGTTCAATTCAAAAAACTAGAGGTTAGAGGTGAATAGGTTACATGGGCACACCAAGTTTACAAGACTTTCAAGATCAGGTTTCCGAACTGTTGCTCCGTCACCGCAGTCTGCTGGATGTATTGTCAAAGAATGGACAAAGCAGTGCCTCCGTTAACCGGTCCGTCGCCAAGGCGATTACGGATTGCGGTTGTATTGAACTTCATGCCACCAAACAAACCTTTGCTCCGGGACTGAACCTCGAGGAAGCCAAGGAAACGGTACGGACCCATGTCCAAGGGGAGCTGTGCGAGAACTGCCGCGAGGTGATCAGCACCGAGCTGGGGCGGAACCTGTTCTATATGTCGGCGCTGTGCAATCTGCTCGATATTAATATGGATGAAGTGGTCCAGAAGGAATCGCAGAAATGCTCTACCCTCGGTCTGTTTAACATGTCATAGACGAACAAGATTTTTTATACATCAAAAAAAGCATTTATCTCGCTGCTCCTGGCAGGAAATAAATGCTTTTTATTTTTGCATCCCGTTCTATTAAACAGGACGTCGTTTATGATGAGTGGTCGTTGAACACTTTATCGGACTGCTCGCGATGGCGGCGGCGTCTCCGCGACAACCTTCTCACGTTCTCCTTCACACCGTAAGCGGCATACAGCACCAGCGGCAGGAAAATCAGCTTGGAGAGCTGATCCGGGAACGTGATGGCGACCGCAACTCCGGCAAGGATGACGAACGGCGCGTACATCATCGCTTTCTTCGGAAAACCGATTTTCTTGAAGTTCGGATACCGGACCGTGCTGACCATCAGGTATGACAGCAGCAGCATGGCGATGATCATATAGGGGGCGGAAATATCATCACGGAACAAAGATAATGTAGCAAGCACACCGCCCGCTGCCGGTATAGGCAGACCTATAAAGTATCCCGGGCTGCCTGATTGGACGTTGAAGCGGGCAAGCCGAAGCGCCCCGCACATGGGAAATACGGCGGTTACCGTCCAGATCAGCGCATGATGCATATCGTGGAAACAAGAAATGTACATGATAAGAGCGGGTGCAACACCAAAGGAAATTACATCCGAGAGGGAGTCCAGTTCCTTGCCCAACTCACTCTGTGCATTGAGCGCCCGGGCCACCCGGCCGTCCAATCCGTCGAGAAGCATTGCAATGATAATCATGATGGCCGCCAAGCTCAGCTTGTTGTCGAGGGCCAGCATAATCCCTACCATTCCGAGAAACAAGTTACCCAAGGTACACATGTTCGGAATTGATTTCGTAAACATTTTCTCACCTCAAATATCGTAGTACCCCCATGTCATCCATTGATTGTATGGCATTTAAATTTGTCTGTCAATGAATACTTGTTCCTGCAAGCGTTTCAGTCCCTCTTTAATATTGCGGGCTCTGACTTCGCCAATTCCATCCACCTCATCCAATTCTTCGATCGTAGCCATCATGATATGCGGCAGCCGTTCAAAGCGTTCCACCAGGTTGTGAATGATGACGTTCGGCAGACGTGGAATTTTATTGAGGATCCGGTAACCACGGGGTGCTACAGACTCTTCTGAGGTTGCGGCCGACAACGGATATCCCAGCAGGCGTACGACATAGTGGATATCGAGCAGCTCGTCGTCGGTCGCCCGTTTCAGTCCGGCGATCATCTCGCGGATCTTCTCATCATTGTCGTCACGGGCATAGTCTTTGTACAGGAGCCAGGCTTCTTCCTCCATGTTGCTCACGAGCTCTTCCATCTGCATGCTGATCAGGCGTCCTTCGTTCCCCAGCTCGTTGATGTATCGCTTGATTTCCATCTTGATGCGCAGAACCATCTCCACACGCTGAATGACGTTGACCACTTCGGGAACGGTGACCAGCTCTTCGAATTCGGAAGCCGACAGGTTCGTCAGCGACTGATTCAGCACCGCCCGGTACTTCTCCAGCGTCTGGAGCGCCTGGTTGGCTTTGGTTAGAATGACGCCGATCTCTTTCAACGCGTAGCGGAGCGTCCCTTGGTACAAGGTAATGATGTTCCGGCGCTGGGAAATCGACACGACCAGCTTGCCGGTCTGTTTGGCGACCCGCTCGGCCGTCCGGTGCCGAATCCCCGTTTCGATCGAAGATATGGACGAGTCCGGAATCAGCTGGGTGTTGGCATACAGAATCCGCTTCAGGTCTTCGCTCAAAATGATGGCCCCGTCCATCTTGGCCAGCTCATATAAGTAGTTGGGTGAGAAATCGCAGTTGATGGAGAAGCCTCCGTCCACAACCTCCATCACTTCGGGACTGTAGCCGACTACCAGCAGTCCCCCGGTTTTGGCGCGCAGCACGTTTTCCAGGCCGTCGCGAAACGGCGTGCCGGGTGCCACGAGCTTCAATAAATCGTTCATTTTCTCCAATTGGCTCGGTTCTTTCATCTTCATTTGCCCCCTAATCTAACGCGACCGCTAGTGCATCTGCAACGGTACTCACTCCGATGATTTCAATACCTTTGGGGTGCCTCCATCCTTTCAAACTTTTCTCCGGTAAAATAATCCGCTTGAACCCCAGCTTCTCCGCTTCCCGGACGCGCTGTTCCACACGGGAGACGCCCCGGACTTCGCCGGTCAGCCCGACTTCGCCGAACATGACGTCATACGGCTTTGTCGGAATATCCCGAAAGCTGGAGGCGATGCTGACGGCGATGGCCAAATCGACCGCCGGTTCGTCCAGCTTGACGCCCCCCGCCACGTTCAGGTACGCATCCTGATTCTGCAGGAACATGCCCATCCGCTTCTCCAGCACCGCAATGATCAGTCCCATCCGGTGATGGTCGATCCCAGTGCACATGCGCCGGGGTGACGGAAAATGCGTGGAAGAGATCAAGGCCTGAAGCTCGACCAGGACGGGTCTGGTGCCCTCCATGCTGGCCACGACCGTGGATCCCGCCACGCCCAGCGGACGCTCGGACAGAAACAGCTCCGACGGGTTCCCTACTTCGACCAGCCCGACCTCATTCATCTCGAAAATGCCGATCTCATTAGTCGATCCAAAGCGGTTCTTAACGGCTCTTAACAGCCGGTAGGTATGATGACGCTCGCCTTCAAAATAAAGTACACAGTCCACCATATGCTCTAGCAGCCTCGGTCCGGCGATGGCCCCTTCCTTTGTAACATGCCCCACAAGGACGGTGGCGATGCCGAGCCCCTTGGCTACCCGCATAAACCGGGCCGTACATTCCCGGACCTGCGCCACGCTTCCCGGCGCGCTGGTCACCTCGGGAATGTAGACCGTCTGGATGGAGTCGATCACCAAAAACTGAGGCTTTACACTCTCTATCGCCTCTTCGATCAGATCCATATTGGTCTCGCACAGAACGTACAGTTCCGGCGAGAGGGCACCGAGGCGATCCGCCCGGAGCTTGGTCTGACGGACCGATTCCTCACCGGACACGTACAGCACGCGCAGGCCGGACTGCGTCAGAGCGTGCGACGTTTGCAGGAGCAGGGTCGACTTGCCGATGCCGGGGTCGCCCCCGACGAGAATGAGCGATCCGGGAACGATCCCGCCGCCTAGAACACGGTTGAGCTCGCCGATCCCGGTCAGCACCCTAGCTTCCTGGCTGCTCTCTATATTTATGATCGAAAGCGGCTTTTCTTTACTATGAAAAAGCGGGGAATTCATCCCCTGCGTCTTGATGATGCTTTCCGTTTCTTCTACCATCGAGTTCCAGGCCTGGCAGCCCGGACACTTCCCGTACCACTTGGCAGCTTCATAGCCGCACTCGGTACAGTAAAATTTCGTTTTCGATTTGGCCATGCTCTCTCCTTTGCTGCCGCCAATTTGTCTAATTATGTCGTTACCTCAGAATTTTGGCATTATTTTAAGTTTACCATTTATTAAGATTTATCGTAAAGTCTATCCAAAAACTTTACATTGATTTATCACAGGGAAACAAACAGAAAAGGGACCGACCCGCCGGGTCCATAAAAACCGGCGGGGCAATCCCTTGTTGTTTCAGGCTTCGTATGAAGTCACCGGCTCATTTACGACTGTGTATTGGCCGATACATTTTCGTTTTTGCTGACCGTCAGCGCGCCGTTCTCTTCATCGATGATCAGCGAGTCGCCTTTGGACACATGGCCCGTGAGCAATTCTTCCGACAGACGGTCCTCGATATGCTTCTGGATCGCCCGGCGTAGCGGACGGGCACCGAATGCCGGGTCGTAGCCTTCTTTGGCGAGGAATGCCTTGGCTTTATCCGTCAGAGTAAAGTCGACATTGAAATCGCGCAGGCGTTTACGCAGCTCTTCGGTCATCGTCGTCACGATTTCGGCGATGTGCTTCTCTTCGAGTGAGTGGAAGACGATGATTTCGTCGATCCGGTTCAGGAACTCCGGACGGAAGCTCTTCTTCAGCTCTCCCATCACTTTATCCTTCATGTTGTTGTAATCGGCCCCGGCGTCAGCAGCTGCCGTGAAGCCCATCGTGGAGTTCCGCTTGATCGCTTCCGCACCGACGTTGGAGGTCAGAATGATCAGCGTGTTGCGGAAGTCCACCACGCGGCCCTTGGAGTCGGTCAGACGGCCGTCCTCCAGCACTTGAAGCAGAATGTTGAACACTTCAGGGTGCGCCTTCTCGATTTCGTCCAGCAGAACGACCGAGTACGGCTTGCGGCGTACTTTTTCGGTCAGCTGGCCGCCTTCGTCATAGCCGACGTATCCCGGAGGCGCTCCGACCAGTCTGGACGTGGAGTGTTTCTCCATGTACTCGGACATGTCGATGCGGACTACCGCATTTTCGTCGCCGAACATCGCTTCGGCCAGAGCACGGGCCAGCTCGGTTTTACCGACACCCGTAGGTCCAAGGAAGATGAACGATCCAATCGGACGCTTCGGATCCTTCAGACCGGCACGGGAACGTCTTACCGCGCGGCTGACCGCCTTGACGGCTTCTTCCTGGCCGATAACACGTTCGTGCAGGATTGTCTCCATATTCAGCAGGCGTTCCGTTTCTTCTTCCTTCAGCTTGCTGACCGGAATGCCGGTCCAGCTGGCCACAACCTGGGCGATATCCTCAGGCGTCACTTCGGAGTCCGTACGGCCCTGTTTTTCTTTCCATTGGTTCTTTGTAACGTCCAGCTCTTCGCGGATCTTCTGCTCCGTATCGCGAAGGGCTGCCGCTTTCTCGAATTCCTGGCTTTGCACGGCCGAATCTTTTTCCTTGCGGATATCTTCAAGCCGGCTTTCCAGTTCCTTCAGATTCGGCGGAATGGTGTACGTGTGAAGCCTTACTTTGGAGCCCGCCTCGTCGATCAGGTCGATCGCTTTATCCGGCAGGAACCGGTCGGAAATGTAGCGGTCCGACAGCTTCACGGCTTCCACGATCGCTTCATCCGTAATTTTCACGCGGTGATGTGCTTCGTAGCGGTCGCGCAGGCCGAACAGAATTTGAATCGCTTCTTCCGGAGACGGCTGATCCACCGTGATCGGTTGGAAACGGCGCTCCAGAGCGGCGTCTTTCTCGATATATTTGCGGTACTCATCCAGCGTGGTGGCACCGATGCACTGCAGCTCGCCGCGGGCAAGCGACGGCTTCAGAATGTTGGATGCGTCGATGGCGCCTTCCGCGCCGCCGGCACCGATCAGCGTATGCAGCTCGTCGATAAAGAGGATGATGTTGCCCGCTTGGCGGATCTCATCCATGATTTTCTTCAAGCGGTCCTCGAACTCGCCACGGTATTTCGTACCGGCTACAACCGATCCCATGTCCAGTGTCATGACGCGTTTGTCACGCAGCGTTTCCGGGATTTCGTTGTTGATGATCTTTTGCGCCAGGCCTTCGGCGATGGCGGTTTTACCAACCCCCGGCTCACCGATCAGCACCGGATTGTTTTTGGTCCGGCGGCTGAGGACCTGAATAACTCTTTCGATTTCGTTGCTGCGGCCGATGACCGGATCCAGGTTGCCTTCCTTGGCAATCGCAGTCAAGTCACGGGCCAGGCTGTCGAGCGTCGGCGTGCTGACGTTGGATTGGTTGCCGTGATGGCTGGATACAGCCTCGCTGCTGCCCAGCAGCTGCAGCACTTGCTGGCGTGCCTTATTCAGGCTGATGCCGAGATTATTCAACACACGGGCGGCCACGCCTTCGCCTTCGCGAATGAGGCCGAGCAGGATGTGCTCTGTGCCCACATACGTATGACCCAGTTTGCGCGCTTCGTCCATGGACAGCTCAATTACCTTTTTGGCGCGAGGGGTATAAGCGATATTCGTCGGCTGTTCCTGCCCCCGTCCGATGAGCGTCTCCACTTCATCCTGGATTTTTTCAAGGCCAAGTCCGAGTCCGATTAAAGCTTTAGCGGCTATGCCGTCCCCTTCCCGGATCAGTCCGAGCAAAATATGCTCCGTACCAATGTTGTTATGCCCTAAACGAACCGCTTCCTCTTGTGCCAATGCGAGCACCTTCTGCGCACGTTCCGTAAATCTTCCGAACATCATATCTCCTGCACCTCCATGAGTTTTATCATCGCTTCTCCACTTGCTTCCTTCATCGTAAAGCTGTATATCATAAAGGCTCAGCGCTTTCCGAGGGTTTCCCGGATGAGCTTCGCCCGGTAAATATCGCGTTCTTCGGTGTTCATCTCGTGACCGTAGGTTTTCTGCAGGAAGCCCGGCTGGGTCATCACATTCAGTTCATTCATCACCGAAATAGACGGTCCCTCAAGAATCCCGAGGTCAACTCCAAGGCGCACGTCGGAGAGACGCTGCCCTGCCTCTTTCGAATCCATCACTTCCGCGTAGGATAAAATCCCATAGGACCGTTTGATGCGGTCGGTAATGCGGAGTCTGGAATCGTTCATAAGCCGCGTGCGTGCATTTTTCTCATGCTCGATAATCTGCAGCACGACGCTGTGGAGGTTGTCGATGATTTCATTCTCGGTCTGTCCCAAGGTAATCTGATTCGAGATTTGGAACAGGTTACCTATTGCTTCGCTGCCTTCCCCATAAATTCCTCTAACGGTGAGCCCAACTTGTGAAACGGCGGATAAAATCCGGTTGATCTGCTGGGTCATCACCAGCGCCGGGAGGTGCATCATGACCGAAGCCCGCAGGCCTGTGCCCACATTGGTTGGACAGCTGGTCAAGTACCCGTGCTTATCGTCAAAGGCGTAATCAATGTATTCCTCAAATTTATCGTCAATGCTCGAGGCCTTCTCCCAGGCTTGGCGGATTTGAAAACCGGGGTATAGACATTGAATGCGAAGATGGTCCTCTTCGTTAATCATAATGCTGACCGATTCGTCCTCACTGAGGATCACCGCGCCGTTCTGGGATTCATTCGCCAAATTAGGGCTGATCAAATGCTTCTCTACCAGCACCCTTTTGTCCAGCGGATCGATGTGGTCGAGCTCCACGGTATAAAAAGTTCCAAAAGACTGAAGGTGATCACTGGGAATACCCGTCAGACGTTTGAGCACTTCCTCCGACTGCTGGCGGGTGGCCAATAGCGGAAAAGGAAGATGCTGCAGGTTGCGCGCAACCCGAACCCGGCTGCTGATGACGATTTCGGAAGCATCGGCCTGGCCGCGCATCCAATCGCTCAGCGCTTTCTCGGTAAACCGGAGATTTGGCATCACGCATTCCTCCTCCTTCGAGTGAACTTTACTGTTCCGACAATTCTTTCTCAAGCTTACGGATCTGGTCGCGCAGCTTCGCAGCCTCTTCGAACTCCTCTTCGTGAATACGCTGCTGAAGCTCGAGCTTCAAGCCGTCGATTTTCCGTTTGGCTTGAATTTTGCTGCCGCCTCTCTTGGGCAGCTTGCCGACATGTACGGTACTGCCGTGAACTCTTTTGAGCAGAGGGTCCAGGCGGTTGCCAAAGTACTTATAACAGGAGCTGCAGCCGAACCGGCCGATCTTGCTGAACTGCGAGTACGTCATCCCGCACTCTTCGCATCTCAGCGATTGAGCAGCCTTGGCGCTGCTTGCTGCCCCCTTGCCGGCCATGTCAATGTCCATGAGACCAGACAGCAGGCTGTGTATAGAAAATCCGCCAGAGGTTCCGGGGATCATTTCCCCTTTCTCCCGGGCACAGGATTCGCAAAAATGAAACTCCGTCTTCTCACCATTCACAATCTTGGTAAAATGGAGAGTCGCCGGTCTCTTACCACATTCTTGGCAAAGCATACCGATGTACCTCCTTTTTCTCCGTAAGCCTATTTGCCTAACAAAGAAATCAGCATCGCCTTCATCAGCCGAGCACGTATCTCATCCCGGTAAGGAAGCTTGATCATCAGGCACTCTCTGGATATCGCGGCGCGCATAATGCTCGCTTCGCGTTTGCTAAGGATTCGTGCCTCCTCCAACTGATAGATCAGCCCTTCGGCCACGTTCTGATCGATGCGTTCCCCAATCGTTTGGTGGAGATGCGTATGAAGCGCCGAGTATTGCGGGAGTTCAATCCGTTGAATCCGGATGTACCCTCCGCCACCGCGCTTGCTTTCCACAAGATAACCTTTTTCCAGCGTGAATCGTGTACTGATCACATAGTTGATCTGGGATGGAACGCATGAGAACTGATCAGCCAGATCGTTGCGCTGAATTTCAATCATTCCTTCGGGACTATCATGCAGAATACCCTTCAGATATTGTTCAATAATATCAGAGATATTACGCATTGTTCATCCTCCATTACGTTAAAACGTCAAGACCTTCATGGTCATTCGTTAGTCCGTTCGCATACCCAAACCATCTCCTTTAAACTTAACCAATGGTCGTGGGCTCGAATCTGGATCTTAACCCGGTGAATATGTTATAACTGATCTAAACCTTGCGCATTCACTATTGTGAGTTCAACCGTAAACAAACATACATTTGAATTTACGTTGACTTTGACTTTCTTTGATCTAAATTATAACATATTCTCACGTTTTGCCAAGAGGGTGTATCTTCATTTTTGACGTTCTCCTTCTTTTTATACCGCACCGATACGAAATAACCCCCTGCAACGTATGCAGAGGGCTATTACTCTGACCGGATCCCTGCTCAATAGAATTGTATAGCAAGGTATTTTATTCCATATTTAAAAGAAGTCCATAAACAAGGTCTGTCGGGCCGGGATCCGCGCTTCCAGGATGCTCACTGCCTTCGCACTGCCTGCAATTCGTCCGGATTGGTATAGTTCAGCCGGCCGTTTGAACCCCGTCAGCAGGACGGTCAGTGCCTGGATGTCGCAGCTAAGGACCTCTTCCTGCTGTTCTTGAGATGTATCCAGGGGAGAGACCGATGCGGTTCCGTCCGATGAGAACGACCAGCTCCAAACGCCTTCATTCCAAGGTGCATACATATCCGTCAGCTGAATAGTTAGACGCTCGGATCCCCCCTCGCCGGAGGCTGTAAAAGGATAAGCTTCGACGAGTTTCTTCATATTTACGACACGGGCCATCCCATATGGGATAATCTCCTGGTTAATCCGCGGATCGGCCAAATGATATGTAAGACTGTCATCCATCGGCACAAAATTGACGATTACCTGCGTCACCATTGAATCGTGATTGGCGATATAAGTCCATAGCGCACGGCGTGCCTCATCCGTGACATAAACGAGTTCATCGATGGTAAACTCCTTGTTTTCCACCTTATAAAGAACATATCCCTCCGGCGCACCTGAAGCCGAATAATATACCGCGGTATGCCCATCTTCATTCAGTACCGAACGGGTCCACCATTCACGCGTCCGAACCATTAATCCATTATAACGTTTGGAAAATGCAGCATAAACCGTATCCAGAACATCCACGTCTTTGATATCTCGCCGAATCGCACCTTCCGTGATGACCTTTGCCGGCAATTTATCGGTGGCAATGACATATTTCTTGTACTCACTGAACATTTCCCAGCCGTATTTCCGGTAAAACGGGTAGGAAAAAGGATGCAGCATGGAAAAGACCTGCCCATTCTCATTCATCTGCTGCAGCGCGTGCGTCAACAGATGCTTAATATAACCCTGCCTTCGGTTCTCCGGCCATGTGGAAACGCTCGCAATCCCGCCCATAGGAAAACTCTCACCTTGAACCGATACCGTAAACGGGATTAACACCAGCTTAGCCGCCAGTTGCTCATCTTCGTCAAAAATGCCCCACACCTGCTCAGGTTTAAATCGTTCTTTGGCCAGCTGCTTTCGCTCGGGAGTCATCTTGTATTGAAAAGCATATTCGCTTAGCCGAGTGCTTTGCTCAAATTCATCTTCCCGTAAATTCCGGATTTCCATGCTTCCACCTCGCCTATTAAGGATGTGCCTGCGAATTCAGTCAAGGTATCATCGTCCTGACAATCATTGAATTCAAAGACGAGTATGGCAAAACCTGTGTGCAAAGTCAATCCATCCTGCAATCTATCCCGTTTACCTGGGGACAACTTATATAAAGATAGGATCTTTTCGTGATTATTCAAGCTCATCTGTGGGTTATGGGGATCATTTTGTGTATTTGTGGATGGTTTTTTGGCGAAACGGGGAGTCAAAAACGTTATCTGTGCATAATTCAGATGAAGAAATGTTAAAAACAATTGAGCCTGTGGATGAAAAAAGCCCCTTATCAACAGGAGCGGGGGGAACAAAAAAACCACTGTCGATGTTATCAACAGTGGTTCTTCGCTTGGCAACGTCCTACTCTCCCAGGACCCTTCGGTCCAAGTACCATCGGCGCTGGAGGGCTTAACGGTCGTGTTCGGGATGGGTACGCGT
>NZ_JBEPLV010000011.1:0-64119 GCF_040545415.1 Paenibacillus favisporus | reverse complement strand
CCGAACACGACCGTTAAGCCCTCCAGCGCCGATGGTACTTGGACCGAAGGGTCCTGGGAGAGTAGGACGTTGCCAAGCGAAGGACCACTGTTGATGAATATCAACGGTGGTTTTTTTGTGTTTAATGATGTGTATGAGAGGAAATGGGTTATGAAATACAGATCCTGTCGTATTCATTAACAAGAAGGATTGAATTTTTTAATTATGGAATGCATCCTGTAGACTAGGCGGCATCATAAAATTGGCCATTAGGGAAGTCTTGAGAACATAGGATTGGGATGGACATGATATGGGTTTATGAATCTTTTGTCATTAGAAAAGATCGAGACACCGCAGCTGCCTATTCGCTATCATGCATAAGGTTTGTATACTCTCTAAACGAAGTAACATTTTTGTTACCGACAGGGCAGAAGTAGTCAGTATAATATGTATGTACATGTTTGGGGGTGCCTAAGAAAACTGAATAATTATTACTTTTGCGATATAAGGAGGACATACATGCTCAATAGACCGTGGCTGCATGCTCTTCTTGTGTTTGGAGTCGTCTGTTTGCTGCTTACCGGCTGTATGAAAAGCGAGCCCTCGTGGTCATCCTTTGAAGGAGCTGCGAACGATAAAACCTTTCCGGTACCGAAGGAAGCGAACCGTACTGATCGGACATCCGGTAATTCTAAATTAGACTATGTACGCTACTCGATGAAAGGCCTCAAGGAAGATGAGCAGATTCCGGAAGCTTACTTGAATAAAATCAAAGAGTGGGGCTGGAAGGAAAAAACGGAGGAGGCCGAAGGGAACTCGCACGTTTTTGAGAAGCAAAGCCGGGTAATTAACTTAACCATTCATAAAGATTATTTTACGGTGACCGTTTTAACTAAGGGAAAGGCGACAGTTGAAAGTGTGGATACCGATTTATAGTGACCTGCATCCAAGGATGCGGGTTTTTTAATTATGCGTGCAAGCCAAAGGCCCCTCTGTGTAAGAGGGACTTTCAAGTTCATCATAATGATGACGAGTGGCTACTGCTGATAATAGGAGATGTCCTGTGCGTTCAGTTTAATCATACCGTCTTTACGCTGCTTCAATAAACGAAGAAAAGCATAATATTGCGGAAGCAGGAACCAGAGATGCCAGAACAGCAAGGACAGTGTGAAGGGAACCGGTGACCAAAACATGATCACAGCCAGCAGGAGCAGGCCAAATCCAGTGATATAGATATAGACTCTCCGAAACAGGCGGTAGCTGATATGTTGATCGGTGATATATCCGAGCCAAGGCAGCCGCAGCGAAAATTTCCATCGTTTACGAAACGGTGTTCCTGATAACAGCAAAACCGATCGGGAGATAACATAATGAATCCAGAGCATAACCGGTGCGGCGAGAACAAAATAGAAGCAGCTGGTCCAGGAAATGATGATCATGAATGAAATCACAGCTATGTAGGGAAGAAGTAGATATAGGCGCACGAGCAGCCGGGAAACCGGTATTTTTTTGATTAATTTATAGTGGTAAAAGGTTGCGTTAACGTGATTCTCATCCGGCATGGAGAACGCTCCACCTCCTAGAGGTCTTTAATTCATATATCGGCTGATTGAAAGACTTTTTTTAAAATTCCTGTACAGACACTCGCGGGGATTGCGGGGAATATGTATGTAAGGAATCAAAGGGGGATATGAAACCACTATGAAAAGGTTTAAAATAATAGAAAATGAGTCATACTTGATAGTAATTAATGAAATAAGGTGGGATGGTTGATGGAAAATCAAACCGAACACGTCTGTATTATTTGCGGGCAAGTCAAAGAAGAAGGAATCACCATTATATCACAATTTATTTGCGAAGAGTGCGAATGTGAAATGGTGCATACAAATGCCGAAGACGCCAAATATCATTATTTTATCCATCAGATGAGACAAATCAATTTACAGACCAACGCGTAAGCAGGTATTTTGTACAGGGGGACAGTGGGAAGCTGTCCCTTTTTTGCATAGAAAAAGGTTATAAGCACATATAAGCTGCGGGGACCCAGCCGCCCCTGGTTCGCAAGAGAAACAATTGATACATGTGGTCTGGCTACCACGAATGTACGTCGGTAGACGTTTCTTTTCAAGCTGTTGCGCAAATTGTTCATTTATTAAGTAAATGACCCACTATTTCTAGTGACTTTATACGGTGACCGTTAGCCGGATGATTCAATATGCGATAAAATAGGGTAGAGATTGAAACCGGAAGGGATTATGGCTGGGGATGAAAAAGCAACATGTGAACAAGGAACGTGCACCTGTATACGAGATGATGCAGGAGATGAAAGATAAAGCCTATTCTTCATTTCATGTACCCGGACATAAAAAAGGACAGGCCTATACCGAATCCGGGGGAGCCGGATTTCTGCAGGATGTGCTGCAGGCGGATTTGACCGAAATCACAGGGACAGACGATCTGCATCACCCGGAGGGCGTAATCCGGGAGGCGCAAGCGCTGGCGGCGGATTGTTTTGGAGCCGAGGAGAGCTTCTTCCTGGTCGGCGGGAGTACATCCGGAAATATAGCGCTGATTCTGACGGTCTGCAGCAAGCCGGGGGATCTGCTGATCGTCCAGCGGAATGTCCATAAATCGGTGATCCATGGACTGATGCTGGCGGGGGCGAAGGCGGTCTTTATCCAGCCGGAGCCCGATCCGGTCAGTGGACTGGCAGTAGCCCCGTCCGCAGAGACCGTCAACGCCGCCCTGGCCGCCTATCCGCAGGCCAAGGGCGTGCTGGTCACCATGCCGAACTATTACGGCATGGGCAGCGACTTGGCGCCGCTTGCGGAGGCGTGCCACCAGCACGGGGTACCGCTGCTGGTGGACGAGGCGCACGGCGCCCACTACGGGCAGCATCCGCGGCTGCCCGGAAGTGCCTTGGCCAGCGGAGCGGACGGCGTCGTACAGTCGACGCACAAAATGCTGGCCGCGCTCACCATGGGAGCCATGCTGCACGTCCAAGGGCCGCGGATTGACCGCGGCCTGCTCCGCCAGCGGCTCGCCATGGTGCAGAGCTCGAGCCCATCGTACCCGATCATGGGCTCGCTGGACCTGGCCCGGCGCCTGCTGCATGTGCAGGGCGCCGGCGCCTTCACGGCGGGGCTCACCGCCGTGGACGCCCTGGTGCGCGGCCTGGCGGAGCTGCCGCGCTTCAAGCTGCTGCACCCGCAGGGGCAGCAGCCCCAAGACGCCGCCGGCGCAGCATCGGCGGGCAGCACTGCGCAGGCGGCCATCCGCCCTCCGACAGCCGCATATACCGCTCAGGACCCCTTCAAGGTCGTCATTTATGACGACACCGGTGTCCTGAGCGGGTATGAGCTGCAGGAGCGGCTTGAGGCGTATGGCTGCGTACCGGAGATGAGCGATGACCGATACGTCGTCCTGGTGTACAGCTTGGGATCTACCGAGGAAGACACCCGTCACCTTCTGGATGCCCTCCGGCATATAACTGTAGAGAAGGCGGACGCCCAGAGATCAGCAGATGCCTCACCGGCAGCTGAAAGCCGCCATTCCGTTCAGGCGGAGGCGGAGGCGGAAGGTGATTTACGTCAAACGAGAGCGTCCAGCCCGCCCAAGTCGCAAGGCAGCCCTGCCGAATTTTCCACGTGGAACATTTTAGCCCAGGCCACCGTCTCAGAGCCCATTCCATTCGGCCTGCAGCCCATACCTGCTGAAGATACCGAGAGGGTTCCCCTTCAGGATTGCGCGGACAGAACCGCTGCAGAAATGATCATTCCGTATCCTCCGGGAATTCCGCTTCTGTATCCGGGAGAGCGGATCACCGAGGATACGGCAGCACGGCTTCGCGTCCTGTCCAATGCGGGAGCGAAGTGCCAGGGGGCGGCAGATCCGAATCTACTAACTATAATTGTATATAAGAAAAACAGAAAGCAGGGAAGCCATTTATGACTGGTCCAGGAGCATTTATTACACTGGAAGGAGGCGAAGGGTCCGGGAAGACAACCGTGATCGGAAAAATTGGTGAATATTTTAACCGGCTCGCCATCCCCTATATGATGACCCGAGAGCCGGGAGGCATTGAAATTGCCGAGAAGATTCGGGAAATTATATTGAATCCGTCCCATACGGCCATGGATGCCCGAACCGAGGCGCTTCTGTATGCCGCTTCAAGAAGACAGCACCTTGCTGAAAAGGTGGAGCCTGCCCTGGAGAAAGGCCTCACGGTGATCTGCGACCGATTCGTCGACAGCAGCCTGGTTTATCAAGGATATGCCCGCGGACTCGGCATGGATGAAGTGTGGGCCATTAATCAATTCGCCATTCATGACCGGATGCCGGATCTCACCTTTTATTTGGATATCGAGCCGGAGACCGGACTGCAGCGGATTGCGGCAAATCAGGGACGCGAGGTCAACCGCCTGGATCTTGAAGGTTTATCTTTTCATCAGAAAGTACGGGAGGGTTATCATATCATCGCATCCCGTTATCCGGAGCGCATCGTCGTCATTGATGCTTCCAAAGAGCAGTCTGACGTGGAACAGGATATCATCCGTGTGCTTCAGGAGCGATTTTAAAGGATTTTTGAGGATCTTTGTCAAATAAGTACAGTAGCAGCCTGCAGCTATATAGAATGAACTAAATTAATGATGCATATGTGGACATCAATGTAATTTTAAAAGATTATTACATCTTACTTTGGTTCAATCTATATGGATGGGCAGGTCTAAATAAGCGAGGAGGGAATGCAAGATGAAACTGATCGTTGCGATTGTACAGGATAAGGACAGCAACCGTTTGTCGGCAGGTCTGGTCAAGGCGAACTTCCGGGCGACGAAACTGGCGAGTACCGGCGGGTTCTTGCGGGCAGGTAACACCACATTTATGATCGGGGTGGATGACAGCCAGGTTGAAGCCGTGATGAACGTCATCCGCAGCAGCTGTAAAGTTCGGGAACAGCTCGTTACTCCCGTAACCCCGATGAGCGGTACGACCGATTCATATTTGCCGCTCCCCGTAGAGGTTCAGGTCGGCGGTGCTACCGTGTTCGTTCTGCCGGTTGACCGTTTCGAACATTTTTAAGGCAGGAGATATCCATTGAAGATTAATCCGGGGTTCAGACCCCTAAAGAGCGATTTGCAGATTAACGAGGGCAATGCGAAGCAGATTCAGCCCAAATCGTTTTCCGATATCATGCAGCAGCACGGCGAGAAGGTATCACAGGAGGAGCTTGACCGCCGGTTTAAAGAGATCCAGATGCAGGGAGACCGTCTCGCCAGATCGATGACAATCCGCGAGTTGAAGGCCTACCGTATGCTGGTCAAACGGTTTCTGGAGGATACGGTCCGCCGTGGAGTCCGGATGAAGGAAGCTCGTGGCTGGGACCGCAGAGGCCGGGGCAAGCGCTACAATCTGATTGATGAAATCGACTCGGCCCTTTTGGGACTGGCCGACGATATGCTGGAGAGCGAACAGGGAAAAATCGAGCTGCTGCAGCGGATTGGGGAAATCCGAGGTATGCTGATCAATTTGATGTTCTGACAGATTAGAAGAAATAGGAATAGGTAAAGCCCTTCGTACATGATAAACTATAGGTATAGATAGAATGCCGTATTGTAACATCGATGCGCCGGCCAGGCGATCCGTCTTCCGGTCCATCGATATTGGGAAGAGAGGAAATATGTCTTTTGCAGATATTGCGGGTCAGGATGCGGCAAAGCAAATGCTGCAAAACGCCCTTCGCCGAAACTCCGTCAGCCATGCTTATATATTCAGCGGTCCAGCGGGGAGCGGGCAGATGAAGACGGCCCGGACGTTTGCCCAAGCACTCTTCTGTACTACGCTTGAGGACGACGCCTGCGGACAATGCCTCGAATGCCGCAAAGTAGAGCACGGCAATCACCCCGATCTTCATCTCCTTGCTCCGGATGGATCGTCTATCAAAATCGACCAGATCCGCGACTTACAGCGGGTCTTTTCCTATCGCTCGGAATCAAAGAATCCGAAGGTATATATTATCGACCAGGCTGATACGATGACCGTGCAGGCGGCCAACAGCCTGCTGAAGTTTCTGGAGGAGCCGCCCATTCCGGCCGTGGCGATTTTGATTACGGAGAATGGACAGGCTCTGCTCCCGACGATTCAGTCGCGCGCGCAGCTGGTGCCTTTTACCCCGCTCAGCCCCGGGCTGATGCTGCAGACGCTGGTGGATGAAGGATACCCTTCACCGCTTGCCAGATGCGCCGTTCACCTATCGTCGGGACTGGACGGATGCCGCGAGCTGATGGAACAGAATTGGTTTGCAGAAATTAGAAACGTAGTGTTACAATTAGGGAAGGAAGCTCTAGGCCGAGGCAGCTCCGCTCTGGTGACCGCAGGGCAGAAGGTGTTCAAAGCCGGGTTATCCGATCACTTGGATACACTGCTTAATTTGTTTCATTTGTGGTTCAGAGATATGCTTCACGTCCAGTACGGTAAGCACGAAAGTATCGTTTTCATAGATCAGTTGGACTTTTTGTCTACACATGCTTTAACCCGCAGCACGGCACAATGGGTCTCCTATATGGATTTAGCCGCAGAATGCAGGAAGAAATTGCGCTACAATGTGAATAGCCAACTCTGTCTTGAACAGTTTTTAATCGGTTTGGAAGGATAGCTTCAAGGCTAGCCAATGGTCTCTGGCATATAAGGGGGTTAGTTTTTGTACAGTGTAGTGGGTGTCCGTTTTAAAAAGGCGGGCAAAATTTATTACTTCGATCCGCTCGATTTCCCGATTGAGAAGGATAACAGCGTTATCGTCGAAACGGCGCGCGGTATCGAATACGGCAAGGTTGTCGTTGGAAAAAAAGAGGTGCAGGAATCCGATGTGGTCCTCCCGCTGAAGAAGGTCATCCGGATCGCCGGTGATTCTGACGCACGGGTTGTGGAAGAGAACAAGCAGGCCGCCAAGGATGCTTTTGCCACCTGTTTAAATAAAATCCGCGATCACGGCCTCAAGATGAAGCTGGTGGATGTGGAATTTACGTTTGACCGAAATAAAATTATATTTTATTTTACGGCTGAGGGAAGAGTGGATTTTCGCGAGCTCGTCAAGGATCTGGCCGGTATTTTCCGGACTCGGATTGAGCTTAGACAAATTGGTGTGCGTGACGAAGCCAAGATGCTGGGTGGTATTGGCCCATGCGGTCGCATCCTTTGCTGTTCGTCCTGGCTCGGCGATTTCGAGCCTGTATCCATCAAGATGGCTAAAGACCAGAGCTTGTCGCTGAATCCGACCAAAATTTCCGGCTTGTGCGGAAGACTCATGTGCTGTCTGAAATATGAGCATGATAATTATGAAAGTGTGAAGGAAGAGCTGCCATCAGTAGGCAAAATCGTCATCACATCGTTGGGAGAAGGCAAAGTGGTCGGTATCAATGCCGGTAGCCGAAGCGTCCATGTCCAGCTGTTTGAAATCAGCAAGGTCAAGGAACTGCCATTGGATGATGTTGTCATCAAGTAAACCGTAGAGGTTACTTTCGGGGTGGAAACTTGGAAAAGAAAAATATTTTTGCACACATTCAAGAGATGGAAACACAAATGGAGCAGGTTCACAGTGATCTGGGTGAAATGAAGCTTCTCATCAAAGAGCTGCTGGAGGAAAACAACCGCCTGAGCCTGGAGAATGAGCAGCTGCGCAAAATATTAAAAGGAGCCATACCGGAGGAAGGATCCCCGCTGCCACAACCGGCCCATGCCACAGCAGAGCAGGAGCATGAGATCGAAGACGTGGTGGGGGAAGGATACGACAACCTCGCGAGGCTGTATCACGAAGGTTTCCATATATGCAACGTCTATTATGGACATTTGCGCACAGAAGGCGATTGCCTTTTCTGCCTGTCTTTTCTGAATAAATGAAGCCGTAGGATAACTCCCTACGGTTTTTTTTCAATGTTTTTATGGTTTACAATGGTTTTATGTAAAGTACCAAGGAAGGTTACCCTATGCTGCAGAGAAGGAAAATGAAGAATGAAAATCGATAAATCACAGGTAAGTCTGCGGCCGACGGAACGTCTCGACGATCTGCTGACGCACGACTTGCATATTATCCAAAGCGACGAAGTGTTCAGCTTTTCCATGGATGCGGTGCTTCTGGCACGCTTCGCGGGAATTCCGGCCAAGGGGAGAGTGCTCGACCTGTGTACGGGGAACGGCGTCATTCCGATGCTGCTCACCACCCGTACCGCGGCGGCCATCGAAGGTATTGAAATTCAGCCCCGTCTGGCGGACATGGCCCGGCGGAGCGTGGAGCTGAACGGCTTGAATGACCGGGTTCTCATCCGTGAAGGCGATTTGCGGGAGCTGCACAAGGAGACCGGGCACGGCGTATATGACGCTATTACGGTCAATCCGCCCTATATGCCGCTGAACGGCAGCGATATCAAGCTGAATCCTCACCAGGCGATCGCCCGCCATGAAATCAGCTGCACCCTGGAAGAGGTTATTCAGACCTGCTTCAGATTGGTCAAGCCCGGCGGGAAAGTCAGCATGGTTCATAAGCCGCAGCGGCTTGCAGACATTATATCGCTGATGCGGCAGCATCGGCTGGAGCCGAAACGGATTCGCTTCGTTCATCCGAGGGCCCATTTGGAGGCGAATATGGTGCTGGTCGAGGCGATGAGGGAGGGCAAGCCGGAGGTACGGTTGCTGCCACCGCTCATTGTATATAATGAGAATAACAGCTACTGTCCGGAAATTCTGGATATTTATTATGGAGCTAAAGAGGGAAAAGAATGAGTCTGAGCATACAAAGCAGTTTTCAGGAAAAAGAAGAGGGCGCGCCGGGTTCGTTATACCTGGTGGCCACACCCATCGGCAATTTGGAGGACATGACGTTTCGGGCGGTAAACACGCTAAAGGCCTGTGACATCATCGCCGCAGAGGATACAAGGCAGACGCGAAAGCTGCTCACCCATTTCGACATTTCCCCGTCTATGTTGTTCAGTTATCATGAGCATAATAAGGCGGCAAGCGGACCCGAATTAATACGCTATATAATAGAAGGAAAAAATTTGGCTCTCGTCAGCGATGCCGGTCTGCCGGCGATTTCCGACCCCGGGGCCGACCTCGTCCAGCTGGCGTTGGAACAAGGAATTTCCGTTATCCCGGTCCCGGGTGCCAATGCTGCGTTATCCTCCCTGATCGTGTCGGGACTTCCGACCGAGCGCTTTACGTTTATCGGTTTTCTTCCCCGGGAACGCAAAGAGATTCAAGCGGTGCTGGAGCCGCTGCAGGCGGCATCCGGAACGCTGCTGTTTTACGAATCGCCTCATCGGGTAATGAAGACACTCAAGGCCATCCTTGAATTTCTCGGCAATCGGAGAATTGTGCTTGCCCGTGAGCTGACCAAACGATATGAGGAGTTTGTCAGGGGAACCATTGAAGAGTGCCTCGAGTATCTGGAGGAGCATGCCCCGCTTGGCGAATACTGCCTCGTTCTGGAAGGCGCGGATCCGAAGGAGGAACAGAAGCAGCGGGATGCTTGGTGGCAGGAGTTGACCGTGGAAGAGCATGTGCAGCATTACGAAGGGGAAGGATTGCCAAGGAAAGACGCCATGAAGAAGGCAGCCGCCGACCGCGGCGTTTCCAAAAGGGATGTATATAACGCGCTGTTGTAATGAATGCAGTGGTGAGGGAGCAGTAGGTAAAAGAGAGAGATTGGGTGCATAAACCACATTTTTGAAAAGACAGTCGCCTTTTATAGGGATGAAAGTTTTTCCGAAGATAGGGAATTTGTGGCAAAATGGAAGCAGCCGGGGTGGGACGTCGTGCGGCTGCTCCTCTTCTCCTTGGAGCGGTCATATCGTCTTCAATCAAAAAAAATGCCTCCCACGGCCGGGTTCTGAGCCGAGGAGACACCAAGGAGATATGAAAAAGGTTAGAATTAACAATTTGAATTACTCTTATTATATACTAAAAATCTTAATTTGTCACAGGTGTTGGGATTTCTGATATGCAATCGTGACAAACAATTTTTCCTTTGAAGTAAGTAACATTCTCGGCATTGCCGCAGAAGATGCAGGCCGGTTCGTATTTCTTGAGCATAATACGTTCTCCGTCCACGTAAATCTCAAGTGCGTCTTTCTCTCCAATGCCCAAGGTACGGCGCAGTTCAATGGGGATAACTACCCGACCCAGTTCGTCTACCTTTCTTACAATACCAGTTGATTTCATCATAACTGATCATTGCTCCTCTCGCCATAGTTTTAAAATGTCATAATTCGACAACGTTCTCTCTTTAATGATATCAATAATACCAACGATTCCCAAAACAGTCAACCAGTAAATTTGGTTCAATAACCTTACAAATAGCATAACAGCTAGGAAATCACTCATATCAGGATTCTTTTCCAATTATATCGCCTTGGTAGTATAATGTCGATTTGGAAAACCTTAATTCTGCTTATTTCGACATGTATCGACACTAATTGTCAAAAATATTTCAAAATTAAAACACTTAACAACCCGAATTTCACAAAATGAATGGAGTTGACCTGAACATGAACCCACTAAGTGAGGAAAAGGTTTTTAAAGATCCGGTTCACAATTATATTCACGTCCAGGACTCCACGATTTGGAGGCTCATTAATACAACCGAATTTCAGCGCTTGCGGCGGATCCGGCAGCTTGGAACCTCGTATTTGACGTTTCATGGAGCGGAGCACAGCCGTTTCTCCCATTCTTTAGGGGTATATGAGATTACACGGCGGATTATTTCGCAATTTGAGCGCAGCGGATATCCGGATTGGCCGAAAGAAGAGAGGCTGCTGACGCTGTGTGCGGCGCTGCTGCACGACCTCGGACACGGCCCCTTTTCCCATTCGATTGAAGAGGCCTTTCATATGAATCATGAAGACTGGACGCGCCGGATTGTCACCGGAGATACGGAAGTGAATGACATTTTGAGCGAGATCGCCCCGGACTTCCCGGACAAGGTATCCGCCGTCATCGCGAAGACCTATGATAAACCGATTGTGGTGAACCTCGTTTCGAGCCCCTTGGATGCCGACCGGATGGATTACCTGCTTCGGGATGCCTATTATACCGGGGTGAACTACGGCACGATTGATATTGACCGTATTTTACGGATGCTCCGTCCTTACCAGGGGAGAGTAGTGGTCAAGGAGTCCGGGATGCATGCCGTGGAGGATTATTTGATGTCGAGGTACCAGATGTACTGGCAGGTCTACTTCCATCCGGTAACCCGCAGTTCAGAAATTATTTTGCGCCAAATATTCCGGCGGGCCAAGGAGCTGTACCAGGATGGTTATCCATTTGGCTTTATGGTCGAGCCGCTACCGCAGCTCTTTGAAGACAAACTGGACGTGCAAGCTTATCTGAAGCTGGACGAGGCGCTGATTCAAACGGCCTTCCTCCAGTGGTCCTATGAGGACGACCGCATACTCAGCGAGCTGTGCACCCGATTTATGCACCGCAAACTGTATAAATATGTAGAAATGGACTCCGTCGATTTGGAAATGATCGATGAAATCCGCCGGGAGTTTGGACAAGCCGGAATGAACCCGGAATATGATCTGGAGATTGATTTTCCGACCGATCTTCCTTACGATGTATTTCGTCCGGGTGACGAGTCGAGCCAGAAACAGATCCTGCTGCTCGACCGCCAGGAGCAGCTGCGGGAAATATCCGAGGTGTCGGATATTGTCCGTTCCATCAGCGGCATTCACCGCGGGAAATATCACTTGTATTATCCGGAAGATAAACTGGAAAAGGCGATAACCGATCTTTCTCCTTCGATTTCCCGCATTTTCAAGCTTTAATGACAAAATACCGTACGAAAAGGAACATGGGGTACCGACAAGAAAGGAGTTCAAATTCATGGAACTGTTCGACACGCACACCCATCTGGATGCGCAACAATTCGACGAGGACCGGGAGCGGGTCATTGATAATGCTGTACAAGCCGGTGTAACCCGGATGATCAACGTTGGTTTTAACCGGGAGACGATTCCATCGACGATGAAGCTGGTGGAAACGTATGATTTTATATATGCGGCCATAGGCTGGCATCCGCAGGACGCCGTTTTTATGCAGGAAGGCGATCTGGAGTGGATTGCATCCTTATGCAGTCATCCCAAGGTGGTGGCCATCGGTGAAATTGGACTGGATTACTACTGGGACACCTCGCCGAAGGACGTGCAGCACAGGGTTCTCCGCCAGCAAATTGGACTGGCTCGAGAGCTCAACATGCCAATTGTTATACATAACCGGGACGCCCATGAGGATATCGTGAAAATATTACGGGAAGAGAAGGCCGGCGAGGTCGGCGGCGTCATGCACTCATTCTCGGGGAGCTGGGAAACGGCGAAGCTGTGCCTGAATATGGGCTTCCATCTTTCGTTTGGCGGACCTATTACGTTCAAGAATGCCAGAGTCCCCAAAGAGGTCCTGGCTCAGGTTCCGATGGACAGGCTGCTCATCGAAACCGACTCTCCTTATCTCACGCCGCACCCCTTCCGAGGGAAGAGAAACGAGTCGGCAAACGTCCGACTGGTCGCTGAGGCGGCAGCCCAGATTAAGGGGGTTGACCTGGAGGAAATTGCCCAGATTACCACCCGAAATGGGCTGGAACGATTTGGAATTGTGTGAAATCGGGAGAAAAACAGCCAAAAAAATGAGCATGAGCGAATGATTAAAGAATTTTAACAAACAAAACGCCGAATATTACATTTTTTTAACCACTTTTTCAAATAAACGTGGTTGATTACCGCTTTACAACATGCATCAAAACAGGATATCATCTTTTCAGTGAATCATTGAGCTGTCGTTAAGGTCTTACCTTCGCAGCTTTCATGAACCAGTCTCGCTGAGTCTCCCGCATGGGAGAACGGGGGAACCAATACTGGAGTGGGTCATGACAGACCGGAAGCGGTCCCATGCTCGCAAACGTATTTGATTTCTTTCTTGGGTCTCTGGGGTGAATTGAACGGCTTTACGCCATGAGCGTAAGGACGCGAATAGGGCGGCTCTCTTTCGCCCGAACCCGACAGCTAACCCCGTAAGCGGATAAAGAGAGGTACCCTCGTGCATGACAATTCCGATATTCAGACATCCGGAAGCCACGAAAGAGTCCTCGTAAGCTCTTTTCTATCGGCTTCTTTTGTTTTGAATAAAGGAGAGGCAGTCATCATACTGTTGTATAACAGGAGGTGACAAATCATGATGGAGAGATTGGTTCATGGTGCAAGAACGCATGCTTTCTGTGGGTTCTTGTAAAAAATTGAGTATAGTCGCGTCAAATACAATCATGCATAACTCTAGACGGCGAGGCTATGAAGGAGGATCGAGAAAGTGGGCGTTTTCCAACCAGAGAAGACCCATGATTCAAAAATCTCCAGCATGTCTTACGCATTGCGATGGAAGCATGAGAATTTGCGCCAGATCTCCACTGCAGCTATCGTTTCAATCGCGGTTACCCTGATGATCTTGCTACTCGTGTACAGTCAATCGCGAAAACAAGTTTATTTGGTAGTAGACGGTCAAATGAAATCTGTACAGACCAATACATCTTTACTTCAAGAAATGCTGGATGAGCAGGAAATCAGTCTGAAACCCGAGGACCAAATATCGATGCCGCTGAGCGGGGCTATATCCGACGGCGACAAGGTCGTGATCGACCGCGCGAGTCCTGTGAAGGTGACGGCTGATGGTGCAACGAAGCATTTGTATACAACGGCCAAAACGGTCGGCGACGTGCTGAAAGAAACCGGCGTCAAAGTCAAGGAAACGGACATTGTCACTCCGGCTGTCGAAACGGCGGTCTCCACCAACACGGACATCCGGATCGTCCGGATGAACAAACAAGTGGTACAGCGTCATGAATCCCTCCCCTTCCGGGTGGTCAAAACCTCCGACCCCAGCATTTACAAAGGCGAGTCGCGGGTGATTCAGCAGGGAGCTCCTGGCGTCATGGTGCAGTACATTGAGAAGAAGTACAAAGACGGCAAGCTGGTGTCCATGAAGATGGTGGGCAAAAAAGTGGAGACGGTGACCAAGGATAAGGTCATTGCCGTCGGCACGAAGAAAAAGCCTGTTCCCGTAGTGACCGAAGTCAAAACAGCCGTTGCCAAAGCTTCTTCTACCCCTGCCAAGGTGAAGAAGGTCAGCAGCAGCAGTAACAACCGGGTCAGCAAGGCCGGCGTTGACTTTTCCTACAAGAAGCTGATCAAAGTATCCATGACCGCTTATTCGTCTGGCGAGTCCGGAGTCGGCACACGCACCGCCACAGGAACACGCGTCGCGGAAGGCCGCACGATTGCGGTTGATCCAAGCGTCATTCCTTTGGGATGGTGGGTTTACATTGAAGGCATTGGCTTCCGTCGTGCGGAAGACACGGGCGGAGCCATTAAGGGAAATAAAATCGATATATACTACGATTCCGTCCAGCAAGCACGCAATTTTGGCCGTAAATCCGGCCTTAAGGTGTACGTGATTGGTCCGGTCAAACCGGAGCTGAACTAATTTCGTTTTACTTTGCCATTCTAATGTTATAGTATTATGATCATGAAAATGTCATGCTAAAGAAGAGGAGCATTCCTCTTCTTTTTGTTGTTAATTTACAGCAGTTTGTCTATACCGGGACCCCGCAAAGTACCTGAACAGGCATCACGGTTTATGCCCACTTGCAGGGACTTGGCTGTCCGGCGGCATTGACGGGTATAATGTACTCGAAAGGAAGACAGGAAATCATGATTAAAGAAGTCATTGTGGTGGAAGGCCGGGATGATACCGTGGCCGTGAAGCGGGCGGTGGATGCCGATACGATCGAGACGGGCGGCTCCGCCATCAATGCGCGAATACTCCAGCGGATCGCGCTGGCTCAGGAACGGCGGGGGGTCATTGTGCTGACGGACCCGGACCACGCCGGCGAAAGAATCCGCAAAATCATTTCGGCCAAGGTGCCCGGCTGCAAGCATGCGTTTATCCCGGAGGCCGATGCTACCCGCAAGGGGGATATCGGTGTTGAGAACGCCTCGCCTGCGGCGATCCGCAGAGCTCTGGAGCGGGTTCACACCTCTTATGAGGGGGCGGAAAGCCAGATCGACATGGAGGACCTGATGGAGGCGGGGCTGATGGTGCACCCGAATGCCGCCGCCCGGCGGATGGCGATGGGCAACCTCCTCGGTATTGGCTACTGCAACGGCAAGCAATTTTATAAGCGACTCGCCATATTTCAAATATCCCGCGAAGAATTCGCGGATGCGCTTGCCCGTATCGAAGATGAAGGAGGCCGGACAACGTGAACGGCATGGACGACATCGCCACACCAAGGCGAACCAAAGAAATTATCCAGCGTCACGGTTTTTCATTCAAGAAGAGCCTGGGGCAAAATTTTTTGATTGACCAAAATATTTTAAATAAAATCGTGGATGCGGCCGGGCTCGATTCCACGAAGGGTGCCCTGGAGATCGGTCCCGGCATCGGCGCCCTGACCGAGAAGCTGGCCCAGCAGGCGGGGGCCGTCACGGCGGTTGAGATCGACCAGAGGCTGATTCCGATCCTCGAGGAGGTTCTCGCCCCATACCCCGGCGTAAAGGTACATCATGGGGATGTACTGAAGACAGACCTCGCTGCATTGTTTAAGAGCAATTTTGCCGGCGTATCCAAAGTCAGCGTCGTGGCCAACCTTCCGTACTATGTGACGACGCCGATCTTGATGAAGCTGCTGGAGGAGCGGCTCCCGCTGGAGAACATCGTCGTGATGATCCAGAGGGAGGTGGCGGACCGGATGGCCGCCCGGCCGGGCACGAAGGACTACGGCAGCCTGAGCATCGCCGTGCAGTATTACAGCGTGCCGGAGCTGGTGTGTATCGTGCCGAAGACGGTATTCATTCCACAGCCGAACGTTGAATCGGCAGTGATCCGTCTGGCCGTGCGGGAACAGCCGCCGGTTGCGGTGGACGATGAGCGGCATTTCTTCGAGGTGGTACAAGCATCGTTCGCTCAGCGGCGGAAGACGATATCGAACAATCTGAAAAGCCGCTTCTTCCCCACAGAGGGACGGGAGCGCCTGGATCAGCTGCTGCAGGCAGCGGGAATTGACCCATCCCGCCGCGGCGAGACGCTCAGCATTGAGGAATATGCCGTGCTTAGCAACCTGCTGCGGAAGGAAGGCATCGGCTTAAATTAAACAAAAGATGAACCAATAGGGGGATTCGCCCATACCATGGGGTAGGGGTGATGTTCATGAATATTGGAGACCTGGTCGTGCGCAGATCCTACGGCGGCGATATCGCGTTCCGCGTCGAGGATTTGCGCAGGGACGAAGCGGTGATTAAGGGAACGGAGTTCAGACTTCTGGCGGATTCGCCGCTCGATGATCTGGTAAGGGTCCCTTATGCGCCGGTAAGCGAAAAAACCGAGAAAGCAAATATTAGAGCAAACGAGTCGCTCAGTTTACTGAAACGTCACCGTCAGGAGCAGACCCAGCGGAATCAGGCCACCTTGAGCGGAAGCGGGGAATGGGGAACAGCTGAGCCGGCTTATTTCGAAGTCCCCGGGAAGGTGCTTCATCTGGATGGAGATCCGAATTATTTGAAAAAGAGCCTGAGCCTGTATGAGCAGCTTCGGGTTCCGGCCGAGGGCCATTATGTGAATGAGGCGGGGATGGCGGACGCCCTGTACCGGCTGCTGCCTCGGGTCCGGCCGGATATTGTGGTGATCACGGGCCATGACGGCGTACTGAAGCATCGCCAAAATCATGATTTGTACAGCTTGAACAGCTATAAAAACTCGCAAAACTTCGTCAGGGCGATTCAGGTGGCGCGCCAGTTTGAGCGCCATTACGATCAGATGACGATTATCGCCGGCGCATGCCAGTCGCACTTTGAGGCGCTGCTGCAGGCCGGAGCCAACTTTGCCAGCTCTCCGGGGCGCATCTTGATTCATGCCCTGGATCCGGTATATGTTGCCGCCAAGGCTTCGTTTACATCGGTTAGAGATACGATCAATATGACGGATGTGCTTCACAATACGATCAGCGGTACGCAGGGCGTCGGGGGCATTGAAACCCGCGGGAGCTACCGCATCGGCCTGCCCCGGCTTAACGACTTAACCAAGCTTAAGGTGACGCCGTCGGCCATTTAACATATCCGGAAATGCCATGCAAAGCACTTGACCTGACAGCATAACGAAATGCAGGAACCGTAATCTGCCGGCGGATTGCGGTTTTTTGTTGTTATCCGGGTGTAAGCAGAAATGAGCTGGGTTTTCGCAAAAAAATTCGTTGACAACATAAAATTGATGCTGATATAATTATTGTTTTGATTTGACAAAACCATCTTTTCGAGTTATAATGGACAAGGAAAGAGGTGGTCGTCGACAATGGCTAAAAATACGCTGTTGGAAATCAAACGCAATCTCGAAGCTCACGTGGGTCAGAAGATTTCGCTTCGGGCTAACGGTGGTCGTCGCAAGACCGTCGAGCGTACTGGTGTTTTGGAAGAAACGTACCCATCTGTTTTTATTGTGAAATTGGATCAAGAGCATCAAACCTTTAAACGTGTTTCATACAGCTATGCCGATATTCTTACGGAATCCGTGGAGGTTATTATTTGCGATGATAATACCGGCACCCGGATCGAGTTGGAGAAAGCGTAACTTTAATGACAAAACAGCCTTCCTGATGGAGGGCTGTTTTTAGTTGGCAGAGGGATATGGAATGAGGAGCGGTCGGGAGCGGGATAATACTTATGGCAGCAGCCTAATTCCGATGGAACCAAAGGAGGATGTTCATGAGCCGCAGACGCCGCAGTGTCATGTCGGATGAGCTGAAGAATGAGCTGGCTAAGGATTTGGGATTTTACGAAACCGTCCAGCAGGAAGGGTGGGGAGGTATTAAGGCCAAGGATGCGGGCAACATGGTAAAAAGAGCGATCCAGCTTGCCGAACAGGCCGCCGCACGTAAATCCTGATTCACACCAGCAATGCCGGCGGAGGCCTCCCAAGCGGGAGGTTCTCCGTTTTTGAATTCAAGGCTGTGTCCGCTCCGCCCTTTGTCTGTAAACGGAAAATGACTTGACTGGTTCAGTTTGATATAATGATTTGAAGTTGCAGATCTCTGGATTGAACTCAAGAGAAAAAAAGCTTGAGGTTCATTCCAGATCTCTGGATTGAACTCAAGAGAAAAAAAGCTTGAGGTTCATTCCAGATTTCGGATTGATCCCAAGGATTCGAAGCGGCTTGTGTCAATCCAGATAGAGGGAATCTTGAGGGTGGGTGAACGCCTTGAAAATTTACGAAAAAGCACCGGCCAAAATCAATTTGATGCTGGATGTATTACATAAACGGCCAGACGGGTACCATGAGGTCGAAATGGTTATGACGATGGTCGACCTGGCGGACCGGCTGGAGATGTCGGCTTTGCCCCGGGATACGATTATTATTTCAAGCCAGGCGGGATACATACCGCTGGATGAGAAGAACTTGGCGTTTCAGGCCGCAAGGCTGATTAAGGACCGGTATGACGTCAAGAGCGGGGTGCATATCCATCTGGATAAGAAGATCCCCGTGGCAGCAGGTCTGGCGGGAGGAAGCAGCGACGCCGCCGCCACCCTGCGTGGTCTGAACCGGCTGTGGAATCTGAACATTCCGGTAGAGGAGCTGCAGAAGCTGGGTGCGGAGCTCGGATCGGATGTTCCGTTCTGCGTGACTGGAGGTACCGCACTGGCGACCGGGCGGGGTGAAAGGCTGACGCCTGTGGCGAATCCGCTGCAGTGCTGGGTGATTTTGGCCAAACCGCCGATTAATGTGTCGACCGCGGAGGTCTACGGCAAGTTCAGAGCGGCGCAGGTCAAAGAGCATCCGTCGGCTCAAGGCATGATCGGCGCGATCGAAGCGGGAGACTTTCATGGCGTATGCAGCCGCCTGGGGAACGTGCTGGAGGATGTGACGCTGAGGCTGTATCCCGAAGTGCAGCAGCTGAAGGAAGGGATGCTGCGTCTCGGCGCGGACGGGGCTTTGATGTCAGGCAGCGGGCCGACCGTATTCGGCCTGGTGTACAAGGAATCGAAGGTAGCACGGATCTATAACGGGCTGCGTGGCTTTTGCAAAGAAGTGTATGCGGTGCGCCTATTGACCTAACTTCGCCAACCATGTTGTACAAATCCGTACAAAAATGATATATTCTTACTATAATATTCGGATTTTCTGGGTGATTTTGCTTTAGATTCCGATGAATACAGCGATAGCGAGGAGTATTTCGTGAAAAAATTAAAGCGAAGCGCGCGTTTGGTGGAGATGACGCAGTATCTTTTGTCCAGACCGCATACATTGATCCCGCTCACCACATTTGCCGATAGATACGGAGCCGCCAAGTCTTCGATCAGCGAAGATTTGGTTATTATCAAGGAAGTGTTTGAGGAGGAAGGCATCGGGGACCTGCTGACGCTGGCCGGGGCCGCCGGAGGCGTGAAATATATTCCGAAAATGCCGAAGGAGCAGGCGCTGGTGTTTGCGAACGATCTTTGTTCCCAGCTTCAGCAGAAGGACCGGATTCTGCCCGGCGGGTATTTGTACATGTCCGATTTGCTGGGACAGCCTTCTCTTATGAACGAGGCGGGAAAGATTTTTGCCACTGCATTCTCCGGCAAGGACATCGACGTGGTCATGACCGTGGAGACCAAAGGGATTCCGCTGGCTTACGCCACCGGGGCCCAGTTGAACCTGCCGGTTGTTCTCGTGCGCCGGGACCATCAGGTGACGGAAGGATCTGCCGTGAGCATCAATTACGTTTCGGGATCGCATAAGAGCATCCACACGATGTCCCTTTCGCGGCGGGCGCTGAAGGAAAAGTCGCGCGTCCTGATCGTGGACGATTTTATGAAGGCGGGCGGCACCATCCAGGGCATGGTAGATCTGCTGGCGGAATTTGATGCCGAAGTCGCAGGCGTAGGCGTATTGGTCGAGTCGGGAGCGGTGGAATCAGAGGAGCGGCTCCTGCACGATTATGTGTCCCTGGCGACACTGACGGCGGTCGATCCAAAGACGAAAGAAATATTTGTGAGCCCGGGGAATTATTTTGATCCGTCTTAACGTCGAAGAATCCTGCGGATTTTGTCGATAAAAATATTTTATCGGCGAATAGTTCCGAAGTCTGTCGACACTCACATTCTTATAAAAAAATTCCTGATTTTAGGACATTTTGTTAACTTAAAAAAGAGGATTTCGCGCATGCTGTGTGGAATTATACACCAAGTCTCTGATGGAAAAAGGTGGTGAACACACACATGCAAATTACGGATGTCAGACTCCGCCGCGTTAACTCCGAGGGGAGAATGAAAGCAATCGCATCCATTACCATTGATAACGAATTTGTTGTTCATGACATTCGGGTCATCGATGGAAACAATGGAATGTTCGTTGCTATGCCGAGCAAACGCACTCCGGATGGAGAATTCCGCGACATTGCCCACCCAATCTCTTCCGGCACCCGGGAGAAGATTCAAACGGCCGTCCTGGCGGAATATGAACGCGCTGCCAGTGAAGAAGAAGTGATCGAGGAAGGCGCTTAAGTTTACAATTGGGGTTCAAGGAAAGGAGGGCCAGGACTATGGCTCTCTTTTCTTTTTGCTTATAATACGATATATTCAGTATTGAGCGAGTTCTAGAGTAGGAGGTCAAGATCCTTGAAAAGAATGGCGATTGTTCTTGCCGCAGGGCAGGGAAAACGAATGAAATCCAAACTATACAAAGTGCTTCATCCCGTCTGTGGCAAACCGATGGTTGGGCACGTGGTGGATACCGTCAAACAGGTGAACTGCGAACGGAGCATTGTCATCGTTGGCCACGGGGCAGAGGCTGTCCAATCTTATCTGGGTGAGGCCGCTGAATATGTGCTGCAGGAGCAGCAGCTTGGTACAGGCCATGCAGTAAAGCAGGCTAAAGCTTTACTGGGCTCGGAAGAAGGCTCGACCATTGTCATCTGCGGCGATACTCCGCTGGTCACAGCCGAGACACTGCAGGGACTGACGCAGCTGCATGAAAGCAACAACGCTGCCGCCACCGTACTGGTCGCCTATACAGACCAGCCGCAGGGTTACGGGCGCGTGATCCGCAGCGAGGACGGAAGCGTACTACGTATCGTTGAACAGAAGGACTGCACGCCGGAAGAGGATGCGGTTCGTGAAATCAATACAGGCACTTATGTTTTTGATAATGCGAAATTGTTTGCCGCTTTGGAGAAGGTAACGAACAACAACGTCCAGCAGGAATATTATTTAACGGACGTGATCGGGATTCTTGTAGGCGAGGGAGAAACCGTTCTCGGCTATGTGACCGACGACTACGCTGAGTCGATCGGCGTTAATGACCGCCGTGCACTTTCAGAGGCTGAAGGATTAATGCGGGAACGCATTAATATCCGTCATATGCTGAACGGCGTCACGATCATTGATCCCGCTTCAACGTATATCGGTGCCGACGTGACCATTGGAGCCGACTCCGTGATCTATCCCGGCACGGTACTGAAGGGAAAAACGGTTATCGGTGAGGATTGCGTGATCGGTCCGCAGAGCGATATCAGCGATTCCGTCATTGGCGACGGCGTGACGATCAAGCATTCGGTGCTGGATCAGGCAGAAGTGGGTTCTAGAACATCGGTAGGCCCATATGCATATTTGCGTCCGAAATCCAAGCTTGGGGAAGACGTGAAGATCGGCGATTTTGTGGAAGTGAAAAATGCAACGATCGATAACGGCTCCAAGGTATCGCATTTAAGCTATGTCGGCGACGCGACGGTAGGCAAGAATGTCAATGTCGGCTGCGGTGCGATAACGGTCAACTACGATGGGTATAATAAGTTTATGACTGAAATTGAAGATGATGCTTTTATCGGCAGCAATGTGAATTTGGTCGCTCCGGTGAAAGTGGGCAAAGGAGCCTACGTGGTCGCGGGCTCGACGATTACACAATCCGTTCCCGAAAATGACCTGGCCATCGCCAGAAAACGCCAGGAGAATAAACCTGGGTATGCCGAGAAAATTCGCTCCAAGGCCAAAGCCAAGAAGGAAAGCAAGCAGCAGGTTTAAACGTAAAGCGTCCCCGTCTTATCGGGAAGTGTGAGATACATGGTTTCAAGCGGCATGGAGGCAGGCCAGAATTTCAATGAACCAGCACGGAGGGTTTTAATTCTATGACTTATTGTGATTCGAAGTTAAAAATATTTACATGCAATTCCAATCCGAAGCTCGCACAGCAAATTGCGGATTATATCGGCATCCCCATGGGGGATTCGCATACGACCAGCTTCAGTGATGGTGAGATTCAGGTAAAATTATCGGAGAGCGTTCGCGGCTGCCACGTTTATGTCGTGCAGTCGACATGTGGTCCGGTAAATGACAATCTCATGGAGCTGCTGATCATGGTCGATGCGCTGAAGCGTGCTTCTGCGAAGAGCATTAACGTCGTAATCCCTTATTATGGGTATGCGCGTCAAGACCGTAAGGCCCGTTCCCGTGACCCGATTACCGCTAAGCTGGTTGCGAATCTGATTGAGAAGGCGGGTGCCCACCGTGTCATCACGATGGACCTGCATGCCATGCAGATTCAAGGCTTCTTCGACATTCCGGTTGATCATCTGCTTGGGGTGCCGATTCTGGCCCAGTATTTCCGTTCCAAGCAAATCGAGAATCCGGTTGTTGTGTCTCCAGACCACGGTGGTGTGGTTCGTGCCAGAAAACTGGCTGATTTCCTGAATGCCCCGCTGGCCATCATTGATAAACGCCGTCCGGAACCGAACGTAAGTGAAGTTATGAACATCATCGGTCATATCGAAGGCAAAACGGCCATTTTGATCGATGACATTATCGACACGGCCGGCACGATCGTGCTTGGGGCCAATGCCCTGATGGAAGGCGGCGTCAAGGAAGTGTATGCTTGCTGTACGCATCCCGTCTTCTCCGGCCCGGCGATGGAACGCCTGGAGAATTCTCCACTCAGCGAAGTCATCGTGACGGATACGATTCCGATTACGCATCCGGAGCCGAGCAAGAAGATCAAAGTTCTGTCGGTAGCTCCGTTGATGGGTGAAGCCATCATCCGTGTGCATGAGGAATTGTCCATAAGCAAACTGTTCGAAATCGAATAAGGCAAGGGAAGGTATATGCAAAGAGAGGGTTATGTTTCCTGGCTCCAGGAAATATAACCCTTCTCGCGCATGCTCTTTAATATCCGGGAGTCGACACAAAGGTATACACATTCCGGTTGTAGAGCGTACCTTGAATTTCAACGAAGTGCTTGGTGAATGAGGTAATCGTTCCAATGTCCACGTGTACGCCCTGCCGGAGAACCTGAACGGGGATGCCGTGGATCTGGTGCTGATGAAAGTGCCGGTGCAGCGTAAGCAATTGGCCGAATTCAGTCATGAACCGTACCGCCTTCTTATGGTGATCATGGATGCCATGGCTAGAAGCGATGCAGCATCCTATACTCTATTGTAACAAAATTTGGTGCTAATGCTAACTTGCACAGCAGGCGTAGCGGCAGCAGCCGGTCTGGAGGATCGAATAACGCAATGAAATGGATTGTAGGACTCGGGAATCCGGGATCCAATTATGAAAAAACGCGTCACAACGTCGGCTTTATGATGCTGGATGCGCTGGCGGAGCGGCATGGCATTAAGTTTGGGCCAAGCAAATGCAAGGCGCTGATCGGCGAGGGCTTTATCGGAACCGACAAGGTCGTTCTTATCAAGCCCATGACCTACATGAACCTGTCCGGAGAAGCGGTGCGGGCCTATATGGATTATTACAAGGCTAAGCTCGAGGATATGATTGTCGTTTATGACGACATGGATACGGCAACCGGCAAAATCCGCCTGCGGTATCAGGGCAGCGCCGGAGGCCACAACGGCATCAAATCGATCATTCAGCATACGGGAACGCAGGTGTTCGACCGGATCCGGATGGGGATATCCCGGCCTGAGCCGGGATATGCGATCGTCGACTATGTGCTCTCGAATTTTCCGAAAAAGGAGAACGAGCTGCTGAAGACGATGATTGTGCAAGCCTGCGACGCCGCGGAGTTCAGTCTGAACCATACCTTTGAACAAACGATGGCCAAGTTTAACGGTTGATCTCGAGGGCAGGAATCGGGGGCTAAACGAACGTTTTTTCGGGCATACTGAAGTATAAACGACTTTCAGGAGGCATATAGATGGCAATAAATTATATTTGCCGGCACTGCCGCACGCCGCTCGGAAAAATAGATTCGTCCCTGGTTACCGACGCCCAGCTGGGGTTCCATTCCTTGACCCCGGCAGAACGTAGAGATATAATAGCGTATGATTTAAGCGGCGACGTAACGGTCAAAGTGATCTGTGATTACTGCAGAGAAGCGCTGGAGAACAATCCGGAGCTGAGCCTGTTGGCAAACCCGCTTCAATAATGCTGTGCGCGAAACCGCGACTAATGCGGACAGATACCGTGAATGGAAGGGCCTTGGCAGTGCTGCTGAGGCTTCTTTTGGGTATTCCTTTTGTCCGGTCTTCTAAGACCAGGGGATGTCCGCTGCCGGTAGATATATTTTAATGAAGCACAGCGAAAAATCACCGCAGTCAGGTATTTTATGGTAAAATTCAATCTACCATCCAAAAGATAACAAGTAAGCATAAGAGAGGTGCCCCCTTTGTTACATGCACTTATAGAAGCTTTCTCTAAAGATCCGGATTTGAAGTCGATTACCGCCGGGTTATCGGCCGGTATGAAGGAACAGCTCGTTTCCGGGTTATCGGGGTCCGCGCGTCAGGTTATGCTGTCGGCACTGTTTGAAGAAATCAAACGCCCGATGCTCGTCGTCACTCACAACATGTTTTCCGCCCAGAAAATCGCGGAGGATTTACAGGAAGCGCTTTCACCGGACCGTGTGCTGCTGTATCCGGCCAATGAGCTGGTGGCAGCCGAATCCGCGGTATCCAGTCCAGAGACCCTTGCGCAGCGTATTGATGTGCTGATGAAGTGCGCGCAGGGGTTTTCGGGCATTGTGGTGGCACCGTTTTCGGGGGTGCGCCGGTTTCTGCCTGCCCCGGAAGTGATGGCCAAAGCCCAAATTGTGATTCAGGATGGCGGCACACTGGACGCCCAAGCTTTCCTGGCCCAAATGATCGAAATGGGATACGAACGGGTAGAACGGGTCGAAGGCAAGGGCGAAATGAGCGTACGCGGAGGAATTATCGACTTTTACCCGATGACCTCCCTATTGGCCTACCGCGTCGAGCTGTTTGACGACGAAATCGATTCGATTCGCACGTTTGACCCGTCCGATCAGCGGTCAATCGATAAAGTTAAGGAAGTCACCATTACGCCCTGCAAGGAGATCATCGCCGATCATCAGAGGCTGGAGCAGGCAGCTGCAGCCACCGCTCAACTGCTGGAAGAGCAGCTTGGCAAGATGACCGACCGGCAGGCGAAGCTGCGTCTATCGGAAGAAATGAAACGGGAGATGGAGCTGCTGCGCGAGCATGTCTATTTTCCGGAAATCTATAAATATATCTCTTTGCTCTATCCGGAGCACAAGACGCTGTACGACTATTTACACAAGGACACCGTCCTCATTCTCGACGAGCCGGCGCGCCTTCTTGAAACAGCCAAACAGCTGGAGCGTGACGAATCCGAGTGGAACTTGCATCTGCTGCAGAACGGAAAGACGCTGCCGCAGCTGCATTTGTCCGTTGACGGCGACGAGATACTGTACCAGCGTCCTTTCCAGACGATATTCATGTCGATTTTCCTGCGTCAGGTTCCGCATACCCAACCTCAGAACATCCTGAACTTTATCAGCCGTGGGATGCAGGATTTCCATGGGCAGATGAACGTGCTGAAAGCGGAAATGGACCGCTGGCATAAGTCCGGGGTTCAGGTGATGATGCTTGCCAGCAGCGACGAACGGCTCGACCGGATGCGGCGGGTGCTGCAGGATTATAACATCGAGGAGCCGATCATGCTGCAGGGTAATTTGCAGACGGGCTTTGAGATGCCGTCCATTCATCTGGCGGTGATTACCGAGGGCGAAATGTTCTCCCAGAAGCAGCGGAAGATCCGCAAGCTGGGCAAAAACATTGATAACGCCGAGCGCATTAAGAGCTATACCGAGCTGAAGGTCGGCGATTATGTCGTCCATCAAAACCACGGTATCGGTAAATATATGGGTATCGGCACGCTGGAAATCAACGGCATCCACAAGGACTATATGCATATCCTGTATGCCGGCGGCGACAAGCTGTCCGTGCCGATCGAACAGATCGATCTCATTCAGAAATACGTCGGTTCAGAGGAAAAGGAGCCGAAGATCTACAAGCTGGGCGGCAACGAGTGGACACGCGTTAAAAATAAAGTCCGCTCTTCGGTACAGGACATCGCCGACGATTTGATCAAGCTGTACGCCGAGCGGCAGTCGACGCCGGGATACGGCTTTGAGAAGGACACGACCGAGCAGCAGGAATTCGAGGAAATGTTCCCTTACGATGAGACACGCGATCAGCTGCGGGCGATCGAAGAGATCAAGAAGGATATGGAGCGGAACCGTCCGATGGACCGGCTGCTGTGCGGAGACGTAGGCTACGGCAAGACCGAAGTGGCGATCCGCGCCGCGTTCAAGGCTGCCATGGAGGGCAAGCAGGTGGCCGTTCTTGTGCCGACGACGATTCTGGCGCAGCAGCATTATGAGACGTTCCGGGAGCGGTTCTCGGGATATCCGATGAACATTCAGGTGCTGAGCCGGTTCCGTTCGCGGAAGGAGCAGAACGAGACGATCAAGGGAATCCGCCAGGGGACGGTCGACGTCGTGATCGGCACCCACCGCTTGTTGTCCCAGGATCTGGTGTTCAAGGATCTGGGCCTCCTGATTGTGGACGAGGAGCAGCGGTTCGGTGTGACGCATAAGGAGAAGCTGAAGCGTCTGAAGACGAATGTCGACGTGCTGACCCTGACGGCGACGCCGATTCCGCGGACGCTGCATATGTCCATGCTGGGAGTCCGGGATCTGTCTGTCATCGAGACGCCGCCGGAAAACCGCTTCCCTGTGCAGACGTATGTCGTGGAATACAGCCAGACGCTGGTGCGAGAGGCCATCGAACGGGAGCTGGCCCGCGGCGGTCAGGTGTATTATCTGTACAACCGCGTTCAAGGCATTCATGAAATGGCTGCCCAAATTTCGGCGCTGGTGCCGGAGGCCAAGGTTGGAGTGGGCCACGGGCAAATGTCGGAGACGGAGCTGGAAAAGACGATTCTCGACTTTCTGGACGGGGAATACGACGTCCTTGTCAGCACGAGCATTATCGAGACAGGCGTCGATATTCCGAACGTGAATACGCTTATCGTGCATGATGCTGACAAAATGGGCCTGTCCCAGCTCTATCAGCTGCGCGGCCGTGTCGGACGCTCCAACCGGATTGCGTACGCGTACTTTACGTACCAGCGGGATAAGGTGCTGACCGAGGTGGCGGAGAAACGCCTGCAGTCGATCAAGGAGTTTACGGAGCTTGGCTCCGGCTTCAAAATCGCGATGCGCGACTTGGCGATCCGCGGAGCGGGGAACCTGCTCGGTGCGGAGCAGCACGGGTTCATTGCCTCCGTCGGCTTCGACCTGTACTCGCAAATGCTTGCCGAGGAAATCCAGAAGCGGAAGGTGTCCGTTCTCGGAGAAAAGGTCGAACCGGAGAAGACGTGGAACACCGCGCTCGATATCGGCATCGATGCGTATTTACCGTCCGAGTACATTTATGACAGCATTCAAAAGATTGAAATTTATAAGAAAGTGGCGGCAGTTTCTTCGTTCGACGACGGGAAGGAGCTGGAGGATGAGCTGCTGGACCGCTTTGGGGAGCTGCCAGAGGCGGTGACGAACCTGCTGACCGTCGCCCGGCTGAAGGTATACGGCAAGATGTACGGCATCGACTCTATCAACCGCCGTGGGGATGATCTGATCCTCAAATTTTACGAGGGGCAGGAAAAGGCCGTCAGCACCGCGAAGCTTGCACAAGTTGGCAATCGCTTCGAGAGACGTGTACAATTTGAGCAGGATGCTCAAATGACGATCCGAATCAAAGGCAAGGGGCTTGATGACAAGCAGCTGCTCGATCTGCTGGAACAATTCTTGGAAGCGATCCGTGAGCTGTTCAAATCGAAGGAGGAACTTCAGGATGTTGTTCAATAAGAAAAGAGCATGGAGAGGAATTCTGCTGACTTTGGTGTGCGTATTGACCCTCTCCGTGCTGGCAGCCTGCGAGAAAGGCGGCTCCGATAAAGAGAAGGATGCCAGTAAAACGGTGGCAACCTACGAAGGCGGAGAGATTACGGAGAATGAATTTGAGACGCAGAAAAAAATCATGACGTTTATGTCTCCGGAGTATGCCCAATTTATGGACATGGCCGATTTCCAGGATTATTTGGTGAAGCAAAAAATTGCTTTTAAATATTTGAGCGGCAAGGCTACGGACGATGCCAAGAAGGAAGGCGAGAAAAAGGCCGGCCAGCAAATCGACCAAATGAAGAAACAGGTGGGCGATGACCAGTTCAAGCAGCTGCTGAGCGACCAGAAGCTCAAAGAGGACGAGCTTAAGCAATATTTGGTGCAGGTTATGACGGTCATGGAGGACATGAACGCCAAAGTGACCGAAGACGACATCAAGAAGCAGTATGAGGCCAACAAGCAGGATTTCATGGTGGCCACGGTGCATCATATTTTGATCGGGCTGACCGATTCGAATAACAAGGAGCGCACCAAAGAAGATGCGCTGAAGATTGCCAAAGACGTCAAATCGCAGCTGGACAAAGGGGGAGATTTTGCCGAGCTGGCAAAAAAGTACTCGGATGATTCGTCCTCCAAGGACAATGGCGGCGTCTACAAAGACTTTACCGTTGGACAGTGGAGTGTGCAGGAGTTCAAGGAGCAAGTGCTGACCCTTCCGCTGAACAAAATCAGTGCTCCCGTCGAATCTAATCTCGGATACAGCATTATCAAGGTCGACTCCCGCAAGGACACGCCTTATGACAAGTTGACGAACGATCAGAAAGAAATGATCCGGAGCAATCTGGGCGCATCGAAGATCGATCAGTTTATGCAGAATGACCTGACGAAGATCATCAAGAAGATCGATCTGCCGAAAACGGCGGATACCTCCAAGAGCGGCACAGGAACAACCGGAACGGGAACGTCCGGCAGCGGCACGGAAGGCACCACTTCCGGGGGCTCTACTTCCGGTACATCCGGCACCGGTACAGGCACGACAGGCAGCAGCAGCGGAGATGCCAAAACCAGCGATAAAGGTACGACTACTTTTGAAGAAAAGGTAACCGAGCCCGGCGAGGGATCGGGCAAATAATCCATATTCCGCATTGAATCGTGTGCAGGAAGGAAGGCGCGGGCCAGACCCGCGTCTTTTTTTGCGGCATTGAGCTGGATAAAATGTGCAGAACAACCGCAACTAATAGTTCCAACATCATGTATAAGGAATTGGGAATGGATGAATACTATGGGCAGATATCACAACTTATATTCCTGGGACTCACCTCTTCCCATAAGAACAGTAGTTGAAAAATCTTCTCTAGAAAGCGGGGCAACATGTTAATGAAAGCTACTGGAATAGTCCGCCGTATCGATGACCTGGGCAGAGTGGTCATCCCTAAAGAAATCAGACGTACACTGCGTATCCGTGAAGGAGATCCGCTTGAAATTTTTGTAGACCGTGATGGTGAAGTTATTCTGAAGAAATACTCCCCGATCGGCGAGCTGGGCGATTTCGCCAAGGAATATGCGGAGTCGCTGTATGAAGGTACCGGACACATCACGATCATTTCCGACCGCGACACCTTTATCGCCGTTGCAGGCGGCTCCAAGAAGGAATACTTGGAGAAACCGATCGGATCCCTGATCGAGAACTGCATGGACAGCCGCAAGACGCTGCTGGAAACAAACCAAGGCAGCTACGAAATCAGCAAGGACCATCAGGAGAATCTGTCCTCTTTTGTGGCCGCGCCGATCATTTCCGGCGGAGATCCAATTGGTTCAGTCATTCTGCTTAGCAAGGACGAAGCGACCAAGATGTCCCAGCTGGAAGTCAAAATGTCCGAGACAGCCGCTGCTTTTCTTGGCAAGCAAATGGAGCAGTAATCCGGCAGCCCGGTACGGCTCTTCCTCGAGTACCCGAAGCTCCCCCTTCATATTCACGGATGATCCGGGAATGAAGGCGGGAGTTTTTTGTGTCCGCTCTCCTCAGGTATAATAGGGGTATTCGTATCGAAAAAACGGAAGCAACGCCAAATGACCGAGGTTGAATCCGGGCAAAAAGTAGGGAAGAGGATGAAACAGACAGGTGCGGCATCGAAGATGCTGCAGGGGGCTTTGATTTTAAGCATGGCTATGGTGCTGTCGAAACTGATCGGCACGCTGCAGAAAATTCCGCTGCAAAACATGGGCGGGGATGCGGTGTTCGGCATCTATAACACGGTATATCCGCTCTATTCATTAATGATGACGATCGCACTCGCGGGCCTGCCCGCCGCGATCTCGAAATTCGTCGCAGAGGACGAAGCCGTCGGGGGGACGGGGGAAGGACTCCGGGTGATGAGGCTGTCCTCGGTGCTGCTGGCGCTGCTGGGCATCGTCCTGGGGGCCGCCGTGTACACCTGCGCTCCGCTTATCGGGACCTGGATCGACAATTCCAGCGTCGTGCCGGCGGTGCGGACGGCGTCCTTAGCGCTGCTGTTCGTGCCGGTAATGACCGGGATGCGCGGCTTTTTTCAGGGATACCAAAACATGATGCCCACCGCCGTTTCGCAGATCACGGAGCAGTGTGCGCGGGTGGCCGTCATGATCGGACTGCTGATTTACCTGACGGGGATCGGGGCGAAGCCGGAGACCATCGCAGCAGGGGCACTGTTGGGATCGGCTGCTGGCGGAGCCGCGGGTCTCATCGTCATGCTCGGCTATTGGCGCAGGTTCCGGCGGACTCGGCGTGGCTCTGCCGGCGCGGTAGGCGCTGCCGTGTCGGCACACAAGGCGTCTTCCGTTCGGACGGGGCAGCCGCGTCAAGCCGGGCGAGAGAGCAGCTGGAGCCTGCTGAAGCGGATCCTGCTGTACGCGATTCCCGTCTGTCTGGGTTCACTGGCCGTGCCTTTAATCGGCATGGTGGACAGCTTTACCGTACCGCGGCTGCTCAAAGCCGGAGGCGCCGGTGAGGCGGGAGCAATGATCCAGTTCGGCATCTATAACCGCGGCATCCCCATCGTCCAGCTGGTGACGATGCTGGCTACGTCGTTGTCGGTGCTGTTCATCCCAGCTTTGGCGGAGGCAAAGGCGAGAGCCGACCGCGAGCTGGTGGGCGAGCGTACCCGGCTGTCCCTGCGCTGGTTCTGGCTGCTGGGCCTCGCCGCATCGGTGGGGATTGCGATTCTGGCCGATCCCCTGAATATCGCGCTGTACCAGGACACGGCGGGCAGCGGCGTCATGCGCTGGATCGCCTTCACCGCCGTCGGCAGCGCGCTCAGCATCATTTCGGCTGCGCTCCTGCAGGGCGTCGGCATCGTGCGTGCGCCGGCCGTGCATCTGCTGGCCGCGGCAGCGGCGAAGACGCTGCTGAACCTGCTGCTGGTTCCGCAGCTGGGCATTACCGGCGCGGCCATCGCCGGCGTGGCCGCGCACTTCCTGGCGGCAGCGCTCAACATCGCGCTGCTGGCCCGCAGCACCGGCCTGCGCATTCGCGCCGGTGCCGCCTTGGCCAAGCCGGCGCTGATGCTGGCCGGCATGGCCGTGGTGGCGGGCGCTGCGGCGCTCGCGGCGGACGCGGTGCTGTCCGCGCTCGGGCTGCCCGCCCGCCTCGTGGCCGCCGCGGCAAGTGTTGCCGGTGCCGCGGCCGGAGGCGCCGTGTTTCTCGCCGGCGCCGTGCTGGCCAAGCTCCTTACCGAAGAGGAGCTTGCCATGCTGCCGAAGATCGGCCGTCCGCTGGCCGCCTTACTGAAGCGGGTTCGGCTTCTGCGGTAATAACCGCAGGGGACGGAGGAATCTTCTATTTTTGGCCGTCATAGAGGGAGAATGATAGAAGGCGGAGGATTAAAGGAGCCGCTGAACTAGCTTCAGTAAAGGGCCGGGCCATGCGGGGACCCCCTTGCGCTTCTGGTTTTCTTTTAAAAAAGAAACCGTGATATAGTATATTTATGCCCCATTCCCGGAAGAATGGGAAATAGAGCGGAGGAATGACATATGAGCGCAGTACTGAAGGTTGTCGGTCTCGGTTCGGGCAACCCGGACCGGCTGACGATGGGTATTGTGAAGACATTGCAGCAGGCATCGCAAATCTACGTCAGAACGAAAGAGCATCCGGTCATGTCGATGCTGGAGGAGCTGAAGCTCGAAATTAGCTCGTTTGACCACATCTACGAAGCGCATGATTCGTTTCCGGAGGTGTACGCCTCCATCGCAGACCGGCTGCTGGAGCTGGCTTCGGCCGGCGATGAACAGAGCGTGATCGTCTATGCGGTGCCCGGGCATCCGATGGTGGCGGAGTCCACCGTTCAGCTGCTGAGGGAGCACTGCCCGCAGAAGGGGATCTCCCTTGAAATCCTGGGCGGGGAGTCCTTTCTCGACGAAGCCTTCATCCGTCTCGGCTTTGATCCGATCGAAGGCTTTCAGCTTCTCGATTCCACCGGCATTCGCAGCAGCATGCTGCAGCCCCAGCTGCACACCGTGATCGGGCAGGTATACGATGAGTTTACCGCTTCTGAGGTGAAGCTGTGCCTCATGGAACTCTATCCTGACGATTACCAGGTCGTTGTCGGACATGCGCTTGGTGTCGAAGGGGAGGAGCAGGTGCTTCAGGTTCCGCTGTTTGAGCTCGACCGCGCCCTTGGCTATGGCAACCTCTCGCTCGTATACGTTCCTAGAAGTGACGACGAGAGTCTGCGCCAGCGGACCTTTGCCCGGCTTCATGAGATCGTCGGCATCCTCCGCAGTCCGGAGGGCTGCCCTTGGGACCGGGAACAGACGCATGCGTCGATCCGGAAAAATCTCATCGAGGAAACCTACGAGGTGCTGGAGACCATCGATGACGATGACCCGGAGCATATGCAGGAGGAGCTTGGAGATTTGCTGCTGCAGATCATGCTGCATTCGCAAATGGAGGAAGAGGAAGGCACTTTCAGCGTGTTCGACGTCATTCAAGGGTTGAATGACAAGCTGATTTTCCGCCATCCGCATGTGTTCGGCGAGAACAAGGCCAAGGATGCGGAAGCCGCCTTGCAGAACTGGGATGCCATGAAGGCTGAGGAGAAACGCCGTAAAGGCATCGAGCCTGAGAAGGCGTCCGCCCTGGACGGGATTCCAAGAGAACTGCCTGCGCTCATGAAGGCATATAAGCTTCAGAAGAAGGCATCCAAGGTCGGGTTCGACTGGGACTCCATCGAGGGTGTATTCGACAAGATCGAGGAGGAGCTCGGAGAGCTGCGGCAGGCCGTGGCGGAGGGACAGAGCGTCGACGAGCAGGTGGGCGAGCTGGGTGACCTTCTGTTCGCGGCGGCGAACGCGGCCCGGTTCCTGGATGCCGATCCGGAAGAAGCGCTGTCGAGAACGAACCGCAAGTTCGTCAACCGGTTCCGTTACATCGAGGATGTGCTGCACGCAGAAGGCAAAATGCTGCAGGAAGCCAGCCTGGATGAGATGGAGAAAATTTGGCAACGGGCCAAAAATGAGGTATGATATGAAATCTCCGGTCCCTGGAGGGACGGGAGGCGCCTTCAATGCCTGCGGAGTGAAGCCCTTTTAGCGAACACGAATGAATGACTTCCGTGTTTCATGGTTCCGATTTCGCGCAAAATTTCCGTTAGACGACGTCCAGCAGCTTCTTTTTGCAGGGATTTCCTCGGAAATTATAAAAAATTGGCGGATTGAGGCAGGAATTCGGGCAGCACAGCAAGAATACCATACAGAACGCGCCAAAAGCGGTATGTTTTGGGGCTAAGCTCCTCTACCGCGCCAATACTTATTTCTTTGTATATTGGGAGGATTATAATTTATGAACAAGACAGATCTGATCAACAACATTTCCACGAAAAGCGGTTTGACTAAAAAAGACGTGGAGTCCGTTTTGAACGGTTTCCTGGGTGAAATTGAGGAAGCTCTGGCAAGCGGTGAAAAAGTTCAGCTGATCGGCTTCGGCACTTTTGAAACCCGCAAGCGTTCCGGTCGTACAGGCCGCAACCCGCAAACCGGCAAAACCATCGAAATTCCGGAATCCAACGTTCCTGCTTTCAAAGCGGGCAACAAGCTTAAAGAAGCCGTAAAATAAGATGCGCGTCGACAAATTCCTTAAGGTATCAAGGTTAATTAAGCGGCGTACCGTTGCGAAGGACGTCTCCGATCAGGGAAGGGTCCTCATTAACGGCAGGGAAGCCAAGCCCAGCAGCACGGTCAAGGTGGGCGATGAGATCACCGTCCAGTTCGGCCAGAAGCTGGTCACCGTGAAGGTGGAGCGGCTTGCCGAAACGACCCGCAAGGACGAGGCGAACAGCCTGTACACCTTGGTCAAGGAAGAACCGATCGCCAAAGATAACGGTTTGAACTGGTAGGCGGGCATTCCAGAAGGCATATAAGCAGCACATTAGAGGCATCTTCCGATCACGATCGGGGGATGCCTTTTTAGCTTGGCACGATGTTCGGCTCATGCTTAAAGTTCCTCTGTTTCACCCGGCAGGGCTGGTTCTAAACCCCGAAACCGCTCCATAAGCTATTGTTAAGAAGGAGGGGTACATGCCATGATCGAGCAAGCGAAAAACAAGCAGCATGAATTGCATATGCTGAATCGCAAGCAGCTGCACCTGACGGGGGTAAACAATGTGGAGAGTTTTGACAGCGAGGAGTTTCTGCTCCAAACCGAGCTAGGGCACCTGACCATCAAAGGCCAGAATTTACATATTAAAAATTTAAACCTGGAAGAAGGCCTGCTCTCGATCGAGGGCCACGTGAATTCCCTGGTTTATTTGGATCCCGGTTCGCACAGCAAAAACAAAGGAATGCTCGGCAAGCTGTTTAAATGAGTCCACAGATTCAATGGATTACCCTGCTGTGGATGCTGTTCTCGGGAGCGGCGTTGGGGGTGGCCTATGACAGTTACCGGGTGCTGTCGGGCCAGCTCCACTTTCCGAAATGGACCCTTCATGTATTGGACGTGCTGTACTGGAGCGCTGCGGCCCTGTTTGTGTTTCGGATGCTGTATATCAGCAATTACGGCCAGCTTCGGTTTTATGTATTTGTGGGACTCTTTATTGGGGTATGGTTATATTTTTTAATCTTGAGTGTTACAACCCAGCGTTTTGTGGTAATGTTAATAAGGACAGTACGTTACGTGATTGATGTAATCAAGCGTTTGTTTCGGGCGCTCGTCTGGGCTCCGATCCGTGCGATCTTGAAACTGTTGAAGTGGATTGCCGTCATGCTCGGCAGCCTCCTGATGTTTCTTCTCCACGTGATCCTGCGCTGTCTCACGCCTTTCTGGAAGCTGCTTCAATGGATGCTCCGCCCCATCACCTCCCGTCTGAAGATGCCCGAGTGGTTCAGGAAGTTTCTCACCGCAGCTGCAGAGCTGTGGAAGCGATGGTTCTCCAAGGAGTAGACAAGGCTTAGGAAACGGCCCGTTACGCAACGATTTCCGTATTTGTAAAGAGGAGGCATTCATGGGAAAATACGCTGCATCACCAGCCCAAACCCGTCCGCAGACTACACAAAAGAATGACAAACAGCCTGCCGGTCATCATGCTGGCGCACGGAGGCGGATTTTTTTATGGCTGACTTTCATGATTCTGTTTATGGGGTGGGCAGGTTATACCTTTATTGACCAGAATTCGCAAATTGCGGACAAGAGTTCCGAGCTGTCGAAGAAGCTGAAGCTGGAGGCACAGACCACACAGACGAAGGCACAGCTCGAGCGGGACGTGAAACGGCTGAACGATCCGGAGTATATTGGACAGTTGGCAAGGAAAAATTATGGTCTGTATTTGCCGGGGGAAACCCCGATTCATGCGGAATCCACCAGCCCTTAATATAGGCGCTGAAGTGGGTTATTACTCAGTTGACCTGGGTTTACGCTTTATGTATAATCAAATCACCACAGCCAAGGTTTTATTAAATCTTGTTGTATATTTTTAAGGGAGGATCATTTTATTCTATGGCAATCGAAGTGGGCACCAAGTTAGAAGGCAAGGTGACAGGCATAACGCATTTTGGAGCATTTGTGGATCTGTCAGGAGGTGTCACGGGTCTCGTTCACATCTCGGAAATCGCCGATAATTACGTCAAGGATGTTAACGATCACCTGAAGATCAATGATGTTGTGACAGTGAAGGTGATCAATGTCGATAAGGACGGCAAGATCGGGCTTTCCATCAAACAAGCTGTTGATAAGCCGGTATCCGAAGCTCGGCCTCCAAGAGGACCAAGACCGGAACGTACCGGTGGAGGCGGCGGAGACCGTTTTGGCGGTGGTGGAGGTTACAATCGTGAACGTGGCGGGCGTCCGTTTAAGCCTGCGGCCAACAAGACTTCATTCGAGGATAAAATGTCTCGTTTCCTAAAAGACAGCGAGGAGCGCATATCGTCGATCAAGAAGAACACGGAATCCAAGCGCGGAGGCCGTGGCGCGAAACGCATGTAATTTTTACCTAACAGATTAGAGCATACGATAACCGTATGAAGCAGATAACCGTAGAGGGCACCGAGCCTTCTGCGGTTTTTTTGTTTTTGCAGCGGGCCAGGCGCAGTTCTGCAGTCTTCTTCCCGTTCAAGGGCGGCATTCGGTAATTTTGTCGTTCTGCAAGAAATTACCGACAGCATCCAACGCCATTCCAGCTATCTCTTTCGCAATCGCTAGCCGAAGCGGTGATTTTATTCGGGAGATTCCCCCGGATCGAACCCGCTGGAAACGGGCTGGAAGTGTTGGGGGACAACCAGTCGACCCGGATTTCCGATCATTCGGGAACGCAGGCTTTTTTGTCGGAAATTTCTTGTTCGCTTGTCCGCTGTTCTGACAAACTTTCATGTTTCACCGGTTCTATAATGGGTACCAACAAATCCTACGAAATGGTGGTGCCAAGATCATGGAAAAATGGAATGTGATGGACGTGCCTGTCATGAAATCGGCAAAGGGGGAAGCGGTCGTGGACGGAATGAGCTGGTCGGAACGGATCCGGAACATGTCGGCCGTGCAGCGGCCGATGCAGTTCCTCGCAGCTAAGAAGTGGATGCTGCTGCTGACTTTTATGGGCTTCTTACTCGGAAAAGCCATGATACTGGACGAGCTGTCGCCGTTTGCAGTCGCCTTTTTTGCAGTCATCGCCTTCATGCGGAGGGATTACATCCTGCCGGTAGGGATGGCCGTGATCCTGGGCTCCCTGTTTGCTCCGTTTCCGGCACCGCTGATTATCGCCGCCGAGCTCATCATCTTCCACCTGATGTATAAAGGGCTGAACGCTTTTGACCACGCCGAGCTCTCCTACGCGCCGCTGATGGTGTTCGTCTCCGCCTTCTGCGTCAAAATATTCACGGTGCTGATCGGTCCGCCGTTTACATGGTATGCCCTGATGATGACCGCGGTCGATGCCGTACTCAGCTTCGTGCTGACGCTCGTGTTTATCCAAGCGATCCCGGTGTTTACGTACAGGAAAAAGAACTACCAGCTGAAAAACGAAGAAATTCTATGCTTGATTATCCTGCTTGCTTCCGTCATGACGGGTGCGGTGGGGTGGAGCGTATATAATTTGTCCGTGGAGCATGTCCTCTCCAGATACCTGATCCTGGTGTTTGCGCTGGTCGGCGGGGCGCCGCTAGGGGCTTCGGTCGGCGTCGTAACCGGGTTGATTCTGAGCTTGGCGGATATATCGGCCATTTATCAGATGAGCCTGCTCGCTTTTTCCGGGATGCTCGCCGGCATGCTGCGGGAAGGGCGGAAGGGAGCGGTATCCATCGGCATGCTGCTGGGCTCTTCCATTCTGTCCATCTATTTCAGCGGTCCGGGCGACGTCATGCAGTCCACCTGGGAAACCTGTATCGCCATCGGACTGTTTCTGCTGACCCCGAAAGCGATGATTGCGGTGATCTCCAAGTATGTGCCGGGGACGACGGATCACAGCAAATCGCAGCATGAGTATGCCAAGCGGGTAAGGGATCTGACCGCCGAGCGGGTGACCCAGTTCTCGCAGGTGTTCCGTCAGCTGTCCCAGAGCTTTGGCCAGGTGTCCGGCACGGAGGAGGTGAGCAAGCGGAACGAAGAAATGGACCATTTTATGAATGCCGTGACGGAAGGGGCGTGTGCGAACTGCTTCAAGAAAAGCCATTGCTGGGACGCGAAGTTCTATCAAACCTATAAATATATGACCGACGTGATGACTTCGGTGGAGGAGAATCCGGAGATGTCGGCTGAGGACGTTCCGGAGGAATGGAAGAGAATGTGCGCCAAAACCGGCGACGTTGTGGATGTCATGAAGCAGCAGTATCATCTCTACCAACATGATATGCAGTGGAAACGGCAAATATACGACAGCCGTCAATTGGTCGCCGAGCAATTATCGGGCGTATCCCAGGTGATGGAGGACCTGGCTAAGGAAATTCAGCGGGAAGGACAAGCGATGTACCGGCAGGAGGAGCAAATTCGGGACGCTTTGGAGAAGCTGGGGCTGTCGATCCAGGGGATCGAAATCATCAGTCTGGATCCCGGACATGTGGAAATCGAAATTGTGCATGCGTATACAAGGGGGTACGATGAATGCCGTAAAATTATTGCGCCGCTGCTGTCCGATATATTGGACGAGCATGTGGCCGTACTGAATGAAACGTTCAGCAGCACCAAAGACGGGCTTGCGACCGTCATGTTCGGGTCGGCCAAAACGTTTGAAATTACGACGGGGGTGGCCGGGGCCGCCAAAGGAGGAGATCTGCTGTCAGGCGACAGCTTCAGTACGGTCGAGCTGGGCAACGGCACTTTCGCCGTGGCGCTGAGCGACGGAATGGGCAACGGAGAGCGGGCGAGACTGGAGAGCAGCACCGCGCTGAACATTTTGGAGCAGCTGCTGCAGTCGGGCATGGATGAGAAACTGGCGATCAAATCGGTGAATTCCATTCTGATGCTGAGATCCCCGGAGGAGATTTATGCGACGGTGGATATGGCGTTAATTGATCAATATACAGCGGAAACGACGTTTATGAAAATCGGCTCTGCCCCAAGCTTTATCAAACGCGGCAATGAAGTGATTCCCGTCTCGGCCAGCAACCTGCCGATCGGCATTATTCAGGATATTGAGGTGGACCTGGTCACCTTGAAACTGCAAGCAGGGGACATCGTTATCATGATGACGGACGGCATCTATGATGCGCCGGGTTACGCCGTGAACAAGGAATTGTGGATGAAGCGGATGCTGCAGGAGATCGAAAGTAACGACCCGCAGCATATTGCCGACTGCCTGCTCGAGAAAGTAATTCGTTACCAGCAAAATCAAATTCATGACGACATGACCGTCGTTGTCGGAAAGGTGGAGCATTACCAGCCGGAGTGGGCTACCCTGCATGTGCCGGGCGTCGACCGCATGGAGCGGCCGCGCACGGTCAGCTGACCGCATTGCCGGATCATCATCGGAGGTGAATATGTAAAACTAGTTGTTATCCGTCCCATTGCCCGGGAAATGGGATGGAGAGGCCGGGCAGCCGTTTGAATCTCTCAAAAGTGGAAATACTAGAACTTAAAGGGTGATAGTCACTTTTGGGAGGAATGATGCCATCATGAAACAAATTTTATTAATTACGGACGGTTGTTCCAATGTCGGGGCAAGCCCGGTCATGGCCGCAGCTCATGCGCTGCAGGAGGGAATTACGGTAAATGTCGCCGGTGTGATCGATTACGGAACGATTGGGGAGCTTGGCAGCTTGGAAATTGCTGAAATTGCCAAGGCCGGCGGGGGGGTTAGCCGCATCGTGGGGACCAGGCAGCTGGCTCAAACGATGCAGATGATGACGCGCAAAACGGTGATTCAGACAATACAGCAGGCGGTTAATAAGGAGTTAAAGACGATTTTGGGGGACGGATCCCTGGAGGAGCTTCCGCCCCAGCAGCGGTCTCAGGTAGTTCAAGTCGTGGATGAGCTGACCGAAACGACACCGCTTCAGGTCGCCCTGTTGATTGATGCCAGTGCCAGTATGAAGCCGAAGCTGGCTGCGGTCGAGGACGCCATTCGGGATTTGATGCTCAGCCTGCAGGCCAGGGAAGGCCAAAGCGAACTGGCTGTATTCCATTTTCCCGGACGGAAAAGCGGAGAGGACGCCGTCATGGACTCCGACTGGATCCAGGATCTTGGCGGAGTGCGTAACTTGTTCCAACGAATCCAAATGAAAGGGGCCACGCCAACCGGACCGGCGATTCTGAAGGTGATTGATTTCTTCCGTTATGGTACACTAGACGGACAAACCTGGCGGGGAAATGACGGAGAAGGAGAAGGGATGCTCGGTGACTACGTCGTCTAGACCGGCATATCCGGCCGGAACGGTAATTACGGGAAAATGGCATAATAACCGCTTTGTGATCCGGCGAGTGCTTGGACAGGGCGGCAATGGCATCGTGTACCTCGTTCACAAGGCCGGATACCGGAATTTGTACGCGCTGAAAATGGGGTATGACACGCTGGATCTGCAGTCGGAGATCAATGTGCTGACCTCATTGCAGTCACAGAGCAGGCGCCAGGACGGGCTGAAGGGGAGCTTCAAAACTCCGTTTCTGCTGGAAGTGGATGATTTTACGGGGATGGGTAAAGAAGTGCCATTCTACGTGATGCGTTATATTGAGGGGAATCCGATCCATCATTTTATCCGCCGGCGGGGCGAGGAATGGGTTGGAATTACAGGGCTGCGGCTGCTCGAAAAGCTGACCGGCCTGCATCGGCTCGGATTCATATTCGGAGACCTTAAGCCCGACAATGTCATGGTATCGGATTATGGGCAGGTGGAATTGATCGATTACGGCGGCGTCAGTAAAATCGGACGCAGCGTCAAGCAGTTCACGGAGTGGTATGACCGGGGTTACTGGAATGCCGGCAGCCGCAGCAGCGATGAAGCTTACGACTTGTTCGCTTTTGCCGTGCTGATGATCCAGCTTCTGAATGAAGAGGGACTGAAGGCGGCCTGCGCCCAGCTGCTTCCGCAGACGCGGAACCGCTCGGAGCTGCTCAACCTGATCGGCCGGAGCCCGAAGCTGAAGCCGTATGCCCTATGGCTGCGGAAAGCAATCCAAGGTGAATTTTCGGGGTCCAGGGAGGCGCTGGCCGCGTGGAAACAGCAAATTTATGCACCGGCCGTTTCCGGCAGAGCCCCGGGCAAGACGCCGAGGTGGCTGATCAATACGTTTGCCTTCTCAGTCATTATGCTGGGAGCTGCCGTGTACTTTGTATTTTTTAAATGAGCAACACCAGATCGGTGAGCTGTATAATAGAAGATATTGATACATAGGCATGAATGCGAAAAAAGGAGAACATGGATGGAGAGCAGGCAGAAGTTCAGCACAATTAAAGAGCAAGTGCTCCGCACGGCGGAAGAGCACCGCTTATGGTCTCCCCATGACACCCTCGTAGTCGCAGTATCCGGAGGTCCGGACTCTGTGGCTCTTTTGCATGTTCTGAAGGACATTTCCGAAACGGCGGTCCCCCTTAACCTCATTTGTGCCCACGCTCACCATGGGCTGCGGCCCGAAGCGGAAGAGGAAGCCGAACTGGTCCGGCGGCTGGCCGCGGAATTAGGCATCCTGTTTGAGATGGCCAGAGTCGACGTACCCTCTTATATGAAGGAGAGCGGCAAGGGGGTGGAAGAGGCGGCCCGGTTCAAGCGCTATGAATTTTTGTTTGAAACGGCGCAGGCGTGCGGCGCCAACACTATCGCTTTGGCCCATCACGCCGACGATCAGGCGGAGACGGTGCTGATGCATTTGCTGCGCGGAAGCGGGCCGGGGGGACTCCGGGGAATCCGGTTCAAAAGACGGGAAAAAAATGTGGAACTTATCCGCCCTTTCTTACGTATATACAAAACAGACCTCGTGGATATGTGTGAGCAGAATGGTTATCCTTACGCTGTCGACCAGACCAACTTCCAGACTGAGTACAGACGGAATGCAATCCGTCTGGATGTCCTGCCTTATTTAGGGCAATATAATAGTCGGATTGTTCAATCGATCAATCAGATGGCTGACATTATCGGCCCGGAAGACGACTTCGTGGAACAGGCAGCAGTGAACGCATACCGCGAACTGGTACAGTGTAATCATGGAAGGCACGCTTTTCGGGCGCCTTCCTTTTTGGCCTTACATGTCGCTTTACAACGGAGGTTGATTAAACTAATATTAAATTATCTGTCGCCGGGTTCCGAAAACACCGATTATCACAAGATCGAAACCATTCGGCACGGGATTCACCAGAAAGACAGCACAACATGGCACCTGGATCTGGGCTGCGGCCTGGTCTGCATACGCGAATACGATTGGATAACGTTTATGCACGGGATGCCGGAGAAGATGATTAGCTATACATATCGGTTGGATGCAATCGTCCCGGAGTTGTGGTTGCAAGAAATAAGGAAAGTCCTGAGAATGGCGGAGCATACGCCTGAAGTAAATCAATTGTCCAAGATGGCGTTAGACGGTCATCAAGCGGTTTTTGACGCCGATGAGCTGCAGTTTCCACTCACGATCCGTTCAAGACAGCCTGGGGACACAATGAGAATCATGGGATTAAACGGAAGCAAAAAGGTAAAAGATATTTTCATTGACGCGAAGATACCTCCATCCATGCGCTCCCGCATACCGGTTCTTGTTGACGGTTCAGGCAGCATCGTATGGATCCCGGGTGTACGGCGTTCGATTCATGCCGCTGTAGGTGCGCATACATCGACGGTGCTTCACTTTTCCCTGGAGGATGCGGGGAATGCGGAGTAACTGTAATGGTCATTGTTAGGCTTTCATAGTATAACGTAGGAGGTTCGCTCAGTTGCAAAACGATATTCAAGAAGTTCTGATCAGCGAAGAAGAAATCCAGAAGAAAATTAAGGAACTCGGTGCCGAGCTGAGCTCGGTATATGAGGGTCGCAACCCTCTTGTGATTTGTGTACTCAAAGGCGCGTTTATTTTTATGGCGGATTTGGTTAAAAATATGACAGTACCTATGGAACTCGATTTCATGGCCGTATCCAGTTACGGGGCGCAGACCAAGTCTTCGGGCGTTGTCAAAATCATCAAGGATTTGGATGTCCCAGTTGAAGGACGTGACGTGCTGATTGTCGAAGATATTATCGACAGCGGTCTCACGCTGAGCCATCTGATTGAGCTGCTCAAGAGCCGCAACGCCAAATCGACGTGCGTGGTTACGCTCTTTGACAAACCTGCCCGCCGAACAGTGAAGCTCGAGGCGGATTATACCGGATTCGTACTCCCTGACGCGTTTGTTGTCGGATACGGTCTGGATTACGCTGAGCATTACCGGAACCTGCCCTACATCGGGATCTTGAAACCGGAAATCTATACCCACTAATTGCGCTACTCAAGCCCATGAGCTTAAGCACGCTCATGCCTTTACCACCTCTATTTGAGATGGTCAGACAGGCTATGGTAAAATAATTAAAGTGTTTTGAGAGGAGGTAGGGGATGAATCGGTTCATCCGGAATTCTGGTTTTTATTTGATTCTTTTTTTAGTTGTGGTGGGCATAGTCCAGTTTGTCAGCAACAGCGGTGAATCTGCTGACAGCCCTAGATACGATCAATTGCGCCAGCAAATCGCTGCTGGTAACGTATCGGAAATTACGGTTCAATTCGACGGTTACGCCTATCTGGTAACCGGTAAATATAAGAATAAACCGGCCGACGTTAAATCAGAGAATTTCTCGACCTACACTCCGGCTACAGATGCTGCAATCGAAGAGCTGGTAGCTGCCAGTGACAAAACCGGCATGAAATTCACCCAGAAGAAGATGGAAGGCGAAAGCGTCTGGCTGACGCTGCTCTCTTCACTGATTCCTTTGGTTATTATGTTTATTCTCTTCTTCTTCCTGTTCAATCAAGCGCAGGGAGGCGGGGGCAAGGTTATGAACTTCGGCAAGAGCCGCGCCCGCCTATATAATGAAGAGAAGAAAAGGGTTACCTTTGAGGATGTTGCGGGAGCTGACGAAGAGAAGCAGGAGCTTGTCGAAGTCGTTGAGTTCCTGAAGGATCCGCGGAAATTTGCCGCAGTAGGTGCCCGTATTCCTAAAGGGGTTCTCCTTGTAGGCCCTCCAGGTACAGGTAAAACCCTCCTCGCCCGCGCCGTAGCGGGTGAAGCCGGAGTTCCGTTCTTCAGTATTTCCGGTTCGGACTTCGTGGAAATGTTCGTCGGGGTCGGTGCATCCCGTGTGCGTGACTTGTTCGAGAACGCCAAGAAAAACGCACCATGTATTATCTTCATTGACGAGATTGACGCCGTAGGTCGTCAGCGCGGTGCCGGACTCGGCGGCGGGCATGACGAACGCGAGCAGACGCTGAACCAGCTCCTCGTTGAGATGGACGGTTTTGGCGGTAACGAAGGCATCATCATCGTGGCTGCAACGAACCGTGCCGACATCCTCGACCCTGCGCTTCTGCGTCCAGGCCGTTTTGACCGTCAAATTACGGTCGATCGTCCAGACGTGAAAGGCCGCGAGGCGGTACTGAAGGTTCACGCACGCAACAAGCCGCTGACCAAAGACGTCAAGCTGGATGTTGTGGCTAAACGTACGACAGGCTTTACCGGCGCCGAGCTGGAGAACCTGATGAACGAAGCGGCGCTGCTTGCTGCACGCCGTAACCGTAAAGACATCTCCATGCGAGAGGTTGATGAAGCGATTGACCGTGTCATCGTCGGTACCGAGAAGCGCAGCCGTGTGATCAGCGACCGGGAGAAGCGGATTGTCGCTTACCACGAAGCCGGTCACACGATCGTGGGCTACTTCTTGGAGCATGCCGATATGGTACACAAGGTAACGATCATTCCGCGCGGACGCGCCGGCGGATATGTCATCATGATGCCGAAGGAAGACCGGATGCTTGTAACCAAGCAGGAGCTGCTTGATAAGGTGACGGGTCTCCTGGGCGGCCGGGTCTCCGAGGAACTGTTTATCGGTGAAATCGGAACAGGCGCATACAGCGACTTCCAGCAGGCTACGGGCATCGTCCGCAGCATGATTATGGAATACGGTATGAGCGAGAAGCTTGGACCGCTTCAGTTCGGGTCCTCGCAAGGTCAGGTATTCCTGGGCCGTGACCTCGGTCACGAGCAGAACTACAGTGATTCGATCGCTTATGAGATCGACCAGGAAATGCAGCGCATGACAAACGAGTGCTACGAGCGGGCGAGAGACCTGCTGACCAAGTACTCGAAAGAGGTACACCTCATCGCGAACACGCTGCTTGAGAAGGAGACGCTCGAGCTTGAACAGATCAAGGAACTGATCGAGCAAGGTTATCTTTCTGAAGACGGCCCGAAAGAGGGCGGAAGCGGAAATGATGAAGGTTCTTCCGAACATGGCGCCCCTGTCATCGACAACGTCGGTGACGTGCGAGTACGCATTCAGGGCAAGGATAATACCAGCCTGCCAACGGAAGAAATTCCGAACGATGTTCCATCCAACTTGCCGAATGACCCGCCAAGCGATATCAACACGGATACGCCGGGCGACATTCCAAATAACAATGATGGAACGAATGAGAATCCAGGTTCGGGCAACGGCGGAACACCGCCGGAATCCAGATCCTAATCCCAATGCAACAACAGCCCGGAGACGGTTAGCCGTCCCCGGGTTTTTTGTGTCGTTTGCCAGGAACTAAGAGCGGCGGCCATTTGGGGTGTTCAAAGCATAAAAGCCGATAGCGTTCCGCCTTAACTCTGTGGCATCAGTTAATTTTTTTTTGAGGCATAGTAGCGATTGGGACGGCTGCACGCTCCAAACAGAAGTGAGGCGGCCTAATCGGACGGAATCGAGCGGGAAGCTTTGTTTTCTTTCGGCTAGATAGCATATAAAGATCATTTTAGTCAATTGACAGTATCGTGAACCTTGTGTAAATTAGTTGATAAACAAGATGGTCTCGAGGTTGCAACGGGCAACTTTGGGAGAATTTTCACAAACTATTCATGATGTTATGAGGTTATGAAGCCATCAACCGGGTAAAATCATGGGATTTCAGAGGGAGTGGGTTACTGGTGGAAGCTCTGGCACTGGAGCATAAGCAGGAACAAAAGCGGGAACTGACGGAGAAGCTGCTTAAGCTGAAGAAGGAAAGAAACGCCATTATTTTGGCGCATTATTATCAAAGGGATGAAATTCAGGAAGTAGCGGATTTCCGTGGCGATTCCTTCCTGCTTGCCCAGAAAGCGGCTCAAACCGATGCGGAAGTCATCGTCTTCTGCGGCGTTCATTTTATGGGTGAAAGCGCTAAGATTCTGGCTCCGAACAAAACGGTGCTGATTCCGGATGAGCGTGCAGGCTGTCCAATGGCCGATATGGTCAACGTGGACGGACTCCGCAAACTGAAAGCGCAGCATCCTAACGCCAAAGTGGTTACGTATATCAACTCTTCGGCAGAGATCAAGGCGGAAACGGATATTTGCTGTACCTCTTCCAATGCGGTAAAAGTGATTCAATCGGTCGATTCCGATGAGATCATCTGGGTACCGGACAAAAATTTGGGTCACTATGTGCAACAGCATACCGACAAGAAGCTCATCATTTGGGAAGGTTACTGCAATACGCATGATATGCTGACGGTAAAAGACGTTGTGGAGATGAAAGCCAAATATCCCGACGCCGAGTTTGTCGTACACCCGGAATGCCGTCCGGAGGTCGTAGCCATGGGCGATTTCGTCGGCAGCACCACGGCGATTTTGGAATACTGCAAAAAATCAAGCAGCAAACAGTTTATCGTCGGAACCGAAGACGGTACCGGATACCAGCTTCGTCTCGACAGCCCGGATAAGGAGTTTCATTTCGCCACCAAGTTTTTGGTATGCCCGAACATGAAGGTGAACAATCTGAAAAAACTGGTGAAGTGTCTGGAAACCATGAAGCCGCAAATTTACGTGCCGCCGGTTGTTGCAGATAAAGCCAGAACTTCTTTAGAGCGCATGTTACAAGTACAGTAGCATGCGCTACTCTTTCTCTTAAGACAGGTGAACAGGCACATGATTCCACAATATCTGGTTGACTTTGATCTGCAGACTTTGCCCCGGACCAAGACGGATGTCATCGTCATCGGCTCTGGTATAGCCGGACTGTTTACGGCGATTCAGGCAAGCCAGGACCGGCACGTCATCATGATCACGAAAAAGGCACTGCTCGAAAGCAACACCCGGTACGCACAAGGGGGGATTGCCGCGGTCATTTCGGAGGATGATTCCCCTCAGTATCACCGGCAGGATACGCTGATGGCGGGGGCAGGGCTGTGTTCGTCCTCCTCGGTGGACCTCTTGGTCAATGAAGGCCCTGAGGGCGTCAAGGAGCTGATCCGGCTCGGCACAACGTTTGACCTGGAAAACGGGGAGCTTGCCCTGACCCAGGAAGGCGCGCACAGCCACCGGCGGATTTTGCATGCCAACGGGGACGCGACCGGCTACGAAATTGTCAGAGCGCTGGCCGAGAAAGTGGCGGAGCATGATCATATTGAGGTATGGGAGCATCACTTTGTAATAGACGTTATTACAGAAAACGGCGAGTGCAAGGGAGCACTGGTTCAGCGTCCCGACGGGCAGCGGATCTTTGTGCAGGCGAACGCGACTGTGCTTTGTTCCGGCGGCGCGGGACAGCTCTACCGGTACACCACCAATCCGGAAGTGGCCACGGCCGATGGTGTGGCGATTGCCTATCGGGCGGGGGCTGAGGTTCGCGATATGGAGTTTATTCAGTTTCACCCGACCGCTCTTTGTTATCCAGGTGCTCCGAGGTTTTTGATCTCCGAGGCCGTTCGGGGCGAAGGCGCCGTTCTGCGGAATATTAAAGGCGAACGTTTTATGGAAAAATACCATGAGCTGCTCGAATTGGCGCCGCGCGACATTGTCGCCCGGGCGATCCTCAGCGAAATGGAAGAAACGAAATCCACCTTCGTCTATTTGGATATTACCCATGAGCCGGAGGATATGCTTAAGCATCGGTTTCCGACCATTTACGAAACGTGCATGTCTTACGGATTGGATATGTCGACGGACTGGATTCCGGTGGCTCCGGCTGCGCATTATATGATGGGCGGCGTCAAAACGGACCTGAACGGCGAGAGCAGTATCAAGCGGCTGTTTGCCTGCGGCGAAGTGTCCTCGACCGGTGTTCACGGCGCCAACCGACTGGCCAGCAACTCGCTCTCTGAAGCGATCGTGTTTGGACGGCGTATTGTGAACCGCCTGCGGGAACTGTCCCCGCTGGACTGGGAACCCCAAGATATCCGGGTCGATGAGGGGCGCCTGGAATCGCCAAGGCAGGCCATTGTAGAGCGCCGGCTCAAGCTTCAGAAGGTGATGGTGCGGTACGTTGGATTGCGCCGGAACAAGACGCTGCTGCTGAAGGGGCTGGATGAACTGAAGCGCCAGCTGCCGATTTTCCAGTCCGGACTGAGCAAGCGTGAGGAATTTGAATTTGCCAACATGCTGACCAGCAGTCTGCTGGTGACCAGCGCGGCATTGTCCCGGGAAGAGAGCCGTGGGGCGCATTACCGCGAAGACTTCCCCCTGCGGGATGACGAAGGCTGGCGCAAGCATCTGCTGCAGCGGCGGGATCAAGAAATAGTGGAGGAAATCAGCGATGACGTTTAACGGATATGATGAAAGTCTTGTGGAGTCCATCCGGCTGTGGCTGAGAGAGGACGTCGGATCGGGAGATGTGACGACGCTGTCGACCATTCCGGCAGGACATGAATCCAAGGGAATCATCCATGCCAAGGAAGATGGCGTGGTAGCCGGACTTCCCGTATCGGAGCTCGTGTTTCAAGTCGTGGACCCGGCGCTCACGTTCACGCCTCAAGTATCGGAAGGCGATTTCGTAAAGAAGGGAACGGTACTCGCTGTCGTAGAAGGCAGCACGCACCGGATTTTGACGGGGGAGCGGCTGGCCTTGAATTTGCTGCAGCGCTTGTCTGGCATTGCGACCCGGACACGTTCGTTCGTGGATGCGCTGGAGGGCTTGCCAACCCGCTTGGTCGATACCCGGAAGACGACGCCGGGACACCGCATGCTGGAGAAATACGCGGTGCGCGTCGGTGGGGGAGCCAACCACCGCTTCGGGCTGTATGATGCTGTGATGATCAAGGACAACCATATTAAGGGCGCCGGCGGAATCCGTCAGGCCGTGGAGCGTGCCCGGGCGTTTATTCCTCATACGATGACCATCGAAGTGGAGACGGAATCGCTTGATCAGGTCGAAGAAGCGCTGGAAGCCGGTGCGGACATCATCATGCTGGATAACATGAGCCAGGATCTGATGAAAGAGGCCGTTCGGCGCATTAAGGCCAAGTCCCCGCATGTAACCGTGGAGGCCTCCGGCAACGTGTCTTTGAAAACTGTGAAGGGGATCGCGGCCTGCGGCGTCGACGTCATTTCGGTCGGCAGACTGACGTATTCCTTCGACAGCCTGGACATCAGCCTCGATCTCAATGCGGTGAAGGAGGGATAGCCCCCGTGATTCTGGTGATCGACATCGGGAATACGAACATCGTCCTGGGGATATACAGAAACCGGGAGCTATTGCATCATTTCCGTCTCAGCACGGTTAATCATTCCACACCGGACGAGTACGGCATTATGTTCCGGAACATGTTTCAGATGTCCGGGATCCCGGTCAGCGACATTGAGGGCGTGATCATTTCTTCAGTGGTACCGCCTATGGTCCATGTCATTGAGGAGATGTGCCAAAAATATATCCACCATTCGCCGCTCATCGTGGGGCCGGGGATTAAAACCGGACTCAATCTGCGTTACGAAAATCCGCGCGAGGTCGGGGCTGACCGGATCGCCAACGCCGTTGCCGCCGTGGAGAAGTACCAGGGCCCGCTCGTCGTGATCGACTTTGGCACGGCTACCACATTTGACTGCATTGATGCCAAAGGCGCCTATCTCGGCGGCCTGATCGTGCCGGGCATCGGCATTGCGACCGAAGCGCTGTATCAGCGCGCATCGAAGCTGCCGCGGATTGAGCTGGAAAAGCCCAAAAAGGTCATCGGACGAAATACAGTTCATGCGATGCAGGCAGGCATTATTTTCGGATACGCCGGGCAGGTTGACGGCATTGTAGAGCGGATTCGCGGCGAGATGCAGGTGCCCTCCCTGAAAGTGGTCGCAACGGGCGGACTGGCGGATCTGATCGCCAGCGAAACGAAGGTCATCCAGGAAGTGAATCCGCTGCTGACGCTCGACGGCCTCCGGATTATTTATGAGCGCAACCGCTGAATTGCCAGAAAGATCAACCGGATCACCAAAAAGGCCTGTTTTGCGGTAAAATAGATAGATAATGGCAGAGCCTTCCCGGCTCATCCAATAAAGGAGGCAGTACACATAATGGAAAACAAACAGGACCGCCTCATCCGGGGCACGGCCATGAATGGACGGGTCCGGGCTTTCGCGGTGAGAACGACGGCTCTCGTGGAGGAGCTTCGCAGAAGGCATGATACGTGGCCTACCGCCACAGCGGCGCTGGGACGCACGCTGACAGCCGCTGGTATGATGGGCGCCATGCTGAAGGGCAAGGAAAAGCTCAGCATTCAAGTCAAGGGCGACGGACCGATTGGACAAATCGTCGTGGAAGCCAACTCCTTTGGCGAAGTGACGGGATACGTCACTAATCCGCATGTCCACTTGCCCAGCAACAGCCAGGGAAAACTCGACGTAGCCGGCGCGGTCGGCCGTGAGGGATACCTACACGTAACGAAAGACCTCGGCCTCAAAGAGCCTTACCGCGGAAGCGTACCGATTATTTCGGGAGAGCTCGGAGAGGACTTTACGTATTATTTTGCCGTATCGGAGCAAACCCCTACTGCGGTTGGCCTGGGCGTACTCGTCGCTCCCGACAACTCCGTGCTCGTGGCCGGCGGCTTTATTATTCAGCTGCTTCCGGGCCTTTCCGATGAGGAAATCACGGCGATTGAGCAGGCGGTAAGCGCGATTCCGCCGGTAACCACCCTGCTGGACCAAGGGCTGGAGCTGGAAGATATGCTGAAGCAGCTGCTTCCCGATGTAGAGGTTCTCGAAGAGATGGACATCATGTTTCGCTGTCAGTGCTCTCGTGACCGGGTAGAGCAAACGTTGGTCAGCCTGGGCCAAGCGGAACTGGAGCGTTTGATCGAGGAAGATGGACAGGCAGAAGTGGTGTGCCATTTCTGCAATGAAGCGTATGATTTTGACAGGGAACAACTGCAGCAAATTCTTGAACAAGCCATGAAGTAAGGGGCGGGTTCGATGATATGATAACCAGACAGGAGAAGGGGCTGTGGGCCGCGGTCATTATTTTGGCAGCGGGCGTGTTGTTTATGGGGAGTCTGATTGTCATCCGTGGACTTAAACCGGCAGATGAGCCGACACCGGCTGAAGACAAGCAAGGGGCGGATGCGGTGGCGTCTTTTAACGGCAGCACCATTACGGAAAGCGATTGGGTCGAGGAGCTGAAACGGACGCACGGGGAGGAAGCATTGACGCAGATGCTGAATCACAAGGCGGTATATGCGGAGGCCCAGTCCCTGAATATTAAGGTGACCCCGGAGGAAGTGACGGAGGAGATTAACCGGGAAATGCAGGGTTACGCTTCCCCGGACGATTATTATCGGGAGATGGCCGACCAGCTTAACCTGACTCCCGAGGAAATCCGGGCGGAAACCGAGTACCGTCTCACACTGCAAAAGATCGCAACCGCAGGAATTCGCATCACGGATGCGGAGGTACAGCGTTATATCGATCAGCATCAAGAGGAGTTTGCAGCCAAGAAGGCTTATCATCTTGCCTGGATTCAGACGGATACGGAAGATGAGGCGAATCGGGTGCTTGACCGCCTGCAGCAGGGAGAGGATTTCGGCACGCTGGCAGCAGCGTACTCCCTGGATGAATTTACACGCGATCAAGGCGGTGACCTGGGGACGGTGGAAGAGGATGATCCTTTTATTGCTCCGGAAGTACTGCAGACAGCCTCAACCCTGAAGCCAGGGGACGCAGCGGGTCCGGTACGGCTAAATGACGGATATGCGGTCGTCCAGCTGATCAGCGTGGTGAACGGCAGTACCAAGAGCAGCGAGGAGATCATTCGGGAGGCCCGCAAACAGCTGGCCTTAAGCGAGGCTGTTCCCCTTTCGCAGCTGGAAGAACAGTTGAGAAACAAATATGACGCCAAGATTTTGATCAAAATATCGCCATCCAAAGCATCCTGAAACGACAGAAGCGGCAGGCAAGATGATGAGCCCTGGCTTACATACGTTTTCAGGATGTTTTCTTTGTTTACAACCAGGCCTTACGTCCGGGTTCATATTGACATTGAGGTGGAAGGTTGATAAGATGAAGGTATAAATACCTACTTATTTACTCGGATATAGTTTGATCCAAGCCAGCCAGATTCTCTTTCTAGAATTTTGTATACAGCAGTTATTCATCAAATTCATTATATACAGGGAGGATTTACCTATGGCTAAGGTCGTCAACAACGTAACGGAATTAATCGGAGGAACACCCCTTGTCCGGCTGAACCGGCTTGCACCGGAAGACAGCGCGGAAATTTACTTGAAGCTGGAATATCAAAATCCGGGCTCCAGCGTTAAGGACCGGATTGCGATCAGCATCGTCGAACAAGCGGAGAAGGACGGCCTTCTGAAGCCTGGGGGTACGATTGTGGAAGCGACAAGCGGCAACACCGGTATCGGTCTGGCTATGGTAGCTGCAGCCAAAGGCTACAAAGCTGTGATCGTCATGCCTGAAACGATGAGCCTTGAGCGCCGCAACCTGCTTCGCGCCTACGGTGCAGAATTGGTTCTGACGCCGGGAGCTGAAGGCATGAACGGTGCCGTTAAGAAAGCCGAAGAAATCGTGAAGGAAAATCCGGATTACTTCATGGCTGAGCAGTTCAAAAACCCGGCCAACGTGAAGATTCACCGCGAAACGACGGGTCCGGAAATTGTGGAAGCGATTGAATCCATCGGCGGCTCCCTCGACGCCTTCGTGGCAGGAATCGGAACGGGCGGAACGATTTCCGGTGCCGGCGAAGTGCTGAAGAACCGCTTCCCTGACATCAAGATCGTGGCTGTTGAGCCTGCGGCTTCTCCAATTCTGGCAGGAGGCAAACCAGGACCGCACAAAATTCAAGGTCTGGGCGCCAACTTCATTCCGGATATCCTCAACCGTGACATCTACGATGAAATCATTCACGTGGAGAACGACGAAGCCTTTGAAACGGCACGCCGTGTCGCCAAAGAAGAAGGCGTCCTGTCCGGTATTTCTTCCGGCGCTGCCGTGTTCGCCGCACTTAAGGTGGCCAAAGAGCTCGGTAAAGGCAAACGTGTCGTGGTAGTCATCCCAAGTAACGGCGAACGTTATTTGAGCACACCGCTGTATAACTTTGAGGCGTAATTAGCGTCTTATACATTGTAAAAACTCTCGCCCCTGCTGCCGGTCTATCCGGCTGCAGGTTTTTTTTGTTCATGCAGCCGCTCATTGGCAGCCAAATCAGGCATCTTTTTGGAAAAAGACTTTTCAAACCTGCCGACTCCAAGTATACTGACAACCAATAGACGGGTCTTGTTACTAAAAGGGGATCAGAAAATGAAGAGAAACGAGAGCGGTTTGATCACCTTGGATCAATGGATGACTTGGGCCGCAGAGGGCATGACGATGTTTCCATATGTGCTGTCGTCCGGAGGATGGGACCGGCAGGAAGAAGGGGAGCTCCCGGCGGCTTGGACGTCGGCCTGGGAACAGGCTTCGCCCTATTCCTTCGTACTCGAGAGCGGTAAGGAGGGGCGGTATACCTACCTGGGGCTGCGACCGGTGTCGGTTCTTCACGGAAAAGATCACGGTGGCGTCGTGACGCACCTGCTGAGCGGGGCGACTGAGAAGGTGGACGGAAGTCCGCTGCAGGTGCTGCAGCAGTGGATGGCGCCGTACCGGGCTCCCCAGCAGCCGGATCCAGAATTGCCACCCCTTCTTGGAGGATGCGTTGGCTTTCTAGGGTATGACATCGTTCGTTCCCTTGAAAATCTGCCGTCCACCGCAGCCGATCTTCCGGCATTCCCGGATTATTTGTGGATGCGGATGGAAGAGTTGTGGTTGCATGATGCAGACAGCCGGAAGGTGTACTGCACGGTCCATGTGCATTTTGATGCAGAAGGGCTGGACAGGGATCTGATCGGGCAGAGGATGGGTGTGCTTTACGAGGAGGCTGCCGAGCGTGCCCGGTCCATGCAGTCGTTGTGGCTGTCCATGGTGAACCTGGACGACGGGATCCAGGCCGAAGCGGACCGGCGGCGAAAGCAGGCGGAGGAGCTGTCCCCCCGGATGGAGTGGCCGCAGCTGCGTACCGGATTCCCGCAGGAATCCTTCGAACAGGCTGTGCGGGCCATCCAGCAGTATATTCGCGAAGGGGACGTCTTCCAGGTGAATCTGTCGCTCCGTCAGGAGCTGGACCTGCATTCGCCGCCGGAGCAGGCCTATGAATGGCTCCGCCTGCTGAATCCTTCCCCTTACATGGGTCTTCTGCGCTCGCCGGGATTCACGCTGGTCAGCGGCTCCCCGGAACTGTTGGTGAAGCTTCAGGGGGAGCGGATCAGCACCCGCCCGATCGCCGGCACGAGGCGCCGGGGGCTGACCCCGCAGGAGGATGCGGCCATGGCGGCCGAACTGCTGGGCAGCGAGAAGGAGAGAGCCGAGCATATCATGCTGGTGGATCTCGAACGCAACGATCTGGGGAAGGTGGCGGCGTACGGCTCGGTGCACGTTCCGGAGCTGATGACGGTCGAGCATTACTCCCATGTGATGCATCTCGTTTCTCAGGTGGAAGGCCGGCTCGCTCCGGGCAAAGGCGTATACGACGTGATCGCGGCTTTTTTCCCGGGAGGAACCATCACGGGCGCACCCAAAGTGAGGACGATGGAAATCATCGAGGAGCTGGAACCGGTTAGGCGCGGTCCTTACACCGGCTCGATCGGCTGGATTGACTACAACGGCAATATGGAATTAAATATTATCATAAGAACGATGGCCGTCCTGGACGGTACGGGATATATCCAGGCCGGGGCGGGAATCGTCATCGATTCCGACCCTTACCGGGAATACCGGGAATGCCAAAACAAGGCTAAAGGCATGATCCTGGCGGTTCTCGCAAGCGAAGAGGAATCCGCCGCCAAATCTGGGATAAGGGGATGAGCATATGATTTTGGTTATCGACAATTATGACTCTTTTACGTACAATCTGGTGCAGTATTTGGGGGAACTCGGACAGGAAGTGAAGGTATACCGCAACGATGAAATTACCGTATCCGGCATTGAGGAGCTTGCACCCGACCATATTTTGATTTCCCCGGGTCCCTGCACGCCGAACGAGGCGGGAATCAGCTTGGAGACGATTGCGAATTTTAAAGGCAAAATCCCGATTTTCGGCGTATGCTTGGGTCACCAGGCCATTGGGCAGGCATTCGGTGGCAATGTCATCCGCGCTGAACGGCTGATGCACGGAAAAACATCGCCGATCCACCATCACGGCACCTCCGTGTTCGAGGGTCTTCCTTCGCCATTTACGGCGACAAGATACCACTCGCTGCTGGTGGAGCGGGACAGTCTGCCGGACTGCCTGGAGATCACCGCAGAAACCGAGGAAGGTGAGATTATGGGACTGCGTCATAAGGAGTATCCGATTGAAGGCGTCCAGTTCCATCCGGAGTCGATCATCACCGATTACGGGCATCAAATACTGCGTAATTTCCTGAAGCAGACCGCAGGCGCCAAAGCATGAAGAAGATAGGATTGAACGGCGGGATCGTGGATGCCGCCGACGCCGTGGTACCTGTAATGGATCACGGCTTTTTATACGGAATGGGGCTGTTCGAGACGCTGCGGACATACCGCGGCCGGCCCTTTTTGCTGGAGAGGCACTTGAAGCGGATGGCAGAGGGCTGCCGGATGCTGGGCATTCCCTTTTCACCGGAGGATGCCCTCGCGTCCATGCCCGGCTGGATTGAAGCCTTGATGAAGGCGAACGGCCTTGAGGAGGCATACATCCGTTATACCGTCAGCGCTGGCGTTGATGTTCTCGGGCTTCCCGGGGAGGAGTACAGCCGTCCCAATCATGTTCTGCTTGTGAAGGCGCTGCCCGAGGTGCCTGAGAACCTCTACACCCAAGGAAAAGCCCTGCAGCTGCTGGACACGCGGCGCAACTCTCCCGAAGCTCCGATCCGCTTGAAGTCGCTCCATTACATGAACAACATTTTGGCGAAAAGGGAGCTGGCGGCTCTGGGTGATCCGCGTTCCCGCCAGGCGGAAGGTCTGATGCTCGATGAGCGCGGACATGTCAGCGAAGGCGTCGTCAGCAACGTGTTTTTAGTGAAAGAAGGGGAACTCTATACACCTGATGCATCCACCGGGCTGCTGCCTGGCATTACGCGCCAGGTTGTGCTTGAGCTCGCCGGCGCGGCCGGCATCCGCTGCGCGGAAGGCCTGTACACATGGGAAGATCTGCTGGCCGCAGATGAGGTGTTCGTGACCAGCTCCATCCAGGAGCTTGTGCCCGTTACGCTCCTGCTGGACAGGCAGGGAACGGGCAGAACGGTGGGGAACGGCGCGGCCGGCCCGATCACCCGCAGGCTGCTCAATTTGTACCGACAGAAAGCAGGGATTTGACAGTGAAAACGACAATCTACGAACGTAACTTTACGATGGGTCAAGCCGTGCTGAGGCTCGGACAGTCTACCCAGGTGATGGGCATTTTAAATGTAACGCCTGATTCCTTCTCCGACGGCGGCCGGTATGTGGATCCGGACACGGCTGTACGCCATGCACTCAAAATGATGCTGGACGGCGCCGACCTGATCGATATCGGAGGAGAATCAACCCGGCCGGGATATACGCCGGTATCCCAGGAAGAGGAATTGGCCCGCGTGATTCCCGTGATTGAAGCGATCCATAAAGCGGCCCCGCACATTCCGATCTCGATCGATACGTACAAGGCGGAAGTGGCTCGCCAGGCCATTCTGGCCGGTGCCCATATCATCAACGATATTTGGGGAGGCAAAGGCGATCCGGATATGCTGAAGGTGGCAGCCGAGCTGGGCTGTCCGATTATTCTGATGCATAACCGGCAAGACATGGACTACACCGATTTTGTGGAGGACGTCGTCGCTGACCTGAAAGAGAGCGTGCGCCTCGCCTTGGCGGCCGGAGTTCGTCCGGAACATATTATTTTGGACCCCGGGATCGGTTTTGCCAAAAACGGAGAGCACAACTTGAAGCTGATGACCCAGCTGGACCGTCTGAACCAGATCGGATATCCCGTGCTGCTGGCCACGTCCCGCAAAAAGTTCATCCGCAGCGTGCTGGATCTGCCGGTGGATGATCTGGTCGAGGGCACCGCGGCCACGGTGGCATTCGGAATCGCCCAGGGCTGCCAGCTAGTGAGGGTGCACGATGTGAAATCGATCAAACGAACCGTCAAAATGTGCGATGCGATGATATACACTTCAGCGGTTGTGAGTCGGGAATAACGGTTTTATATACAGGATCGTTTGTTACGATGTTGATTATTGGGGAGGCGGAGTAGAAAATGGATAGAATGGTCATTCACCGCATGGAGTATTACGGGTATCACGGCGTGTTCGAGGAAGAGCGGAAGCTCGGCCAGCGCTTCTACGTCGATCTGGACATGGAGCTGGATTTGCGCGCAGCCGGAGAGAACGACGATCTCACCCAAACGGTAAATTATGCCGAAGTCCACGAAACGGTCAAAAACGTGGTAGAAACCGAGTCTTTTCGCCTGATTGAAGCTTTAGCCGAACGTATTGCATCTGTTGTACTGGACACTTATACTAGTATCAATGCACTGACGGTCAAAGTGACCAAACCGCATCCTCCATTTGACATCCACTTTCAGGGTGTTACTGTGGAGCTGCATAGAACAAGAAAGTGAGACTCCACCATGAATGCACATTTCACCTCTGAGCTATCAGAGGCTTATATTGCTTTAGGGGCAAATTTGGGTGACCGCGAGCATACGCTAATGGAAGCCATCCGGCGCCTGGATGAAGATCCCCGCATTACGGTAGCCCGCTGTTCCCATCTTTATGAGACGGAGCCTGTGGGTTATGTGGACCAGCCCCTCTTTTTAAATATGGCCGTGTGCGTCCGCACAAGTTTGGATTCCCATGAACTGCTGCACGTGATGCAGGGGATTGAGAACGGGCTTGGGCGCATTCGGGAGATCCATTGGGGGCCCCGGACCGTCGATTTGGATTTAATCTGGATGGAGGGCCGCAGGGAGAACACGGAAGAACTGGTGCTGCCGCATCCCCGGATGGAGGAGCGCGCCTTCGTGCTGGTTCCCTTATCCGATATCGTTCCTCCCGACGAGCCTTCCGGCTTATATACAATCGTAGAGACAGCTCTGGATAAGCTGGATGGAAAGGAAGGTCTGCAGCTTTGGAAAACATGCAGCTGGCGAAGCGCGTCCGCGCCTTCCGGAAGCTAAAAGGCTACACGCAGCAGGAGCTCGCAGCCAAGAGCGGCATATCGCTTGCGGTGCTGGGGGCCATCGAACGGGGAAACCGTCGTGCAGAAGAACAGGTTTTGATCAAAGTAGCGGAAGCACTGGGTGTATCTGTTCAGGAACTGAGGAACGGTTAGACTTTTGAGAAGCAGGAATACTGCTTATGTATATACAATGAATAATAAGGGGGGAAATGATGCGATGCTGAAGATTGGCGATATTGAAATGAAGAACCAAGTCGTGCTGGCACCGATGGCGGGCGTGTGTAATCCTGCGTTCCGTCTTATCGCCAAGGAATTCGGAACGGGTCTGGTCTGCGCAGAAATGGTCAGCGGCAAGGCGATCGTTCACGGCAATCAGCGCACGCGGGAAATGCTATATGTAGATGAGCGCGAGAAGCCGCTCAGCCTGCAGATTTTCGGAGGAGACCGGAATTCCCTGGTGGAGGCAGCCAAAGTTGTGGACCAACAGACCAACGCCGATATTATTGATATCAATATGGGCTGTCCGGCTCCGAAAGTGACCAAAATCGATGCCGGTGCACGCTGGCTGCTCGATCCCCAGAAAATTTATGAAATGGTCTCCGCGGTCGTGGATGCAGTCGATAAACCAGTGACCGTGAAAATGCGAACCGGATGGGACAGCGACCACATTTACGCGGTGGAGAACGCCCAGGCGGTGGAACGCGCCGGAGGCCAGGCAGTCAGCCTGCACGGCAGAACCCGGGAACAGCTGTATACGGGACATGCCGATTGGAGCATTATAAAGCAAGTTAAAGAGTCGGTATCGATCCCGGTCATCGGTAACGGTGACGTGGTTACTCCTGAAGACGCGCGGCGCATGCTCGACGAAACCGGATGTGACGGGGTTATGATCGGACGCGGCGCTTTGGGAAATCCGTGGATGCTGTATCGTACGATTGAGTACCTCAAGAGCGGTGAGCTGCTTCCGGAGCCTGCGGCTGAAGAGAAAATTCGCATCGCGATTCTTCATATGGACCGTCTGATCGCGCTGAGAGGCGAGTTCGTGGCGGTACGCGAAATGCGCAAGCACCTGGCATGGTACCTGAAAGGTCTCAAAGGGTCCGCGCGGATCAAGGATGAGATTATGGAAGGTACGAAGCGCGACGAAATGGTCGGAATATTGGAGGATTTTGTGGCGAACCTGAACCAGCGTGCCGAAATGGAGACCGAGGAAATAGGTGTGGAAGCGGTGGCCCAATAAGATGGGCGGCCGCGGCTGCACCCCTGTCATTGACATTTTGAAACGGTTACCATATAATTTTGCAGTATAAATTCGACTCTTCGTTTAACAAGCAGCAGGAGGATGTTCTGATCCTTCAAATTTTGCATATAGTTTTGCATATATATAGATTGAACTAAAGTAAGCATTGCCATCTCCTGACCACGGAGCAAGAACGTAAGTTTCTTTAGTTCATTCTATGGAAGCAGGATGTTTTTTAATTTATTTACATGACAGGAGAATCGGTTAAGATGAGCGATAAAGAAGTCATTCTTACACAGGACGGACTTAAGAAGCTGGAAGACGAACTCGAGAACCTGAAATCGGTGAAGCGCCGCGAAGTCGCGGAGCGGATCAAGGTTGCCATCGGCTACGGTGATATCAGTGAGAACTCCGAATACGAAGACGCCAAGAACGAGCAGGCTTTTATTGAAGGCCGAATCATTACTTTGGAAAAAATGCTGCGCAATGCCCGGATCATCAATAATGATGAGATCAACACGGACATTGTAGGCGTAGGTGCTACGGTAACGGTGCAGGACCTGGAATTCGGCGATACGATGGAATATACAATCGTCGGTAGTGCCGAATCCGATCCGCTGAACAATAAAATTTCCAATGAAAGCCCGGTCGGCAAAGCAATCATCGGCAAGCAAAAAGGAACCGTCGTGGATGTGAACGTTCCTGCGGGCGTCATTCAATATAAAATCATCGATATCAAAAAGTAATATCCATGCTTTAGGATTGAAAGAAAGCTTCCTTGAGGAAGCTTTTTTTCAAGATTGTGGAATGTAACACTTGAGCTAACGTCGAGGCAAAGGAAAGGCCCCACTTGGTGGGGTTATTTTCGGATATAGATGGCAGACGGCATGCCGCTTGGACAAGCGGGAGAGGTATAGCAGTGAAATGAAGGAGATGAAGACTGACCATGTCAGAAGAAGTGAACAACCAGGAACAGGAAATTGAATTAAGCGAGATGCTGAAAATCCGCCGGGGCAAGCTGGACGAGCTGCGTGCACTGGGGATCGATCCTTTTGGCAAAAAATACGACAGAACCAGCATGGCCGGCGATCTGCTGAGTAAATACGACGGCATGACAAAAGAAGAACTGGACGAGCAGCACGCCGAAGTTCGCGTTGCCGGACGGATTATGGCCAAGCGTGGCATGGGTAAGGCTATTTTTGCTCATATTCAGGATCTCAGCGGCAAAATCCAGATCTATGTGCGCCAGGATTCCGTGCCTGAGCATGCGTTTGAGGCGTTCCGCCTGCTGGACCTGGGTGATATCGTCGGCATCGCCGGAACGATGTTCAAGACGAAGACCGGGGAAACGACGATCAAGGCCAGCGAGGTGGAGGTTCTGTCGAAATCCCTTTACCCATTGCCTGATAAATACCATGGCCTCAAGGACGTGGAGCTTCGTTACCGTCAGCGTTATGTGGATTTGATCATCAATCCGGAAGTACAGCAGACGTTTATTGCCCGCTCGCGGATTATTCAATCGATGCGCCGTTACCTGGATTCACAAGGCTACCTGGAAGTCGAAACTCCGACACTGCATGCGATTGCCGGCGGAGCCGCGGCCAAGCCGTTTATTACGCATCATAACGCGCTGGACATGCAGCTGTACATGCGGATTGCCATCGAGCTTCACTTGAAGCGCCTGATTGTGGGCGGTCTGGAGAAGGTATACGAAATCGGACGCGTATATCGTAACGAGGGGATCTCCACCCGCCACAATCCGGAATTTACGATGATCGAGCTGTATGAGGCTTATGCCGATTACCAAGACATCATGAACCTGACCGAGAACATGATCGCGCATATAGCGCAGGAAGTGCTCGGCACCAAAGTCATCAACTATCAAGGGCATCAAGTCGACCTGACTCCGCCTTGGCGCCGGGTATCCATGGTGGATGCGGTCAAGGAAGTCAAAGGCGTGGACTTCGGCGTGCATATGACGGATGAGGAAGCTCACCGTCTGGCCAAAGAGCATAACGTCAAAGTCGAGCCGCACATGACATTCGGTCATATCCTGAACGCGTTCTTCGAGGAATTTGTTGAGGAAACGCTGATTCAGCCGACGTTTGTGACCGGGCATCCGGTGGAAATTTCGCCGCTTGCGAAGAAAAACGAGCAGGATCCGCGGTTTACCGACCGTTTTGAGCTCTTTATCGTTGCCCGTGAGCATGCCAATGCGTTCAGCGAGCTGAACGACCCAATCGATCAGCGCCAGCGTTTTGAAGCACAGCTGAAGGAACGTGAGCAGGGCAATGACGAAGCGCATGAAATGGATGAGGATTTCCTCACAGCGCTGGAGTACGGCATGCCGCCGACCGGTGGTCTGGGCATCGGCATCGACCGTCTGGTGATGCTGCTGACGGATTCTCCGTCGATCCGTGACGTGCTGCTCTTCCCGCATATGCGGAATCGTCAGGAGTAGTTTTCAGGTTTTTAGGAAAAATAAATAAAAGGAACAGCTGTCGTGATCATGTATCACGCGGCTGTTCCTTTTTTGCGTTTGAGTCAGGCCTCTGTGCCATGGATTGGGCATCCGGCCGGCATAAGGATAACAAATGCCGCTTGATGACCGCGACCATGACCTCAGGGGTCACACGCTCCGGACGCATCACGGCATGGATGGCCAGGCCGTCGAGGACAGCGTAGAAGCGTTCCACTTCGATGGCAAAATCCAGACCTGGAAGCAGGAGCTGGCTTTCCGATAAGCCGTTGAATACGGTAACGAAAATCGACCGCAGCTCGTCGTCCACCTGATGGCGCAGCGTACGCAAGGAATCATCCGACAGCGACTTGACGACAAAAGAAAACCACACCTCCATTTCCAGCCGCTTTTCGTTGTCGGTAGGGAGAACCTCATGCAGAAGAGAAGGGATGTCCTGCATCAGGTCACCGGAGAAGACCGTATCGTATATTCGCTGCGATACCCGTTCGGATACCCGTTTCATGGAATAGGACAGGAGCTCGGATTGGGTTGAAAAATAATGCCGCATCGAACCTACGGAGATCCCCGCCTCTTCCGCAATGTTTCGGACGGAAGCTTGCTCGATACCGTGCTTCTGAATGACGCGCCAGGTGGCCTCGGCCACTTTGGCTTTCTGGAGTTCATGATCAACAATTTTAGGCATGTCTCCATTATACCACGTGCTTGATTTATTTAGTACGACTGTGGTAAATTGATTTTAACACATTTGTATTAAATAAGGAGTGGGATAGGTTTGATCGGTATATGGATTGTAGGGTGCGAAATAGCCTTCTGGGTCTTAGTGTTAGCCGGGCTTAGTGTTCGGTATTTGGCAGGATGGAAAAAGGGCGGTGCCGCGCTGCTGTTGATGACTCCAGTAGTTGACCTTCTCTTGATCATTCTTACGATTATGGATCTGCGCGGCGGAGCCGAGGCGGAATTTATGCATGGGCTGGCTGCAGTGTACATCGGTGTAACCATTGCTTTTGGCCACCGGATGATTCATTGGGCCGACGAGCGGTTCGCCTATCGTTTTGGAGGAGGGGCTAAGCCCCAAAAGGCACCCAAATACGGGAAGGCACATGCGAGACGAGAGCGGCAAGGGTGGTTCAGACATGCGCTGGCTTGGGTCATCGGTTCGATTCTGATCTTTCTCATGATTGTAGTCGTTAATGACCACGAGCGTACAGAAGCGCTTAAGCAAGTTCCATTACTTTGGGCATGGATTGTTGGCATTGATTTCGTTATAAGTTTCAGTTATACGCTTTGGCCAAGGAAGAAGAAAGGCCACTGACTTATCAGCAGGTGCCGCAGCTATGAAATGCATAAATTAGGCGAAACGGTCGGCACCCTATATATACAATTAAATTATAATTTCAGAAAAAGACTTGCATAATACAACAATGCGTGTTATATTAATATTCCGGCCAATGATTTGGTTGTAACTTGAATCAAATCACAACCTTTCATATTAAATCTGATTAAAAGATTTAAAAAAAGAGCTTGCTAAGTTGAGCCGAACATGATATACTATAAAAGTTGCTGAGGCGATGAGCTTCCGGTAACGAAACGAAGTTTGATCTTTGAAAACTGAACAACGAGTGAGTATAAACGCGATGGTCGTATGACCGGAGCGATTGAGATTAAATCAATC
>NZ_JBEPLV010000010.1:0-123655 GCF_040545415.1 Paenibacillus favisporus | reverse complement strand
CCACGCGTACCCATCCCGAACACGACCGTTAAGCCCTCCAGCGCCGATGGTACTTGGACCGAAGGGTCCTGGGAGAGTAGGACGTTGCCAAGCGGTATATTCCCTGATAGCTCAGTTGGTAGAGCACTCGACTGTTAATCGAGTTGTCACAGGTTCGAGTCCTGTTCGGGGAGCCATTTGCTCTCATAGCTCAGTAGGTAGAGTGCATCCATGGTAAGGATGAGGTCACCGGTTCGATCCCGGTTGAGAGCTCCATATTTGTGGCCCGTTGGTCAAGGGGTTAAGACACCTCCCTTTCACGGAGGTAACATGGGTTCGAATCCCATACGGGTCACTTTCTTATTTTGTTCCACATAAGGTTCGTCGGATGTACTTTCGTTGGGACAAGCTTTGCTGCCTTTAAACGAAGGAAAGATCCGGACGGGTCATCGTGTGTTTTAAAGAATACATAGTTTGCATGGAGGCTTAGCTCAGCTGGGAGAGCATCTGCCTTACAAGCAGAGGGTCGGGGGTTCGATCCCCTCAGCCTCCACCATTCATGATATGAAATACTTAAAATTGGGCAGACTATAGTTATTCGTAACTTTGGGGATTAGCCAAGCGGTAAGGCAACGGACTTTGACTCCGTCATGCATAGGTTCGAATCCTATATCCCCAGCCAGTGAGAGCCATTAGCTCAGTTGGTAGAGCACCTGACTTTTAATCAGGGTGTCGAAGGTTCGAGTCCTTCATGGCTCACCAGTTTATTTACAGGTTTTGCGCGTGTGGCGGAATTGGCAGACGCACTAGACTTAGGATCTAGCGTCTTTGACGTGGGGGTTCAAGTCCCTCCACGCGCACCATTTGTTTAATGCGGACGTGGCTCAGCGGTAGAGCATCGCCTTGCCAAGGCGAGGGTCGCGGGTTCGATTCCCGTCGTCCGCTCCATATGCGCCCTTAGCTCAGCTGGATAGAGCGTTTGACTACGAATCAAAAGGTCAGGAGTTCGAATCTCTTAGGGCGCGCCATTTAACTGTTTTACAATAGATATCGGGATGTAGCTCAGCTTGGTAGAGCACCTGGTTTGGGACCAGGGGGTCGCATGTTCGAATCGTGTCATCCCGATACGCATGCACAGCTTCGTGCAAGTCATGATTGTTTCAAGGCTTGCACGAAGATCTGCGGGTGTAGTTCAATGGTAGAACTTCAGCCTTCCAAGCTGATAGCGTGGGTTCGATTCCCATCACCCGCTCCATACATAACAACATAACGCCGAAAGGCGTTTTTTTGTTTAGAGCGATAGTGTGGGAGAGAACCTACGCAGCGTGGGTACGACCGTCCGTGCCGGCTTCATTTGAAGGAACCCGCTCAGGACGCGCGTCAACATCTACCTCTGCGGCGGGCCGAAGGCACGCTTATTTAATCGAGATGTTGAGTATTCCCATCACCCGCTCCATACATAACAACATAACGCCGAAAGGCGTTTTTTTTTGTTTAGAGCGGTTGTGTGGGAGAGAAACCATGCAGCGTGGGTGCGACCGTCCGTGCCGGCTACACTGAAGGAACCCGATCAGGACGCGCGTCAACATCTACCTCTGTGTCGGGCCGAAGATCCGCTTTTTTAATCGAGATGTTGAGTATTCCCATCACCCGCTCCATACATAAAACATAGCGCCGAAAGGCGTTTTTTTGTTTAGAGCGGTTGTGTGGGAGAGAACCTACGCAGCGTGGGTGCGACCGTCCGTGTCGGCTTCACTGAAGGAACCCGCTCAGGACGCACGTCAACATCTACCTCTGCGGCGAGCCTAAGGCCCGCTTTTAATTTGAGATGCCTTCAACGGGCTGTTATGCACGATTATAAGGTATCTCTCTGAGGTTTTACCTGATTGCCTCTATAACCGCCTTATTTGCCCCTCTAGCCCTTTTAAATGGAGGGTTAATAACCACACAATTGCATTCTTAAAAATCTTTATTATGCCGAGCTAAGCGAGCTAAAAACAATCTAATATTGGGTATGCCCATGATTCCTTTATATGTGTGTTCTATATTGATCAATGAACTAACATCTATATGAACAAGAGAGTACAGTCAAATCAACTGCTGTAATGAAAAGGTCAAAAGAAATTTTCCGTTGAATTAACCTCATGTTAAATATTAACGAGATGATTTGTTTAAAGAGTTAACTTATGTGGTAAATAGTGGATGAAGCATCTGGGCTATGCATAAATAAACTCAATGCGGTATTTTATTTAGAATGAAAAGCACCGTATTATCCATAACATCTGGTAAAACATATGTCAGGAATTAGGCATGACTGAATGAAAATACATATTTTACATCGTGTTTTTACGCGAAAATCTGCGCTTTATTTAATAAAAGTGCAGATTTTCGATGTGATTTATTGTATGATGTTAAGAAAGTATGAACAAAGAGAAAGCAATACAGACGGGATAGAGACGGGAGGAGTAGCATGACTGAACTTACGGTAACCGCGAACAAAAGCAATTCAAACAACTTGCTGCGGCGTGACGTGCGATTCTTGGGGAACATACTCGGGGAAGTGCTTGTCCATCAAGGGGGCAATGAACTCTTAGATATCGTTGAGAAGATCCGTGAAACAAGCAAATCTTTACGTTCTGTTTTTTTGCCTGAATTGTATGAAGAATTCAAAAAGATGGTTGAAACCCTTGAGCCGGATATTCGCCATCAGGTGATTCGTGCTTTTGCGATTTACTTCCAGCTTGTGAATATCGCCGAGCAAAATCATCGGATCCGCAGAAAACGGGACTATGAGCGCTCAGCTGGAGAAAGTGTTCAGCCCGATTCGATCGAGATGGCCATCAAGGAACTGAAAGAGCGGAACTTTACGGTCGAAGAAGTTCAGGACATTATTGAGAGCCTGTCTTTGGAACTGGTAATGACCGCCCATCCGACGGAAGCTATGCGCAGAGCGATTCTGGATATTCATAAACGGATTTCCGAAGATGTCATGCTGCTGGACAATCCGACTCTTACGTTCCGCGAGCGTGAACAGCTTCGGGAGAAGCTGCTGAACGAAGTCATTACGCTGTGGCAGACGGATGAGCTTAGAGCCCGTAAGCCTACGGTACTGGATGAGGTCCGGAACGGAATGTATTACTTCCATGAGACGCTGTTCCACGTTCTGCCTGACGTCTATCAGGAATTGGAACGCTGCTTGACCAAGTATTATCCGGGACACCTCTGGCACGTGCCTACGTACCTGAAATTCGGCTCATGGATCGGCGGCGACCGTGACGGTAACCCATCTGTGACGGCCGAAATCACTTCGCAGACGCTTCGTATGCAGCGCAAGCTGGCTATTCGGGAATATCAGCGCATTTTAGTTGAATATATGCAGTATTTGAGCTTCAGCACTTCCATAGTAGAAGTTTCCAAGGAACTTCAGGATTCCATTGAACGGGACCGTGCAAATGTAACCGTTACAAAAAGGGATATTTGGAACAATGCGAAGGAACCATACCGTATCAAACTGGTTTACATGATGGAGAAAATCGCGAACGTTCTGGACGACAGTAAAAAAGGAACAGCCGAGTCCTACGCTTCGCCAGCGGAGTTTATCGAAGACCTGAGCATTATTGACCGCAGTCTTCGCTTCCATTTTGCGGACTATGTAGCAGATACTTATATCAAGAAGCTGATTCGCCAGGTGGAGCTGTTTGGTTTCCATACGGCGGCGCTGGATATCCGTCAGCACAGCCAGGAACATGAGAATGCGATGAAAGAGGTCCTGGAGAAGAGCAACATTACGCCGGACTATGCAGCGCTTTCCGAAGAGGAGAAGATTGAGCTGCTCACGAAGCTGCTGAGCGAACCGAGACCGATCTCGTCGGTATATCAGGACTACAGCCCAAGTACTAAAGAGTGCCTGGATGTATTCCGGGTAGTCAAGGAAGCACAGCAGGATTACGGCAAGGATTGCATTACCAGCTACCTGATCAGTATGGCTGAAGGAGCCAGTGACATTATGGAAGTCATGGTCTTCGCCAAAGAAGTCGGGCTGTTCCGGCAAGTTCCGGATGGTACCGTAGAATGTACATTGCAGGCGGTTCCGCTGTTCGAGACCATAGAGGACCTGCACGCCGCTCCGGAAATTATGAGACGGCTTTTCAAACTGCCGATTTATCGTCAGAGCATTACGGCCCGGAACGACCTTCAGGAAATTATGCTGGGTTACTCCGACAGCAACAAGGACGGCGGCGCGGTTACAGCCAACTGGGAACTGCGGGTTGCTCTGAAAGAGCTGACGGCTGTCGCCAGCGAGTTCGGCATCAAGCTGAAATTTTTCCACGGACGCGGCGGATCGTTGGGTCGCGGCGGCATGCCGCTGAATCGCAGCATTCTGGCTCAGCCTGCTTCTACCATCGGCGGAGGCATCAAGATCACCGAGCAGGGTGAAGTCATTTCCTCGCGCTATTCGCTGAAGGGCATTGCTTACCGCAGTTTGGAACAAGCAACATCGGCGCTGGTGACGGCAGCAATCAACGCGCGTTCGCCGGAAAAGGATGACGTAAACGAAGCCCAATGGGATGAGATCGTGCGCGAGATGTCCGAGGTTTCCCGGAATAAGTACCAGGATCTGATCTTCCGTGATCCGGATTTCTTGGCATTCTTCAAGGAATCCACGCCGCTTCCTGAAGTCGGAGAGCTGAACATCGGCTCGCGTCCTTCCAAGCGAAAGAATACCGACCGTTTTGAAGATCTGCGCGCCATTCCGTGGGTGTTCTCGTGGACCCAGAGCCGTTACCTGCTTCCTGCATGGTACGCCGCGGGTACAGGCCTTCAGAGCTTTTATCAGAACAAGGAAGAGAATCTGAAGGTGATGCAGGAGATGTACGAGAAGTTCTCCTTCTTCACTTCATTGATCGATTCCCTTCAAATGGCGATCGCCAAGGCGGATATGGTCATTGCCAAGGAATACGCCGGCATGGCCCGCAACGATGAGGCACGCCGCCGTATTTTCGGACTGATTGAGGAAGAGTTCAAGCTGACATCAGAGCTGATTTTGAAAATTACAGGACAAAAAGAAATTCTGGATAATGTGCCTGTCATTCAGGAATCGATCCGCCTCCGCAATCCTTATGTGGATCCGCTCAGCTATTTGCAGGTACAGCTGCTCAGCGAGCTCCGCGGACTGCGCGAACAGGATGAGGATAATGCAGAATTGCTGCGTGAGGTTCTGCTCACGATCAACGGCATTGCCTCGGGACTCCGGAACACAGGCTGATGATACGATTACTTCAATAAGCATCCCTGAAGCCAGAATAGGAAAGCTCAGTGCCTGAACCCCAGGTGCTGCGGCTTTCCTATTGTTCTGTTATACGGCTTGTCTTGCTTTTTAGAGAGACTTCATTTACGATTTGAATGGAAAAATAAATTGTTGTCGTACCCATCAGCAAGTCTGGGGGAATCTTGATGGAAAATATAGAAAACCGGCTGACAAAACTGGCTCTGAAAGGAGACCAGCGGGCGTTTGCCGAAATTGTGGAACTGTACAAGGACAAAATTTATCATTTGGCTTACAGGATGCTGAACAACCGCCACGAAGCGGAGGATGTCGTTCAGGAGACTTTTTTACGCGTATATAAAAATTTGGACAGGTATGACCAGAATCAGAAATTCTCCACCTGGATTTACCGCATTGGAACCAATTTATGCATCGACCGGCTGAGGAAAAGGAAACCGACCTATTCCCTCGATGCCGAGATGAACGACCAGGAAGGTATGGACGGGTATTCGATGATTCCAAGCGATAACCGGACGCCTGAGAGCGAGACGCTGATCTCGGAGACGCAGCAGATCATTTACGAAGCGATCGAGAGCCTTCCGGCGAAGTATAAGTCGGTCATGGTCCTCCGGTATTTGCAGGATTTGTCCTTGCAGGAAATCAGCGATGTGCTGGGAATGCCCGTAACAACGATTAAAACGAGGGTGCACCGGGGTCGCGAATTTTTGCGCAAAAAATTAGAGCCCAAATTATAGAAAACGAGCTTCGGTTTTGAAACTTCTTCAGAACCTGTACGTATTACAAATGAAACTGACCTGTGCCCCTGAACCGGGGAGATTGAATACATTCATATTAATGAAAGGATTGGCTCAGAATGGATTGCAAATTAGCCGTCTCTTTAATGCATGATTATTTAGATGACGACTTGTCCAAGGAGCAGCAGTTGGAGCTTAAGACCCATATGCTGTCCTGCCCTGACTGTCGGATGCAGTTTAAAGAGCTGGAACAGACGGATATGCTGATGTACTCACTGACGCACCATACGCCGTCTGCATCTCTTGAGCTGACTGAGCGGATCATGAATTCTCTCCCGAAGCAGAAGAAGCAGCAGCTATGGCTTACATGGGTCAAGAGACATCCGGCCATTACAGCCGCGGCTATATTTGTCTTAGTGATGCTGTTTAGTACCGTGAGCTTCTGGGATCAGGATACCCAACTGGTGGTTAAAGGCAGTGATCTGGATCAAGTTGTCATTGAAGGGAACACGGTCATTGTGCCTGAGGGCAAGAGTATTGCAGGCAATTTGACGGTAGAAAATGGAAAGACTCAGATCTATGGTGACGTCCAAGGTAATTTGACGGTCATCGATGGATCGCTGTACCAAGCCTCAACCGCCCATATTTCGGGTCAGGTGAAGAGCATTGATCAGGCGATGGACTGGATATGGTATAAAATCACAAACATGTTCTCTGATGTCGCCTATCGTTAGTAAATCTTGATATTTGTGGATATTGGCGCCTCTTTGGGACAAAGCAGGCGTCTTTTTTGTTGGCAATATTTATAAATGGTTCCAATTTAAAACCGCGGCCGCTTGCAACCTGAAGGTGTACGTTATAACCTAGGTAATATAGGGGAAATTAAATGACATAGAGACCCATCATCATGAAGGGGAGTATGGGGGCCTAAGTATGAGTTATTTTGCGGACTTAACGTGGAAAGAGTCCATTAAAGATATCATTGACATCGCCATCGTTACATATATCATTTATCAGGTCATTTTGCTTGTCAGGGGGACCCGGGCGGTTCAGCTGTTGAAAGGGATTTTGTTCCTGGTCATCATCTGGGCGCTCAGTACATGGTTTGATCTGTACACCCTTAAATGGCTTATGAATCAGATATTTAACTTTGGCATTTTGGCGATCTTTATCATCTTTCAGCCTGAGCTCCGGCGGGCGCTGGAGCAGTTGGGGCGGGGTAAGCTGTTTGGCCGCTCATCGGCGGAGGATGAACAGCTCAATAAGTTGATCGGCGAAGTCATTAAGGCCGTGAACTATTTGGCTCGCAGAAAGATCGGAGCGTTAATCGTATTTGAACGGGAGACAGGTCTCAATGAATATACGGAGTCCGGGATTCCTATGCAGTCCATGGTGAGCTCCCAGCTGCTCATTAACATTTTTATACCGAATACACCTCTCCATGACGGTGCCGTGATCATTCAGAACCAGCAGATCGCCGCTGCAGCCTGCTATTTGCCGCTGTCCGAGAATCCTTTTATCAGCAAGGAGCTGGGCACCCGGCACCGGGCGGCCATCGGGATCAGTGAAGTAGGGGATGCGGTGTCCATCGTCGTATCGGAGGAAACCGGACAAATATCGTTGGCTATTAACGGTCAGGTCGTTCGTGATATTAAAGAAGAATCCTTAATATCGAAACTGTATGAAGAGCTCCGTCCAAATTCCTCTGCGAAAGAAAAACGTCCTGTTTTCTGGAAGCGGAAGGGGAATGATAATCATGAATAAGTGGATCAATAACAACAATATTTCGAAAGTGCTGGCGCTTGCCGTAAGTATTTTGCTCTGGAGCATGGTTCATTTGAACGATGTGACGCCTACGCCTACCGCTAAAATTGATTCACGGATCATTGATAATGTGAAGGTACAGGCTTTTGGACTGGATGAGAAGAAGTATATTCTGAGCGCCATGGACACGGATCAGGTTCAGCTTGAGGTCAAAGGAAAAAAGTCGGACCTGCTCTCGATGTACTCAGAAGATTATAAAGTAAGGCTGGACCTGAGCAAAGCCAAAGTAGGCACCAGCACGCTGCCGCTGACCGTAGACGTTCCTTCGGGAATTGAGGTGGTCAACGTTCAGCCGTCAACCGTGACTGTCAATATTGAAAAGAGGGATACATCGTCTTTCCCGGTATCGATCGTGACGAGCGGGGAGCCGGCAGCTGGTTATCAGATGGGCAGCATTACGATGGAACCGGCTACGGTGTCTGTTACGCTGCCTGAAAGCGACCTGAAAAGGGTCGATAAGATTCAAGGATCGGTATCCATTGATGGCGAAGACGCAACGATTAAGGAAAAGCGGGTGAAGCTGACTGCGTTGGACAAGCAGGGGAAGGAAATTGAGGGGGCGGTAATTGAGCCGTCAACCATCTCCGTAGTCGTACCGATAACGCCGCCATACAAAGAGGTGCCGATCGAACTGCACTATTCCGGCCAACTGCCTGACGGCCTCGTGATTTCCAAGGCTCAGCCAAGCGTAACTACCGTGAAGCTGTACGGTTCTCAAGATGCGCTTGCGGGAATAAAGTCCTATAATGACGTCGATGTGGACTTGGGGCAAATCAAGGAAGCGGGAACAATGGTACTTCCTGTGGACTTGACGCCGCCGCAGGGTTTTGAGAAAATCGAGCCGAGCTCTATGGAGGTTGAAATCACCACGGTATCCAACTCCCAACGGGTGATTGACGACATTCCGATTAAGATCAGCGGGGCCGGCTCTGACGTGCAGGCCGCGATCAAGAGCCCGGCAAGCGGCACCATGTCGCTTAAGCTGAGCGGCGCCCCTGGACTGCTGAACAGCCTGACAAAGGATGACATTCAGCTCATCGCCAGCGTTGGTAACCTGAAGCCCGGTACGCATCAGGTGAACCTGCAGGTGGTCCTCCCACGCTATGTTTCGCGGGTGGATCAGGGAAATGCGCTAACGGCCACCATAGAGATCAAGGATAATGCTGCGGCAACGTCGACCCAGCCGGACTCGAAGCCTGAAGATAACAGCAAGGGAACAACCGACAACAGCAATAAAGGAACAGGCGGCAATTCAGGGTCCGAGACGGATTCGACGAACGTGGATGAGACAGACAACAATGGAACGGCGGGCGACACCACGCCGCCGGAAGGGCAGGAGCCACAGACAGATACCGGCTCACCCTGATCTGAACGAACACATATAGTAACTAGAGATGCACTCAAAAAGGAGATCAATTATGGGGAAATATTTTGGAACTGATGGAGTACGCGGTGTTGCCAATAAAGAACTGACGGCCGAAATGGCTTACAGCATTGGGCGCTGCGGCGGTTATGTGTTGACCGGGGACGTGGAGAAACCTACGGTTGTCATTGGAATGGATACCCGGATTTCGGGAGTTATGCTGGAATCGGCACTGGTTGCGGGTCTGCTGTCCATCGGGGCGCATGTTATCCGTGTAGGTGTTGTTTCTACACCAGCGGTGGCGTATATTACACGGTTGTTAAAGGCGGACGCCGGCGTTATGATTTCGGCTTCCCACAATCCGGTCGAAGATAACGGCATTAAGTTCTTCGGCGGGGATGGCTTCAAGCTGTCCGACGAGACCGAACTGAAAATCGAAGAGCTGATGGACGCAGCCGAAGATACGCTTCCGCGTCCGATTGGCAAGGATCTGGGCAATGTTATTGTCGATAATGAATCGAAATATAAATATTTGGAGTATTTGAAAACGACGATTTCCCACAGTTTTGACGGGCTGAAGATCGTACTCGACTGTGCCAACGGCGCCGCTTACGAGCTGGCTCCTAAGCTGTTTGAGGAACTTGGCGCAGAAGTGGTTACGATCGGCACCGAGCCGAACGGGTTGAACATCAATGACCACTGCGGATCCACTCACCCGGAAAAGCTGAGAGAAGAAGTGCTGAAAGCCAAAGCCGACCTGGGTCTTGCCTTTGATGGCGACGCGGACCGTCTGATCGCGATTGACGATCAGGGCGAGGAAGTCGACGGCGATTTCATCCTCTGCATTTGCGGCGACGCTATGAACAAGCAGGGTAAGCTGAACAACGGCACGATCGTATCGACCGTCATGAGCAACATTGGTTTTTATAAGGCGACCGAGAAGCTGGCGCTGAAAACGGCCAAGACGGCTGTCGGCGACCGTTATGTGATGGAGGAAATGCGTAAAGGCGGCTATAACTTGGGCGGAGAGCAGTCCGGCCATGTTATTTTCTTGGACTACAATACGACCGGTGACGGCATTCTGACCGCGATCCAGCTGGTGGATACGATTCAGGCTTCGGGCAAAAAGCTGAGCGAGCTGAGAACGATGATGCGCAAGTACCCTCAGGTGTTGGTAAACGTACGGGTAGAGGACAAGAGCAAGTATGAAGGTAATGCGGCCATTAAGGATGCTATTCAAGCCGTTGAGGGGATCCTTGGGGATAACGGCCGGGTACTGGTTCGTCCTTCCGGCACGGAATCGCTGATCCGCGTCATGGCTGAAGGTCCTAATAAGGAGGACCTGGATCAGTACGTCTCCCAAATCGTCGATGTGGTGAAACGGGAACTAGTATAGCAGGTAAATGTTGGTTTTTTTATAAAATAAAGCATAAATGCCATAGGCCGGTGAGACTAGAATTGCGGTTTCACCGGCTTTTTTACTGGGTATATAACGGGGGCTTGCGATTTGGGGCTATCAGCCCGATTGCAAAACGGAGATGACATGAATATAATTAGTAAATGTCATTACGAAACAGAAAGCGAGGGTCGTGAGGTTAGCAACAATAGCGCCAGAACTTGAGCTTGCGCGGGGAAGAATCGGAAGGAGCACGACGCTTCGGATTCACGGCAGCATCAAGTTGACGAGGTGGAGGTGTTCGAAATGTTCGGCGGGGACCTCCCGGTGATACACCACAGCCGTAAACTCGAAACGGAAAATGAACGGGCGACCGTTCACACAACGTTTCCAGTGGGTGTTAGAAAATAGTGATCATTTTTCATGAGTGTGCGGGCAAGCGCATAAGAGATGCGGAGATGCTAGGATGTACATTCGTGAATGCACCTTGTATAACTGAATACAATGTTCGTTTTCCTGTACATTCTGGCACCATGCTGCACCTTTATGCTCCCGTACTCTTCTAAAACCCAATTCGAAGAAGTGAACGGAGGATATTAACTATGTGTGGTATTGTCGGATATATTGGTAATAAGGATACGCAAGCGGTATTGATCGAGGGTCTGAAGAAGCTGGAGTACCGCGGGTACGATTCTGCGGGTATTGCCGTGTTCACCAACCAGGGACTGCAAATTGCCAAGGCTCAAGGACGTTTGGCCAATCTGGAGTCCAAGCTGGAAGGAACACCGCTGGTGGGAAGTGCCGGCATCGGGCATACGCGCTGGGCTACTCATGGCAAGCCATCGGACGTGAACTCTCATCCGCATACGGACAACAGCCATAAATTTTCGGTCGTGCACAACGGCATTGTCGAAAATTATCTGGAGCTGAAGGATGAGCTGATCAGCCAGGGACATCATTTCGTGTCGGAAACCGATACAGAGGTGATTTCCCACCTGATTGCCCGCGAATACGACGGCGATATCGTCAAAGCGGTTCAGAAGGCCATCGGTTATATGCGCGGCGCCTTTGCCCTCGGTGTATTGACCGAGTACGAACCGGATAAACTCGTGGCTGTGCGTCAAGCAAGCCCGCTGATTATCGGGATTGGCGAAGGAGAGAACTTCATCGGATCGGATATTCCGGCAATTCTTCAATATACGCGTAAAGTATATATTTTGAATGACGGTGAGATGGCCGTATTGACGCAGGATTCTGTCGAATTGATGACCATTGAGGGGAATTTTATTTCTCGGGAAATGATTCATGTCGACTGGGATGCAGTGACGGCGGAAAAAGGCGGCTTTGAGCATTTCATGCTGAAAGAGATCCATGAGCAGCCGAAAGCTTATCGCGACACGATGCGTGGACGGATTGACGAGTCGGGTAAAAAGGTAGTTCTGCCAGAGCTGAAGCTGACGGCCGATCAGATCAAAAATATCCGCAACATTCAAATCATTGCCTGCGGTACAGCATACCATGCAGGTCTCGTGGGACGCAGCGCGATTGAATCGCTGGTGCGCATTCCGGTAGAGACGGACGTTGCGTCGGAATACCGTTACCGCTCTCCAATCGTAACGCCGGAAACGCTGGTCATCGTCGTCAGCCAATCCGGTGAAACGGCGGATACGCTCGCTGCGATGCGTGAAGCCAAAGCAAACGGCGCACACGTACTGGCCATCACCAACGTGGTAGGCAGCTCGATCGCCCGTGACGCCGACGACGTCATCGTGACGCTGGCCGGCCCGGAAATTGCCGTAGCGTCCACTAAGGCATATACGTCGCAGCTGATCGCGTTCTATCTGCTGGCGCTGTACCTCGCCGAGGTTCGCGGCACGCAGACGCCGGAAGCGGTGGCTCAGATCGTAGCTGCTATGCAGGCTCTGCCGGAGCAGGTGGAAAGCATGCTGGCCAAGCCGGATGCCATTAAAGCCTATGCAGAGCATATTTCCAAGCATGAGCACTTATTCTTTATCGGTCGCGGACTGGACTACGCGGTAGCGCAGGAAGGTTCGCTGAAATTGAAAGAAATCTCTTATATTCACTCCGAAGCGTACGCAGCGGGTGAACTGAAGCACGGTACGCTGGCGCTGATCGAGGAAGGCATTCCTGTTATTGCCCTGGCAACCCAGGAAGCCGTTCTGGAGAAAACGGTCAGCAACATCAAGGAAGTGAACGCACGCGGCGCGGACATCATGGCGATTACCCATGAAGAAAATGTCGCAGGTCTGCTGAAGTCGGTAGACCAGGCGTTTGCGATTCCGAAGACGCTGCCGCTGCTGACGCCGGCTCTGTCGGTTGTGCCGCTGCAGCTGCTGTCCTACTACGCATCGCTTGCCAGAGGCAACGACGTCGACAAGCCGCGGAATTTGGCGAAAAGCGTAACGGTGGAGTAAGGGTAGTAAAAGGATTGTCGACACGACACGTGAACGCGTTAAATTAAATATGTAACTGAAGGATTAACGTTGTAACTGATAAAAGAAGTATGCAACCGAATAATATTGATTGTAACTTCTTAAGCAATTACAAAGGAGCTCAGATTAGTCTGAGCTCCTTTTTTGTTTAATCAAAAAAATCAGAGGTTTTAATAAGAGTAAAACCAGATTTCCTTGTTGGAGATGCCGCCTTTAGGGCTTGAACTGCCTTTCAAAAGCCTATTGTCGCTTTCAAAGGAAAGGTTATACCTCGGATACAAATGGTCCTCTTACGAGGCATAAAACGGGCTTACGGCCAATCTGAGAATCTTGTTGTACCCGTCCATGATACTGAGAATTAGAGGCCTATGACCGTCAACTTACATCTGCAGAGCTAGACTCGCTAACCGTTGTGAAATCTTCGCAAACACCACCTGAAGCAGCTATCCCGCCTTTGTATCTCTTCGATTCCTCCCCATATGTAGCAATCGAGTTGTCCGAAACGTATGATCTGGTCAAACAAATCCTCCCCAGCCCCTTAGATATAGGGCACGACTCCGTATGCTGGACTCAGCAAGCTGAGGCCCACTAAGGATTACTTTTCGCTCCATCAGCCGTAGCCGAAGAAGGTCCCTTCCTTTGAACTGAAGGATGTCAAAGATAACGAATGTAACCGGCAGCGATTGGCACAGGCGAGCGATCTTATCATGCTTTCCTGCTTTGAATCTAGCGCTGCCAGCATCAATATCAGGGTCCGCGTACGCGACCTCGCGTTTTCCCAGAGGATGTATTCCTGTTTCTCTAGCTCCCTCAGTGGCTGGATATAAACGCTATGGTTAGCGATCTCAGGTTTTTTTAAGGTTGCTGTAAGGTTGGGATTAACACGGTGTAAGATTCGGCCTTTAAGATTGAAATTGCATTCAAGAAATTCAACTTAGGAGTGAACGGGAATGAAAAAGGGGATTATCGCTTTAGCCGTCGTTTTGACCGGTCTGGTCGGAATCGTTGTATTCTTCCAAAACATGAATTTGAACCGCCTTGGTGCACAGCAATATTATGTGCAGATTACCCAAGACGGAAAGAGAATGGAAGAGAAGTTGGACAATGGAGAGAAGGTTGTTAATTACGAATACAGCATGAAGGGTTTTGATTCTAACGGGAAGGAAAAAAGCCTGACCTTTACTGCATTCAAAGAACTGCGCAATGAAGCATACCTGCGGATCTATGTGAAGGGGGATAAAGTCAGCTCCTACCAGGAGGTGCAGTCCGCGGAACTGCCCGAGGAGGCAGGCCGGAAGCTGGAGACTGTCGTGAAATAGGTACCTGCGCTACCTGAGAGCTTCACAAATAAACATCAATCTTATTTTTGGATCAAGGGAGAGAAACCGATGAAAAGAACTGCTTTTAACACCGTATCCCAAAAAACACTGGCTTATTCGCTCGCATTTACGCTTGCAGCTTGCCCGTTGGCAAGCGCCGGTCATGTTCTGGCCGCGCCGGCAGCGGCGTCCGCGGATTCCGTAGTGGCTGCGCAGGCGCATGACCAAGCCCAAGTCGCGTACGGAATTGACGCTAGACTCGACGAAAAAAATATGCGTATCCAAGGGAGCGAAACTGTTACCTACCGGAACATATCCAAAGATACGCTGCGGAAGATCGTCTTCCATACGTTTGCCGACGCCAACCGATCCAAAGCGACCCAAACTTCGATGTTTGAGCAAAACAACGAAGAGATCCAAAAGGAAAATCCACAGAAGAAGTCGGAAGATTTTCTTGGCGGCATCTACATTCGCAGCGCGGCAGCTGATGGACAATCTTTGGTTTTTTCAAACAGCAATCAGGCTTTGACCGTTGAATTGAAGCAGGAGCTGAAGCCTGGGGAAGCGGTGACGGTTGAAATCGGCTTTGAGGTGAAAATTCCTTTCGGCATGCAGCGCCTGTCCTACTACAAAGACATCATCAATGGCGCACATTGGTTCCCGGTCATGTCGGTCTACGACGAGAAAAAGCATGAGTGGGACAACAAGCCGTACAGCAAGACCTTTGAAACCGACTATTACGATTCATCGGATTTCGAAGTTCGTATTAACGTGCCGGAAGCTTATCAAATGCTGATGCCGGGGACGATCACCACGCAGGCGGACCCGAAAGAGCCCGGCCGGAAAGTCGTTACCGCCGTTGCCGACAACACCCGGGAGCATGCCTTTTTTGCCAGTCCGAATTATAAGGTTGAGAGCGTAACGCGTGACGGCTTGACCATTGAATATTATTATTTCGACAATATGCCGGACAAGAAAAAAATCGTGGATGAATACATCGACACCGCTTTTAAGGCTATTCAATTTTTCAGTGAAAAATACGGGAAATATCCTTACCCTGAGTTCCGGATCGCGGAGTCGTACGTAGAGGGTGTGGCGGTCGAGTTTGCCCGGGTCATCCAAATGGGGCAAATCCGGCCGAATAGCGATCCGGCGCATGATACCACATTCGTGCACGAGATTGCCCATCAATGGTTCCATGCCTTGATTGGCAACGATTCGGAGAAAGAGTCGTTTTTGGACGAAGGGTTTGCCGATTTTTCGATGGTGTATTTTGCCGAAAAACAAGGCGATGAGCTGAACGGGTTCAAATCGATCCAAATCGATGATTGGTCTTATTTAGACAAGCCGATCGCCTCAAACAATACGGAAGCGGGGGACGAGGCCAACCCGGTCTTTTATAAAAAAGGACGTCAGGCCATTTACCAGCTGTACCGCATGGTGGGCGAGGACAAATTCGATGCGTTCATACAGGAATATTTCAAGCGGTACGCGCACAAAAACGCGACGATCAGCGGGTTGCTGCACACCATCCAGGATACGCTAGGAGAAGAAGCGCGAAAGGAAATGGACAAAGCGCTGCATGATCCGCAGTTTGCTCTAATGCCCGAATACCGATTGTCTGAGGCGGAAGAAGCCGCTTATTGGCGTGAACAGTTTAAAACCTCTTACCGTTCTTCCCTGTCCCAAATTCCGAATCTTCCGGCGGAAACGATGAGCCGCATCATGGATAAGGCACTGCAGGGCGAACCGCTGACGATCGTGATGAGTGATCAGGCTGGCAGCAAAGCGAAAAAGCAGCAGCAGACGATCTTGACACAGCTTGAAGGGACGCTTGGGATCATGGGCATTCCATACGAGGTCATTTCCGATCGGCAAACACTCAAGAAAAGGCTGAAAAAGCAGCTCGGAACCAGCAATATCATCGCCATCGGCAGCGCCAAAACAAACGGACTCATCCAGGCGCTTAAACCCGGCATCATACAGAAATCGAAGGCCATCGGCTTCGACTGGAAAAGCCGGATGAACCAAACAGCTTCTTCAGGCGCTTATGTCGTCAAACATCCCTATAATCAAAATCGACTGCTGCTGCATTTTTTCTGGAACGGTGACGCCCTGAGCGACAACGCGGTCGAGCCGTTTGCGGAGCAAATGCTGAAAGCACTCAACTTTAGCACCGACTTTTATCAGTATTACGTTTTGAACAAAACAGGCCACGTCGCAACAGATAAAAAGATCACTAACCCGATCGCGAAATTTTTCGGCGAAGAATAATAATAGAGTCTCTGGCCCGTTTCAATATATGGTTATAGTAATGAAAGGGCGGGGAAGATGATGACTGAAGACCGGCGGTTTTAGCTGCCGGTCTTTTTTTTCTGCTTGCAGAAAGGAGGTCGAACCGATTGCCGCTAAATCAGAAAATACTGATCGTGAACGATAAGGATAAACAACCGGGTGCATTACGAATCGAAGGGCATCTACAAGGACATAATTAAAAAAGGAAATATGTATGATATTGCAGAAGATCTAAAGTCTTTTTAATAAAGAGGTACCAATATGTCTGTATATTTAATTCCAATAAAAATCGCATTTATTTTATTTAGTGCATTTAGCTTTTTTCTTATTATCCCTTGGTTAGTTTATAGTTACAGAAAATATGGTTATTTGAGTCTTTGGGCTTCAATAGTGGCTTATTCCTTTGCTTTTTATATGTTAACGGCTTTATTTTTAGTTCTACTGCCTCTCCCAGCTACTCGCAATACTTGTGCCCTTCAATCACCTGATACGGTGCATTATACGCTTGTCCCGTTTAATTTCGTTAGGGATATGATTAATAGTAGTTCAGTTGTTTGGTCACAGCCATCCACCTATGTTAGATTACTGACGCAAAGTGCATTTTTACAGGCGGTATTCAATTTCCTATTGTTGCTGCCACTAGGCGTTTATCTAAGGTATTTTTTCCAACAAAAACGATTTTGGAAGAGAGCACTTGGTTTTGGGTTTGCGTTATCACTTTTTTATGAGACAACACAATTAACAGGTATTTATGGGATCTATAATTGCCCCTATCGTATCTTTGATGTGGATGATCTTATATTAAATAGTACGGGTGCTTTGTTTGGATTCGTCATTGCTCCTGTCCTGCTTGCTCTATTTCCATCTCGAAAGAGCCTTATTGCTAAGGGAGAAAAAATGCAAGAAAACCCCCTTGTACCTCCTTTGTTACAATTGCTTGCTGTATTTATAGATTATCTATTGATAAAGATTAGTTGGAACCTTACAGTTGGATTTTTTACAACAAGTGGATTCGCACAATTTGTTTATACAACAACTTGCTTTTTTATTCTGTTCTTTGTAGTTCCATGTATTTGGGAGGGAAAAACAATTGGAACCAATATACTGCGTTTTAAACTAATTCACGTTGATGGAGAAGCCCCCCCGTGGCAGTCCATGCTGAAAAGGTCCTTTGCGCTATATTTACCTTTGGCACTATCATGGGTCCTAAATATATTTTCTGATGTTGAGTTAGATATAACTCTTAATCCCTATCACGCATGGATCACTATATTTATATTCGCATTTCTCATCATGATGTGGGCCGTAATATTGATCCATACTATATTCATCTTATTTAAAAGAGGGAGACGGAACTTTTACTTTGACTATGTAGCGGATTTAGTACCAAGGAAAATCAAGCGTGCTTAGGCTCCTAAATAACTGATGCCACTCCTGAATGCGTTAAATAAACCAGTTGATAAGCTTGCAAAATCCTAGGGATCCATAATTGCAAAGGATCATGATAAAGGATATTTTTCTGTAAACGAAGAAATACATAACACGCTGATCATTGGGATTACAAGAGGAGGAGGCCTGCATTTTGAATAAGAAGGACGATAAAAGGTTTCATTTCTACCATATTACATTATCAAACGGTGAAGTGCTTGAAAACATTCGAATTGAAGGTTCGCTGGAATGGAACCTTTCTGGTATCGCAGCACATCTGGTTGCCGTGGAAGATCCCGACGGAAGAAAAATTGTATTGAGCAAATATCATATTGTCAAAGCAGAACTGATAAAGGTCGAAGATTAAAAAGATGGATGTGTGTTATCTGTAAAAAAGAAACCAAGAGCTGGAATCTGCCCTTGGTTTCTTTTATTAGCTTTATCCAGCGGACGGAGCTTCTTAATATTTAACTGTTCACTACCGGAGAGCGTTTACGAAAGCCGAGGGCGGTGATGCCAATCCCGAGAAGGGAAGCGGCAATCGGAACCATCATCGCTGTACGGTAGCCATCGAGCATCGCTTGCGGTGAGTTGTCCAAACCTGTAGCGCCAATCTGCACGGCGGTCACAACCGCCAAACCGAGTGCGGCGCCAAACTGGAAGGAGGTATTCAATAACCCGCTGGCGAGCCCCTGCTCTTCTTCCGCTATTCCGTCCGTGGCGGCGATGGTTAAAGGTCCGTAAGTCAGCGAAAAGGCGAGGCCCGTCAGGATCATCGTCGGGAACATTGCTGCATAGGTCCAGTCCAAACCGATGGGAAGAAAAAGGGCGTAGGCTAACGCAGCGAGGCAGAACCCGCCGAAAATCACCGGAATATTGCCGAAACGGTTTACCAGCTTGGGGGTCAGGGTAGGTGCTAGTATGGAATCGACACCAACAGCGAGCAAGGCAAGACCCGTTTCAAGGGATGACCAGCCGCGCAGTTCTTGGAGGTAGAGCACCGTCACGAATTGGAACCCGAAAAAAGAGCCGGCAAACAACATGGCACCCAGGTTTGCCCGCACGAGTGAGCTGGCAGAAAATATGCCAAGGCGTACCAAGGGGGAAGCCGAGCGTCGTTCAATCGTTGCGAAGAGACCGAAAAGCAGGGCACTGCAGGCCAGGATTCCGGCGGTCCAGCTCCAGCCCAGGTTGGAGGATTCCACGACACCGTAAACCAGAAGCAGCATGGCCGCTGTGACGCTGACTGCTCCAGCCAGATCGAAGCCTTTGGAGGAGGCCTCCGGCCGACCAGAGGCCGGTATGAGGCGAATCGCGGCTAGAAGAATCACCAACGCTAATAGGACGGGACCGAAGAAAACCCACCGCCAGCTGATCTCACTTAAGATGCCGCCGACCACAAGACCGAGTGAAAACCCGGCTGCTGCTGTCCCGGCATAAACGAGCAATGCCTTGTTACGTGCGGTTCCCTCCGCAAAGCTTGTCGTGATGATGGATAAGCCGGCCGGAGTCATGAATGCTGCGCTAATGCCTGTAACAAACCGGGCGGTGATCAGCATCCAGCCTTCGGTCGATAATCCGCCTAGCCCGGAGAAAGCAAAGAAAACGGTGAGCCATAGCAGAAACATTTTTCGGCGCCCGAACAGGTCGGCTGCCCGGCCTCCCAGCAGCATGAAGCCGCCATACCCCAGTACATAGGCGCTGACTACCCATTGCAGCGAACCGGTCGACATGCCCAGTTCAGCACGGATCGAGGGCAGAGCCACGCCCATCATCGACACGTCGATCCCTTCCAGAAAAATGGCGCCGCACAAAACAAACAATAAGCCCCAGGAAAGCTTGCCGGAACTTTGTGACGTTTGACCGTTTGCCTTCATTCGATATGTCCTCCTCATTATGAATAATCATCCATTTCGGAACCGGCTCGATCGGGTCTGCCGATTTCCTTATTGGCACAAGGAGATTATGTATCATATAATCGAGGAACAGAAGTACGCACTTTTTTGTGTCATTTTCACCAAAAGGTAATATAGGAACCAAAAAGTACCTATTTTGATCGGGGGAAAAAGTGCCATGAAAACGAGTATGCCGCAAGCTTTTAATATACCTATAGAAGCGACCCTGGAAGTCATCGGGGGAAAATGGAAAACGCTCATTTTATGCCATTTAACTTATGGAGCGAAACGAACGAGCGAGTTGAAAAAATTGACCCCGGGCATCACGCAAAAAATGCTGACTCAACAGCTTAGAGAGTTGGAGGAGGATGGGGTCATCATCCGGACGGTATACAACCAAGTCCCGCCGAAAGTCGTTTACGAATTGAGCGAACTGGGCCAATCCCTCCGGCCGGTCATCGATGTGATGTGCAAGTGGGGGGAGCTGTACATCCAGGGATCAACCGAGAACCAGGCAAGCTTGAACATGTGATGTAAGCCGCGAAGAAAATAAAAAAAGAGCTCAGCAACCAGGCTGAACTCTTTTTTTATTCTATTTTATGATTTGCGATTGTTATGAATCCGACCAACAGACACATTTAGGATTGATAAAAATACAAAATAATGGCGGCGACCACAAGCACACAGAAAAGGGTGAAAAACGTAATTTTCCATCCGCTGCGCGGAACTTTGCCGCTGATGCTGCCCGTCTCCCCGTTGACCATATACCGATAAACCTTCTCCTTGTACGTGTAAGAGGCATTCCAAAGCGGCAGCAGGATATGCTTGTAGGTCTGCTCGGAGTATTGGGTATCGATGCTGAGGTTGCGCAGTTCGTCCCCGCCGATTTGCCGGCGTATCGAATCTTCCAGGCTGTCGTCCATTCGGGATACCGCGTCGCTCCAACCTTCACGCAGGGGCACGGTGTACCTTTCCGCCACAAAACCGCTTAAATATTCAGGCTTGTATGGCCGAAGGTCCTCCAGGCTGAAATCGTCAAACTGCTCCATCAGGCGGGTGTCGTGCTGTTTGGAAGCAGGAACAAGCACATCGTTGAAAAATCGCTCGTAAGAGCCGGAAGTCCAGTGCCACACGGTGTACCGAACCTGCTCCTCGTACGTCTCTGTTTTCCCGTCAACAGTCCGGGTACGCGTCTCCGTGCGGTAATGATAGGTACCAACCTCTGCCGAATAGTCGGAATCGGTCTGGGCATCAAAGGTCCAGAAGGGGACATAAATGCCGGAAACCGTCGAGCGGGTCTGCTGCTTTTTGAAAGCGCCCGGCACGAACCATTTTTTCTTCTTCCACTTCAGGAACAGGGCGTTCGCCTCATCCTTCGAGATGTGAAAGGGGATGATGGATTCGGGCCGTATGCTGTCCGGATCCCCTTGGGGCAGTACCTTGGGGGAACCGCAAAATGCGCATAGAGCCGCCGTCTGCGCGGCAGGCAGGAGCATCTGGGCCCCGCAGTTCTCGCATTGGAACGCCTGCTGCTCGGTCCCCCAGTCTTTCAAGGCCTGGTCTTGTTCATCCGCAAAATCCAGCTCATATTCGGTGGGCTCGGACGGATAACGGGGCTGTTCAATGGGAGCCAGGCTTCCGCAATACGTGCATTTCATCTGCTGGGTTTCGGTATCAAAAATCATTTGCGCCCCGCACCCCGAGCAGGGGAAACGGATCGGTGCTTCGACGGACATAAGCGCTCTCCTCTACACTTTATTGCCGCAGCTCGGACAGAACTTCATCGTGCTGCTCAAGCTGCCCCCACACTCTGTGCAAAATTTTTTCTCCGGCCGCGGCGTACCGCATTCCGGACAAAATTTCTCGGAGGCTTTGAGCCCGTGTCCGCATTGGGCGCAGGGCTCGGTATCAACGGGAGACGCCGAATGGGAAGGCGCGGCAGACTGGGGCTCCACAGCGTCCGCTGAAGGCTTCATCGCTTGATTAAACATCTGCCCCATGGCCATGCCCGCCCCGAGGCTTGCCCCGGCGCCAGCAAGCCCGCTGTCGGGATTGATGGCTGCATCGCGGAGCGATTCGGCGGCCTGAAACTTCATGTACTGATCGAGATTGCCGGCAATGCTCATGGATGATTTCCGGTCGATCATCTTTTCGACTTCTTCCGGCAAGGAGATGTTTTCGATAAAAAATCCCGACAGGGACAGACCCATGCCATTGAAAATCGGCTCCAGCTTGGTCCGGAGGGCGGAGCTCAGCTCGTCGTACTGCACCGCAATATCCATGATCGGAATTTTGGCCTCGCCAATCAGGTCGCTCACACCGGAAACGATCACCGACTTGAGATAACCGCCGATTTGATCCGAACCAAATGAGGACTGGGTCCCGAAGATTTCCTTAAGAAACAATGCCGGGTCTTGTACGCGGAACGCGTAGCTGCCGAATCCCCGCATCCGGATGGCTCCGAATTCAGGATCCCGCATAATGATGGGGTTGGTCGTTCCCCATTTTTGGTCCGTGAAGTTTCGCGTGTTTACAAAATACACATCTGCTTTAAACGGTGAATTGAATGCATATTTCCATGACTTTAACGCCGTCAGAACCGGCATGTTCTGCGTGCTTAAGGTATAAGTGCCTGGGCCGAACACATCGGCGATCTGGCCCTCGTTCAGAAAAATCGCGGCCTGCGATTCCCGCACCGTCAGCCTCGCACCCATTTTGATCGCTTTGTCGTAGACCGGAAACTGGTGCACGATTTCATTGGTGTTGTCCGTCCATTCAATAACTTCGATAAATTGTCCTTTAATAAAAGAAAACAAACCCATCGTTCAACCTCCATCTTTATTCCAGTTATCTCCATTATACGTGATTCCGGTTTGTCCGTCTCAACGAATCGACGAAGGTTCAGCACCATACGCCACCATTGGACAAAATATGTCGAGGATGATAGCTGAAGTTTACAAATTTTTATCTCTAAAAAAAGAACGACCGGTATGGCTTCACCCATACAGGTCGTCTTTATGTTCGCATCCGGAAAAACCGGGAAATGCGGCTATTCGAGATACATCCGCTTCAGCTTCGCCTGCTCGTCTTTGCTTAGCCCCAAGCCTTTTTCCAGGAAGCCCTGGATCGAGCCGTATTTCTTGGCCATTTCGTCGAAAGCGGCATTGATATATTCCGGGCGGACGTCCATTAACGCTTTGATGACTTCAATCGCATTCTCGTCCGTCAGATTAAACTGCTTCACCATGGCGTCCACCGCCGCCTTGTTGTACGCTTCGCGGTACTTGTTGCTGAGCAGGAAATCCTGCACTACGGTTTCTTTCGGAACGCCGAGCGCGAGCAGCATCAATGCCGATCCGAGGCCGGTGCGGTCTTTACCAGCGGTGCAGTGCTGTACGAGCGCCGCGGATGCCGGATCCAGCATCATATCGAACAATTTCACGTAAGCCGAAGGGGAGTCGACCATGTCGCGGTTGGCGGCGGTCAGCACGTCGCCGGGCTTGCCCATTTTGTCGAACTCACCGCTCGCCATGAAGCTCATGATGTCGGTGCCGCTGCCGGATTGGCCGAAGACCGGATTGCGGACATAGGCAGCGCCGGGAATCACTGGATCGGGCTTGGATTTCACTTCATCGTCCGTGCGATAGTCCACGATCGTCTTCAGGCCGCTCTTCTGCAAATAGGCGATGTCGCTTGCCGTCAGGCCGGCGAGTTCATCCGAGCGGAACAGCTTGCCCCATTTGACCGTTTTGCCGTCCGTTGTTTTGTAGCCGCCGAGATCGCGGAAGTTGGTGGTGCCCTGGAGCGGCAGCAGGCGCTCGGCTGTTGTGATGGCGGCACCGCTCGCTGCCTTCACTTTAAAGTAAACCCGGCTGCCCGGATTCGGATCCTTCGTTCGCAGTCCGCCAAACGATGCGTAGGTGCGGGCGACCTCCTTCCAGCCGCTGTCCGGACTCTGGCTCCAGTAAACTTTAACCGGTCCCAGATTGGCGGTGGTCTGCCAGTGCAGCGTCAGTGTACCGTCTTTGGCCCGTTCCACGGCAGCCCCGGTAAAGCTGCCCTGCTTGGCCTTGGCTTGAATACCGGACGCGGGCGCTTTGCCCGCAGGTGCAGCTGCGCTGGCCATAACTGCCGACAGCGGCGCAGCTGAAAGCAGCAGGGCCGTGCCCAGCAGAATCGTTTTTTTCATCATTGTCGTTGTTCTCCCCCTCTGGTCTTGGAAAAATGCATGTTGTCCTCTTTATGATGGGGGAGAAGTGTTGGCATCATGTTATCCGAACATCAGCGGAAGGTAAAATTGTGTCAGTATTTACATAAATGACGATAAAGGTGTCAGATTTAAACGAACCATGTGACAGAACGCTGACGGATGTGGGTCAGAACAGAAGAAATTCGGCATACAGGGAGGGGGTCCCCGACCAGTGTCGAATAGTTACTTGGAAGTAAAAGGAACAGGGGGGATGGAGATGAAAGTAAAACGGATTGTCACGAACATTTATACGGAGGATCTGGCGGCCGCCCGCACTTTTTACGAGGACGTGCTCGGTTTGGAGAAGTGGATGGACCACGGTTGGATCGCCACCTATGGGACCGATGCCCGTATGGATGTTCAGGTCAGCGTCGCATCGGAAGGGGGCTCGGGCACCCCGGTGCCGGACCTGTCGATCGAAGTGGATGACGTCGACGAAGCTCTGAACCGCATGAAGCAGGCGGGCTTTCAGATCGAATACGGTCCGGTGGATGAGCCGTGGGGCGTGCGCCGCTTCTATGTACGGGATCCTTTTGGGAAACTGATCAATATCCTGGCCCACAAGCCGTAAAATATCAACAAGGAAGTGTGATACATCCATGATTCGAAGGTTTTTCGCGTACTACAAGCCTTATAAGGGGCTGTTTATCCTTGATTTCGTGTGCGCGGTGTTCGCCGGGCTGCTGGAGCTGGCCTTTCCGCTGGCCGTCAGCCATTTTATCGATAACCTGCTGCCCAGCAAGGACTGGGCGATCATCGTCGTCGCCTGTCTGGCGCTGCTGGCCATTTACGGGCTCAATATGGTGCTGCAGTATATCGTGACCTACTGGGGTCATATGCTGGGCATCAACATTGAAACGGATATGCGTAAAAAGCTGTTCGACCATATCCAGAAGCTCTCGTTCCGTTTCTTCGACAATCATAAAACCGGGCATTTGGTCGGGCGGATCACCAATGATCTGAACGACGTCGGCGAGGTGGCCCACCACGGGCCGGAGGATGTCTTTATTGCGGTCATGACGCTGATCGGCTCCTTTGCGCTGATGGCTTCCATTAACATGGAGCTGGCGCTGTTGACCTTTATCATTATCCCGGTTATGGCCTGGGTGATCATCCACTTCGGGGGCCGAATGACCACGACGTACCGGCGGCTGTTCGGGAACGTGGGGAATTTCAACGCCCGGATCGAGGACAACGTTGGCGGAATCCGCGTCGTGCAGTCCTTTGCCAATGAGGAGCATGAGAAAAAGCTGTTTGACGTCGACAACCAGAACTTCCGCCAGACCAAGCTGATGGCTTATAAGACGATGGCGAAAAGCATGTCGGTCACCTACATGATGATGCGGCTCGTCACCGTGTTCGTAATGCTGTGCGGCGCCTGGTTTTTCCTCAGCGGACGGATCGAGCTGGGCGAGTTCATGGCGTTCCTGCTGCTGTCCAACGTCTTTTTCCGTCCGATCGAAAAGATCAATGCGGTCATCGAAAGCTACCCGAAAGGCATCGCGGGCTTTCGGCGGTATTTGGAAATCATGGATACCGAGCCGGATATTGCGGACGCTCCGGATGCAGTGGAACTGGATCGGGTTGTAGGCAATATCCGTTACGAAGGCGTCACCTTCGGTTATGATCCGGCCAAACCGATCCTGAACAACATCGATCTGTCGATCCGGGCGGGGGAGACCGTCGCGTTCGTCGGTCCTTCCGGAGCGGGGAAAACGACGATCTGCAGCCTGCTGCCGCGCTTCTATGAGCTGGATGGGGGACGGATTACGATCGACGGCATCGATATCCGGGACATCAAGCTGGATTCGCTGCGGCGGCACATCGGCATCGTGCAGCAGGACGTGTTCCTGTTCTCCGGCACGGTGAAGGAAAATATCGCATACGGCAATTTGAATGCCACCGATGAGGAAATTTGGAAGGCGGCGGAGCGCGCATCGCTGGCCGAAGTGATCCGCTCCATGCCGGAGGGCATGGATACGGTCATCGGCGAGCGGGGTGTGAAGCTGTCGGGCGGACAAAAGCAGCGCTTATCGATCGCCCGGATGTTCCTGAAGAACCCGCCGATCCTGATCCTGGACGAGGCAACGTCGGCGCTCGACACCGAGACGGAAGCCGCCATTCAGCAGGCGCTGACCGAGCTATCGCAGGGGCGCACGACGCTGGTCATCGCTCACCGGCTGACGACGATCCGCAACGCGGACCGGATTATGGTCGTGAATGAACAGGGTATTGCCGAGGAGGGCATGCACCAGGAGCTGATTGCCGCCGGCGGCATATACAGCCGGCTGCACCTGGCCCAGTTGCAGCATTCGTAATATCGGATTGAACCGCAATTAGCCGAGGCATTGCTTGCGATATAAGGAAGCCAATCCTCCGAAGCGGATACCTTCCTTAATCATCAAAAAGGAGCTCCACGATTCCAGTGGGGCTCCTTTACTTTATTCATCTTTTTGGGCCAAGCTGACTTTGTGCAGCAGCGAGATCAGCTGATCATGCTCCTCCGGGGTCAGATACCGGGCTAGAGTCCGGTTGGATTCATCCAGGATCGCATGCAGCTGAGGCTGTACTTCCTTGGCTTTGGAGGTGGGAAACAGCAGCTGGGAACGCCGGTCATCCGGGTCCGGCTTGCGCTCGATATAACCTGACGCCTCCAGCTGTTTAATGGAACGGGCCGTGGTGGCCTTGTCGAATTTCAACTGCTGGGTCAGCTGTTCCTGCGTAATTCCCGGTTGATGCAGGATGGCCTTCAGGAAGCTGTGCTGTCCGCCGCCGCCGATGCCGTAAGGAGCCAGTTCCTTGGCGAGCCTTTTCTGGTTCTGGCGATGGATGTAAGAGATCAGCTTGCCAATCGGTTCTTTATCTGGCATTACATCGGCACCTTCTTTCATCATGAAGTGGAGGGACAACGGGAACGATAAACTCAAGTTCAGCAAATATTTTATCTCAAAATGGTTGCAAGCGCAACTAATATAAGGTACACTGTTACTGCCAATTAGTTGCGCGTGCAACTAATAATGATGAACAGGAGCAGGAGGTACCACATGAGTTCAATACAGCGGACGTACCAAGAGGATGCGAATATCCAGAAGAAGCGCTGGATCATCCTCATTGTTCTGAATTTATTTACATTTATGTCCACACTGGATGGAAGCATCGTCAACATCGCCCTGCCGGTGCTGTCCAAACAGATGGGACTGCCGATTGCCCAGATCGAATGGGTGACGACGGGGTACCTGATGGCGATCTGCGCGGTCATTCTTTTCTTCGGAAAACTGGGGGATATCGCAGGCAAGATTCGTATTTTTAAAATCGGCACGATCATTTTCATTATCGGATCGCTGCTGTGCGGGTTTAGCACAACGCTGCCGTTCCTCATCGTCTCCCGGGTCATTCAGGCGCTTGGAGCGTCGATGACGATGGCGAACAGCCAGGGGATTCTGACCGATATTTTCCCGGCGAAGGAGCGGGGGAGAGCGCTGGGGCTGATCGGCACGTTCGTCTCCCTAGGGAGCATTGCCGGGCCTTCCTTAGGCGGCATCATCATTTCATCGCTCGGATGGGAGTACATTTTCTGGGTTAACGTACCGATCGGTTTGATCGCGATCATCATGGGATGGAAGGTGCTGCCGGCGGATTTGATCCGGGTCAAGGCCAAGATCGACGTGCCGGGAAGCTCGCTGTTCGCGGTATTTATCATCACCTTGTTCGCAGGACTGCTGCTCGGCCAGCAGGCCGGATACGGCAACGTCTGGATTCTGCTCGCTCTTGCCGTCGCACTGGTGGCGTTGGTTATCTTCCTTCGCACCGAAGCGGTTCGCAAGGACGCGCTGCTGGATCTGTCGCTGTTTAAAAATCCGCTCTTCTCCATCAGCATTCTGTGCGGCTTTCTCGTCTTTACGGCCAATTTCTGCTTCAACATCATCGCGCCGTTTTACGCCCAGAACATACTGAATCTGTCGCCGTTTGCCGCGGGATTTCTGCTCATGCTCTTCCCGATCTGCATGGTCATCGTGGCGCCGGTGAGCGGCGCTTTGTCGGATAAAATCGGCACGGAGCTTCTCACCTTTGCCGGCTTGGTCGTGATGGTAATCGCCCAATTCGGCTTGGCCTGGCTGCATGAAGGAAGCAGCCTCGTGCTCGTCGGGCTGTGGATCGCCATGCTCGGCATCGGCAGCGGCCTGTTTCAGTCGCCGAACAACTCACTCGTCATGTCCCAAGTGCCGCGCACGCAGCTCGGATCGGCCGGAAGCGTCAACTCCTTGGTGCGGAACGTGGGCATGGTCGTCGGCATCACTGTCGCAACGACGATTTTGTTTCATGTCATGAGCCTCAGCGCCGGCCGGCGGGTGACCGGGCTGGTGCCGGGTCATCCCGACATTTTCTTAAGCGGCATGCACGCGGTGTTCAGCACGTCAGCCTGCATCTGCCTGGTGGCCGCCGCCCTGACGGGCTGGCGCATGTACCGGGCGAAGGCGGGGAAGCGCCGGGAGGTAAAGGCTTAATTTTTAATATGAAAAGCCAGTCTAATGCAGAAAACAACCGTCCGAAAAAGGACGGTTGTTTTTTTAAGGTATAAGAAATAGCGCAACCAAAACTTCAGCAAAATGGGTCCCGCTTTACTCCGCATTACCCTGCGTTAACCTCGGACAGCTCACTGGATGCTTTTTTAGCCCGGTTGCTTTTTCCAAGCTTGATCCAGATTACAGCCGCGCAGGCCGCCCATACCGCAATAGTGATGATCCCGCTCTCCCCGGCCACGTAAGACCAGCCCGAAGCTTTATCGAAGAACAACTGCTCCAGCCAGCTCCGCGACAAATTGATGACCATATGAATGAGAACGACCGGCCAGATACTGCGGCTGCGCCAGCGGATCCAGCCCATAAACACGGATAACGGAAAGATCATGACGGTGAACAGCACCAGGTTGATCCACACATTCCCGTCCGTATTGTATTGGTTCAGATAAAAAGGATAATGGAAGCAGGCCCACACGGCGGCGGTGATCAGAATGGACTTTCGAATGCTGTAAGCCTCCGTCAGCTTGGGCTGCAGATAGCCGCGCCAGCCGATTTCCTCTCCGAAGGAAAAGATCAGCATGCTGATCAGCATCTGAGGAGCCCAGGAGCTTTTGGTAATATACCAGGCATATTCGGAAACGGTGAAGCGGGCGGTGCCCTGGCTCAGGAATTCAGCCGACGGCAGTTGGACGATCCCGAAAGACCACGCGGCAAGAAACCCGATTCCAATCGGGACGATGGACAAGATGGCGGCAAAATACCAGCGGAAACCGCCAAACGTGCCGAGCCCCGATGAACGGAGAGAATCTTTTCTTCCGGATACAAAGATCAGCATCAGCAGCACGGTGATCATTGGAGCAAGCTGGCTGATGGCGACGAGATTCATGCTTCCGGACAGATTGGCCAGCAGGGTGAGCAGCAGCACAGTCACACTGAATGCCGCCGCGGAGCGAACAGATGTTATTTTCATGAATAACTTCCTCTCTTGTTGGTTGTTAATGTTATGGTAAGAGGCAATTATCAAGAATTTATAAAGCTCTGGTGATCATTTGCAGCCTTTTCGAAATACGACATGCAGAGGGAAGACCGGGGTATGCTACAATGGGGTTATACGATATGCGATAGGCTGCAAATAACGGATCGGCGATCCTGGCATAAGGAGAGGTGACTGGGGTGGAACGGGAAGATCAGAACAAAGAAGCCAAAGATCAAGACGAAAAGGCCGAAGCGGAAGACCGCTACCAGAACATGTCCACGCGGTACGGGCTGGTGGAATCGGCTATTGACGATTTTGCGAAGCGGGGCGGGTTTGATGATCTGCCCGGCAAAGGCAAGCCGCATAAGATCGACGACGAAGATGTGTTCAGCAGCATTTTGAAGAAAAACAATTATCAGCCTCCTTGGGCCGAGCTGCGGAAGGAAATCGCCGCGGATTTGAAGCGTCTGGCTGACAACCCCCGCTCGGATCACGAGCTTCGGGCCGAACTCGAAGCGGTTAACGACAAAATCAGAACGTATAACCGGATCGTGCCGCACCCGATGCTGCAGAAGGGGCTGGTGTCCAGAGCGAATTTGGAGAATGCCTATCCCAAATGGGTTTAATGCTATAAAGCGTCTATCTAATTTATGATTAAGGAGATTTATCATTGCAGACACAGGCGGAATTGAACGACGTGAAAACGGCCAAGCCGGCCGGCCGCAACTATATGCTGCAGCTGGCGACCGTTTTTATCGGGTTCATCATTTTTGGGTTTTCGGAAAATATCAAGGGTCCGGCGATTCCCCGCATCCAGGCGGATTTCGGACTCGACGAGCAGCAGCTTGGAACCCTGCTCTCGCTCAATTCGCTCGGGTATCTGCTGGCCTGTTCCTTCACAGGGTATATTACCCGCAAGATCGGGATCAAATGGGTCAGCATGATCTCGTTCGGGTCGATGGTTCTCTCGGGCGTCTTCATCTTATTATCGCGAACATATCCTCTGTTTTCGGCGTCCTATTTTTTCATGTACATCGGCAACGGCATGCTGGAAATCGGCCTGGCGATTCTGGGAGCGCGGATTTTCGTGCGCAATACCGGGACGATGATGAACTTGTCGCACTTTTTCTACGGGCTCAGTTCGATCGTGGCGCCGATGATCGCCTCGGGTTTAATGTCCGTTTCAATCATGGGCGTGACGCTCGGCTGGCGTGAGATGTATATGGTGATGCTTGCGCTGGCGGTGATTCCGATGATCCCGGCGCTGCTCGGCCGGTTTCCGGGCGACGACACCGTCCAGGAGGACCGGATCTCGCTGTGGATGCTGACCAAGGACCGGGCCTTGTGGATGATCGTGCTGCTGCTGACCTTCGGGGTCATTTCGGAAATGGCCGTGGGCAGCTGGCTGGTGAATTTTCTGGAGAAAAGCTATCACTGGGACCAGACCGCAGCTTCGGGCATGCTCTCGATCTTTTTCCTGTGTTTCTCACTGGCACGCCTTTTCCTAGGCCCGGTAACGGACCGGATCGGCTTTATTCTGTCGCTGATGATCCTCTCCGGCTTCTCGGGGCTGTGCACGTTCGCCGCCATTGTCAGCGGGGAAGGGGGAGCGTTCCTGTTTGCGGCCGCAGGCATCGGCATTGCTCCGATTTATCCGACCGTCATGGCGGTCATCGCCAAGCGTTACGTTAAAGGTAGCGATACGGCCATCACCTTCACTGTCACCCTAATGGGGGTCGGCAGCGTGATCGGAAATTATCTGATCGGCGCCATCACGAGCGGGGTAAAGCATATCTTTGGTGCCGGCACCCCAGAAGGCCTGGTCCGGGGACTGCAGGCCGGATATTCGTTTATCGGCTTATGCGCCCTGATCTGCTCGGCGGTCAGCTTCGTGCTGTACCGGTATTTGAAAAAAAGAAACGAACTGCTGTAGGGAAAGCGTGGGGGTTCCTCACGCTTTTTCCTAACGCTCTCTCAGGAGACGATGAACAATCATGAGTGTGAACCAAACTTTAAACGATATACAGTGGCAAGAGCTGATCCGCAGCGTTGCGGAGTATTATAATGACCTGACGATCAAACGCGGATTTCAATATTATAAACAGGGCCGGGTGACGGAGCTGTCGATCGGCGGGGATGGCGAAATTGAGGCTGTGGTGAAGGGCGGGGAGGCTTACCGTGTCCACCTGAATCCCGAGTCGGTTCAGGACAGCCGCTGCAGCTGCCCGGTCGGGGAACGATGCAAGCATTCCATCGCCGCCCTCCTGGAGTATGTCAGCCGGCAGGGCAGGTCCGTGCATGCGATTGTCAATGCGCATACGACCATCAGGCTCCAGCACCATCTGCCGGAGACGGAAGCTGAAGAAGACCTCGGGCCTGTGCAGCGGGGAAGTGCGGCGGATGCTTTAAGGGAGAAGGCGGCCCATTTGGCGGAGATGAGCCTCTCCGAATGGCATGCCTTCTTCAAGCTGTGCATCACTCCGCTGGAATTTACGAGCCAGAACTCGCACTATGCCCGAAACGCCATACATGCGATCAACGCGGTCAAGCCGGACCTGACTCCGGCCTTGGAGCAGCTGTATCAGCTCCATGCCAGGCTGTATATGCTGATCAAGCTGATTAAGCCCATTGTGCCGGGCGGACGGTCTCCGGCATTTTTGGGGTACCACGTGCAGGTGGCCGCGGATGAACTGCGGGGAGGCGTGCTGCAGCTGCTGGGCGAAGGGATCGATCTGGCCGCCGAGCCGGATCAGCGGCCGCGCGTGACCAAGACGCTGAACTACCTGCGCCGGCAGATGCTGACGGAAACGGGGCAGCAAGGTTATCTGTTCGATGTGTATGACCGGTTCTGGCTGAAATGGATCCATCCGAACGTCACAGACACCAGGATGCATGAGGAAGAGATGCGGAAACTGCAAAGCGCCGAAGAGGAGCTGGGCGATACGCTCTCCCGGCTGCCGTGGATGCTCGCCCAGGCCCGTATTGCGTTCCTGATGGGGGAAGACCGGCAAGCCTGGTCCTGGCTGCAGGCAGCGGACAAGGCTTCCATCATCCCGCACGGATTCCTGACCTCCTTTCTGGACGAGCTGTCCGCTTCGGAGGATTGGGCCCGCCTGCAGGAATGGCTGGTGCGGCTGGCTCCTCTGTTCAGCAATCACCGGAAAGAGCCTCTGCACGAATATGCCGCCTATTGGAATACCTTTGTCCAGCATGTGCCCGAAGCGGAGGAGACGATGTGGCATACTCTCGCCGGGATGCTGCCGTATTCCAAGGAAGTTTATGAAGATAACCTGCTGGCTCACGAAAAATGGCGCTTGTGGATGGACGTGCAGCTCAGCTCCGGCAAGGACCCGCTGGAGTTCCGGGTCAGCGTGCTTGCGCCGATCGAGAAGCAGGCGCCTGAGCTGCTGCTGCCCTTCTACCATCAAGGCGTGGAGCGGCATGTCCTCCTGAAGAACCGCTCCGGCTACAAAGCCGCGGTTAAGCTGCTCAAGCGTCTGGCCAAGCTGTACAAAAAATTGAAGCGGGAGGAGCGCTGGGAAGAATTCATCATCGTGTTTTCCAGCCGCCACAGCCGGCTGCGCGCGCTTCAGGAAGAGCTTCGGAAAGGAAAGTTGATCCCATGATTCCATACACCGACACCATCACGATCCATACCCGGCTCAGCGGGTACGGCGACGCGCTCATCTACGGCTCGACGCCAACGCGCCGGACTGTGCCCGGCATCGACCTGAAGCACAGGCTGTTCGCCTGGCATGAAGAGACTTTGTACGGTACACAGCTGGACGTTCAGCAGGTGCAGGACATCGAGCTGGTCATCCTGCCGGCCGAGTACGTCATCGCGTTCTTCGCCCAGCTGGACCTGCTTGCCCACATCCAGTGGGCGGGAGACGAAGGGACGGAGACGTTGATCCGGCTCGCTCCTGCGCTGATGTCCTGCGTTCGTGAGAAGCGGTACAACCCGAGCCTGCCCGCGTTTCAGTCCGGCAAGCTTCAGTGGAACTGGGATGAATCCCGGCTGGATGCCGACGCGCGGGAAGAGATCAGGGACCTGGGACCGGAGTTCGCCGAGGGGCTGCGCGCCGCGTTCTCTTCGCTGGTATTCAGCGAATGTTATGGAACGGAAGCGACGGCTTCCGACCTGCGCCGCGAGTATCCGATGCTCTTCACGAGAGAGGGGGCCGTCGCCGGCTTGACCGAGCAGGCGTGGCTCATCTCGATCGGCTGGAAAGCGGACGCTGCGCCGTTCCGGCCCGTGCTGCAGCTGCTGGAGCCGGACGAAGCCGAGCCCGTCTGGCGCCTCCAGCTTGTGCTGCAGGACAAGCTGGACCCGTCGGTGCTGGTGCCTGTCCGTCTGGATGCGGACGGACAGGCATCCGGCGTGTGGCCGGACGTCTGGACGGCCCACATCCGCGAGCGCTCCGCCGGGTGGGCGGAGCATCTGCGCGCCAGCCTGCCGGCGAGCGTGCGGGCTGCGGAGCGCAGCGACGTGCTGGGCCAACCGCTGTCCGACGCGGCGGCGTGGCAGTTTTTGACGGCGGACAGCCGCCGTCTGCTGGATGCGGGCTGGCAGGTGCTGCTGCCCGCGTGGTGGGAGGCCGCCAGCCGGCGGAAGCCGAAGCTGCGGGCCAAGGTCAAGGCCGGCGAGGGCGAGGAGGCCGCCGCCAAAGGGCAGGGCAGCTCGCTGTTCGGCCTGGACTCGATCATTCAGTTTGACTGGCGGGTGTCGATCGGCGACCTTCAGATTACAGAGGATGAATTCAAGGAGCTGGTCGCCCGCAACGAGCGGCTGGTTCGCTTCCGCGGCGAATGGATTACGCTCGACCCCAGCCTGATCAAGCAGATCGGCCAGATGATGGAAGGAGTCGACAGCTCGCAGGGCTTGTCCCTTCAGGACGTTCTGCATCTGCATCTCCAGCGGAAGGACGAGGATGCCGGCGCCCGGAAGCGGGAGGACGGCGAGGAGGAAGAGGCGGACGAAGATCCGGATGAAACGGCTCGGATCGAGCTTGAGGTGGAGCTGAACGAGCATCTTCTGACGCTGATGAACCAGCTCAGCCAGAAGTCGGCCTGGCCGAAGCTGGACGTTCCATCCGGGCTGCAGGCCGAGCTGCGTTCTTACCAGTACGACGGGTTTTCCTGGCTGGCGTTTCTGCGCCGGTTTGGGCTGGGTGCCTGTCTTGCTGACGATATGGGCTTGGGGAAAACCATCCAGTTTATTACCTATTTGCTGCATCTGAAGGAGACGGCGGACGCATCCGGAGAACGGCGCCTGCCTTCGCTGCTGATCTGCCCGACCTCGGTGCTGGGCAACTGGCAGAAGGAGATCAGCCGCTTTGCGCCTTCGCTGAAGGTGCTGCTGCATTACGGCAGCCGCCGGTCGGGCGAGGCGGCGCTCCGTGAAGAACTACGCGAGGCCGATGTCGTCCTGACCTCGTACGCGACCGCGACGCTGGACCAGGACCTGCTGAAGGAGTTCGCCTGGGAATCGCTGTGCCTGGACGAGGCGCAGAACATCAAGAACGCCCAGACGAAGCAGTCGGCCGCCGTGCGCAGCTTTCCGGCCCGGCATCGGATCGCGCTGACCGGAACGCCGATCGAAAACCGGCTTTCCGAGCTGTGGTCGCTGTACGATTTTATGAACCCGGGATATTTGGGCAGCCTGCGCAGCTTCCAGGTCCGCTTTATTCAGCCGATCGAGCGGGATCAGGACGAGCAGCGGACGGCGCAGCTGCAGAAGCTGGTGAAGCCGTTTATGCTGCGGCGGAAGAAGAAGGATCCGCACATCCAGCTGGAGCTGCCGGAAAAGAACGAGATGAAAACCTATATCCACCTGACCGCCGAGCAGAGCGCCCTCTACGATCAGACGGTCAACGACCTGATGAACCGGGTGCAGAAGCTGGAGGGCATTCAGCGGAAGGGGGCCATTCTGTCGGCTCTGACACAGCTCAAGCAGGTCTGCGACCATCCGGTGCTCCTGACCGGGGAATCGGTCGACAACTTTGTGGATCCCGCGGATATGGCCGCGGTATCTGGTACGACGGGCGCAGCGGCAGGCTCGGACGGTGCGGCTGACTCAAGTGTCCTGCTGAGTGATTCAAACGCTCCAGGAGTTTCGGGTGATCTGGAGACTGCCGGAAAGCAGGAGGCTGAGGGCAGCGAAGCGGTTATAGTTGATCGGCGGGCTTCGGCTGGCACGGTTGATGCCGTTGACTTGGCCGCGGAAACTTCTGCCGAAGCAAAGGCGCCAGAGCGTGAGGCTGCTGCATGGACAGCGGCTGAATCCTCAGGAGGCCAGCTCGACACCGAACGGCTTATCAGCCGCTCGGCCAAGCTGGAACGGCTGCTGGCCATGGTCAAGGAGCTGCGGGAAGAGGGCGACCGCTGCCTGATTTTTACGCAGTATATCGGCATGGGCCAGATCCTTCAGCGGGTCCTGGGTCAGGAGCTGCAGGAGCCGGTGCTGTATCTGAACGGGAGCACGTCCAAGACTGCTCGGGATCGGATGATCGAACAGTTCCAGTCCCAGTCGCTGCCGGCTGCCGAGCAGCCCGGTGTGTTCATCCTGTCGATCAAGGCGGGGGGCGTCGGTCTGAACCTGACTGCGGCCAACCACGTCTTCCACTTCGACCGCTGGTGGAACCCGGCGGTGGAGAACCAGGCGACGGACCGGGCCTACCGGATGGGCCAGACCAAGGACGTGCAGGTGCACAAGTTCATTTCACTAGGCACGCTGGAGGAGCGGATCGACGAGATGCTGGAGAGCAAGCAGCAGCTCAGCGATAATGTCATTTCCAGCACGGAAAGCTGGATTACCGAGCTGTCGACCGAAGCGCTGAAGGACCTGTTTACGCTGCGGCGCGACTGGTAGGGACAGCTAAGGGAGAAGCTGAGGGAGAAGCTGGAGACATGTATCATTAGTTTGGGTGCGAGAACAGCGCAATCATCGTTCAGAAAAATGAAATCATCCGCGATGAAATAATCCATATTGAAAAACAGCTGCAGGAAATTGCAGCTGTTTTTTTTGCTGTTAGCGTGCCTGACACGCATGATCCTTGATTCCTGTGCTGCATGCTTTGTTTTGGTCTGCCTTCATGCCCAAGTGGCCGACTAAGGTTAAAGCACAACACACGTCATCCTTTGGAGCTCCCGAGCTGCTTGCTTTGATCCGCCCGCACTCCCGGGCGCCGCTTCAGGTTCACACCCATTACGCCGCCGATAATCAGGACAGCTCCCACCCAGTGGTACCAGTCCAGACGCTCGTTCAGCAGCAGCACGCCGCCGGCGATCGTCACGACCGTGGAGAGGCTGCCGAAGACGCTGACGCGGGAAGCCTCCATGCGGGACAAGGCATAGTTGGTCAGAAACGAAGTCACCAGGGAGGACAACACGCCAAGGTACAGCACGGCCAGAAGAAATTTAGGCTCCAGGAACGGCGTGAAATACTGGCTGAGCGTCCCTTGGGATACATGCTTAATCACTGATATGGCGTTGAAAAACACAAAGCCGAAGAAGGTGATGATGTAGGTCATATCCTTTGGACGCCAGGTTTTGGTCATCCTCCGGGCGCCTGTATTATATCCCGCCATGGACAGGGCGGACAGGAGAATCAGCAGAACACCGCCAAGGCTGGCGGAGGAGATGCTGATCCCGGGCACGGCGAAGATCAGAATGACACCGGCCACCGAAACCAGGGTGAACATTTTTTGGGCAAACGTCGTGTGCTCTTTAAGGAAGATCGCAGCCAGTATCATCGTAAATACCGGCACGACCGCCTGAACGATCCCGGCCACCGAAGACGAGGCGTAGAGCAGTCCAAATGCCTGTAAGGCAAAAAACAGCGAAGGGTAAAGAAGAGCCAGCGGAAGCAGCGCGGCTGTCCGGGGCATGACTTCCTTCATTCGGGCCCGTCCGGGAAAGGCGAACAGCGTTGCCGCCAGAAAGGACAGCGTGAAGCGATGGGCAAGCGTGTCGAGCGGATCCGATACGCTGAGCGCGATTTTGACGAAAATAAAAGACAATCCGATGATCAAAGCGTTGATGAGCGCGGCCGCGACCGCTTTTTTATTCGAAGAAGCATTCATATAGTCAGACCTCCCTAATCACTGCGCGCGCTTTATGGACCGGTCCTGTTGATGGTTTCATTTTACGGGGGACGCGGCTGTGCTACAATATCAATAATCATCATCTGTACCGGTACAAAAGAGCGGGGGAGGAGGCGTTGCGATGTATAAATACGCCGAGCTGATCAACGATTTGGAACTGCAAATCTCGGGTGACGGCTACAGGGAAGGGGACAGGCTGCCTTCCATCCGGGAACTGTCAAAGCGTTATGATTGCAGCAAAAGCACGGTGATCCGCGCGCTGGAGGAGCTGCAGGACAAGCATTTGATTTATGCCGCTCCCAAGAGCGGTTATTACGTGATGAAGCGGTCCGGAAAAAAGCAGAATCCGGGAAACCGGTGGATCGATTTTACGGCAGCCGCGCCGGATCCGGATATTTTTCCGTATCTGGATTTTCAGCATTGTATCAATAAAGCGATCGATATGTACCGCAACGACTTGTTCATTTACGGAACTCCTCAGGGGCTGCCGTCCTTGATTCGCGAGATGCAGCGCCAATTGGCCTCTTACCAGGTGTTCACCGATCCGCGCGGTATTTTCATTACGTCCGGGGTGCAGCAGTCGCTGGGGCTGCTGGCGCGTATTCCGTTTCCGAACGGCAGGCACCGGGTTTTGGTGGAACAGCCGTGTTATCCGCTGCTGATGGAGTACCTGAGGACGTACGGCATGGAAGCAGAAGGGATCCGGCGGTCGGGCGACGGCATCGATCTGGATGAGCTGGAACGGATGTTTAAGACCAGGGAGATCAAGTGGTTCTATACGGTGCCACGCTTCCACAATCCGCTGGGCGGATCCTATAACCGGTCGCAAAAGAAAGCTATCGCCCGTCTGGCGGCCCAGTACGACGTCTATATTATCGAGGACGATTACATGGCCGATCTGGAGCAGGACGCCAAAGAGGACCCAATCTATGCATACGATGACTCCGCGCATGTCGTCTATTTAAAGAGTTATTCCAAGATCATATTTCCGGGCCTGCGGATCGGTGTGGCGGTGCTCCCTGAAGCGCTGTGGAACGATTTCAACCAATTCAAAAAACTGGCGGATATCGACAGCTCGATGCTCTCCCAGGCGGCCCTGGAGCTGTACCTCAAGAGCGGCATGTTCGAGCGCCACCGCAAAAAAATGCGCAGCTGCTATGGGCGAAGATCCGCCCTGCTGCATGAAACGATCATGATGCATGCGGAGAGTACGCAATCGTCTCATTTTACTTACCAGCCGGCCCGGCAGCTGGGTGTCCACACGTATCTGAAGCTGGAGGATGCTGCCCGTGCCCGTCAGGTGATCCAGCGGCTGCAGAAAAAGTTCATTCGGGTCGAAACCGCAGACGCGGGTTACCTTGATTCGTTTGTGAAAGAGCCGCTTCTCAAGCTGAACGTGTCCAGCGTCAAGGAGCCGGACATCGAGTCCGGCATTGAGCAGGTGATTCGGGAGATCGGATAGGACGATCCATGATGAAGGGAGAAGACCGATGTTTTTACGAAGCTTGACCATTCTGCGCAATGAACATACCAAGGGGAACGAGTACCCCTTTTCCATTCCGGCGCTGCGGAATTTGGAGTCCCTGTCGTTTCGGGGAAACGTCACCTTTTTTGTCGGGGAAAACGGGTCGGGCAAATCCACGGTGATGGAAGGAATCGCCGACCGGTGCGGATTCAATACGGCCGGCGGGAGCAGAAACAACGCGTATGAGGTGGATGCTTCCCAATCAGCGCTTGGCGACCATATCCGGCTGTCCTGGATGCCCAAAGTGACGAACGGTTTTTTCCTGCGCGCGGAGACGTTTTACCATTTTGCCAGCCATCTGGACACCATGCCTGCCAGCTTACGCTATTACGGAGGGCGATCTCTGCATGAGCAGTCGCATGGGGAGGCCTTTCTGTCGCTGTTCAAGCACCGGTTCGGTAAAAAGGCTATCTACCTGCTGGACGAGCCCGAAGCGGCCTTATCCCCGGCGCGGCAGCTGGCGCTGCTGAAGGTGATCAAGGATTTGGAGAAAGAGGCCCAGTTTATCATCGCGACCCATTCGCCGATCCTGCTGGGCTATCCCGATGCGGATATCATCAATTTTGACGTTCATCCTCCCCAAGAGGTTCAATATGAAGATACGATGCACTATATTATCACCCGCCGTTTTCTTGAAAACCGGAAGCGTGTGCTGAGCGAGCTGTTTGAGGAGGAGGACGGGGACTGAAGCGGATGATTCCATGTTAAAAGCCCATTTCAAGGAAATGGGCTTTTTGCGTTGGCTCGATTGTTGTCATGGATCAAACTTAAGCATTCCGCCGGATTGCCTCGGAGGGTTCCTCCGCCGCTGCCTGCGGCAGCCCCCGCTGTAGAGCCTCATATAGCCTGGAGGCGGCCAGGCGCGGCGGGTATTCAGCCGACCGGCACACATAACCGCAGGTGATGTTGACGGCATTGCCTTTAAAAGGACGGATTACTGTTCCGGCAGGTGCAGGTTGCAGGACGGTCAGCGGCACGAGGGCAGCGCCCAATCCGCTCTGCACGTAAAATTTCAGTGCAGCCATGCTGCCGATTTCCATCGCATCCATAGGCGGGCCTCCGGGCTCCTGCATGATCATTTCAAGCTTCCGGCGGTAAGGGCAGTCGGCTTGCGTAATCAGCAGGCGATGCCCTCTAAAATCGGCGGGCGTGACGAGCTCCCTGGAAGCCAGCGGATGATCCTCCGGCATGAGGACGACAAAATGTTCGGTCAGCAGCGGTTCATAATAAAGCCCGGCACCAAGCTGGGGAGGAGAACAAATCGCCATGTCCAGATCTCCCCGCAGCACCTGTTCGTTCAGCTGGGGCGAGCTGGCAATCGTCACGGATACCCGTATATTGGGGTAATCGCGCAGAAAAGAAGCGAGGATCTCCGGCAGCCGGTAGCTGGCAATGGGCTCTACGACGCCAAGACGGAGATGGCCAGCTTCCCCCGACAGCAGCTCCTTCATAGTGCCTTGAAGCTGCTCCACATCCTTGACGATATGTGCGCTCTGCTCGTGAAAAAGGCGGCCCGCTTCGGTGAGCTGAAAGGTTTTGCCCCGTTCGATCAACCGGACGCCGAGCTCCGACTCGAGCTTCTGAATTTGCATCGTGACGGTGGATTGGGCGTAATTCAGTTCTTCGGCCGCCCGGTTAAATCCGCCAAGGGCGACGATCCGGTGAAAGGTTTTGACAGCTTTCAGGTCCATGATATGTTTGCCTCCTGCTGTACGGTTCAATATTTTTGAATTCGTCGTTTATTTAATTCAATTATACAAATATGAACCCTGGAATTACAATATGATTGCCGGCAGAAAGAAAACCGAAGCTACAGGAGGTTATGGAACATGCCATTTATACGGATTGACCTAGGGCAGGGTCCCTCGGAGGAGGAACTGGCTGTGATCAGCTGCTCCATTCATCAGGCGATGGTGGATACGATCGACGTCCCGGAAGACGACTATTTTCAGGTGATTACCCGGCATGGGGCAGGGGAGCTGCTGTACGACCGCAGTTACTTAAATGTAGAACGGTCCGACGGACAGATATTTATACAAATTACGCTGAAGCAGGGGCGGACGATCGCAAAGAAAAAGGCGCTGTATGCCGCCATCGCAGAAAGGCTGCAGCAATCGGCGGGCATCCGGCCGCAGGACGTCATGATCATTTTAACGGAAAATACGGCGGAAAACTGGTCGTTCGGCAACGGCATCGCGCAGATGGTCCCGTGATTGGATTGCGGAAAGACATCAATGAATTTCTGACCCAATTAAGGCAATTGAAAGGAGAGCTGATCACATGAACATTCAGCATAAAACAGCGATCGTCACAGGCGGAGGAACAGGGATTGGAAAAGCGGTGTCAATCGAGCTGGCGAAGCGGGGAGCCCGCGTCGTCGTCAATTACTCCCGGTCGCGGGAAGACGCGGAGGAAACGGTGCGGACCATTCAAGGGGGCGGCGGCACAGCCGTTGCGGTCCAAGCAAATGTAGCTAAAGAGGCAGAGGTTCAGGCGATGGTAGGCAGAGCCGCCAGCGAGTTCGGTTCGGTCGATATTTTGATTAATAACGCCAGCATTACCCGGTATATTGCCATGAATGACCTGGATTCCGTGAACGACGAAGCGTGGGATGAGCTCTACCAGGTCAACGTGAAAGGGATGTTCTACTGCGCCAGGGCGGCAGCTGCCGAGATGAAAAAGCAAAAACAAGGCGTTATCGTCAACCTGGGGAGCATCGCCGGCATTACGGGCAGCGGCTCTTCGCTGCCGTATGCCGTGTCCAAGGCCGCGGTGCATGGGTTGACCCGCTCGCTCGCCCGGGCGCTGGCCCCGGAGATTCGCGTGAGCAGTGTCGCGCCGGGTGCAGTGGCCACCCGATGGTGGGCTGGGCGCGAGCAGCAGATGGAGCAGCTGGCAGGCTCCTTGCTGCTGAACCGGATTTCTTCGTCCGAAGATATCGCCCATATGATCTGTGCCGTGGTCGAACAGGATTCGCTGACCGGGCAGGTCATTACGGTGGATGCAGGGCAGACGATGTAATTAGGACATCGCATCGGGCAGAAGTGGTGGCAGATGTTGTAATACAGGCGAGCGGTACAACATATCCACATCATATACACAGCAAATCAACAGTGTATCCACAGCATATCTACATCATATCCACAGCCTATCCACAGCATATCCGTTGCGTGAAGGACTCCAAACGAGGTAACCTGATCTTAGCCCCACTTGGAAAAGACGGATTACACCAGCCGCGGTTAGAATCCGCGGGGTCAGGAGGGATTGCCCTATGCGCGAATGGATCGGCAAATGCCGCGATTGCGGCAGGGACATTTATTGCGAGAACGGTTTTTTGAATGGCGTGGTGCTGGAGGACCAGTCGTTGAAATGCTTCCCGTGTGAAGAGCAGGAGGATGCGGGAACCGGTGACTCGGAGCGGCAAAGTGCAGAAACCGGTGATTCGGTACAGCATTCGGAGAGAGAACCGGATTAGCACAGGATATACTTGCAGACCAAGAGTAACTTCCAAGTGGCAGCCTGAATTGGCTGCCTTTTTGCTTTGCATCCTCTGCATCCTCTGCATACTTTGCATGTCAAAAATTTTGCATCGTTAGAAATACCCGCCCGATCCGAAGTTTTTCAGCCGATCTCAATCGATCTCATTTCCCCGGCCTGAGCATCCATACCTGGGTCGGTACCCATCCCTTGGACGCTTTACTTGAGTCCTGCACAGGGGGAACGCTTGGGATCCGGAGTTTTCTCCGGAGCATGCACCGTTAGGCGATTGTGTCTCTATGGCTGATAATGGTAGGATGAAGAAAATAAGGGTGATACCTCATATGGGGATATCCGACAAGGAGGATGAGCAAGTGGCAGCAGAAGAGTACGACCCGACGCTGATCGCGCGGCTGGAGAGCCCGGAACGCCTGGAGAAGCTTCCCCCGGAGAAGCTGCTGGACCTTCTGGAGTTGTCCGGGCACGAGGACCTGCTGGATGTAGGGGCAGGCAGCGGTTACTTCACGTTTCCGGCGGCGGCACGAACTTCCGGAACGGTCTATGCGCTGGATACCCATCCGCAGATGCTGGACATGCTGAAGACCCGTTCGGAAGAGCGGGGCGTTTCGAATATTCGGCTGATTCAGGGAACGGCAGAACAGGTTCCGCTAGAGGAAGAAAGCGTGGACGTGATGATCCTGTCCCTCATCCTGCATATTGCCGAGCCGCATGAGCAGGGATTGAAGGAAGTGCAGCGCGTTCTTAAAAAAGGAGGCAAGGCGCTCTGCGTGGAATGGGCTTACCCGGACAGCGAACCGCCTTCGGATCACCGCATCTCCTCATCGGACATGGCCCGCATGGGAGAGGAGCTTGGCCTCAAGGTGCTCAGCAGGCAGCCTTGGTCGGACAAGTATTACAGCATCGTTTTTCAAAAATAACATGTGTATCGCCCAGGGGAAGCTGTGCAACGCTGTGCAGCGCCAAAAATGCAAATCCATTCACAGGAGAGGTGGCTTGAGAATGAAATACAGACGGCTTGGAAAAACGGAATTGAAGGTATCGGTGGTCGGTGTAGGAACATGGCAGTTCGGGGGAGACTGGGGGAAGGACTTTAACCAGCAGGAGGCGGACGCCATTTTGCATAAGGCGAAGGATCTGGGCATCAACCTGATCGACACGGCGGAATGCTATGGTCCGCATCATCTGTCCGAGAGCCTCATCGGAAACTTTCTGAAGCGGGACCGCCGCGAGGACTGGGTCGTGGCTTCGAAATTTGGCCACCGCTGGCATGATCATTGGGAAAACGCCTGGTCTGCAGATGAGGTTCTCGTCCAGCTGGATGAATCCTTGAAAGCGCTGCAAACGGATTATATCGACCTGTACCAGTTCCACTCGGGCTCGGATGAAGTATTTCACAACGACGATCTGTGGACACTGCTGGACAAGCAGGTGCAGGCCGGGAAAATCCGCAACCTCGGCATTTCCATCGGCAGCAACGATAACCTGGAGCAGACTTCCCTGGCGACCGAGCTCAACGCCAAAGCGATTCAGGTCGTGTACAACCGGCTCGATCGGAAACCGGAAGAGCGCGTCTTTCCGTCCTGCACCGAGCAGGATCTGGGCGTGCTTGCGAGAGTGCCGCTGGCCAGCGGTTATCTAAGCGGCAAGTACAAGCCCGGCGCCGTGTTCCAGGATAACGTGCGCAAACGGCATGAGCGCGACAACATCGATGCCCGCCTCCGCGAGGTGGAGGAAATCCAGCGGACCGAGGTGCCCGAAGGCGTGGGCATGGCGCAGTGGGCTTTGGCCTGGTGCCTGCAGAACCCTGCCGTGGACTGCGTAATCCCGGGCTGCAAGAGCCCGGAGCAGGTCGAAGCCAATGCGGCCGCTGCGGACCTCGATATGGTCCAGGATACGCATCCACGGGCGTGGAAATAAGCAGGGAAGCAGGCGTTCGGCACATTCCTGATTAAAGGAGGAGTAGACCGACTTATGTCCAGTAAAACAGGAGACGGGCGGGAAGAACTGCCCGTGATCTTTTTTGAGAGTCAGCAGGCATGGGAGGAGTGGCTCGAGGCGCATCATGCCGAGTCGCGCGGCATTCGGCTGCAGATGGCCAAGAAGGGATCCGGCATCCCATCCATCACGTATGACGAAGCATTAGAGATTGCACTCTGCTACGGCTGGATCGACAGCCGCAAGGAGGCCTGGGACGAGACGTATTGGATTCAGCGGTTCGGCCCGCGCGGGCCGAGGAGCATCTGGTCCAAGATCAACAAGGAGAAGGCTGAGCGCCTTGTCACAGAAGGCCGCATGAAGCCGGCCGGTCTTGCGGCGATCGAGGAAGCCAAACAAAAAGGCCAGTGGGAGCAGGCTTATGCATCCCAGAGCCGGTCGCAAATTCCCGAGGATCTGGAGCGGAAGTTCGAGGAGCATCCGGCTGCGGCAGCCTTTTTTGCGACGCTGGACAGCCGCAACAAATACGCCGTCTTATTCCGGGTCCAAAGCGCCAAGAAGCCGGAAACGAGGGCTAAACGAATCGACCAGTTTATCGACATGCTGGAAAAAGGCGAAAAAATATATCCTTAGATTGTGCATCAGCCCTCAGTCACCTTGATCAGCCGAAGCCTCCGTCAACGACGGGGGCTTCGCCCTTTCTTGACCTGCTGCAGCACTTTCCTTCCTGAATATTACGGTGCTCTTCCGAATAGGCTGTTTATAGCTGAATCATCGAAAAAAGGCGGAAGGGGCGGGGGGCCAAACCTGAAAAGCCGCATCCAGAAAGGCGGGTTTTGCTTCATGCTGTTAAATATTAGCGTGGTGATGGTTTTGGTGTATACGGCGGTATGTATCGGGTATGTCCAAATTCACCGGCAGCATCTTTTGAACATGACCGGCAACATGGTGGCGATGACGACAGGGCTGATCTCCAACTTGACGATCGGGGTCATCCTGGGCATGATGTTTGCCGGCGACCTCGTGCTGTCTACCGGTCTGTCGGTGCTGTTTTGCTTTGCGATCGGCTACTTGGTCGGCAAGCCGCTCCATCTGCTGGCGGTCATTGAGGGCATCGGCGGGGGGATCATGGGCGGACTGCACGGAGCTATGCTCGGCGAGATGATTCCCCGGGCAAGGTGGGACGTCATGCTGTTTATTATGGATGCGCTGTTTATTGCGATGACCGCCATGGTCATGTATTTGATTCATAACCAGAAATACAAGGCCCGGGAGGCTGCGGACGAAGAAGAGCGGGCGGAAGGATCTGGACAGGTGCCCGCTCTGATGCCGATCCGGCTGTCCTTTTGGATGCTGTATATTATCCTGCCGGTCGTGACCCTCTGCGCTGCAGCTATATTCAGCCATTCGGTCCCTGCCGGAGAAGTTCCGGTAACGGGACATGAGATGCATTCCATGTAAGTCCTTTGCAAAATCGTTCATAAACGGATACAATACAGGTAACGGCTGAATTGTAATGATTTTGGTTACACTTACATCGCCGGGTGTCCGGCAGCCTGCCGGACCGCTGTATACCAACTAATGGACAAAGGGGATAGGATAATGGAACGCATTCAAACGGAAGCCCAATATAACGAACTGATTCAAGGGGACGGCATCACGGTCATCAAATACGATGCAACCTGGTGCCCGGACTGCAAAACGCTCGATAAATTTATGCCGGACATTATGGCCAAACATCCGGATAAGAAATTTTATGCACTGGATGTAGAGCAGTTGGAGGACGTATCTTCCCAGAACGACGTGCGCGGCATCCCAAGTCTGCTCGTGTACAAGGACGGGAAGAAAATCGCCCATCTGCACAGCAAATTCGCCAAAACGCCTGGTGAAGTATCGGAATACCTTCAAACGCTGGAGTCCAAGCAATAAATTACAATGAACCGAAGCCATCGGCCAAGCACCCCCGATTCACGGTAGAACGTGAAGACGGAGGGTGCTTTTTCTTTTGGAAAAGCCCGCCCAGCGGGTTATTTGGCATGCGGCCGTTACGGGATTTTTTACAAACATGAAATGAAACGGAAAGCAATACACATAGGGTGAGAACATGATGCCAAGAGAAGGATGTGCTGCCATGGCAACGACAGACGAGATTCTGCAAATGATGGATGAGCACAGCGCCAACAATTACTATCCGCTGCCGATCGTCATTCATAAGGCGGAGGGCGTATGGGTTGAGGATTTGAACGGACATCGATATATGGATATGCTCAGCGCATATTCCGCCCTCAATCACGGTCACAGGCACCCCAAAATCATGCAGGCGCTGCAGGAACAGGCCGGCAAGGTGACCCTTACATCGCGGGCGTTTCAGAGCGAGGCGTTCGGCATCTTTGTGAGCAAGCTGGCGGCATATACCGGCAAGGACAAGATTCTGGCGATGAACACGGGCGCCGAAGCGGTGGAAACCGCGCTGAAAATGGCAAGGCGGTGGGGCTACCGGATCAAGGGCATTCCGGAGAATCAAGCCGAGATCATCGTCTGTACCGGAAATTTTCACGGCCGTACGCTGAGCGTCACCTCATTCTCCTCCGAAGAGGCGTATAAACGGGATTTCGGGCCGTTCACACCCGGCTTCCGGATCATCCCATACGGCGATGCTTCCGCGCTGGAGCAGGCCATTACGCCGAATACGGCGGCTTTTCTCGTGGAGCCGATTCAGGGTGAAGCCGGGATCGTGATGCCGCCTGAAGGCTATTTAAACCAGGTGCGGGAGCTGTGCCGCCGTCATCAGGTGCTGCTGATGGCCGACGAAATTCAGACGGGGCTCGGAAGGACGGGACGCCGCTTTGCCTGCGATTGGGAGGGCGTCGTACCGGATGTGTACATTCTTGGCAAAGCCCTCGGCGGGGGCGTGCTGCCCGTTTCTGCCGTCGCGGCAGACCGGGAGATCATGGACGTGTTTGAACCGGGTTCGCACGGCTCGACCTTTGGCGGCAATCCGCTGGCTTCCACGGTGGCAGCTGCTGCGCTGGATGTGCTCGAGGAGGAGAAGCTGGCGGAGCGTGCCGAAACGCTTGGGCGCCTGTTTATGAAAAAGCTTACATCGATCTCCCATCCCGATATCGTCTCGGTCCGCGGGCGCGGCCTGCTGATTGGGCTGCAGCTGTCTGTGCCGGCAAGACCTTATTGTGAGGCGCTGGCCCGCATCGGCCTGTTATGCAAGGAAACCCATGATACCACGATCCGGTTTGCGCCGCCGCTCATCCTGTCCGAAGAAGAACTAGAATTTGCGCTCAGCCGAATTCGGGAGGTATTCACCGGTCAAGGGAGGGCGTGAAAACGTATGGGGCAACCAACCATTTCGATTATCAGCGTACCGTTCGGTTACGGGGCGGGACGGCCGGGAAGCGAGCAAGGGCCGGACAGCATTCTGAAGTTCGGTCTGGTCAAAAAGCTGGAGCAGCTCGGCTACGATGTGGACGCCGGGCGGAGAATCCAGCTGCCCTCCAGCCTGACGCCCTATCCCACCACGCGTATGAAGCATGTGGACCAGGTCATGGCAGTCTGCTCACAGCTGGCGCGGGAGGCGGCGTCGGCGGCGTCAGCCGGGAGCATTCCCCTCATGCTTGGGGGGGACCACAGCATTGCCATGGGCTCGCTGGCCGGGCTCAGCCGGCATTACCCGAACATGGGCGTCATCTGGGTGGATGCCCATTCGGATCTGAACACCGAGATCACCAGCCCATCCGGGAACATGCACGGCATTCCCCTGGCAGCCGCCCTCGGCTTAACGCAGCTGAAGCTGACGCAGATTCTGCCCGGCGCCGTTCAACTGAAGCCGGAGAACTGCGTCATCATCGGTGCCCGTGATCTGGACCGGGACGAGAAAACACTCATTCGCTCGCGGGGCATCACCTGCTTCACGATGTACGAGATCGACCGGCTGGGCATCGAGCATGTCGTGCAGGAGGCGCTGCGGATCGCCGGGACCGGCACGGACGGCCTGCACGTCAGCTTCGACATCGACAGCGTCGATCCGTTTGAGGCCCCCGGAACGGGCACGCCGGTCCGCGGAGGGCTCAGCTACCGCGAGGCCCACTTGGCCATGGAGCTGATGAGCGAATCCGGCCTCATCACGTCCGCGGATATGGTGGAGGTCAATCCCAGCCTTGACCGGAACAACCAGACCTCGAAGCTGGCGGTGGAGCTGCTCGGCTCCTTGTTCGGCAGCCGGATTTTGTAGGCGAAAGGAGGCGTCTCCTTGGAGAAAGCCATGAAGTCTTTGTTTTTGACGCTGGCCAAAAACCGGGCGGCGAACCGCTGGGCCAAACGGTACGGACTCCGGCTCGGGGCCAGGCGCTTCGTTGCAGGCGAGTCGATCGAGCATGCGATTGACGCCGTCCGCAAGCTGAACGCCAGCGGGCGGATGGCCACCCTCGATTACCTGGGGGAGTTCACGAGCAGCGAGGAGGAAGTGCGCGAGACGGCCGACATGTGCCTCAAGACGCTGGATGCGATCCACCGGTCCAAGGTGCAGGCGAACCTGTCGCTCAAGCTGACGTCGCTCGGTCTGGATCTGAGCCCGGACCTGTGCTTTGAGCTGATGCGGAGAATTTTGGCCAGGGCGCAGAGCTACCGACTGTTCGTGCGCATCGACATGGAGGACCACGCCCACTGCCAGCCGGCGATCGACATGCTGAAGAAGCTGCGGGGCGGTTATGACAACGTGGGTATCGTCATCCAGTCGTATTTGTACCGGTCGGAGGAGGATGTGAAGGAACTGGGCGCCCAAGGGGTCAATCTACGCCTGGTGAAAGGGGCGTATAAGGAGCCCGCAAGCGTCGCGTATCCCCGGAAGGAAGACGTGGACGACAATTTGATTCGCCTGATCAAGATGCACCTGAAGTCCGGCAGCTACACGGCGATCGCCAGCCATGACGAGCGGATCCTCAACGAGGCTAAACGATTCATCGAGGAGGAGGGGATTCCGCGCTCCCGCTTTGAGTTTCAGATGCTGTACGGCATCTGCGAGGAACTGCAGCTGAAGTTTGTCGAGGAGGGCTACCGGTTCCGGGTATACGTTCCGTTCGGCGTGGACTGGTTCGGGTATTTCATGCGCAGGTTGGCGGAACGGCCGGCCAATGTCTGGTTTGTGCTCAAAAATACTTTTAAGTAAAAAGGGAGTGAGGTAGCCATGAACTCGTTCGCCTGGAGCGCCGCATTTCAAAATGAGCCCTTCACTGATTTTAACCAGCCGGAGCACCGCGAAGCATTTCTGAAAGCTTTGGCCGCCGTGAAAGGGCAGCTGGGACATCGTTATCCTGTCGTGATCGGCGGAAAAGAGGTATACACGGAGCAGGAGCTGGTCTCGCGGAATCCCGGCCATGTGCGGGAGGTGGTCGGCCGGATGAGCCAGGCCGGTACCGACCTTGCGGAGCAGGCGATGCAGCAGGCGCAAAAGTCTTTTGCCACCTGGAAAAGAACGACGGCCACTGAGCGGGCGGCGCTGCTGCTCAAGGCGGCTTCCCTGCTGCGCCAGCGCAAGCACGAGTTTTCCGCCTGGATGGTCGTCGAGGCCGGTAAAAACTGGGCCGAGGCCGACGCGGACACGGCGGAAGCGATCGATTTTATGGAGTATTACGCCAGGGAAGCCGTCCGGCTCAGCGAGACGTCGCTGCACCAGCCGCTGCCAAGGGTGCCGGGAGAAGAGAACCGGCTGCAGTACATCCCCCTGGGCGTCGGCATTATTATCCCGCCGTGGAATTTTCCGCTGGCCATATGCGCCGGCATGACGACGGCCGCGGTGGTGACCGGCAACACCGTTCTGCTCAAGCCCGCATCGAACACGTCCGTTATCGCCTACCAGTTCTTCAAGCTGATGAAGGAAGCCGGATTCCCGGACGGGGTCATCAACTTTGTGCCGGGAAGCGGGGCCGTCATCGGCGATTACCTGACGGCGCATCCGCAGACCCGGTTCATCAGCTTCACGGGCTCGAAGGAGGTCGGCCTCCGGATCAACAAGCTGGCCGCGGAGCAGGCTGAGGGGCAGATCTGGATCAAGCGGGTCGTCGCCGAGATGGGCGGCAAAGACGGTATCGTGGTGGACGAGACGGCGGATCTGGAAGCAGCGGCGAAGGCCATCGTGGTCTCGGCCTTTGGCTACCAGGGGCAGAAATGCTCCGCCGGGTCGAGGGCGATCATCGTCGAGTCGGTCTACGATCAGGTGCTTGCCCGCGTGACGGAGCTGACCAACCTGCTGGAGGTGGGACCTGCGGAGGATAACGCGCCGGTCGGACCCGTCATTGATGAGAAGTCGCGGGACAAAATTTTGGAGTACATTGGGATCGGCAGGGAAGAAGGGCGTCTTGTGACCGGCGGGGAACAGGTCGGGGAAGCCGGGAATTATATCCGGCCGGCCATCTTTACCGATGTCCCGGTCAAGGGACGGATTATGCAGGAGGAGATCTTCGGACCGGTGCTGGCGGTCGTACCTGCTCGGGATTGGGAGGAGGCCATCGAGATTTATAACGATACGGAGTTCGGATTGACCGGATCGTTCTTTTCGACGGACGAGAACCGGATCTCGGCTGCGCTGGAACGCATGCACTGCGGCAACTTGTATGTCAACCGCAAGTGTACCGGTGCGCTCGTGGGCGGTCAACCCTTCGGCGGCTTCAACATGTCCGGGACCGACTCGAAAGCCGGAGGGCATGATTACCTGCTGCTGTTCACCCAGGCGAAGGTGACCTCCCGCAAGTTACCTTGAGCGTCCCCCTTGGCAGGGTCATGCCTGGATATATTGACAAAGCACCCTGTTTTGTCGGCGTGCCGCCGCAATTCAGGGTGCTTTATTGGGTTTGTTCTCGAAAGGTATAATGCTTCTAGAGCCCTTTCCCTTCGGGTTCGAACTCGTCGCTTCGGATCCACATGATGATGAGGGGAATCATTGTGCCTGCCGCTCATTCCGCTGCAGCTGAATGAGCTCGCCAAGCTGACGGATGGTGTCCAGCAGATGCTCGGTTTCTTCGTCCGTCAAATTTCCCAGTGTCTCGACGATGCGGACGGCGCTCATTTCCGCCAGCTTTTTCAGCAGCGCAGAGCCTTTGTCCGTAATCGAGATGTTAACGAACCGGCGGTCCTGCTCGCTGCGGCTGCGCACGATGAGCTCTTCCTGCTCCAGCTTGTCGCAGATTTGCGTAATGGCGCTGGTGGTCAGGCCGGTGACCTTGACGATGTCCGTTCCGCGCTGGCTGCCGCTATTTTGCAAATATTGAAGTATAAACGATTCTGTCGTGCTTAGCTTCACCTGGCGAACCAGACCGGCATAATCTATAATTCTTGGAAGTCTGTCCATCAATTCAAAATATCGGGTCGCGAGTTCTGTAGATGTAGAATGCAAAGTAATCTCCCTCCTGGAGGCAACGGACAAGCCGGCTCGGCTCGAAACGTCCGTTCATGCATTTAATTGGTCCTAATGACATGTTAGTTTGATTTTAAGACACCGTCAACTTTCACCGGATGGGTTCCATGGGGACGGTATGTGCTTGACAAACCGCTTGTGGAAGATATATACTTTTTCATGCACTTATTAAAAGTAAGCTTATATCCAATAAGCTCTTACTTATCAATCGATAGGATTATGTGATCCGAATGTGCAACCATTCATTCGCTTAATTCGGCATCGATTACTCTCTTTATAACTCTCAGGATTCCTTTTTTATGGCAGCCGCAACGCGGCTGCTCTTTTTTTTGCCTGCAAGTTCAACAAGGCGCCCGGGGTAGGCACAAAAGGGAAGCGAAAATGGGTAAGAAAAACGTCTATCGGCGTACCTTCAAAGAAGACAGACCGCGTCTAGAGGAAGTTTTTCTTGCGAGATCAGGAAGCAGAAGCTTCCTCCGAAACTTATCCTTTCTGATCTCCTAAAAAAAGGATTGACTCAAAAGTAACCATTGGTTATATTTATGACATACAGATTAAGTAACCGTTGGTTAGTTAAAAAAGACCGAAAGGAACAAACACCCAGATGCCCAGAAAAAAGCAAGTTCGATCCGAACAAACCAAGCAGGACATTTTGAATGCGGCAGGCCGGCTTTTCGCGGCCAAAGGGTACGATGCCGTCACCATGAGGGAAGTGGCCAAGGAAGCCGGCTGCTCCCATACAGCGATCTACATTTATTTTGAAGATAAGGAGGCGCTGCTCCATGAACTGTCCATACCGGCGCTAACGGAATTGCAGCTTCAGATTGAGGAAAAGGTGTCCGGAAAGCTGGAGCCGGAAGAAGCATTAAGGCAAATCAGCCTGGATTTTATCCGCTTTTGCTTGATTCACCGCAATATGCACCGCATCTTTTTTGAGGCACGCTCCGTAAGGGTGGACGAAGCGGAGCCCGAACTTGAGATTAACCGCGTCCGTAACGGGATGTTCCGTCTGCTGATGCAGGCTGTCCGGCAGTGTCTGGATTTACCGGAGGGAAGCGAGCGGCTGCTGTCGGCCACCCGGATTTATTTTTACCTGCTTCATGGCATTGTGGGCACCTATCAGCTGTCCGAAGAATCGGCCGAGGAATTGATGGAGCGTCTGCTTCCCACGTTTCGTGAAGCGATCGAGGTTTTGCTGCTGGGCTTCCGCGCACAACATGCGCCGGATAAATAACGATCCGCAAAGGAGAGGTTGATGGATGAGCTTTATCGTTCTGATGCTTTTGTTTACGGTGGTTTGCGGCTGGCTTGATTCCCGAATCGGCCGGACGACGAAAAAGGAGGGGAAGTAAGATGTTCGCAGGCCATTTTGGACTCGCCGCAGCGGCCAAAGCCGCAAGTCCCAAAACTCCGCTGTGGGCGATCATGCTGGGCACGCAATTGCTCGACGTCATTTTTGTGCCGCTGCTGCTTACGGGAATGGAGACAACCGTGGAAACGGATGGTGGAGGATACGGCGGAGCCGTTATCCATGCAGACTATACGCATTCGCTGGTCAGTGCGCTGATCATCGCCCTGCTTGCCGGCCTTGGAGCCTGGAAGCTATGGGGAAAGCGAAGTGCAGGGGTTATCGGCGGCGTGGTCTTCAGCCACTGGCTGCTCGATCTGCTGGTGCACCGGAGTGACATGCCGATTCTGCCGGGAAATCTGGGCTCATTGCCTCTGATGGGGTTCGGCTTATGGAAATGGCCATTCATCAGCGGCGCTTTGGAGGTTCTTCTTATTGCCGTGGGTGCGGTCATGTATTATCGGTCAGTGCGGTTAAGGGCACGGAACGCGCCGGAAATCGCCGGAAGCGCCTTTCCTGCCAAAGCGGTATGGGCTGCTGCGGTCATGGCCGTCCTGCTGATGGGCTCGTTTATATCCGATCTGATCGGGATTTGATCTTCCGGACTTTTGCTGAAATTTGGATTTTCTTGAGCAGCCTGTCCATGCGCTGCGTTTGGGTCTCACGTTCTCGGACATATAATTCCAATAAATTTTATCGGATTTATAATAATTTCCTTCTTTTCAAACCTCACAAAGTATGAGAAAATATGAAAAAATTCGCGTGTGGAATCATTTTCCACAGTCACATGAAGGAGGATCCACCTATGTCCGAGAAACGCCCATTATCCATTGAAACGCTCGCTGTCCATGCAGGCCAGGAAATCGATCCTGCGACTTTTTCGCGTGCCGTGCCGCTCTATCAAACGACGTCTTACGGATTCAAGGACAGCGATCATGCCGCCAACCTGTTTGCTCTGAAGGAGTTCGGCAACATTTATACCCGCATTATGAACCCGACCACCGACGTATTTGAGCAGCGTATTGCAGCCCTGGAAGGCGGTGCCGGAGCGTTGGCGGTTTCCTCCGGGCAGGCGGCGATCACCTTCTCCATCCTGAATATTGCCGGCGCCGGGGATGAGATCGTCTCGTCCTCTACCCTGTACGGCGGAACCTATAATTTATTTGCCAATACGCTGGCGAAGCTGGGCATTAAAGTGCACTTTGTCGATGCCAGCAACCCGGAAAATTTCCGCGCGGCCATTACGGATAAGACGAAAGCGCTGTACGCCGAAACGATCGGCAACCCGAAAGGTGACGTGCTTGATGTGGAAGCCGTTGCCGCCATCGCTCATGAGAACGGCATCCCGCTGATCGTGGACAATACATTCCCAAGCCCTTATCTGCTGCGTCCGATTGAGCATGGTGCCGACGTCATCGTTCACTCGGCAACGAAGTTCATCGGCGGCCACGGCACGTCCATCGGCGGCGTGATCGTCGACAGCGGCAAGTTTGACTGGGCAGCCAGCGGCAAGTTCCCGGGGCTGACCGAGCCGGATCCAAGCTACCACGGCGTCGTGTATACGGAAGCTGTCGGCCCGATTGCCTACATTATCAAGGCGCGCGTACAGCTGCTCCGGGATTTGGGATCGGCGATCTCCCCGTTCAACTCGTGGCTGCTGCTTCAAGGTCTGGAAACGCTGCACCTGCGGATGGAGCGGCACAGTGAAAATGCGCTGAAAGTCGCGCAGTTCCTGGAAAGCCACGATGCGGTAGAGTGGGTCAGTTACCCTGGGCTCGCAAGCCACCCTTCGCATGAGCTGGCGAAGAAGTACCTGCCGAAGGGACAGGGAGCGATTCTGACGTTCGGCATCAAGGGCGGCACGGAAGCAGGCCGCAAGGTGATCGAGAACGTGAAGCTGTTCTCCCACTTGGCCAATGTCGGCGATTCGAAGTCGCTGATCATCCACCCGGCCAGCACTACGCACCAGCAGCTGTCGGAAGAGGAGCAGGTGGCCGCCGGGGTGAATCCGGAAATGCTGCGGCTGTCGATCGGTACGGAAGCGATTGACGATATTTTGCACGATTTGGAGCAGGCCATTGAGGCCAGCCAGCAGGCTTAAGCCATCCAAAGCTATATAAAGCTATAGAAGTTAAATCCCGTCCTTATCCGGATCAGCCGCCTCGTTTGAGGCGGCTTTTTGTGTTGTGAATCGTAAGCTTGCCCAATGGGGACTCTCTCGCCCGCAGGCTTTCCTTGGGAAACCGCGCAAATTCCGTATATTTCGCCCTTTCGGCTAATATTCTGTAGGGTATATAGATTGAACTCAAGTTTCGAATGAAAACCCTCTTTGTAACGGCTTATCCAAGCCTTTCAACATGAATTTCTTGAGTTCATTCTGTATAGCAATTTACGCAAGTGGAAGCTCATTTATCTCTGAAGAGAGGGTGGACAGCCAAAAATGAAGGGTGAACGGTGTCAGAACAGCTTCTGCCAATTCGGCTCCTGCCCCGCACCTTGCGGTGTGGAAGCGGTTCACCAGCCGGCATGTGGACAAATGGGCGGGACCGCTCGTGACCGGCGTTCCGGCAGGGAAGAGGAGAACGGCCGCCAGGAATCGGATGCCCCCCACTTGGAAGATGCCGGAGACTACGCAAGGGCAGGCTCCCTTCCCGAGATCGCATCCCTGGTAGAGCTTGCATCCATCGGCTCGATTACAAGGGAGAAGGCGCTTCTGTCCGCGGATTCCGAGCGGATTGGGGAAATCCTTCAGGAAGCGGAAGAATACCGGTCCAAGCCAGAGGAAGGCACGACCCCGGAAATGCTGTTGGATTGGAGTGATTCCATGCGCAGTTTGCGGGTTTATACGGAGGAAGCTCCGTACCTGTACCGGCAAAACGAACGCCTGGACGGAGCAGCCGGTCTTGTGCTGCTTCAGGAAGAAGAGTGGCTGAGAACCGGCCATCTGAAGGAAATTTATGCGGAGTGGCTCAATCGGGATCCGGGAGATGACAGCCGCGAACGGGAAATTCAGGAGCGGCTGATGAACCGGTGGAAGGGGCATCTGGTGAATCTCCTGCACAGCCTGCAGGGAGCGCCGCTAACGGTGGCTCTCGTGTCCGGACGCCTGAAAGACTACCGTAAGCTGAAAGGCGACGCGGAGCTGGACATTGATATGCTCCGGGATATTCAGCTGGAAGCCCTGTTTCGGGCCGCCCAGTCCTGCCAAATGCAAAGGATCGACTGCAGTCTGGAACTGCTGGTTCCTTATCCGGAGGACGGGGAGGCTTTTCATAGGATTCATGATTTTATCGATCGGGTCGGCGAGGAAACCCTTTGTCACCAGCGCAGATCCTTAAGATACCGGGTCGGAGCGATGCTGGACTGGGACGTTCGCGAAACGGCGGCTGCGGAAATCGCCAGGTTCGCGGATTTCATCGTGATCAACGGGAAGCATGAAGGGGCCTGGCTGATGGAATACCTGGTCAGCGAAGAGGAGAGGGGAAAAGTGCTCAGTGCGGGCATTCCGTACAGCGTGCTGGAGGAGCTGGTATACAGCATCCGCCGGACGAAGCCGGCTATTCGGATCTGCCTCTCCGGGGCGGTAAAACCGTCGGATCTCGCTTATGTTTATCGTTTGGGGCTGAACGCGGTCAGCACGGTTCCCTCCGAGCTGCCGGGCGTGCGGCTCGCCGCAGCGCAGTGGGAGCTCCTGGAAAGGCAGCACGAACAAAGGCGCAGGTCTGCGCAGGGAAGAACGTAGGCCGGCACTTTATAGGATAAATGATCAATAGGCTTAATGATTGCTGGGGCAGGAAGGTCTGCTTCGGATTCATTAAGCCTATTTTTTTGCGTGAAAAATAGCATACCCGTTTACTTTTTATGGGAGGGCGCGTATACTGTAATTAACAAAAAGTTTCCTTAACACAAAATTATTGTATTGACGCAAAAATGATTATCATTCTCATTTAAAAACAACAATCGCGAAGGAAGAAAGGTTCGTCAGAGGCGTTCCGTTCCATCCGCATACCATGCTGCTCCGGCTAGTCCGGAGCAGCATGTGCCATTTTAAGGGGACTAATAATGCTATTCATTCTCATTAGGAAGGTGATCACTCATGGAAAACATACGAAATGCTCCTGCTCAATCGATCCAGCGTCAAGCCAATCTGAACCGCCCAGGTCCCGGAAAGAAAGGGCGCTTTGATCTACGCTCGCTCATCCGCAATTCGGAAATGCAGGCGGCGCTGGCGAGCGGACTGCTTATGCTGGGCGGCTGGGCGGCCAGCTGGCTGTCCGCTCCGGCCTTCGTATCGATCGTGCTGTATATTCTGTCCTATGCCGCAGGCGGCTGGCTGAAAGCGAAGGAAGGGGTCGAAACGCTGATCCACGAGCGCGATCTGGACGTCAACCTGCTAATGGTAGCTGCCGCGCTGGGTGCCGCAAGCATCGGCTACTGGAACGAAGGCGCCATGCTCATCTTTATTTTCGCCCTGAGCGGAGCATTGGAAAGCTATACTACCGAACGAAGCAAAAAGGATATTTCGTCGCTGATGGCGCTGAAGCCGGAAACCGCGCTGCGGATTCAGGACGGGCAGATGAAGCTCGTTCCGATCGGTGAGCTGGCTATAGGTGACCTGGTCCTGGTCAAACCGGGTGAATTGATCCCGGCGGACGGCATTATCCAAAAGGGGAACTCCTCGGTGAACCAATCGTCCATCACCGGCGAATCGGTCCCGGCCGACAAAGCCGCGGGCGACGAGGTGTTTGCCGGAACGCTAAACGGGGAAGGCGTGCTGTACGTGGAGGTGTCGCGTTCGGCGGAGTCCACCGTTTTCGCCAAAATCGTAAAGCTTGTGGAGGAAGCCGAGACCGAGGTTCCGGATTCACAGCGTTTCATGAAGCGGTTTGAAGCCATTTATGCGCGCATCGTGGTGGCGGCGACGCTGGTCCTCATTTTCCTGACTCCGTTTGTGCTGGGCTGGAGCTTTGGAACTTCCTTTTATAAAGCGATGGTGTTTTTGGTGGTAGCTTCGCCGTGCGCACTGGTGTCTTCCATTATGCCGGCGATGCTGTCCGTTATCTCCAACCGGGCACGCCGGGGCATTCTGTTCAAGGGCGGTGCGCATGTAGAGAACATGGCGCTGACGTCCGTGGTCGCATTTGACAAAACAGGAACGCTGACGCTCGGAACGCCGCAGGTAACGGATTTCATTCCGGCGGACGGATACGACCGCCTGGAGCTTCTGGGTATTTGCGCATCCGTGGAACAGCTGTCCGAGCATCCGCTGGCCAAGGCTATCGTGGTGAAAGCCGAGGAGGAGGGAGCGATGCTGCCTTCAGCGGAATCGGTCACCTCGCTGACCGGCTGGGGCATGGAAGGCTGGGTTCAGGGCAGACGCTGGCGCATCGGGAAGGCGGATATGCTGGATCAGGCCGACCCGTCCGGCGAACATGCCGCATGGCTCCGGCAGCGTCAGGAGCTGAACGCGGCTGGCAAAACCGTGTCCGTGATTCTGGACGGGGAGCGGATTGCCGGGCTGGTCGCACTCGCAGATGTGATCCGCCCGCAGGCGGCCGCAGCCGTGAAGCAGCTGCAGTCGATCGGCGTCAAGGTCGCGATGCTGACCGGCGATCACAGCCTGACGGCGAACGCCATCGGCAGCAGCATTGGCGTAGATTACGTCTTTGCCGATTTGCTGCCTGAAGAGAAGGTCAACCATGTGAAACGGCTGCGCGAGCAGTACGGCCACGTGGTGATGGTCGGGGACGGCGTGAATGACGCGCCAGCACTGGCTACGGCCACCGTAGGCATGGGTATGGGGATGAACGGCAGCGGCACCGCGCTCGAGGTGGCGGATGTCGTTCTGATGAACGACAACATTGAGGAGATTGCCTCAACGATTACGCTCGCCCGCCGCGCCCGGCGCATCGTCAAGCAGAACATGGTGTTCGCCGTGTCGGTGATTTTGCTGCTGATGGTCAGCAACTTTGCCGCCGGTATCGCCCTTCCGTTCGGCGTGGTTGGCCACGAGGGGAGCACGATTCTTGTCATTTTGAACGGACTCCGTTTGCTGCGGTAAGCACGGATTGAGACAGAAACGGCTCAGATATGAAGGAACCTCCGAAGGAGAGTCGGAGGTTCCTTTTTTGCGCGGAAGGAAATTGTTAAACGATTTGTAAAAATTAAATTGTTCACAATTCAGGTGAAAGGCATGTATACTTAATCTATTGACATCTTATGAAAAATGTATGATAATGATTATCAGATAATAATTATTTTAAATTAAATGATAAATAGATCCCGGACGAACCCGCTAAGGGACGATGCCCGGGAACGGGAAGCTTGGAGGGAGATCCTATGTATAAATCCGTAATTATCGGGACAGGACCTGCCGGATTGACGGCAGCGATTTATTTGGCACGGGCCAATATGAGTCCGCTGATTATTGAAGGGCCGCAGCCTGGGGGTCAGCTTACAACGACAACGGAAGTTGAGAACTTTCCGGGATTCCCTGAAGGCGTGATGGGACCGGAACTGATGGATAATATGCGCAAGCAGGCGGAGCGTTTCGGCGCTGAATTCCGCACGGGCTGGGTGAACAACGTAGAACTGGGTGCACGTCCGTTCAAGCTTGACGTGGAAGGCATCGGCCAGATCGAAACCGAGACGCTGATCCTTTCCACTGGTGCTACCGCCAAATACCTGGGCATTCCCGGGGAGCAGGAGAATGTCGGACGTGGCGTAAGTACCTGCGCGACCTGCGACGGATTTTTCTTTCGCGGTAAAGAAATTATCGTGGTCGGCGGCGGCGACTCCGCGCTTGAAGAAGCCGGCTTCCTGACACGCTTTGCGTCCAAAGTGACGCTGGTACACCGCCGTACTGAGCTGCGCGGCTCCAAGATCATGCAGGACCGCGTGCGTGCCAACGAGAAGGTGGAATGGGCACTTAACCGTACTCCGCTCGAAGTTGTGGCTGACGAGCGCGGCGTGAAAGGCCTCAAAGTACTGAACAACGAGACAGGTGAAGAGGAACTGATCGAAGCAAGCGGTGTGTTCGTTGCCATCGGTCATCACCCGAATACCGGATTTTTGGGCGGCCAAATTACGCTCGACGAGAATGGCTACATCGTTGTTCAGCCGGGAACGACCGAAACGAACATCCCTGGCGTCTTCGCCTGCGGCGACGTTCAGGACACCCGCTACAGACAGGCCATTACGGCAGCCGGCAGCGGATGTATGGCAGCAATCGATTGCGAGAAGTATATTGAAAGTCTGGAGCACAGCGCAGTCGCTCTGTAATGGATGCATGATTGGGACCGATCAGGCCGGCGCAAGAGCCTGTTGACATACACGACATTTTCACAATATGAGGTGACCTAAAGCGATGGATAAAGTGATTGTATATACCAGCACCAACTGCCCGCACTGCCGTCAGGTGAAAGGATACCTGGCCGACAAGGGCATCGAGTTCGAAGAACGTAACATCGAGCAAAACGATGAGTATGCACAGCAGGTCTGGGACATGGGCGTTCGCGCCGTTCCTTTGACCGTCATTGGCGAGAACCGCGTGCTGGGTATGAACACGACTCAGTTCGAGAAGTTTTTGAATCAACAATAATCTGTCCGTACTATATAGAATGAACTAAAGAAATCAAAGTTATATGTCATATTGGACTGTTATAACAGGGAATTTAATGCAATACTTTAGTTCAATCTATCTATAACCGCTAAATTAGAGGTCGTCCCCTGGAGCAGAGATGCTGCCGTCGGGGCGGCCTTTTTTTCGTAGGCGCAAAAAATAAGGGATGACCGCCAATGGCCGCGATCCGGGCCGCACTGGGGTATCCCTAGGCTTTTTTACATTTTAAAAACGCTGTCAAAAGAACAGCTTCCCGACCAGCTGCAGCACGAAGTAGATGATAATGCCCGTAGCGATGAGCGTGAATCCGGCCTTGGGACGGCCCTGAAAAAAACGCAGAATGGCCAGGCTGAACAGCGGGGCGATAATCAGCAGAAACAGCAGCACGGTCACGAATACCTCGACCGATATATTGGAAATATCCACGTAAGTCACGGACAATCTCTCCATTCCTAAGGTAAAATCATCAGGATTACCAACGTCCACAAACAATCATTTCTATACAACATTCCTATTATATACGAAACCCGCCCTGCATTTCCGTAGATTCGGGGGAAAAATACGTCGATTTTTCGTCAAATCCTGTGCAAAGGACGAAAAAAACGGAAGTATGAGAGATCCTGCCGAATTGACATGTCCGGGAAGGAAAACGCCTGTAAAGTCCGAATATACTTAGAAAAATAGATTCGGAAGGAATGAAACACATGCATACATCACAGGTACTGCAAGAACTGCTGTCCGCCAGAATGGTTGCGATCGTCCGGGGGATCACCCGGGATCAGGCCAGGACGGCAGGTGAGGGACTGATCGCCGGAGGCGTCCGGCTCATGGAAGTCACGCTCAATACCGATGGGGCGCTGCACATGATCGAAGGATGGCGCTCGGCATACGACGGACGAGCCTATGTAGGCGCCGGAACCGTATTGAACCTGGCCATGGCCAAGGAGGCGGTTCAGGCTGGAGCGCAGTTTCTGATCTCGCCCAATGTCGATCAAGCCGTCATTTCCTTTGCTTTGGAGCAGGGCATCGACGTATGGCCTGGCGCCATGACGCCGACAGAGGTTGTGGCCGCTTATGAGGCCGGTGCCAGCGCAGTGAAGCTGTTCCCGATGGGCAGCCTCGGAATTGGCTATTTGAAAGAGATCCGTGCGCCGCTGAATCATATACCCCTGATGGCTACAGGCGGGGTGACGATCGGCAATATTGCCGATTATTTCGAAGCAGGGGCGTGCGCGGTCGGGATCGGCAGCTCGCTGCTGCCGAAGGCGGAGCTGGAGTCGGGAAATGTCGAGGCCGTCCGGGAACGGACTGCGGCATTTGTGCAGGCGGCTGCCCGAACAGAAACGGACAAGTAATGGAGCGGCAAGAGGTGCTTTAAGCCAGCAGGAGGCAGCAGGGGGCAGCAGGTGTGCTGCATGGAATCGTTCGTTAGCCGGTCACAAGCCGCCGCAGCCGTTCGCAAAACAGCATAGAAGCGGTTGTGTCATAACTTGCCCATAGCTGGAATAGAGTCATTTGGAAGGGCCATTTTCATGTACGGGTGGGCTCGTTCGGCCATGGGATGACAAAAGCGGCAAAGGTGTGGACCGGCATGATGGTCAGGAAGGGAGGGGGCCATATGATTGTAAAGCGCTTCTCGCTCGTCTCGGTGCTGCTCTTTGGAACGGTGGTTGCCGCCGCCGTTTCCCCGAGCATTGATTGGCAAAGGGTATATGCGGCCGCGACCTCACCGGCGAATGTGGTCACCACTGTGGACGGGATTCAGGCGAAGCTGTTGGCCGCCATGAATCAGCGCCTGGAGAAGATTCAGTTTGTGTACCAGGGCAAGACGTCAGCCCTCAAGAGCCAGCTGAAGAGCGCCCTCGAACAGGCGCTGGAGAGCGATCCCTACATCAATTACACGATCGAAAGCTATGGCTACTCCTACAGCGGCAGCTCGAAATCGGCAACGGTGAGTGTGCAGCTCCGCTACCGGGAAACGGCCGCGCAGACGGCTTACGTCGACCAGCGGGTGAAGGCGGTACTCGGCAGCCTGATCCGGCCTGGCATGAACGACCATGAGAAGATCAAGGCGATCCATGACTGGGTGATACTCCATTTGAAATACGATATGACCCTTCAGAAATACACCGCTTATGATGGACTCAGCTCGGGCAGCACGGTCTGCCAGGGGTATTCGCTGCTGACGTACAAGATGCTGAAGGAAGCCGGAATTCCGAATAAAATTGTGGAAGGCACCGCCGCTCCGAGGGATACGGGCGTGAGTCAGCTGCATGCCTGGAATCTGGTGCTTCTTGACGGCAAATGGTACCACTTGGACACGACCTGGGATGATCCCGCTCCGGACAAGGCCGGCGAGGTCGGTACGGGCTATTACCTGCGCACGGACGCGCAGATGAGGAAGGACCATGCATGGACCAAAACCTATCCTGCTGCAGTGACCTTGTATCGCGACACGCTGTCCGGCCTGATCCGGCAGGGAGGAAGCCATCTGGCGTTTTACCAGAAGCTGCAGGAACAGCTCGAATACCAGTTGTATGATCCGGCGCAGATCGTATCGACATCCGCCCAGCTCAGCGCCAGGGCCAAACCGGTAGTCGCCGCGGGAGGGAACTCGCTGCTCTTCCGGTTCCACGGGAACAAGGAGCAGCTGCTCGGCGCCCTGCAGGATTTGTACCGGCTTGGGGTGAGCTCGATCTCATACACGCAAAGCCCGCTGGATGAGACGGAGGATTTGAGAATTTACGTCACTTGGAAATAGGCAAAGCTTGTATTGGCGGGCAAAGGTCGCCGGAATGCAGAAAGCCCCCTCACTGCGAAGCCCAGGAGCTTGGCAGGAGGGGGCTTTTTGGTGTTTGGCGAAAGCCATCAGCACATAAAAAAAGGAGACTCACATGTTCATCTGTGAGTCTCCTTTTTAACGTTACCGCGGATCGTGGGTGGTCAGGTCGCACTGCTCCAGCGGGGTCAGTTTGGTTTTCTTTTTCCACTTGTAGCCGAACCAAACGGCCAGGAACAGCGGAATGCTGACGTACGTCACGAGAATGCCGTACCAGTCGATTTTACTGCCGGTAAACGCTCCGGTGTTCTGTCCCAAGATCGCGATGATGCACAGGATAAAGGCGAAGATCGGTCCGAACGGGAACCAGCGCGCCCGGTAGGGCAGCTCGTCCAGAGAATGTCCCTGGGCGAGGAAAGCCCGCCGGAAACGGTAGTGGCAGACGGCGATGCCGAGCCAGTTGATAAAGCCGCACATGCCGGAGGCGTTCAGCAGCCAGTTGTACACGACCCCGTCGCCGAACAGGGAGGCCAGAAACGCCAGCATACCGATCGCCGTGGTGATCAGGAGCGCGTACACGGGAACGCCGCGGCTGTTCAGCCGGCTCAAAAATTTGGGTGCCAGGCCGTCCTTGGCCATGGCGTACAGCACGCGGGTGGAGGCATACATGCCGGAGTTGCCCGCCGACAGCACGGAGCTCAGAATGACCGCGTTCATGACGGACGCCGCAAAAGCCAGACCCGCCTTTTGGAATACCAGCGTGAACGGGCTGACGCCGATATTGTTCAGATCGGTCTTCAGCAGGTTCGGATTCGTATAAGGAATCAGGAAGCCGATGACGATGATCGCCAAAATGTAGAAGATCAGGATCCGCCAAAATACCTGCTTGATGGCGCGCGGCACGTTTTGGCGAGGATTTTCGCTCTCCCCTGCGGCCACCCCGATCAGCTCGGTTCCTTGGAATGAAAAGCCCGCCGCCATAAAGACGCCGACGAAAGCAAAGAATCCGCCATGGAAGGAGCTGCCTCCCAGGTTGAAGTTCTCGAAGCCGACCGGCTTGCCCCCCATGATCCCGAAGATCATCAGAATGCCGACAATCAGGAAAATAATGACGACCGCGATTTTAATAATGGCAAACCAGTATTCGGATTCGCCGTAACCCTTGGCTGATAGAATATTGAGGGCAAACATAATGGCTAGAAACAGCAGACTCCACAAAAAGGAGGGAGAGTCCGGAAACCAATATTTGATAATGACCGTCGCCGCGGACAGCTCGGCCGCGATCGTGATCGCCCAGTTGTACCAGAAGTTCCAGCCGACGGCAAATCCGAAGGCCGGGCTGACGAAGCGGGTGCCGTAGGTGCTGAACGAGCCGGAATCCGGCATGTAGGTAGCCATTTCCCCCAGGCTTGTCATCAGAAAATAAACCATGATGCCGACGGCGGCATAGGCCAGAATCGCTCCGCCCGGTCCGGAGGAGGAGATGGCGCTGCCGCTTGCCAGAAAGAGCCCGGTGCCGATAGAGCCGCCGAGGGCGATCATCGTCATGTGCCGGGATTTCAGGCTCTGTTTGAGTGCCGTTGCCGGTGTTTTTAAACGCATAAAAAGAAATCATCCCTTCAAATATGAATATGACTTCATGGAGTGGAAGGGGAACAACCAAAAGGGACCCCAGGTATGAAGTACCCGCGGTCCCGATAAATGACGCTATGGCTTCCGCACCCGTGCTTCCATGAAAGATAGCTCATCACGGCGCCTTGATCTTCCTGAGGAAGGAACGCCGCGACAGTTCTGTCCCTTTCGGAGAACAGACCCAGCATGCCAACCGCAGAGCGGGTTTGCACACTTCGGCGGAAGGCGCCCTTCACTGTCCGTCACCGGCGGCTCTTACGCCTCGGAACAGCTACTCATCGCTTCCGCAACCTCTACCTCACCTTTGGACGGATGAGGTTATCTTTTACATATTTCCTTGTATTGATGTATTGAACACGTAACATAGTAACGTATTACGCCGGGAAAAGGCAATGGTTATTGCTGGAACTCCGGAAGAGCCGCTTCCTGCAGCTTTCAGGAGCGGCTCCGCTTGGCCATCTGCTGCCATACGGTGCCTGCCGCCTGCTCGCCGGATTCGATGCGTTCCAAGGCCATCCGCGCCTGGAGACTTACTTCGAACTCGGGGTCGTTCACCGCTTCCTCCAGGGCATCGCGCGCTTCTTCCGTCCCCACTTCGTACAGGAAGCGGGCGGCACGCCAGCGGACGATCTTGCTGCTGTCCTTCAGCGTCGCCTGCATCGCCGGCGTGGCCGCCGGGTCGCCGATGTCGGACAGCGTGTCGCCCGCCGTCCGGCGGACAGTCGGCGAACTGTCCTTCAGCGCCTCGTACAGCAGCTCCATCGCTTCCGGCGTGCGCAGATCGCCGAGGTAGACGACCGCCAGGCGGCGGGTCTGCATCTTCTCGTCATGCAGCGCCTGACGGATGATCGGCAGCCGCTCCTCGGTCGGCTGCATGCCGTCCAGGGCGGCGTAGCGAACCTTCCAGTCGGCGCTCTGCATCGCCTCGGCGAGCTCGGCGTCGCTCAGCTCGCGGCGCTCCTCTTCAAACTCGCTCTCGCTGGCGCCATGGGCGATCGCCTGCTCGATGACCTGCTTCAGCCGATCCTCGGGAAACGCCGCTTCAAGCTCCTGCTCGACCTCACCGGCGATATCCTCCAGCTCCCCGTAGCGGACGCCGTAATCCTTCAATTTGCGCTCCTTGATCATCGTCGCCGCGGTGACTTCCATTACGGCTTTCGTGAAGCGGTCGGACAGCGCCCGGCGAACCTCTTGAGTGCCGGACTTGACGCGGATCTGCATCGGGATGCCCCGGAAAAACTGCACGAACACTTCCGCCTCGCCATAGTGGCTGCCGGCTTCCGCGTCTTCTTCCGTGAACTGGCTTGTCAGGCCCTCCTGGCCGAACCGCTCCTGCACTTCGCCAAGGATGGCGGACCAGTCCGCGCTGCCCTGGCGTTCCAAGGCAACAAAGTCAAGGGTATGAAACACGCTCTTGACCCCTTGGATATGCAGCATCTCCCGGATCCATGCCGGGGCGGAGCGTTCATTGTCAAGCGTATATGTTTTGCGGATACCGGGCTCCAGACTCTCATCCAGGTGCAGCTTCATAGAGTTCGGGCTCGGCGTTGGCTCGATAAATTTGATCTTCACAGATAAAGACCTCCTTCTTCTTCAATACTTTTACTATTGAAAAAAATGATACAACTCATTCCTATATAGATGAAACCACCATCTTAACTACAGTTTACCTCACTTTGCCCCCAAACATAAACCTTTTGCCGCGGATAGAAAACGGATGGAAAGACGACAATGACTAAGAGGTTACCAAGCTGCATAGAAGGAGCTGTACTGCCGCGTGATATTCACCATTTATTTCGCGCCGATGCTGATTGTCGTCGTGACGATGATGCTTTTGGCGCTGTACGTCATTCATTACTCCGACCTGCATGACGAATAATTCATAGACTTAGCGGTAAGCAAGCTTGGGAAAGAGGGATGCATTCGAGCGTCAGCGCTAGTGGTACACAGGGTTTCGGATCGGGTAAAATGGAATAAACAGCGATTACACCCGGGAAGGAGGGGGACTATTGCCGAAGATCCGTTACAATAACATGGATAATGTCAGTACGGATAAAACGTTGAAGCAGTTCAGACAGTGGCGCCAGGAGCGGCGGCAGAAGAAAAAAGACTACAGCTTCCAAATCCCGAATATGCCGCCGGATCTGGAGTATCTGCACGGCAACCGGCAGGATACGTCGATTACCTGGATCGGCCACTCCACTTTTTTCATCCAGTATGAGGGCCTCAACATTATGACGGACCCGGTCTGGGCCAAAAGAATGGGTTTTGAGCGGCGCCTCGGTGCGCCCGGCCTCCTGATCGATGATGTGCCGCCGGTGGACATCATTCTCATATCGCACTCCCACTATGACCATATGCACATGGCTTCCATCCGGAAGCTGTACCGGGCGGGCACGATACTGATCGTTCCGGTCGGCCTCCGCGCGAAGATGATCCGCAAAGGGTTCCACAATTGCCGGGAGCTGAAGTGGTGGGAGCATGTAGTCATCGGCCAGGTGAAGATCAGCTTCGTCCCGACGCAGCACTGGACACGCCGCACGCCGTTTGACACCAACACCTCGCACTGGGGCGGCTTTGTGCTGGAGCCGCATGAGACAGAGGAAGCCGGTAACGCCGAAGCGGAAGACGGCACCAGGATGCTGCCGCCCAATGTCTATTTTGCGGGGGACAGCGGGTATTTTGCCGGCTTCCAAGAGATTGGCCGGCGCTTCAATCTGCACGTGGCGCTGATGCCGATCGGGGCGTATGAGCCCGAGTGGTTTATGACGTCGCAGCACGTCAATCCCGAAGAGGCGCTGCAGGCTTTTCTGGATGTGGGGGCCGATATGATGATCCCGATGCATTACGGTACGTTCCGTCTGGCCGACGATACGGCCAGGGAGGCACTGGACCGGATGGAGGCGGAACGGATCCGGCTCGGTCTGAGTGAGGAGCGGATTAAAGTGATGCATTACGGGGAGACGCTGACGATCCACCCGGAGCGGAGGTAGTTCCGGATAACGAACAGGAATCGGATACGTCGATAGATCCATACGAAACACCGGAAAGGCCGCCGGGCGGCTTCTTTCCGGTGTTTTTGCATGGACCCTTACACCATGGTGAATTCGAGCGGTTTGGACAACGTTTGGTATACCGGGCACTCCCTTACTAAGCGGAGGACCTTTTGCTTCGACGCTTCTTCCAGCTCGCCGGAGATGTCGATGCGGTAATGAAATGCCGTCGCTTCTTCCCTGCGCTGCAATTCGACCGTCACCCGGACTTCTTCATAGGGCAGGTTCAGCCGCTCCAATACCATCCGTGCCGTGATATTCAGGCAAGCCGCATAGCCGGCCTCAATCAGGTCATGTGGGCGGAAATGCTTGCCGCTGCCGCCTTTTTCGGGGCTGACATCGGCCTGAATGGCCACCGTACCATTACAGAGCTCCGTCATATAGAGCTCGCTTCCGTTGGTTGACGTTACCAAGGGCATTCACCTCCCATGTGGAAATGGTCCCCATCCTTCCATTTTGGGGTCCTTTTGATTATCTCTTAGCGCTAGCGGGAATAGAAATAGATAAAAACGATTATATTGATAGAGATAGGCAATGATAGGACAAACGTCCGGGTAGGGGAATGAATACCCGGGCTCGGCCGAATCCGCGGGCTATACTTTGTTCCTTCTATTATGAAATGGGCTTCGAACGCACGTTGATTTATGCTATAATGTGCTGAAGCCTACTAGCGAAAGGAATGGTAATACTTCATGATCAGTACAAGCGGCGTGACACTCCGTTACGGAAAACGCGCACTTTTTGAAGATGTAAATATAAAATTTACGCCAGGCAACTGCTACGGTTTGATCGGCGCCAACGGAGCCGGCAAATCGACGTTCCTCAAGATCCTCTCCGGCGAAATCGAGCCGAACCAGGGCGAGGTTCACATGACACCGGGCGAACGCCTTGCGGTGCTGAAGCAGAACCATTTTGAATACGACGAGTATCCGGTTTTGGAAACCGTCATCATGGGTCACAGCCGTCTGTATACCATTATGAAGGAAAAGGATGCGCTGTATGCGAAAGCTGACTTTTCCGAGGAGGACGGACTTCGTGCGGGTGAGCTTGAAGGCGAATTCGCCGAACTGAACGGATGGGACGCCGAGCCTGACGCGGCCGCGCTCCTGATCGGCCTCGGCATTCCGCGCGAGCTGCATGACAAGAAAATGGTGGAGCTCTCCGGCAACGAGAAGGTCCGCGTCCTGCTGGCACAGGCGCTGTTCGGCCGTCCGAACAATTTGCTGCTCGACGAGCCTACCAACCACTTGGACCTCGAATCGATTCAGTGGCTCGAGAACTTCCTGATGGACTACGAAGGCACTGTCATCGTCGTATCCCACGACCGTCACTTCCTGAACAAGGTATGTACGCATATCGCGGATATCGACTTCGGCAAAATCCAGCTGTACGTGGGTAACTATGACTTCTGGTACGAATCCAGTAAATTGGCGCTGGAGCTCCAGCGCGAGTCCAACAAGAAGAAGGAAGAGAAAATCAAGGAGCTGCAGGCATTTATTCAGCGGTTCTCCGCGAATGCTTCCAAATCCAAGCAGGCGACTTCCCGGAAGAAGCAGCTGGATAAAATTACGCTGGACGATATCCGGCCTTCCAACCGGAAATATCCGTTCCTTCATTTCAAGCCGGAGCGTGAAGCAGGCAAGCAATTGCTGACGGTAGACCGCCTCACGAAGACGGTTGAAGGCGAGAAGGTACTGGATGAGCTGAGCTTCGTCGTAAACAAAGGCGACAAGATCGCTTTTGTCGGCCCGAACGGACTGCCGAAATCGATGCTGTTCGAAGTGCTGATGGGCAAGGCGGAGCCGGACGCGGGCGAGTTCTCCTGGGGCGTTACGACGACACAGGCGTACTTCCCGAAAGACAACTCCGAATATTTTGACGGGGTGGACCTCAACCTGGTGGAATGGCTTCGCCAATTCTCCAAGGATCAGGACGAGACGTTCCTGCGCGGTTTCCTGGGCCGGATGCTGTTCTCCGGCGAAGAAGCACTGAAGAAGGCGAGCGTTCTCTCCGGGGGAGAGAAGGTGCGCTGTATGCTGGCCAAGATGATGCTGAACGGCGCGAACGTGCTGCTCCTCGACGAGCCGACGAACCACTTGGACCTCGAGTCCATCACCGCGCTGAACAACGGGCTGATCGACTTCGACGGAACGATCCTGTTCACGTCGCATGACCATCAGTTCATTCAGACGATCGCCAACCGGATCATCGAAATTACGCCGAACGGCATCATTGACAAAGTCATGACATACGACGAGTATCTGGAAAACGATGAAATCAAGGCGCTGCGCGAGCAGATGTATCCGCAGGAAGTTTAACACTTCAAGCGATGAAAAAAAGCTGCCATTCCCTTAAGCGGGGGTGGCAGCTTTTTTGTGTTGTCCGTAAAGCTCGTGGCTTGTTTAGGACCCGCCAGTGCGGCGGCGCTGATTGTTGGGCTTTTTCGTGTTTTGGCTCTTCATCGCATGCGGGGCATTGCTTTGGAAGCCGCCGGGCTTGCCGCCCTTGTTTTGCTGCTTCTTCTGCTCCAGCTTCGCGCGGATGGCGTCGGCCAAATTGACCTTTTTGGCGTCCTGATTATCCGTCATGGGTAGGGTTCCTCCCTTTGGGGTTGTGTCCTTATTCTAGCTGTTTTTGCGGCTCCCCACAAGAGATGGGAGAGACAAAACCTCTTGAACATAAGCAACTATGTTTCTCTAGACCCACACGACTTTCGTTTGCTAGGATAAAAAAGTGCCTTTGGGCATGAAACGGTGAAAAGGGGCCAACGAACTTGGATCATATCTATGAAGATATCCGAAAAGGGGAACGCGGCGCCTGGATCAGCATTGCGGCGTATTTGATCCTCTCCGCGGGCAAGCTGGTCGGCGGTTACTTCTTTGCGTCCAGCGCCCTGCTTGCAGACGGGTTTAACAATCTGACCGATATCGTGGCATCGGCTGCCGTGCTGATCGGCCTGCGGATATCGCAGAAACCGCCGGACTCAGACCACCCGTACGGTCATTTTCGCGCGGAGACGGTGGCATCGCTGATCGCTTCGTTTATTATGGGCATAGTCGGTATTCAGGTGCTGGTGGAGGCGGTCAAATCCCTGTTTATGGGCAAAGAAGCCTCGCCGGATTTATGGTCGGCCGGTGTGGCGGCTGTCTGCGCTGTATGCATGCTGTTCGTCTATTTATATAATAGAAAGCTGGCCAAGGAGATTAAGAGCCAGGCCTTGATGGCGGCCGCCAAAGACAATCTGTCCGACGCGCTGGTCAGTATCGGGGCGGCGGTCGGGATTGTCGGGGCACAGTTCGGCCTGCCATGGCTGGATGTGGTGGCGGCGTTTGCCGTAGGTCTGCTGATCTGCAAGACGGCCTGGGATATTTTCCGCGATTCCACCTACCGCTTGACTGACGGGTTCGATCAGGAGGAACTCCGCGATCTGCGGGGCACCATTGCCAAAACACCCGGCGTTGAAGGCATCAACGATGTGAAGGCCAGGGTTCACGGCAATCATGTCCTGGTCGATGTCGTCATTGTGGTTGACCCCACCCTCAGCCTGATCGAAGGGCATGCCATCAGCGATAAGATCGAAGAGCGGATGAAGAGGATTCATAATATTATGAACGTCCACGTCCACGTGGAGCCTCGGGAGAAAAGCTTGTGAAGGCCGGTTCCTGTGAAAAGCTCCCGTGTTCTTGATAAGCTTCGGTGAACAGCCACAGTGCATAAGCATTGTGGCTGTTTTTGCGTCCGCCCGCTGCCTTTCCGAAAAATTGTCTCAGCTATGGGTCTGACGAAGCGTGAAAATAAAAATTGGAAAACGGTTCCAACGTAGCAGGTAATTATGAGGTTTGTGGGATATCCAGTTGGAGAAATTCGATGAATAATGACATAGATGGAGGGATTTTACAAATTCCTGCGTCAAATCATGCTTACGATGGAAAGGGGTAAGGCTGTGAACAGAACGTTTTGGCGATTGTGGACTGCTTGCACTGCCGGATTGCTGGTAATGGTTGGGATGTGGCCCGGATTCAGCCTTGCGGCTGCCGAACCGACGCGGTCGGCGATTGAATGGTCCAGGGATTACGGAAGCTATTCCGGCGGGGAGGGGGTCATCCCTACGTCAGACGGTGGCTATCTAGCCCTGGGCGATATCTATGACTCATTTCAAAAGGCCTATATCGTAAAGCTGGATGGAGAAGGGCAGGTGGAATGGGAGCAGAAGCTGGCTTATTATGACTGGGGGTCCAGTACGGCATACCGGGCTATTGAGACCAAGGACGGGGGTTACCTCATCGTGGGGAACACGGGTGAAGAGTTCGAGCCGATTCGGCAGCTGTTCCTGATCAGGCTGGATGCATCGGGGAATGTGGTGTGGCAGAAGGTCTTGGATGCACAGGGGTATGATCAAAACCCGAAAGCCATCGTCGAGACGGAGGATGGCAGCTTTCTGATCGCCGGAAGCGGGATCGTCCACTGGGTTGCTTATGACAGAGCTTATATCGCCAAGATCGATCAAAATGGGAATACGCTGTGGTACAATCAGTACAATTTTTCGGGAAGCGACTATTTAACCGATCTGATTCCCGCAAGCGACGGGGGTTACATCGCTGTCGGCCATGCGGGTATGGTGGATTATGAATCGAGAGAACATGATGCGATGCTGGTGATGAAGATCGATGATCAAGGCAAAGAGGTGTGGTCAAAGCAATCGGTCGAGCCGCGCAGCGGCTGGACTGCCTACTCGGTCATTCCGGCCGAGGACGGAGGCTATATGATCTTGAGCCGTAAATCCGTTAACGGTAACGGCGTACCGGTACTTACCAAGACGGATCTGACCGGACAGGTGCAATGGGAGAAAACATATCCGGATGGTGCCAATTCTCAGAATTTCAATCGTCTGGTCCGGACGGAAGAGGGCTACGCGATGCTGGGGGAACATGTTACATACTTGGACTGGAGCTCAGAGTGGAAGCATCAGTATAGCGTGTTAAGCGTTGATCGGAACGGAGAGTTGATCAGCAGGGAATTGTTCAAGGGGCCTCCGATCTACAGGGTCGGTACCGCATCGGGAACGCCGGACGGAGGTTATATTTTCCCGGGAACCGTTCAGCGGGGGGATGGAGGAAAATTCCAGCTGATGAAGCTCACGCCGCCGGCGGATCAGCCGCCTGCTGAGCGAACGATGACAGGCATCGCATTTATGGAAAAGGAAAAGAGATTGAAAACAGGTTCCGGCGTCTCCACTGTGCTGCAAGCTGTATATGACGACGGAACCCGAAGCGATTTGTCCAACGCCGCGGTCTACGTTTCCGGGGACGCTGCGATTGCCGAAGTCGACGCATTGGGCCGGCTCACGGGAAAGGAGCCGGGGAACACCTATGTGGAAGCATCTTACGAGGGCTATACCGCCAGATTGAACGTGACTGTGCTGCCGGAAGATACGGGGGAGTATGATCCCCTGAACGGCTATCTCGAGCTGGATTCGTCCCAATACTCGCTTTCGGAAGGTTCAACGCTGGATATCAAGGTTTTTTTGCATGACTATTTGACAAAGACGAGATCGGATATTACCAAGCAGGTTCAATTCAGCAGCAGTCATCCGGAAGTCGCTGAGGTGGACGGGGAAGGAAATCTGATCGGTCATAAGCCGGGCTTGACCCAGATCTCTGCTCAATATAGGGCAGGCATAACGATGGCCTCTGTCCAGGTCGTCCGCGCTGCTGCTCCAATCGGAAATGACCTTCCGGATCAAGGCGGGACGGATAGCGGGAAGGATCTGGAGAATTCAGTAGAGGAATAATCGTGTAAAGTTTCGTCTGGTGGAAACATGGATGAACAAGGCTGGTCTGAGCAGGGCCGGCTTTGTTCTACTATTTGGGCGCTGCAGGCATTTCCTTAATGTTCCCTGATTTCCAGGGACCAGGCGTATTTAAGACCATAGACCTGTTTTATACCAACATTTGGAGTGTTTATTTGTGTAAAAAGGGCCATGCGGTTTCTCGATCCTCCTGCCTATAATGAGAGCAAGCGCTAAGCAGGCCGGCGTTCCCCGGTTTCTACAAGCGACTCAGACATCTCAAGGAGGAATGAAATGATTAACATCAAGAAAAGCTTACTCGGATGCCTGCTATTATCCGCTGCCATTTCTGCAGCCGTCATCATCCCGACCGGACATGAGGCTCAAGCGGCGTCGGCATCCAGCCAGGTTCAGGCACAGGGCCAGGTCGGCGTTATCCAGGCCTCGGTGAATCTTCGGGACAAGCCTTCCCTGTCCAGCAACGTGCTCGGTTATGTGAAAAAAGGAGAGACCGTGCAGATTTTGGAGAAAAGCACGGCTTATTATTATAAAGTGAAAACTTCGTCGGGCAAGGTTGGCTACGTCAGCACCCGCGAAAAATACATAGCCGTTAAGGGCACTGGTTCGGCATCCCAGCCAAGTACCGGATCCTCTGAAGCGGCACCACCCGTCTCCGCGGAAAATACGAATGCCATGATCGAAAAGGTGATCCAGACCGGCATGAAGTATCTGGGAACCCCTTACGAGTTTGGTTCCAACCGGAATACGACGACCACGTTCGACTGTTCGGATTTTACCCGCCAAATCTTCAAAGAGGCTGCAGGCGTTGTGCTTCCGGCAGATTCCAGACAGCAGGGCTCCTGGGTGAAGGAACACAGCGGAGCCGTATACAGCACGGACCAGCTGAAGCGGGGAGATCTCGTGTTCTTTATGAGTTACCGCGGATCCAGCGCTTCCGCCTATCAAGGCGTTGATAAGTCCAGCCAGCGGATTACCCATGTAGCGGTGTATCTGGGCGACGGCAAACTGCTGCATACCTACTCCAATCAGGCTGGCGGCGTTACGGTATCGGATTTCAGCAACTCTTGGAAGCTGAGATTTCTGTACGGTGGCAGCGTTCTGAAATAAAGGCCGCGTAAATGCAAAGGACCGGAGAATTCTCCGGTCCTTTGTCGTCCCCCGCAAAGGCTTCGCTGTACGGGAGGTTTGATGATATTCTATGTAGAAGGAACTAAATGACGCTGACACCCGTTAGTAAAACCCTTAGTTCTTTCTAGTACTGGCATGTTGCTTTTTGGATGTCTTATTTTACGAGAATCCAGGCCGTTCCGAGCCACGTGTAAACTTCCACCCACTCACCGAGGAGCGATCCAACGCGGTTGCCTGTAGTGTCCACCACTTGCGGGGCCAGGACGCTTGCGACTTTACCGCCGGGCTCAAAGTAAAACGGTGTATTTACCGTCAGGATGAGAGGCACCGTAGGCGTTGTTACTTCTTCTCCTGCCGAAATGATCGGCTCAGGTACCAGCTTGGTAGGTTCAGCAACCGTTTCCGACGAGCCTGTGACCGAAGTCGTGGTGGACGGAGTGCTGTTCGTTGTGGACGTTGTGGATGCGCTGTCCGCGAACGCTGCGGTTCCCATGGAAGCCATTAATCCGAGTGCTGCTGCAATAGTGATGATTTTTTTCATAGACTGTGTTCCTCCTTGGATATAGTATGCTTCTACACTATCCAAATAACCCTCTTACAGACAATTGAACCAAGTTATCTAGTAGATCGTAGAAAAAAAGATTGTTTTAGTTTACCATAAATATGGTAGAAGCGTCAGGGAGGATGGTACCAAAAATCCCGGCTGCCTGCTTTTGAAATAGGCCAAAAATAAAACTTTAGAAATGCGCCGAATGGTGGAGTGAACTTGCTTTTCGGCAGAAAGGGGGCGGACATGCGCCTGGGGAAGTTTTTGTTTCGGTTCATAACAACGATCATCATCGTGGTCATTATCGCCGCCGGCGTGCTGATCTGGTACATCGCTCCGGACCGCAAACTGAATTTGAACTATACGGATCTGAATATCCAGGATAAAGCGATGCAGATGCTGAAGACGAAGAAACCGGAAATTACGCTGAACAACGAGGAATTGAATGAGCTGGCCAAGAAAGAGCTCATCAAGCACATGGGTGATATGCCCCCGCAGGTTACCGTTACCGGAGCCGAGTTCCGGTTCCATGGGCAGGAGGTTACGGCGGATATTAACGGCAAGTGGGAGTTTATCCCTTTTGGTGCTGAGCTGACCTTCACGATGGATGCGGACGGCAGCGTCATTGTGCTGAAGCATGAATCCACGAGGATCAAGTCGATCCGCGTCCCGGCGGAGACCTGGGGGCTAGGCACCCTTTCCGTGCCGCTCAAGGAGCACCTGCCGGACATCCTTAGAGTGGACGATGTTCAGTTCTTGGATGATGGCGTCAAGCTGACGTTCAAGCTGAACTGGCTGGATCTGCCGTCGCTCTTTTAATGAAACAAAAGATTGCGGGCATTAAAAAAACCAAGCGCCTTCTATCCGAAGGACCGCTTGGTTTTTTTGCTCATTCTAACCTTTTTCTTATCTCTTTGGGCTTGTTCGTCTTCTCGTATCAGCTGCCCTTATACCGTTAAGGCGTTCGGCTGCGGCCGGTAAACAGGGAGATGATAAAGAGAACCAGGAAAATGAAGAACAGCACCTTGGCAATCGTAGCCGCCGCAGATACGATTCCGAAGAATCCGAAGATTCCGGCGACGATCGCAATAATTAAGAAGATAATCGACCATTTCAACATCTTGCTCACCTTTCTTTCCTGTAGAGTTTGGGCGATAAATGACCGGACATACGCCGATAAACCAGCGGGTCCCGTTCACCCTCGTAGTCATACTTAACCGGGCCCAAGGGGAATGAAACAAGCCCTGCCTTTGGTAAAAAACGGCGCTGTTTCGTCATTTGGGCGATAGGGTAACTAACGCTTAAGCGAGCCTTACAGGAAGCATGGAAGGCATCTTGAAGAGACAAGAAAGAGAGGTTATGCACATGATTATGTCACTTAGTGTCGCGTTAATCGCGGTCGCTTTTGCGGTCCTGGTCGTTTATCTCATTAAAACGCTGCTAGCCGCGAAAAGTTCGCTCGAGAAGACGACGCAAACGCTGCAGGAGGTTCAGCAGACGATCGACGAACTCAGCTATGAGATCAAGCAAATCGTCCGGCACGCCAACGATATTACGGCGGATGTCGAGCATAAGATGAAACAGATTGATCCGGTCATGAATTCGGTGAAAAACTTGGGTGAAGTGCTCAGCGAGTTAACCCTGGCTGCGAAACAGGCTTCCACAACCTTGATTCACAAGTTCAAGCAGCCTAAACATCAGGTAGACTCCCGTCCGCGGCACATGCTTGCCTCCGCGTCGACGCCGGAAGAGCGCACGATTGAGTCCTATTCGGCTGTATATGAAACGGGAGCAAAGGCCAAGCCTGCGGCTAACGTGGTGAAGTGGATCGACACCGCCGCGACGGTCTGGCAGAGACTGCGCCGGTAGGACCTATGGCTCAGGCTGGATCCATTGACAACAGAAAGGATGAGAATCATGTTGAAAATGATTACGCTGCTGCTTGGAATGCTGTCACCCTTGTCCTTCGTGTCCGCTGCCCAGCCTGACCCGGGCCATACGGCGAATGCCCAGACTGTCCGGCAGGCCGTCCAGCAAACCCCTGATCGCTTTAGCGCGTTTGATACGATGAACGGGGTTTCCCTGAACGATACCAAGCAGGAGGTCCTCGCCCACAAGGGCAAGCCGCTGAAAGTGACGCCCGATCCGTTCACCGGCTGCTCGGCTTACGTCTACCAGGATGCGGCGGTCGTGCTCTGCGACGGCATCGTGGACTACGTCCATGTGGGAGCGGCTGCAGGGAAGATGCAAATCAACGGTTCCTGGATCCCTTTGAGCAAATACCGGGTTGCCGATGCTTTAGGGCAGCCGCAGTTCCGTGCGGAGGATGGTGACGTCTACCTTCGCGGACACCATGCCGTCAAGGTTTACACGGATCCGGAAACGGGAAGGCTCGCGGGAGTCGACTTTTTTGACCAAGCGAGTGAATAACCCGCCGTTTCCTGGAATCGGCGTTTCAACGATACCCGCAGAGGTTAATTAGAACATGTACGGGATCAACAAAGAATAGGAGAGTGAGAACGATGAATTCATCAACCAATACCAAATCATTTGCGAAAGTTGTGGAAAACGGCGTCCAAGCGGTGGAAGAAGTCAATCAGCTGCGCAGCGCGGGTTATGTGTACGATGATATTTTCGTACTGGCCCATGACGGCGACCGGACCGACCGGATTGCGGACACGGCAGGGGCAAGTGAGGTTGGCATTAAAGAAGAAGGCATGTTTGATGCTCTTGCTAATCTGTTCCGTTCACGCGGAGACGAGCTCCGGGCCAAAATCACGTCGCTGGGCTTCACGGAGGCTGAGGCTCAATTTTATGAAAAGGAACTGGATCTGGGCAAGGTGCTGGTGGTTGCCAAAAAGGCATGAGACCGGTATTTCCCGCATACAGATGCATGTCAAAAACATAGATAAGGAATGGGATAACGCTTCCCATTCCTTATCTATGTTTTTGGAACAAGTGGGATATCATGCCCCGAGTTCCAACGACTGATAGACCTTAGATGCTGAAATATTCACACGGTATGGTATATAGTATATAAATAGAGATTTCAACAATTTCATAGGATCGTAAGGAGAGGGTTATGAGAATATTAATTGTTGATGACAATCCGACTAACGTCATAATCATCCGGGAGATTTTAAAGAAAGAAAACTACCGGGATATCGATAAAGCCTCATCGGCAAGAGAAATGTTTGAAATCTTGGGAGCGGAAGGCTATGCCAAAGAGGGTCAGCCGAAGGCGTCCGATTTTGACTTGATTTTGCTCGATATGATGATGCCTGAAATGGATGGGATCGAGGCCTGTCAGGTGATCCAGAAAAACGAGCATCTCAAGGATATACCGATCATCATGGTCACGGCGGTGGGAGATTCCAAAAAGCTAGCCGAGGCGCTGGATGCCGGAGCGGTCGACTATGTGACCAAACCGATCAACAAAGTGGAGCTGATGGCCCGGATCCGCCTGGCACTCCGTCTCAAACATGAGAAGGACTGGCATAAGGAGCGCGATCAGCGGATCCAGGAGGAGCTGAGATTGGCTGCGCTGGTTCAGAACGCGGTGCTGAGTCCCGCTATTGAGGACGAGCTGTTTGAGGTCCACGCCATTTATCAGCCTTCCGCCGAGCTTGCCGGTGATCTGTATGCCTGGTATTCCCTCGGCAACGGCCGTTACGGTGTCATTCTTTTGGATATGATGGGCCATGGCATTTCGTCGTCCCTGTTTACGATGTTCATCGCGTCGGTCCTGAAGGATACGGTAACGACCTATGTAGAGCCGGAGAAAGTGATCCAGGAGCTGAACCGCCGGTTCAACCAGCTTCACATCGAAAATCAGCTTGTCCAATATTATTTTACGGCGATTTATTTAGTCGTGGATACCTCAATGAAACGGATTGACTACGTCAACGCCGGGCATCCCCCGGCTATATTTTTCCAACAGAACGGAGACATGCTGCTGCTTGACCAAGCATGCTGTCCTGTCGGCCTATTCGACAAGATGGACATCGATCCGCAGACCTTGTCTTACGAAGGGGAAGGCCATATTGCGCTGTACACCGACGGCTTGCTGGAACTGGTTCAGGGCGATCATGACGAACAAGTCGACTTTTTGGTCAGCCACCTGAAGCAATCGCATGAATGGAATGAAGAGAAGATGTACCAGGCATTTTTTGAAGACCACGGAACCCAGGAGCGGGAAGACGATAAATGTCTCGTCTGGATTTCGTTAAAAGAGGGAGCGAATGAAGAATGAAACTGAAGACTAAGCTGGTGATCGGCTTCGGTTCGCTCATGCTCATTTTGATTGCTTTGACGGTGGTCGGCTACGACCGCATGAATTATATGAACAAGCAAATGGATCGTATCTATGAGGACCGGTATTTGAAAGTGCGGTATTCCACCGGGGTCCGGAGCGAAGTGAACGATATGTCCAGGTTCGTTATGAGTATGATGCTGAATCACAACGTGGCGACAGATAACAGCACTTCCCAGATCAACGATATGATCGCCAAGGGCGAACAAAGTTTGCAGAAGCTGAATGCAACCACCACCTCTCCTGAGGAAAAACAAATGCTGAACCGCGTTCAGAAGGCGTGGTCGGATTACAAGGAATATATCAACAAGCAGTCCGCCTTGTTATCCAAAGGGATGATGGACGAAGCCAACACCTATCGAAATGGGAGCGGAACCCCGATCCAGCAGGAAGCGATAGACAGCATCAATGCGCTTTCCGAATATCAGGATCTGCTGGTCGATGAGCAGATCAGTAATGCCAAAGCGGCCTACAACCGGTCCGTTCAAATCACGACCGCCATTATGATTGCCGGTCTGCTGCTTGGACTTGCCGTTATTCTGTGGGTCATCTCCACCATCACGAGGGGACTCGGCGTCGTGAACATGATGATCAACAGCTTTGCCAAAGGCCGGATCCAGGCTATACGCCGGATTAAGGTGACCTCAAGAGATGAAATCGGCCAGGTGGCCCATGTGTTCAAGGAGATTGCCGAAGACCTGGAAGAGAAGCAGGAGCTGGAGCAGAACTACCTCCAGGCCCAGAAGGACCAGAACTGGCTCAATTCCAATGCGAGCCGGGTCACCGAGCTTCTTCGCGGCATCAATTCCAGCAAGCAGGTGTCCCAAATGTTCATCAGCGAGTTTGCTCCGATCATCGGGGCGGCCTATGGAGCTATATATATTCAGGACGATGATCAAAATCCGAATACGCTGTCTCTCGGCGGAACATACGCCGGCCAGGGGGAACGCTCGGCGAGGGGCAGAGTCGAAATCGGAGAAGGCTTGGTCGGGCAGAGCGCCTTGGACCGCAAACCGATTATCACCGAGCTGCCGGAAGACTACCTGTCAGTGGACTCGGCCTTTGGTTCGGCGAAGCCGGCACATCTGCTGATCTACCCGGTCGTGTTTGAAGACGAGCTGCTCGGCGTCATTGAAATGGCGTCGTTCGAGCCGTTCAGCGAGCTGGCCAGACAGCTCTTGTCCCAACTCACCGTGAGTCTGGGCGTCATTATTAATAACATTAACCGCCGCGTTCGCGTCGAGGAGCTTCTGCGTGAATCGCAGGCGCTGACCGAGGAGCTGCAGTGCCAATCCGAGGAGCTGCAGACCCAGCAGGAGGAGCTGCGCCGCTCCAACGAAAATCTGGAGGAGCAGACCGAAGCGCTCAAGCGCTCCGAGGATTTGCTGCAGCGCCAGCAGGAGGAGCTCGAGCATTACAATACCGAGCTGATCGGCAAGACGCGCGCGCTGGAAGAGCAGATGCAGCAGCTTGAGGAGAAGAACATCGAGGTTGAGGATGCGAAGGCCAGACTGGAGCAGCAGGCGATGCAGCTGGCGGTGACCAGCAAATACAAGTCGGAGTTCCTGGCGAATATGTCCCACGAGCTCCGCACGCCGCTCAACAGTCTGCTGATCCTGTCGCAGCTCCTGTCCGAGAATAAGGAAGGAAACCTGAGCGATAAGCAGAAGGAATACGCTCATACGATTTACATGTCGGGCGCCGATCTGCTCAAGATGATTGATGAAATTCTGGATTTGTCCAAGGTCGATGCCGGCAAAATGGAGATCAACTCCGAAACGGTGCCGATCGAGGAATGGCAGACCTTCGTCAACCAGAATTTCAAGCCGCTGGCCAATTCGAAGCAGGTTGCGCTCCACGTTCACGTGGACAACGATGTGCCGGATTCCGTCGTTACCGACGGATACCGGGTCAAGCAGATCCTGCGCAACCTGTTGTCCAATGCCTTTAAATTCACCAGCCAGGGTTCGGTCGTGTTCACGGTCCGCCGGGCGGATCCGGAAGCCCTGCCGGGTTATCTGGACCGGAACAAGGAATATATCGCGGCGGCCGTTAAGGATACGGGCATCGGCATACCGAAAGATAAGACCGACCTGATTTTTGAGGCGTTCCAGCAGGTGGACGGTACGACCAGCCGCAAGTATGGCGGTACCGGACTTGGCCTTTCCATCAGCCGTGAGCTGTCCCGCCTGCTTGGCGGAGGGATCGAAGTCGAATCGGTCGAAGGGCATGGCAGCTGCTTTACGCTGTATCTGCCGGTCACGGAGGAGAAGCCGGAGGCGTCTTCTTCCGCTCAGGACGAGGCTGCCGTTTCCAGCGAGCTGATGCTGCCCAAGCCGGCGCAGAACATGGTGGATGAAGAGGAATCCGCCATCAACGCGGCGGAGCCTCTGGAAGACGACCGCGAGCGGATTGCCGATAAAGATAAGGTACTGCTCATCATTGAGGATGACGTCAAATTTGCCCGTATTCTGATGGATATGGCGCGGGGGAGAGGCTTTAAGGCCCTCGTGGCGATGCAGGGCGATATCGGCCTCGATATGGCGAAGACTTACCTGCCGGATGCGATCATCCTGGACATCCAGCTTCCGGTCATGGACGGCTGGGCGATCCTGGGCGAGCTGAAGGGGGATTCGGCAACCCGCCATATCCCGGTTCACATCATTTCGGTATCGGATGAAGTGAAGCAAGGGCTGAAAATGGGGGCTATCGCCTACTTGAAGAAGCCTTCCACCAAGGCGTCCCTGGAGCATGCCTTCTCGCATATTGAATCGTATACCGAGCAGTCGCTGAAGCATCTCCTCATCGTCGAGGATGATGACATCCAGCGCCGTTCGATAATTGAGCTTATCGATCACGATGACGTGGCCATCACCGCCGTGTCCACCGGCAAGGAGGCGCTCAGCGAGCTGCGGAAGAAACGCTACGACAGCATGGTGCTCGATTTGATGCTGAGCGATATGACCGGCTTCGAGCTGCTGGATCAGATCCAGCAGGACGAGAACCTGGGCTACCTTCCGATCATTGTGTACACCGGCAAAGACCTCGACAGCAAGGAAGAAATGCGCCTGCGCCAATACACCGAGTCCATTATTATCAAGGACGTGAAATCGCCTGAGCGCCTTCTGGACGAAACTACCTTGTTCCTGCACCGGGTGGAAGCCAATTTGCCTGAGGACAAGCGTAAAATTTTGCAGAAGCTTCATAACAGGGAAGCGCTGTTTGAAGGGAAGAAAATCCTCCTCGTCGACGACGATATCCGGAACGTCTTTGCGCTATCGAGCGTTCTGGAGAATTACGGCATGGAGGTGACCTTCGCCGAGAACGGACGCGAGGCGATCGATATCCTGACCGGAGGGCAACCGTTCGATTTGGTGCTGATGGATATGATGATGCCGGAGATGGACGGCTATGAAGCGATGCGGCAAATTCGCCAGATGCCTCAGTTCCATAAGCTTCCGATTATTGCCTTGACCGCCAAGGCGATGAAAGAAGACCGCTCCAAGTGTATCGAGGCCGGTGCTTCCGATTACGTGAAGAAGCCGATCCAAACGGAACAGTTATTATCCCTGATGAGGGTTTGGTTGTATTCGTAAGGGCAATAACGGGGTAATAGATAATAGCACTACATTTTCATCTTTGAAGCAAACGTAAGCAGGAGGAAAGAGAATGGATTTGGGGCATACAGATCAAGACATCCCCGTAAAGGATGAGACGGAACGGGAAGATATCGAGCTTGAGCTTCTTCTGGAAGGCATTCACCGTTTATATGGTTACGATTTCCGCAATTATGCGATTCCGTCGCTCCGGCGCCGGATATGGCATTTTATACGCGCGGAAAGTTTAAGCAATATTTCCCAGCTTCAGGAGAAGGTGCTGCATCACCGGCCCGTTTTTGAGCGGCTGGTTCATAATCTGTCGATTCCCGTCACAGAGATGTTTCGCGATCCGAACCTCTTTCTGACTTTTCGAAAAAAGATCGTCCCCCTGCTGAGAACCTATCCGTATATCCGCATCTGGCATGCAGGCTGCTCCACCGGAGAAGAGGTCTACTCCATGGCGATTCTGCTGCATGAAGAAGGACTTCTGGACAAGGCGAGGATTTACGCCACGGATATGAACGACCGTTCCCTGGAGCAGGCGAAGCAGGGGATCTTCGGGATTGAGAAAATGAAGCTGTATACGAAAAATTACATTGAGGCGGGCGGAACCCGTTCCTTTTCCGAGTATTATACCGCCAAGTATAACTCGGTGATTTTCCAGCCCTTTCTAAGCAAAAATATGATCTTTGCGGAGCATAATCTGGCAACGGACCGCTCCTTCAACGAGTTTAACGTTATATTTTGCCGTAATGTGATGATCTACTTTAACGACACGCTCAGGGATCATGTCCACGGCCTGTTTTATGAAAGCTTAAGCCGTTTCGGAATTCTGGTTCTTGGAGCAAAAGAGTCGATACAGTTTACGGAATACAGTGATTCTTACGAACCGCTGGATCGTGTGGAGAAAATCTACAGGAAGATTAACTAGAGAAGTGGGAGGATTCCATGGGGTCTCAAGAACCGATTCATATTCTGCTGGTAGATGACCGTCCGGAGAACTTACTCGCCCTGGAAGCAGTGCTGGAGAGTGAGCAATATAATCTTGTGAAGGCGACCTCCGGTGAGGAAGCGCTCCGGTGCCTGCTGAAGGATGAGTTTGCTGTGATAATACTGGATGTTCAAATGCCAGGTATGGACGGGATTGAAACAGCCAAATTGATCAAGGCAAGGGATAAAACGAAGGACATTCCGATCATCTTCATTTCAGCGAACAGTAAAGAAGCCGAGCATTTATTCGCCGGTTATTCAGCCGGTGCGATTGATTATATGGTGAAGCCGTTTATCCCGCAAATTCTGAAGTCCAAAATTGAAGGTTTTGTGGAAATGTACTTGACCAACAAAAAGCATAAAACCCAGTCCATGCTGCTGCAGCAAAAAACGCAGGAGCTGGAAAAAGCCAATCAGGAGCTCATTAAAGCCAAAGAGGCGGCTGAAATCGCGGCCAAGGCCAAAACCGAATTTTTGGCGATGATGAGCCATGAAATCCGCACGCCGATGAACGGCGTGATCGGTATGGTGGATCTGCTGATGGAAACCGAGCTTAAGGAAGAGCAGCTGGAATATACGGAGATCATCCGCAAAAGCGCCGACGCACTGGTCACGGTGATCAACGACATCCTCGATTTTACCAAGATGGAATCCGGGAAAATGGAGATGGAGGAGCATCCGTTTGAGCTGCAAAACTGCATCAAGGAAGTATTCAGCCTCTTTTCTATGGAAGCAGGGAAAAAGGATCTGGAGCTGGTGTACTTTATCGATGAAGCAATCCCGCCTATCATTTACGGGGATATGGCCCGCCTGCGTCAGGTGCTGATCAATCTGATCTCCAATGCGGTGAAGTTTACGCATCAGGGCGGAGTCTATCTGATGGTGTCCCTTCGGGAAAGAGCTGAAGACGGCAGCCTCATGATCGAATTTGCGGTGAAGGATACCGGTATCGGCATTACGCCGGATAAGCAAAACCGCTTGTTCCAGCCGTTCTCCCAGCTGGATTCTTCGATGACCCGGAAATATGGGGGCACGGGGCTGGGACTGGCCATCTGCAAATCGCTCGTTGAAATGATGGGCGGCAGCATTCACGTGGAATCGACCGAGGAGAAGGGTGCCACGTTTATCTTTACGATCCGGACGAGCGAGCCTGAATCGGATGACGGCATGATGGGCATGGGCGACGACCTGCTTGTTTCCCTGCCTTCTGCAAAAGACGAAGAACCGCTGATCCTCGTGGTAGACGACCATCCGGTCAACCAGAAGCTGATGGTGAGCATGCTGGGCAAGCTGGGATTGAGAGCAGAAGTGGCCGAGGACGGACGGCAGGCGGTGGATAAAATCCGCGCCAATCCGGTGTACCGGCTGATCTTCATGGATTTGCAAATGCCGGTCATGGACGGACTGGAGGCCACGGCCCTTATCCGCGAGATGCAGCCACCGGGATACCGTCCGGTGATCATCGCCATGACCGCCAATGTGATGGAAGGCATCCGAAGCCGGTGCAGGGAAGCCGGGATGGACGATTATATCAGCAAGCCGGTCAATATGAAATCGGTGAAGGAGATTCTGATGAAGCATCCGGTTCCTGCACAAAGCAAAGGCTTGCAGACCTCCGATGCCAACTCCATGTGACGGTGTCCAAATATTGCCAGGCATAAGCTTGCGTACAAGCTGATTCAAACGGGGGAATTTAGGGTTAACTGTTCTTATACAAGAAAAACAAAAAATTCGGGAGAGAATGTCTATGAATACGAATAAGAACGAAAAATTCAATGCAACGACAGAACGCCGTGAAGGTTCCTGCACGGTCTACCTGAGCGGGGAACTGGATTTATCGGTGGCGCCTGACTTCAGGCTTGTCATGGAACCGCTTGTTGGGGATTCCGAAATCGATCTAGTGATTAACTTGAAGGATCTGAAATATATCGATAGCACAGGGATCGGCATTCTATTGTCCATATTGAAGGCCAGACATGGGATGGATGCCCGTTTTGTTGTGGAAGAGGTTCCTTCCCAAATCCAAAGGCTGTTTGACATGACGGGTATTGCGAAGTTTTTTGCCGCGAGTAGGAATTCCCAATAGGAAAGGATCGAAGACAGTATGAATGCTGAAGTTCAAAAAGTCGTAATAACATTACCGGCCAATGCTGATTTTGTAGATATCGTAAGATTGAACTTGTATGGAATCGCATCGAAGATGGGCTTTTCTTATGAGGACATTGAAGATATGAAGGTAGCCGTATCGGAAGCTTGTAACAACTCCGTTTTGTATGCTTATGGTCAGGAAGGCGGCATGGTGGAAGTAACGTTCGAAATCGGCAATGACCAATTGTCCATCAAGGTCAAGGACGACGGGGAGAGCTTTGACCGGATGAACCGTACCGAAAACACCGTGACATTGCATGACAAAGACCTTCATGATGTGGAAATCGGGGGACTCGGCTTCTACTTGATGGAGGCGCTCATGGACGATGTGATGGTAGATAATGAGGCCGGACGCGGCACCCAGGTGGTTATGACCAAACGGCTCATGAGAAGTGAGGAGAAAGTATGAATGATAAGGTGACTCCCCCCGAGTCCATGAGCGAGGCGGTCGGTCTGATCTGGGAATACCAGCAGACGAAAGACAACGATATCGCCACCGTGCTTATCCAAAAATATGAACCGATGGTCAAGATGGCCGCGGGTAAAATCGCCCGTAACCGCCCGGACCTCTACGAGGACTTGTACCAGGTCGGCCAGATGGCTCTGATCCGGCTGCTCCAGCAGTACGACATCAGCTTGGGCATTCCGTTTGAACCGTATGCCATGAAGAGCATGATCGGGCATATGAAAAACTTTTTACGGGATAAGTCCTGGTATATCCAGGTTCCAAGAAGGATCAAAGAGAAGGGCGCACTCGTCCAGCAGGCTATTGATGAGTTAACCGTCAAGCTGGAGCGTTCGCCGGACGTCCGCGAAATCGCCGAATTCCTGGATCTGTCGGTGGAAGAAACGGTAGAGGTCCTCGCCGGACGCGAATGCTACCACTATGTTTCATTGGACTCTCCGCTGTCCCAGGAAGAAACGGGTGCAACGCTCGGTGAACTGATCAGTTCGGACGTCAACGACTATGATTCGGTGGAAAAACGGATGGACCTCCAGCAGGCGATGAGCCAGCTGAAGGAACAGGAGCAGAAAGTGCTGCTGCTTGCCTTCCAGGACGGTGAATCCCAGCGCTCAATCGCCCAGAAGCTGGGGGTTTCCCAGATGAGCGTATCGCGGATTCAGAAGCGTGCAACAGAAAAGCTGAAAGAAATCATGTCTAATTCATACCAATGACGGACAAGCTTATGTTAGGTAACGAGTCAACCGGAAGTTCGTAAGGACACGCCAGTTCTCCCTTGAGAATATACGGCGTGTCCTTTTTGGTGAACAGAGATATGGATGGTGAGATAGAGGAGGTGGGTCATATGGCGGCTGAGGTTTCAAGCAATATATTATCTTTTGCAGGCCACTGGACATGGCATGATCTGGTGGTGGAGGACTGGTCATCGGAAGACTTCAGGCAGCTGCAGGAAGCGTGCCCTTTGATCGAGGAATGGCTGGAAGTCATCCCGAACATCGCACAGAACTATATGTCCGTCCGGTTTCCCAACGGCGTGGATGCCGTTATGTTCGGCACGCTGCCCTACTCGGTCAAAGCGGAAGTGGAGGACAGCGGTCACGTGGACCGGGTTCACTTTTACGTCCAGCGCGACAAGCTGATTACGATCAACCTCGATCAGAATACCCGCGAAATCATGGCTACCGAAGAACGTACGGCCATGCTGCACCAATGCCACAGCGCGGTGGACGGCATGTTCGTGCTGGCCCGGACGATTCTGCACTATTTTCATCTCGGGCTGGATCATTTCGAAGCGAACCTCCGCAAGCTGGAGCATGCGATGGAGATGGATAACCAGCGGTACTTGATGGACAAAATCCTAAACTCGCGATTTGCTTTGCTGTATTGGAGCAATTTGTTTACGCCGTTTCAGGAGCTGATCGCGGCTGCCAGAGAGGGGTATTTGGACAAGCTGGAGAACAGCCGGCCGTTCATGCAGCTGCTGCACCGGATCGAGCGGATGGACCGGGCGTTCCGCCATTACGAAGATGAGATTGATACACTGATATCCATCGATGATGCCATTTCGGCGTTCCGCGGCAACGAAATCATGAAGACGCTGACGATCCTGACGGCGATCTTTACGCCGGCAACGGTAGTAGGTGCAATTTGGGGGATGAACTTCGAGAACCTGCCAGGCATCAAGGTGCCATGGGGATTCGTCGGGATCATGCTGATTACGTTCCTCAGCACCACCATCATGTACCTTTGGATGCACCGGAAGGGATGGACCGGCGATTTGCTCAAGGTCAAATCCAAAAAATCGAAGATCTAGCATCCCGCCGAATATCAAGAACAGGACCCGAGTTAATCGGTTAATCCCGCACGACGGATAGATCCCCTGCAAGCAAACAAAGGCTGAATTAGCGCACAGCCGTATGCTTGGAGGGGATTGTTCATTTAACGACGCTACCAACGGCCGATAACGACTACGATCGCCAGCACCAGAAACACGATATTGATGCCAATCTCTTTATATTCCTTCCGACTCACATGGAAAGCGGCGCCGAGCAGTACAGTCACGGCCAGGCTGAGTGCGGCGATCGGTGTTAATATTGGTGCGATCCCCGTGGCCAAAGGCAAAATCACCCCGAGAACCCCGGCCAGTTCCATCAAGCCGATCCCCCAAACGAGCGGTTTAGGTACGTCTCCAACCCACGGCCAGGCCGTTCGCGCTTGTTCATGCCGAAACGCCTTCATCCAACCGGAATATAGGAATCCGGCTGCCAAGATTCCTTGCACAATCCAAAGTACAACGTTCATGTCTTCACTGCTCCTTATCCTGGCTCTGTTTCGTCTTTAACCATGGATATATAATAGGGAGTAAGGGTGGGATGATGGAAGTAGGCACTTTAAATAAACGTAGTATCGAAAAATATACCTTAAGCCAATCAAGGGATAGGAGGATGTGCGTGAATACTTACTGTAAGTTTGAAACGGCGCTGGATATCCTGATCGGGAAATGGAAGCCCGTGATTTTGCTCCGTCTGTTGAACCATGGAACGATGCGGTTCAGCGAGCTTCAGAAATCGATCCCGGACATCACGAAGAAAATGCTGACCCAACAGTTAAGGGAACTGGAGTATCACGATATCGTGCATCGTGAGGTCTATAAGGAGATCCCGCCAAGGGTCGAATATTCCATTACTGACTACGGCCAACGCATGACGCCATTGCTGCAGGCGATGAATGACTGGGGGGTCAATCACATTGCTCACCTGCAGGAGCTTTATGGGGAAGAGCGGGCAGAGTGACGGGGCATTTTCTGCATGCGGCATCGTTCAAGGGAGCCTTTCACAACGAATAGAACGAAAACAGGAAGCGCCTAAAATGAAACAGCCTTAGTCCGGTGGAGTACCGTACTAAGGCTGCCTGGTTTATTCCTATAGCTGTCTACTTCGATGGGCGGAACACCAGTCCCGACCTTACGCTTGTCATTGCTTAAAACTTCGTGTTCGCCGTGTTCGCGGCAACCGTCTCTCCGGGAAAGCACTCCATCTCGGTTAAATAGGTCACTTGGGGCTCCAGATCCTTCCTGCGGATCATTTCGATCATCCGGTTAACCGCCAGCTCGCGGCTCGCAGGGGCGACGTAAAAGGTGGTCAGCGGCGGCTTGCTCAGCTTCGCCAGCTCTGAGAAGCCGTATCCGACGAGGCTGACCTCGCCGGGAACCTGCACGCCATGCTCCTTCAGCCACTGCAAGGCACCGAACTGAATAACCGTATTGACGGAAAATACCGCCGTATAGCCGATATCGAGCACATTCATCCGGGCGCACAGCTCGTAGCCGTCTTCACCGCTGCTGGCCTGGACCAGCGATTTGTCCAGTGGAATCCCGGCTTCCTCCAGCGCGCGGTAGTAGCCGTTCAGGTTTTTCTGATGAATGGGAATGTTCAAATTCCCGCTGAAGAAGGCGATCCGTTGGTGCCCGAACGACAGCAGATACTTCACGGCCTCGTAAGCCCCTTTTTCATGATCCATCACGATGCTGTTCGTGCCTTCACGGGGGATGCCCCCGTAGAAAAGATAGGGTACCTTGGCTTCGATAATCAGGTCGATCACTTTATCGTCCAGATCGCCTGTCACGAAGTAGCCCTCCGCTTCCTTGCTCAGAACCGCCTTGCGCATCTTTTCGAGCCCCTCAGCATCCGCCTGCACGTTCATAAACAGCAGCGAGAAATGGTGGCGGCTTGCCGCCTGCTCAATCGTCGCGAGGTCGTACATGTACCTGGGGTCGTCGGGGGCGCGTCCGTACAAAATAAAGCACAGCTTCGGCGTGACATCCGCCCCGTCGTACCCGAGTTCCCTGGCGGCCTGAAGGATCCTTTGGCGCGTCTTTTCCGAAATCGTACTGCCCGGCGCGTTATTGAGAACGAGGGAAACCGCGGAGCGGGACACGCCGAGGTACTCGGCAATTTCTTTTTTTGTAACGGACATGCGTATTACACTCTCCTTGTAACCGTGGCGGCGAGACATGGGCTGCCTTGCGGGCTGTTCTTTGCTGTATTATAGCATAGGTCGATTTCCGTTGAAAAAAGCTGCCTATTCCTTCTTGTACCGTTCGTAAGCTTGGTTATAGATGTCCATGTATTCATCCAGCCCCATTTTTTTGAGCGTGGCCACGTAATTGTCCCATTCGGAGAACGGGGCATCCCCTGTCACGAATTTGGTCGTCATTTCTTCGACATAGGCACTGATGTCGGTTTCAAGCGAGGTGAAGCGGGCCACTTCATCCTGGGTGTAGGTGAATGGAGGCCATACCTCTTCGGGATAGTAAGGCTCGATTTTTTTCGCAGCCTCCAGGTTCGCCGGCGAGCTCTCGCCGCCCTTAAACGTCTTGGCTGTCAGCATCGCCGGATAATATCCGCCGGCCCAGGTGACGTACTTTTTCCCGAATTCCGGATCGGCCTTGTATTCGTCGGTGTAGTCCACGGAGCCGTCCGGTTTGACGATATAGCTCTTGTCCTTGATGCCCATGAAGAACATCGTGCTGCCTTCCTCGCTGTAGAAGTAATCCGCCCACCGCATCGTCGCTTCCGGGTACTTGTTGCTGCTGGTGATGGCGAAGGCGCCGGCATCCACGAGCGGGGAGCGCGCCCGGGAGAACAGCCGCTCCCCACCGGGACCGGTCAAGGCGTTTGCGCCCGTATAATCGTCTTTATGGTCGCCGAACGTATCGGCATTGGTGTACATAAAGGAGCCGTACAGACCGTCCTTGCCTTTGGCGAGCACCTCATTGCCTTTGATCGTCAGAATTTCAGGAATGAACAGGTTCTCCTTATACAGCCGGTTCACATACTGCAGAAGCTCCTTGTACTTCGGATCCGCCGGAATAAATCTCAGCTTGCCGGTATCCGGGTCCATATCTACGCGGGGGTGGGTGTTCCCACGATTGCCGAGACCCCAAGAGCCCTTCAGCTGATCGAACAGTCCTCCGACTCCGCTGGCTGCGTACGGAATTTCGTCGTTCTTGCCGTTACCGTTTGGGTCGCCTGTCTTCACAGCCTTCAGATACTGATAGAACTCCTCAGTCGTGGTCGGCTCTTTCATTCCGAGTGCGCTAAGGAACTTTTTGTTGATCCACAGCTCCGAGCCGATGACGACGGATTTGAAATCGGGATCATAGAAGGTGGGGAGGGAGTAGATGTTGCCGTCGGGCATCGTCAGTCCTTTCTTGATTTCCGGATGCTTTTCCATCAGCGCCTTAAAGTTAGGGGCGTATTGGTCAATCAGGTCGTTCAGCGGGATCAGGAGCCCCTGGGCACCGTAGTTGGCCAGATCGACGCTGGTAAACCTCGCGGTATGGAAGGCGTCGGGCAGGTCCCCGCCCGCCAGCAGCAGGTTGCGTTTTTCGGTCAGGCTGTCCACGGGCGTAAGCTGCCAGTTGACGTTGACGTTCGTCTTCGCTGCATATTCCTTCCAAATCTCGACCTTGTTCCAGTCCGGGGGCGCACTGGCCGCTTGCCCGGCAAAGAAGTTCAGCGTAATCGGCTGCTGCACGATAGGAAACCCGGTTGCGCTAACGGATGATTTGCCGCTGTTTTCACCGCCGGGCTTTTCCTCCGCCTGCCCGCTTCCAGAACCCCCGCTGCAGCCTGCGAGGATCCCGGTCACCATTAAAACCGTAGTCAGCAGCTGTGCGCCTTTTTTCCATTTCATACGGATAAGACCTCCCTGGACACATCAAATTTATCGACAAGAGCGGATTAGCCCTTAATCGCGCCGATCATAATGCCTTTGACGAAGTACTTTTGCAGGAACGGATACAGCAGAAAAATGGGGACATTAGCGACAACCACCATGGCGTATTTAATAATCTCGGCATCCAGAATCTGCTGGTCCTGGCCGATCATGGCCGCTCCGCCCTGAACCATGTTGTCGACTTCCCCCTTGACGAGGATTTCGCGGAGAAACAGCTGAAGCGGAAATTTGCTGCGCTCGGACAGATAAATGAGGGCATTGAAATAAGAGTTCCAGTGTCCAACGCTGTAAAAGAGCACCATGACCGCAAGAATGGGCATCGACAGCGGAAGGACGATCCGCCACAGTGTCTGCAGATTGCCGCAGCCGTCGATCGCCGCTGCTTCCTGAAGTTCCGGCGGGATGCTCATCTGAAAGAAGGTGCGCATGATAATGATGTTATAGACCGACACGGCACCCGGCAGAATGAGCGCCCAGATGGTGTTGATCATATGAAGGCTTTTGATGAGCAGGTATGTAGGGATGAGGCCGCCGCTGAAGAACATGGTGAACACGAGGATGGCAGTAATGACACCGCGTCCTGCAAAGTCCTTCCGGGACAGCGGGTAGGCCGCGGCGGTCGTCATGAACAGGTTGATGGCCGTCCCGACCACAGTGTAGAGAATCGTATTGCGGTAGCCGATCAGCACTTCTTCGTTGTGGAAAATTTTGTTGTACCCGGTAAACGTCAAGTCGACGGGAAACAGCCACATTCGGCCCTCGATCACGGCGGAAGGCTCACTGACCGATGCGCTCAGCACATAAATGAGCGGATAAAGCACAAGGACCAGAATGACGGCCAAGGCGGCATAAATAAATGCCCCCGAAATGCGGTCGCCGATCGTTGGATGATCCACGGGAATCCCTCCTCACCAAAGGCTGGTTTCGTTCAGCCTGCGCGCGGCGGCGTTGACGATCACCAGCAGAATAAAGTTCACCACCGAATTGAATAATCCGACTGCGGCCGAGAAGCTGTATTGGGAACCGAGAATGCCGCTTTGATAGACATAGGTGGCAATGACGTCGGAGCTTTCTTTGTTCAGACTGTTTTGCATCAGATAGACCTTCTCAAAGCCGACCCCCATCAGGCTCCCGAGGTTTAGGATCAGCAGGATCACGACGGTTGGCATGATTCCGGGGAGGTTAATATGCCAAATCCGGCGCAGGCGGCTGGCTCCGTCAATGATAGCGGCTTCATGAAGGCCCGGATCAATGCCAGCGAGCGCGGCCAGATAGATGATGGAACCCCAGCCTGCAGACTGCCAGACACCTGAGAGTACATACACCGTCTTGAACCATTCGGGTTCGGTCAGGAAGGAGATCGGCTCGCCGCCGAACCAGGTTATCAGATGATTGACGACGCCCTTTTGCGGCGACAGAAACATGAGGACCATACCGACCAGAACGACCATGGACAGGAAATGCGGCGCATAGGTGACGGTTTGGACAAATTTGCGGAAAAAGCGGTGACGGACTTCGTGAATCATCAGCGCGAGGAGCAGAGGGGCCGGAAAACCGACGGCCAGCTCATACAAGCTGATGCCCAGCGTATTGCGGATGAGGCGCCAGAAGTAATAACTGTCGAAGAAGCGCTGGAAGTGGTCGAGTCCGGTCCATGGACTGCCCCAAATGCCTTTGACGGCGACAAAATTTTTGAAGGCGATCTGCAGGCCGAACATCGGATAGTAGTGGAAGACGAGCACATACACCAAGACGGGAAGGATGAGCAGATACAAATCCCAGTATTTCCTGAACACTCTCATAGCGGCGCCTCCAAACCAATTTAATAACGCGTTATAAAAATGAGCCTGTTTTTAATTCCACATTTTTAGGGTACGGGACTTAAAAGTCAAGCGTTTTTTTGGAATTTAACATAGAAATTACAGTCTGAATAAAGAGTTTCAAAAAGATTGACCCCAGGTATTTATCATGTTATATTCTACCTGCCATAATCAGGAAAAATAACGTTCGTTACTTTTTATGTTCAAAGGTATTGGGAAGAAAAACATAGACAGGAGGTGTATTTGTAAAAAATACTGCTATCAAAACCAGCTGGAGTTTACATAACACGTTATGAATGTTAGAGGTTGCGGGACCTTGTTATCCGGCTGACTCGGAGATGATAGGCCTGCCCAAGGAAGGATCATCATTATTGCTTAAGGAGGCTGTTTGGATGAAGGGGAAAAGGATGATGGCGGTATCCGCCGCTATGCTGCTGGCCGGGATGCAGCTGGGTACAGGCTGGTGGAGCCCGGCGGCTGCGCGAGCTGAGAGCTCTCCGTCGTTTGCGGTGTACGTTCCGACGAACATGGATAAAATTCTCCGGGACGATCAGGTGCCGCAGCAAGCGGCACCTGTACTTCAGATGGCGGCAGCGCGTAACGAATACGAAGGCGGACAGGTGATCGTTCACGCCGGGGATCACGCGCTCAGCCGTCTTCAGGTCAGCATCAGCGAGCTGAAACAGGAGGGGGGCAGCGCTAAGATCAGCAAGGATCAGATCGAGCTGTTCACAGAGCATTACATACAAGTCACGAAGCCGACGACCGGCGCGTATCCTGCCGGCTGGTACCCCGATGCGCTTGTCCCTCTGAACGGGACGCTGCAGGTTGAAGCCGGACGAAATCAGGGGATTTACGTTAAAGTGCATGTGCCGAAAGGGCTGCCCGCCGGAAGCTACACGGGGGAGATCACGCTGCACGAGACGGGAAACCCGGTGCGGATCCCGATCTCGTTTACGGTATGGGACTTCGAGCTGACCGATGAAAGCCATGCGGAAACAGCGTTTACCCTATGGGGGGACCAGGTTGCCGCTGCGCACGGAGGAGTCGAAGGGGAAGCTTATTGGAGTCTGCTGGATAAGTATTACTGGGCATCGGTCGAGGAGAGGCTGACCCCGAGCTACCTCCCGGTGCCGACCGGCGACGTGGAAGAATTCGTCCGGAGAGCCGAGCCTTATATTAAGAATCCGAAGGTATCCGCCTACCGACTGCCGGTATATACCAAAACCGACGGATCGATAGATGTGCCGAAAATCAAAGCCTTGGTCGACCTGCTCCGGTCCAAGGGGCTGCTGGACAAAGCCTACTTCTACCCGAGCATGGTGGATGAACCGGGACCGGCGAGGTATCCTCAGGTCGTCAGCATTGCCGAGCAGCTGAGGGAGGCGGCACCGGACGTGCGCAGCTTTAACACGACGCAGCCGGTCGATGAGCTGACGGGCAGCGTTCATTCGTGGGTGGCGCTCGTCAATAAATACGACGAGAGTTTTGCGCATCAGCTCCAGGCAAGCGGGGACCATGTATGGTGGTATACGAGCGTCGTGCCGAAGGATCCGTTTCCGACCTACCATACCGACGACGATCTGCTGGGCAGCCGGCTGCTGTCCTGGGAGCAGAAGGATTATGGCGTGGAAGGCACGCTGTACTGGTCGACGACCATTTTTCAGAAATGGAACGGCCAGAAGTACGTCCCCCGGGACGTATGGACCGATCCGATCGCCTTTCCTGGAGCGAATGGCGACGGTTATTTGTTCTATCCCGGTTATGATCTGGGCATCGACGGACCGGTACCGACGCTGCGGCTGGAGAATCTCCGCGAAGGCGCGGAGGATTACGAATATTTGTGGCGGCTGGAGCAGCTTGTGAAGCAAACGGCTGCATCCTTGGGCCTGGGAGACGAATTCGCTGCGCGTGACGTGCTTCAGCCGTTTTTCGACGAGCTGTACACGAATATGCGGGATTATCCGGAGGAGCCGGAGCGACTGCTGGAAGTACGTAACGAAGTGGCGGGCCTCATTGCGCAGCTCACAGAGAATCCCCAGGGTGTCCCGCTGGTCACGGTCCGCAAGCCGGACGAATTGAGCCGGACGTTCTCCGTTTATACGGCCAAGGGAGCGCAGGTGCAGATTGACGGGGAGCCCCTGGAGGCATCCGATACCGGCGCAGGCTACGACAAATTTGAGCGGACTTTAACGCTTGAGCCGGGGATGCACGAGGTAGAGATAGCGGTAACGAAGGATGGAGAGACGAAGACTTCCGTACGCAAACTGCAGGTAGCTGAGAGCAATCCGTACGCGGCTCCGCTGAACGAGGCGGATTCGGAAGCCGATGTGTCCCGTTGGACCAAGACGGGCGTAATGCTTCACCTGACAGATGCCTTCTCGACCAGCGGCAGTCAAGGGCTGCAGGCCGATTTTGCCTCGGGCGTAAAGTTCCCGAACATCCGCCTGTTTGGCGCGGGAACCGGGTTTGCCTCCGCCGACTGGTCTTCCTATGGCGCGTTGCAGTTTGACGTCCGGAATCCGAATCCTGACCGGACCGCAGTCTTTTATGTGAAATTTCATCAGACGAACGGCAGCTCGGATGATACACACTTCGTCTCGGTGCCGGCGGGACAGACGCGGACGATCACCGTGCCGCTGCGGGAAGTGCGGCTGGATTTGAAGCAGATGAAAGGCATCGAGCTGTGGATGTTCCAGCTGGAGCAGCCGTTTAGGCTGTACTTTGACAGCTTCCGGCTCACCTCGAAATCTCCAGGTGGCGCGATGGTTCCTGGTTCGGAACAAGGAGCTGGATGATGCGGCTCGGCGTGATCGGCTACGGGTTTCGGATCAGCTTGATGATCCGCGAAATGGAAGCGTTCGTCCCGGGACTGCACGTTGCCGCCGTGACCGACGTCGATCCAGTTCAGGTGAGGCACCGAATGGGACCGCTTGCTGCCGCCAAGTGGGACCCGCGGTTTTACGCGCAGGCTGACGACATGCTGGAGAGGGAACAGCTGGATGCGGTCCTGATCGGCACTCGCTGCAGCCTGCATGCGGAAATGGCCGTCAAGGTGCTCGCCCGAGGCATTCCGCTTTTTCTTGAAAAGCCCGTGGCCACCCAAATGGCCGACTGGACCAGGCTCTACGAGGCTGCCCGCCAATCCGCGTCGCCGGTCGTCGTCTCGTTCCCGCTCCGGATGTCGGGGATCGTTCAGCTGGTGAAGGAAATCGTCGATTCGGGCAAAATCGGCACGGTGGAGCATGTTCAGGCGGTGAACAACGTCCCCTACGGAGGGGTCTATTTCCACGACTGGTACCGTGACGAGCAGGAAACGGGCGGTTTGTTTCTGCAGAAGGCTACGCATGATTTTGACTATATTCACCATATCATCGGCGGGACTCCTGTCCGAATCGGGGCCATGACCTCTAAGAGGGTATTCCGGGGCGACAAGCCGGCCGGTCTGCGCTGCTCCGCGTGCGAGGAGGCGGACTGTGCCGAAAGAGTAACTGCCGATGATTCCGGCTTCGGGATTCAGGATTACTGCTGTTTCGCCCGGGACACGGGCAACGAGGATTCGGGAAGCGCCATGCTCATGTACGATAGCGGTATGCACGTGAGCTATTCGCAGAACTTCTTCGCCCGCCGGGGTGCGGCAAGGCGCGGCGCCCGGCTGCTGGGCTACAAAGGGACGCTCGAGTTTGATTTTTACACGCAGACGGTTCGGGTCGATCTGCATCATACGCCACAGGTCGAGACATACCAGCTTGAGGCAAATGGCCGCCATTTTGGCGGGGACGCCGCGCTGGCCGGCCACTTCGTCGAAAGGTTAGCAGGCCAGGCTGCGGCGGGCCCGGATCTCGAAGCCGGTCTGCGGAGCGCCCTGATCTGCCTGAAGGCGAGGGAGTCGGCTGAGACGAGCGCCTTTCTGGAAATCGAACCGGTCACCCTCGCGTTGAACGGAGAACCGGCACCTTCATAACGCCAAAACGGATGGCCCGGGATTCCCCGGAACCATCCGTTTCTTTTTCAATGAATCGTCGACTGACGTTCTTCTTATCCCGTAAAGTATCATGAAACGATCCGTTACTGCGATTTGTATTGGCTGATGTAATCCTGCAGGTTGGCGATGTATTGGCCGATCACCGGCATATCGACAAACAAGCTTAAGACGTATCCGAGCAGGCCAAGCACCACAAAGGTTCCAAGAGACAGGCCAAGTCCGCGGGACAAGCCGGCCGTAAAGTTGGTGATCAGCCGCTTCTTGGTGTTCGTATAGTTTTCGATCATATCTTGAAGCTCGGACCGCTCCAGGGAATCGGCAATCTGGTCAAGGCGGTTGTTCAGCCTCTTTACTTCGTGCCTTAGCTCAAAAGGATGTTCATCCACGTCATAAGGATTGGCTTTGCTCATCAGAATCCCTTCCTTCTTCAGCCGGTATTCCGGCTTTAATGATCACGGACCTGTGCACAAAAATAGCCAGCTGGTCAGCTGGCTATCGGGTGAATCGGCAGCTTAGTGAGAAGTCTTATTAAGCTCCCGGCGGATATCGCTGGATGCATCGGCTGATTTGTCCATGACATCCTTCGAAGCGCTTTTGACATCGTCTGCAACGTCGCCGGATGTGCTCTTCATGTCATCCGCCACGTCGGCCGAAGCCTGCTTGACGCTTTCCATAATCGTATTTTTGCTTTCGTTGACGGATTTGGCGAGATCGGTCGTCTTGGACGATACCGTCTTGGCCAGATCCGTTGCCTTTTCCGTCACGACGGAGGCCACTTCCTTCGTCTTGTCGGTAACGACGCTCAGCTTGTCGGAGAGATCCCCGCGCAGCTCGCGTCCGGTCTTCGGCGCAAACAGCAGCGCCGCTGCCGCCCCCAGCAAACCTCCGATAAATACGCCCTTTAAGAAGTTGCTTCCACTTTGAACCGGATATTCCGTCTCTGCTTTATTCATACCAATCACTCCTTAAATTATTATTGGTGTATATCAATTTAGGTGGTACGCGAGAACAAGCGGCTGATCAAGCCAAGGATAAAGACGAAGATCGCCGTCCCGAGAATCGCCGGAATTACGGCGAAGTTACCGATGACAGGACCCCAGTCGCCGAACAGCCAAGCTCCAACCCATGCGCCAACAAAGCCAGCGATCATGGCGCCGATCACGCCTCCCGGCATGTTGTGTCCTGCGATGGCATCACCGATAATCCCGATAATGATGGCCATGACGATACTGATGATAATACCCCACATGACGATCGCCTCCTTTTTTATAAGGTTTGATAGAACTCTCTAAATGCTGTGACATGGTGTCAACGCGTCGATCTTACTTCGTATATAAACGGTGAGAAATGGTGTGAAACAACAGATGTGAAAAAGGAAGATAATCAGCGAAATATGGGGAATGATTTCGAATACATGGGATATTATTAATGAATTGGCCATTTAAGTGGCTTTACAAATATCGTGGAGTGCACATCTTTTTTAAACCGGATATAAGCCTGCAGAGACAATCAACTTTATTATGCTGTGAATAAGTTGTATCATAGGTAGGCAACAAGAAAAGGAGAGAGGCTGTATGGACGCTTTATTGGTGAAAGAGTATCGGGCCGGAATCGTGGAAAGTACCCATTATGGACATATATGTATCGTAAATGATCAAGGCGAGGTGTACGCGTCGGCGGGAGATCCCCATTTTGTCACCTTTACGCGTTCGGCGGCCAAGCCGCTGCAGGCCATTCCCGGGATCCGGGCGGGGATCGCGGATTATTACGGGCTGAATGAAGAGGAAATCGCCATTATGGCCGCTTCCCATTTGGCAGAACCCCGGCATATCGAAGTGCTGGAGAGCATTCAGCGGAAAATCGGGGTGGACGAGGAGCAGATGGTGTGTGCGCCGACATATCCTCTAAGTGAAGACAGCAAGGAGCACACCATTCGCGAACAAGGACACAAGCGGCGCCTGTACCACAATTGTTCCGGAAAGCATTTGGGGGTGCTGGGCTACAGCCGGATGCAGCATAACCCGGAGGAGACGTATGCGGAACCGGATCATCCTGCGCAGCGGGAAATTCTGGATGTGATTGCAATGATGAGCGGCATGGAAGCGGAACGGATTGGACTGGGAACGGACGGCTGCGGCTTTCCGGTTTTTGCGCTGCCTTTGTCCGCCATGGCTAACGCTTATGTGAAGCTGGCCTGCCCGGACCTCATTCCGGACGAACCGACGCGGACGGCCGTGAGAACGATCACAGCGGCCATGAACCATTATCCGGCCATGGTCGGCGGAACCCGCCGGGTGGACACATTCATTTTGCAGGACCCGAACATTGTCGCCAAAGGCGGCTTCAAAGGCGTGTACTGTTTCGGTCTGAAAAAGGAGCGGCTCGGCATCGCCCTGAAAATACTGGACGGATCGGAAGAAGAATGGGGCTGGGTGGTCGAATCCATTCTCCAGCAGATCGGGTATGATAACCGCCGTCTTTTGGAGGGCCTGCAATCCGAATTTACCAAAGACATCTACAATGATGCCGGCCGGAAGGTAGGTCACGCTGAAACCGTATTTAAGCTGGAGCGGTCCCGCTAGAGGCGGAGGTGCCTGTCTGGATTGATATAAAAGAAGTAAATGAATGCCCTTGGAGGAAATCCTTGGCCCCCGCTGCGCGCAGTGTGGGGCTTTTTTTGTGCCTATGCCGTCTTTGGCGGCTAGAACGAGGGTGGGTTGATTAGCCCCTCGAAGTTGGGGGTAAGAATTACATATTCCAATAACATATGCAGTTCATGGAGGTGGATGGAAATGATTAAAGTAGTGACTTCAGCGGAGCGCCATACGTCGGAGCGGGGATGGATCCACAGCGAATTCAGCTTTTCGTTTGCCGATTATGATGATCCGAGCAATGCGCATTTTGGCTGCTTATTGGCCCATAACGACAATCAGCTAAGTCCGAAACAAGGCTTTAAGAAACATCCTCATCATGATTTGGAAATCGTCAGCTACGTCATCTCCGGCACGCTTGAACATAATGACGACATGGGAAATCAGGTTCAGCTGCCGGCAGGGACCGTTCAAGCCATGAGCGCAGGGTCCGGTGTTATGCACTCTGAGACCAATCCGTCGGAAGAAGAACCGGTCCGCTTTCTGCAAATGTGGTTCCTGCCGTCCACACCGGGCCACAGGCCCGCATGGAAAGCTCACCATTTTCCGAGGGAGGAGAGGATCAACAAGCTGGTTCCGCTTGTCAGCGGATCGGCGGAAGAATTGCCGAAGTCCCCGGATGCGCTTCAGATTCATGCCGACGTGTCCATCTGTTTTCCGATCCTGGAGACCGGGCAGGAATTGGTGTTCCCGCAGAAAGAGGAACGCAGGACGTTTCTGTTCCTGATTTCGGGCCACTTGGAAATCGGCTGCGACGACGGGACATTCCATCTGGAGCCCGGAGACTCGGCCAGGGTAAAAAAATCATGCGATCTTCATATTAAAGGAACGAGCAGCGAAGGAGAGTCTGAATTTGTACTGGTGGATATACCTTAATTGCTGTCCCTTGACGGAAAAGCCCCCGGATGTTCCGGGAATCGACTGATTACAGCGGTTCCGGACATCAGGGGGCTTTCGAAATGTAAAGGGGAGCCTTACGCTTTACGCAGACGTCCCAGCTCTGAGACCAGCGCTTCCACCTCGGAAATACTCAAATTGTCCTTGGACATCACCAGGTCGTAGACGTCCTGAATGTCCTCGTACCGGTCGACGGAGAACGCCGATGCATTCATGGCCGCGCCGCTGGCCATTCTCAGCTTCGTTTTAATGCCTTCAATCATATACTCTATATTTTCAGGTGTCTTTTGGGATAAATCCATGTCAAGCGCCCATCCTTTCCTGTGCCTAAGCTTGTGTTCTATTGTAGCATGTCTTCACGTCCGTTACTCTGTTTTTTTGTCCCATCCAGAAGCTCCCGTTTTCCAACCGGATCATTTTGCAGTAAAATCATTCTATCGAATGAAGAATGAACGAAGCAGGGAGGAGGCCAGGCATGTCATTTCAAGATCCCCACCACATCCGCGGCACCAAGCGCAGCAAGCAGATGAACGCGCAGGGGCTGACCGCGTTTTTCAGGCAGATTCATGAAAGCCATCCGCTGGATAAAATCACTTTTGTGTGTATCGGCACCGACCGGTCTACGGGGGATGCCCTCGGCCCGCTGACGGGAAGCGAACTGGTCCTATACGGTGTCCCGAATGTCATCGGCACGCTGTCCTCTCCTTGCGACGCGCACAATTTGGAATCGGCCATCGCAGAGATACCGGCGGACCATACCGTTGTAGCGGTGGACGCCTGTCTGGGACATCCGGGTTCGGTCGGAAGCTACTTGCTGTCGGACGAGCCGCTGCTCCCCGCCAGATCGGTGGGCCGTATGCTGCCGGCTGTCGGGCATTACAGCGTGGCGGCCGTCGTCAATGTCAACGGGCCGCGGCCGTATTCGACGCTGCAGATGACCTCGCTGTACCAGGTCATGTCGATGGCCGGCCAGATCGCGTATGCCGCGGCGGAAGGATTCGGACTCAGCGGGGCGGAGGCAGAGGCCCGTTTCAAGTTATGGCCTTTGGCTTAATAATATACATAATTAATATATGCTTCATTTTTGCAAATCTATTACGATCATACCGGCGAAATTCAAGCTGATATAGAAAGAAGGATGTCATCATGGAAAAATTGATTTGTGACGGTCATACCCTTTGTTACACCGATCATGGCCAAGGTGAGCCTATTGTGCTGCTTCACGGCTTCTGCGGAAGCTCCGAATACTGGGATCTTTTGGTTCCGCTGCTGTCGGGCAGCCACCGGTGCATCGCGGTCGATCTGCGCGGCCATGGGCACTCGGACGCCCCGCTCGGCGCCTACTCGCTGGAGCAGATGGCGGATGACGTCCTGAAGCTGCTGGACGAGCTCGACCTGCCGAAGGTGACGCTGCTCGGCCACTCGATGGGCGGGTATGTGACGCTATCCTTCGCACAGCGTTACGCATCGCGGCTGAACGGATTCGGCCTCATCCATTCGACGGGCTATCCGGATACCGAGGAAGGCAAGGAGAAGCGCCTGAAGGCAGTCAGCACGATCCAAACGGAAGGCGTTACCGCATTTATCGACGGGTTGATCCCCGGGCTGTTTGCACCCGATGCAGACCAGACTCATCCCGAGCTGATCCAACGGGCCAAGGAAATCGGTTATTTGACACCGCCGCAGGGAGCGGCGGGGGCCGCCCTCGCCATGCGGGAGCGCCCGGATCGGCGGGACGTCATGTCGGCGACGGTGCTGCCGCTGCTTCTGGTTGCCGGAGAATATGACAGCGTCGCGCCGCCGGAGAGGGTGTTCACGGTGGATAAGCCGAACGTGACCCAAGCCGTGATCCAAGGGGCGGGCCACATGAGTATGATGGAAGCCCCGAAGGAACTGGCGCGGGTAATCCTTCAATATATGCAGCAGACGAAGAACGCATAATCCGTATGACTCAACCGGAAGCCGGACCCAGGCTTCCGGCTTTTTCTTTTCCCCGGGTCTACCCTATGCCGGCTCCGGTCTGGCCCCTCCCTTTTTCTGATGAGTCCTGCAGGAACTGGCTTTGACCTCCCGAATGCCTTACAATCAAAGGGAAGCTGACAAGCTGATCTGAAGGAAGGACGGAGGACGATCCATGTTCCGCAAAGATTACCTCGTACAGATGGTTGAAGATATGGTCGAAATGGTTGGTAAAGTGTTCGGATTGAAACAGCAGAAGAAATATGCCGAAGCCCTATGGGAAATCGACGATCTGCTCAGCAAGAACTTCCGTCTCAATACCCGTCTGTTAAATTCCTTATCCGTAGAAGATATTATTGATATGTTTCGCCTGAGCGGCGGCGTGGAGGCTGACAAGCTGCAGACCGTAGCCCGGCTCCTGCAGGAGGAAGGCGGCGTGTACAAAGACATGGGAGAGGCGGATGAGGCGCTCAGACGTTTCATGAAATCGCTCCACCTCTATATATACGCCGACCTGAACGGGGCCCAGCGCTCCATGCTGCAGCTGCAGGACCGCGTGGCGGAGCTGAAGGACGAAGTGAAGGGATACCGTCTTCCGGTCAAGACCGAGAAGATTCTGCTGTCCTACGAGGAGAAGGAAGGCCGGTTCGACGAAGCCGAGAACGTGCTCTTCCGGCTGCTCGATCAGCGGGAAATCACGGAAGAAGAAGGTGTTTCCTTCTATGAAAGGCTGCTTGAACGGGAAGACGAAGCCCTGAATCAAGGAGGGCTCCCGCGCAGCGAAGTGCTGGAAGGCATGGAGACGCTGCGGCGCAGGATCAATGCCTGAAGCGAGCCTTATCTTAAGTTGAAAGCGAGATGTACTCTCTTGGAAGCATTACGCAAATTGATTCACGACATCATCGGGGAGTCGACTTTGATTACTGCGACGTTAAGCCAGCTTCGCAAACGTGAGGGAATTTCTTTCACCAAAGTCCAGATCAAACCCGTGGAATTAAAGAAAAAAGTGCATTATCAGCTGGCTTATGTTCATCCCAACAAAGTGGTGCATCAGAATCTGACGGCCGCAGAGGCCGAGCAGACGATCATAGAGCTGTTCGAGCAGACCTTCCGGCAGGCGCTGATCTGCACGCCCGAGGCGGATTACCAGATTCTGATCAGCAAAAAATATAAAGTATCGATCCTGACCAAGTCCCCGACCAAAACGACGGCGGATCTGGCGCATAACCGCAAGAAGCAGTACGTGCTGGAAGAAGGGGAACCCGTACCCTTCCTGGTCGAGCTCGGCATCATGAACGAGCAGGGCAAGGTGCTTGCCCGCAAATACGATAAGTTCAAACAGATCAACCGCTTCTTGGAAATGGTCGAGGACATCCTTCCCTCTCTTCCTGACAGCCGCCCGATCACCATCGTGGATTTTGGCTGCGGCAAATCGTACCTGACCTTCGCCCTCTATCACTATTTGGCGGTCCAGGAGCGAAGGGTGCTGAATGTTGTCGGATTGGATCTGAAGGCGGATGTCATCGAACACTGCAGTATGCTGGCGGAAAAGCTCGAATATCAAAATTTGCGGTTTCTGGTCGGTGACATTGCGGATTATGACGAATTGGAGCAGGTCGATATGGTCGTCACGCTGCATGCCTGCGACACGGCGACCGATGCCGCGCTCGAGAAGGCGGTCCGCTGGAACGCCCAGGTGATCTTGTCGGTTCCGTGCTGCCAGCATGAGTTGTTCTCCCAGGTGAAGAACGACGCCCTGTCACCGCTCCTGTCGCACGGCATCCTGAAAGAACGCTTCTCGGCGCTCGCGACCGATGCCATTCGGGCCAAACTGCTAGACTTGATGGGATATAAGACGCAGCTTCTGGAATTCATCGATCTGGAGCATACGCCCAAGAACATTTTGATCCGCGCGGTCAAAGGCAGCAGCGGCAACCGGGATCAATTGTGGCAAGAGTATACCGCGTTCCGCGATTTGCTCAGCACTTCTCCTTATCTGGAGAAGGCATGTGCCGATTTGCTGCCCGAAGGCTCACTCCGGCAGGAGCTGGAAGAGAATGGCACCCGCCAATCGTAAACGAACAAGAAGCGCATAAATATTACAGACGATATGGAGCGCAGCTTCCATGATCGCAGTGCACAGGACGAAGGCTTGGCTTTTGGGCTGCCCGTTTCGGCAAGTTAGCTTGGGGAAATACTGGCTAACAGAACGAGTGAACGGGAGCGTGAAATGTAGAGCATGAAAGAGTGTGCACGGTGGATGATGGGGGCTGCGCTGTTTGCCGTGATGGCGGCTGCGGTCTGGCGTTCCGGCTTGTATTTTTCGACGGATCTATATCCGGTTTGGCTCGGCTTTGGCCTATTCTGCGCCGGGGCGGGCGGATGGGGGCTGTACCGGTTTAACCGGGGCCAGACAGGCGAACAGCGACTGATCAACCGAATGGCCGAAGCGTCACCGCTTGCGGGCTGGGTGCTGTGCAGCCCGTTTCTGATGATGCTTCTCTATGCCGTTCACGGGGCGATTGGTTCCGTGTCTGTGCTCGGGGACGGGAATCAGGCGCTGCGCTGGGCACTGTATGGGTCGTTCGTAGTGTTGGCCTGGGTGCAGGGTTCGGACAAAAGGGGAAGGCTTGTGCTTGCGGCGGTATGGCACATGACCGGAGGTCTTCTTGCTATGACCGCGCTGCTGTCGGTGTACGGATGGTTCCCGCTGCCTTATGCGATCGCCTATACGGCGGATCCCGAAGTCAGCGCCACCGGCGCGCGGCTGGCAGGCATGCTGCAGTATCCCAACACGTTCGGCGCCGTGATGGGGCTGTTTCTGCTCGAGCGGCTGTTCGCGCTCGGCCCGCTGCTGCAGCGGCAGCCGGCCGCACCGCCCGGCCGCGTGTTCCTCGGCAGCCTGCCGCTGCTGCCGTACGCCGCCGCGCTCCTCCTCAGCGAGTCGCGCGGCGCCTGGCTGGCGGCCGGCGCGGCATGCGCCGCCGGCCTGCTGATGGAGCGGCGGCGCATGGCCGCGCCGCTCGTGTTCGCCGCCGCTCCCTTGGCCGGCGCGGCGCTGCTGTACCGCCAGCTGGCCGCGGCCAAGCTGGCGGCGGAGCCGTGGCCCGGCCTGCTCACGCTGGCCGGGCTGTGGGCCGGCGGCATGCTCGCCGGCCGATGGCGCCTGCGCCTGCGCGGCGAAGCCGCAGGCGCGGGGCGCCGCCGCCTGGGCACGGCGGCAGGCGGCGCGCTGCTGGCCGCCGGTGCCGCCGTGGTCTTCGGCACCGTGCGGGAGCGCATCGTGCACAAGTTCGGCACGATGTCCGCCCGCCAGGCGATGGTCCAAGACGCCTGGGCGCTGGTGAAAGAGGCCCCCTGGCTGGGCCAAGGGGGCGATACGTGGCGCTTGTCCTACCGCGCAGTTCAATCGTCTCCCTATGTCGGGAGCCAAATGCACAGCGGGTACGTGGATGTGCTGCTGAATACAGGGCTCATCGGACTCGTCCTGCTGACCTCCATGCTGGCCGCCGCCGGACTGCTGATCTTCAGGAGGTGCCGCCGCCTGCTGCCTTCCTACATCGCGTTCCTTCTGCACGTCGCAGTCGATATCGATTGGAGCTACGGGATGGTGTGGCTGCTGTTTTTCCTGCTTGCTGCCCAGGCCGCGGCGGAGCCTTCCCTCGTGGGGAAGAAGACCGGCGGCGTTCTAGCTTCACCGCCGGAGCGCATCCGCAGGCATGTCCCCGCGCTGCTGTCCCTCTGGATTGTCATCGCTGTAGGGAGCTCCTGCCTGGCGTACCGCGGCTATATGGGCCACGCCGAGCATATGCAGGCGCTGAGAAGCCGCGACAACCAGGCGGCAGCGGCCCGTCTTGCCTCATCGCTGCGGTGGAATCCGGCGGACTATTCGGCCGCCCTGGATTTGGCAGGGCTTGTCCCGCCGCCTGCAGCCGAGGCCATCCTCCACCGCAGCCTCGCCTATACGCCGCATCATCCCGGGCTGCTGTGGGCTCTGGCCGACAATGCCGGCCGGCGGGGCGATGCGGGAGAGGCTATTTACTGGACTAGCGCTGCGCTTCGCCAGGATAAATACAATGCAGGGGAGCGGACGCGCAGCTTGGAGTGCCTGCTGCAGCTCGCGCGGGCCGAGTATACCGCCGGGCATGAAACGGAGGCCCGGCGCATCGCCCGCTTTGGCTTCGGGCTGTACCACGATTATGCCCGCGCTGCGGAGGACACCCGGCTCCGGGTCATTCGGAATGACCGGGAGTTTGCCCTAACGTTCGAGGCCAGGGAATGGGGCAGGCAGCTTGCGGCATTGTCCGGTGTGAGGGCTCGATGGACGGTGGAATGACAGTATGCGGGGAGGCGGATGCAAACGGTTCGGCCGCTTCCTGGTTTGTGGTCACTGCTTTCCCTTCTCCTAGTGTGCGTAGGTGTTATTCCTTGCGGCGCTGAAATGGGGGACAGCCGTAATGAAGCCCGGCTGCCCCGATGGTGCGCGTTGCCCAATGGCTGTTAGATGGGTGGACCAAGCGTTACCCGCCGTAAGCGTCACGGAACGCGCTGCTGAGCCTGCCGGGATCCAGCTGCCACAGTTCGGCGAGCTCCGGACAGACTTCTTTGTCCCACCAGTCGCACTGCACCTTGCGGTTGCTCCGGTTTTCATGAATCCATAGGAGGTTGCCTACCACCTTGCGGTAGTACATCGCTTCCCCCTGTTTGACCAGATCTGCCGGAATATGCACCTTCATTCGCTTGATCGCCCGGTAGAGCTCGTTGCTGCATTTCCTGCGGATGCCGCGTGCCGTTGGCAGAGCGGCCTTTTTGTTTTGCGGGATCTGGGGCATCTGACTCACTCCTTTATCCACACCATATGCTGCTTTTTTACGTGAAGACACCGGCGGGAGCAGATTGGGCACCAAGTAGAAGTCATGTCCATCCCTGTGCTAGAATAGCTTTGAAGTAGAAGAGTACATTGGGGAAGTGGGGGCCAGCGTGCATTTTATATCGGATATCATTAATCAGTTATTTGACTGGATTCAAAGTCTGGGCTATTTCGGAATTATGCTGGGTCTGATGATCGAGGTTATTCCCAGCGAGATCGTGCTGGCGTACGGAGGGTTTCTGGTGTCGTCGGGCCATATCAACTATATCGGCGCGGTTGTTTTTGGAACGGTCGGCGGCGTGATCGCGCAGCTGTTCATCTATTGGATCGGCCGCTACGGAGGACGCCCGGTGCTTGAGAAGTACGGGAAATACATTTTCATTCATAAAAAACATATCGATTACGCGGAGGAATGGTTCAACAAATACGGGACAGGCGTCATTTTTACGGCCCGGTTCATCCCGGTGGCAAGGCATGCCATTTCCATCCCTGCAGGGATCTCCCGGATGAATCTCGGACGGTTTACGCTGCTGACCACCCTGGCTGTCATTCCTTGGTCCGCATTGTTTGTATATCTTGGTTACCTGCTCGGAGACCAGTGGAAAAATATCGATGAGAAGGCGGCTCCATACATAACGCCGATTCTGCTCATTGCGCTGGCGCTGCTGATCGTGTATTTTCTGATTAAATGGATCAATAACAGAAGGAAGAGAGGCGTTCACTAATGGCTAAAAATGTGGCAGATTATTTGAATCGCGGGATTTCCCCCGAACAGTTCGTGAGCGGCATGCAGAAAAACCAGGAGGCTTTCAAGAACGGTTACGAGCAGTTTGCGTGGAGCGATGAAGGCGACAAGGAGTTTTTTGAAAGCCTGAAGTTTCGCGACGACCTCCGCGTGCTGATCCTGGCTGCCGATTGGTGTGGTGACGTTGTTCGCAACGTTCCGGTCGTATTCCGGGCGCTGGAAGCGGCGGAAATTCCGGTCGAGGTGTTTATTCTGGAAGAGAATTTTGATTTGATGGACCAGTATTTGACGATGGGCGGCCGGAGTGTGCCTGTGGTCATTTTTGCGGATACGGGCGGATACGTCTTGGGCACCTGGGGGCCGCGTCCGGCTCACGTTCAAAAGTTCATGGTCGAATTCAAACAGAACAATCCGGACCGGGAAGCTGCCGACTATCAGGACAACCTGGCGGTTACCCGCAAACAGATCGTCGAAGCTTACGGGGAAGGAACGGGCTTTCACGCCTCGATCATCAAAGAGCTGCGTGAACTGATTTCCGGATTTTGATCTGAGGCCATGCTGAACATCCGATCCTTTAGCCTCGGGCCGCTGGAAACTAATTGTTATGTCCTGACCGGCGACGATCCCGGCCGCGCCGTCATCATTGATCCCGGCATGAATCCCGCTCCGCTGATCCGGCACATTGAGGGTCTCGAGATCGAAGCCATTCTGCTGACCCATGCCCATTTCGACCATATGGGCGGCGTCGATGAAGTACGCAAGCTGACCAAGGCGCCGGTATATCTTCATGACCTGGAAAGCGAATGGCTGGTGAACCCGAAGATGAACGGTTCGCAGAACTGGCCGCAGGTAACTCCGCCGCTGACGACCGATCCCGCGGAATACAGCCTGGATGAAGGCCAGCAGCTGCAGCTGATCGGCCGCACGTTTACCGTCTACCATACGCCTGGACATTCGCCCGGAAGCGTCAGCTTCCTCTGCGGAAACGATCTTTTTTCCGGCGACGTCCTGTTCAAGCTTGGTGTTGGACGAACCGATTTGTACGGAGGAAGAGAAAGGGACCTGCTTGACTCCATCCAAAATACGCTGTTCACGTTCCCGGACGACGTGAAGGTGTATCCCGGCCATGGCCCTAAAACCTCGATTGGTTATGAGCGGGCGAACAATCCCTATGTCCGTTAAGGAGAGATTCGATAGGGAGTCAGCATTTCCGACAATTTCTGAGCAAATTTGTCTGGACAACCGGTTACAAGATTGATACAATGTGATTAATTTGATGAACCTTGTTACTTTCGCGAAGCACGCAAGCTGTGGCCCGATCCCGGTTTGCGTTCTTTTATTTTTGGGAGATTTCATGTTCATCTCACTTTATTTTTCTCCATATATATTTTTTCTTCAGCTTTACATGTCTATGTTTTTCTAGTAGACTATACAGACAAATGAAAGACATACATCTAGGAGGTAGACGATGCTGCAATTAGGGGAGAAAATTGTAATCGTCGCGGACGCCTTTGAGCAGAACCTTCCTATTGGGGAATACGGTTATCTGATTGCCTATGACCGGAACCCGGATAATGCTTTTGATTACGTAATTCGGGTACCGAAGATTAATCGTAACTTTTTCGTGCCATCGAGTGATGTTGAGCCAGAAGAGTTGCTCATACAGCATGAAGTCGAGATGACCACGCGGGAAGCGCTGATCGATTACGCCCTTGCGACATATAACGAGAAGCTGTTTCATCAGATTATGAACGGCGAGCTTGAGCAGGATGAGAAGGAAGAAGAGACTGCGCCTGAAGTGCTCTCCCAGGCGGAATTTATCAAACAGGTAAATCTCCGCGCCTGGATTTAGAGGAGTCGGCTTATTAGCCGGCTCTTTTTTGCGTTTGTAAGATATATATATCTAAGCTGAAGGTTGCCCTCATCATCCATTTCAGCTTCTAACTTCGAAGATACGACATCCTTATCCCGCAAGAAATCTTCCGCTTAGTGCGGTTTGGCTTCTTCGAATGTACGACGATGGACCTTTAAGTGAAAGGTATATCGGCAGGGGCTTAGGCCAAGGAATGATATAAGGCGCCGGCAGGCAACATATCGGTGCGTTTCATTTTGAACGGGTGCATTGAATCTTCCCCGGTTCTACAATATAATTAGAAACGTTATCCTGAGGCTTTAATCCTTTAAACACCAGCAGTCTGCAAGGGCATATCCATGCGTTTTTGCGGCTATGGAGCCGCGAATTCCGGGCTGCTTCAGGACAAGCTGCTTCGCTGAACGGATCCGGATGGAATGCCGCAGGGATGCTTAGATAAGAAGGAACAAGGAGGAACCGCTGATGAGTATTACCAATCAAGACGTTCAGCATGTGGCCAAGCTGGCCCGGCTCAATTTCACACCCGAAGAAGAGCAGATGCTGACCGAGCAGCTGAACGCCATTTTACAATATGCCGAGAAATTGAATGAACTCGATACCGACGGTGTGGAGCCGACGACGCATGTGCTGCATCTCAGCAATGTGATGCGCGAGGATGAAGCGAAAGACAGTCTGCCGATCGAGAAAGTTATGGCCAACGCGCCTGAAGAGGAAGACGGACAATTTAAAGTGCCGGCTGTCTTGGATTAGCGGCTAATCATTGAAGGGAGGAGCATTCATTTGAGCCTGTTTAACCATACATTGCAAGAATTACATAACAAGCTGCATGCCAAGGAGCTGTCCGTGCAGGAGCTTGTTGACCAGTCATTTCAGGTCATCGCCGAGCGGGACGAACGTATCGGGGCTTTTTTGACGTTGAATGAGGAGGAGGCGCGGAACACAGCCCGCCGGCTCGACGACAAACTGGCGTCCGGTCAGGCGCGCGGCCTGCTCTTCGGCCTGCCTGCCGGAATTAAGGACAATATCGTGACGGAAGGCTTGCGCACGACTTGTGGCAGCCAGTTCCTGGCGAATTTTAACCCGGTCTATGACGCAACCGTGACACGCAAGCTGCGTGAGGCGGATGCCGTTACGCTGGGCAAGCTGAATATGGATGAGTTCGCCATGGGCGGCTCGAACGAAAATTCCAGCTTCCGGCCGGTCCGCAATCCGTGGGACCTGGACCGCGTACCTGGCGGCTCCAGCGGCGGCTCGGCCGCGGCGGTGGCCGCTGGCGAAGCTTATTTTACGCTCGGATCGGACACCGGAGGATCGATCCGCCAGCCTGCGTCTTACTGCGGCGTAGTCGGATTGAAGCCGACTTACGGCCTTGTTTCCCGCTTCGGGCTCGTGGCTTTCGCGTCCTCGCTGGACCAGATCGGCCCGCTGACCAAGAACGTGGAGGACTCCGCTTACGTCCTACAGGCCATCGCCGGTCATGACCATATGGATTCGACATCAGCAAATGTCGATATTCCCGACTATCTGAGCGCATTGACCGGAGATGTCCGCGGCCTGCGCATCGCGGTGCCGAAGGAGTATATGGGCGAAGGGGTCGACCCGGCCGTGAAAGAGAAAATTCTGGCTGCCTTGAAGGTGCTGGAAGATCTCGGAGCCGTGTGGGAGGAAGTGTCCCTGCCGCATACCGAATACGCGGTGGCAACGTATTATCTTCTCGCCTCGTCGGAGGCGTCTTCCAACCTCGCGCGTTTCGACGGCGTCCGCTACGGCACCCGTGCCGACCATGCGGGCAGTCTGATCGATTTGTACCACGAATCGAGAAGCAAAGGCTTCGGTCCGGAAGTGAAGCGCCGGATTATGCTCGGCACCTACGCGCTGAGCTCGGGTTACTATGACGCCTATTACTTGAAGGCTCAAAAAGCCCGTACACTTATTAAGCAGGACTTCGACAACGTCTTTGAGAACTACGACATTATAATCGGGCCAACCGCACCGACGACCGCGTTCAAGCTGGGGTCCCAGGTGGATGATCCGCTGACGATGTATCTGAACGATATTTTGACCATTCCGGTCAGCCTCGCCGGCGTCCCCGCGATCAGCGTTCCTTGCGGACTGGCGGACGGGCTGCCGGTCGGCCTGCAGATCATCGGCAAAGCCTTTGACGAATCGACGGTGCTGCGCGTCGCCCACGCGTACGAGCAGAACACCGAACATCATAAGCTGCAGCCGAAGCTGTAATCTCAGGCGGGACCAGGAGGGAGCAAGAACAATATGTCATCAACCAAATACGAAACTGTCATTGGACTGGAAGTCCATGTCGAACTGCATACCAAGTCGAAAATTTTCTGCGGCTGCTCCACCGAATTCGGCGCGCCGCCCAACACGCATACGTGCCCGATCTGCCTCGGACATCCCGGCGTACTGCCTGTTCTGAACCGTCAGGCTGTCGACTACGCGATGAAAGCAGCCATGGCGCTGAACTGTACGATCGCCGATGTGAGCAAATTCGACCGTAAAAACTATTTCTATCCCGATTCGCCCAAGGCTTATCAGATTTCCCAGTACGACCAGCCGATCGGCGAGAACGGCTGGATCGACATCGAAGTCGACGGCCGAACCAAACGGATCGGCATTACCCGCCTGCACCTGGAAGAAGATGCGGGCAAGCTGACGCACGTCGACGGAGGATTTGCGTCACTGGTCGACTTTAACCGCGTCGGAACGCCGCTTGTCGAAATCGTGTCCGAACCTGACATTTCGTCGCCGGAAGAGGCGAGAGCCTACCTGGAGAAGCTCCGCGCGATCATGCAGTACTGCGAAGTTTCCGACGTGAAGATGGAGGAAGGCTCCATGCGCTGCGACGCGAATATCAGTATCCGTCCTGTGGGGCAAAAGGAATTCGGCACCCGCGCCGAACTGAAGAATATGAACTCCTTCCGCGGCGTTCAGCGGGGCCTGGAGTACGAAGAGTACCGCCAGGCGGAAATTTTGGACGACGGCGGCAAAGTTGTGCAGGAGACACGCCGCTGGGACGAGGCCGCCGGCAAGACGCTGTCGATGCGCAGCAAAGAAGAAGCGCATGACTACCGCTATTTCCCGGATCCCGACCTTGTCAGACTTCATATCGATGAAGCTTGGAAGGAGCGCATCCGCGCAACGATTCCCGAGCTTCCGGATGCCCGGCAGGCGCGCTATACTTCCGAATACGGCCTCCCGAGCTATGATGCGGGCGTCATTACATCTTCGAAGCCGCTGGCGGACTTTTTTGAGGACAGCCTGAACTATACAAAGGATGCCAAAGCGGTTTCCAACTGGATTATGGGCGACCTCCTCGGATACTTGAACAGTACCGGCCTGGAACTGCCGGCCCTCAAAATTACCGGCCGCGGTCTCGGCGAAATGATCGGATTGATCGAGAAGGGCACGATCAGCAGCAAAATCGCCAAAACGGTATTCAAGGAAATGCTCGAATCCGGCAAGCTGCCACAGCAGATCGTCGAGGAAAAAGGACTTGTGCAGATCAGCGACGAAGGTGCGATCAAAACGATCGTCGAGCAGGTTGTCGCGGCAAATCCGCAATCCGTTGAGGACTTCAAGGCGGGCAAGCAGAAAGCGATCGGCTTCCTGGTCGGCCAGGTCATGAAGGAGAGCAAGGGCAAAGCCAACCCTGCGCTTGTCAACAAGCTGCTGGCCGAAATATTGAGCCAATAAAAGCTTGAGCTTCCCTAGGGGCTTGTCCGTGTGACAAGCCCCTTTGATTTAGCATTCATTTTCATTTTCGCGCATGCGCTCGAGGTGGTTCCGAATATGATAAACAGACTGTTTCTGGATGACGAGGACATGGTCGATCAGATCTGGCGTCTGCAGCATATGGCTTACCGGCTGGAGGCGGAGCGGATCGGTTTCCGCGATATTCCGCCGCTGATGGATACCCATGAAACGATACGCAAGTGTAAAGAGGATTTTTACGGATGCTTAAATGAGGACGGAGAACTAATCGGAGCGGTAGCAACGGAGCAGGAAGCGCCGGATACGATTACGATCAGCCGGATGATGGTTCATCCCGGTCATTTCCGCAAGGGGATTGCCGGCAGCCTGATTCAGCACGTGCTGGATCTTCATCCGGATGTTCCCTTATTCATCGTGTCCACAGGAACCAAAAACACGCCGGCCGTGGCGCTGTACACCAAGTATGGCTTTGTTCCTTTTGACCGGTATGAGGTAGCTCCGGGCGTGGAACTGACGACCTTTCACAGAGCGTCCGATTCGTCACAATAAATACCTCAGCAGAATGGGAGAGGTTGACCCTTGCAGGATCCATGGTATATCGATAATGTGCATATTTTGCTGCGTTTGCTGCTGTCTATGCTGCTCGGCGGATTGGTCGGTCTGGAGCGGGAGCGGTCCAACCACGCGGCTGGACTCCGAACTCATATTTTAGTGTGCATGGGATCGGCGTTAATTATTATGCTGTCTATTTACGGCTTCTCCGAATTCGTTCACGAGGTGAACATCCGGATCGACCCTGCCCGTTTGGCATCGGCCGTCATTACGGGGATCGGATTCCTGGGAGCCGGAACGATTCTGTTTACCGGTAAATCCATTACCGGTTTAACAACGGCTGCTTCCGTATGGGTCGTCGCTGCTGTCGGCTTGTCTGTCGGCGCCGGGTTTTATTTCGCGTCCGTCGCTGCCACGCTGCTTATATTACTGACGCTCGTGGTATTTAATAAGCTGGAGCAGCGTTATATCAAAGGGAGCAAGCTCCACTTGTTCACGTTCCACGCCGTTTCGGTTCCGGGGCTGCTTGAATCGATCTCGGAATTGGTGCAGGCGGAAGGCATCGCCGTGAAAAAATTGATTATCAATGAACGGAGTGCGGCCGCGCCCTTTGAGCTGGAGCCTCCCTCCACCACGCTTGAGATCTCGATGCACGTCCTGATCAAGCATTCCTTTGATCCGCTGCAGCTGGCTTCGCAAATCCGGAAGCTGGAAGGAATTACACTGGTGTCCCTAGACTGACGAAAACGCCGAAAGCTCCCGGGTGACCGGGGGTTTTTGCTTTGACAGGCCGGATAATCCAGATATTGACCTGTTAATTAGGGGACAGAATAGGGTACTATCAGGAAAAAGGACTCGGCCAAACCATTTAAAGAAAGGAGCTGCAAGCATGCATTCTGCCGGACATCACTCAACAAATTCAGCGGACGAACCGCAGAAAGGTAAACGTCGGTTACGCATTCATTCCAAGGCGGAGCGGGGAGTCCGCAAGCGCCGGCTGTATTCCCGCAAGCGCAAATTTACCGCAGGGCTTCTTGCAGCGATTTGTCCGGGACTCGGCCATATTTATCTGGGATTGTACCGTAAAGGGGTTTCTCTTATATTCGCACTGATGCTGGATGCGTCGGCGCTGCTCTATTTTTCTTCCATCGGCATCCAGATCAACGTACCATTGCTTATTTTGCTCGCGCTTTTATTTCCTGTCGCTTATTTTTATAGCGTTTATGATGTGCTTCAAGCTGCGGATTATGTGATTTATCACCGGAGAAGGGCTGGGCTTGAGCTGCCGGATGAAGAGGAGACGGAACGGGCGCATCCCTTTGCCTTGGAACGCAGCATCGCTTTCGGCGTATATCTGGTTGCCGGCGGGCTGCTGATGATCGCCTTTTATCAGAAGCCCAAATGGCTTGGCATGTTTATTGAACAGTACGGACAAACCGCGGCTGCGGTCGTTTTGATCGTCCTTGGTTTGTTTTTCGGGCTTCGGGAGACGCTCCTGTTTTTAAACCAAAGACGCGGAAGATGAACCGCTGCGCCATAGCCTGGTTTATGGCTGTGCTGCAGCGTGGAAAGAGGTGATCGACAACGTGAACCGAAAACCCAAATTGCGGGTGGGGCGTTTTACTGCTGTGCTGCTGCTGGTTGTGACCGGTGCACTGCTGTTGACGGATGCGGTTCAAGGGACCGAATACATGCTGCTCCTGCTAAAATGGTGGCCGCTGCTGGCCGTCCTGTGGGGTGCCGAATATATTGTACTGTACTGGTTTATGCGGAAATCGCGAACACCCGGCTGGGGGCGTTTCCGGCTGGATATTCGCGGAGTGCTGGTGGCTGTACTGCTGTCGGCTTCCGTCTTTGTCGTCACCGAACAGGACCACTACCTGCACTTGTGGAATAAGGTCAGTTTGAATTTGACGGCGGCTGGTGTGGACTACAGTGAGGCTAAGGGTAAGCGGTTTGATAAGGACCCGATTTCGATTCCTGTCGCCTTCGAGACCCAAGCGGTGAATGTCGACAATATTAACGGCGATATTTTGCTGCAGCGGGGACCTGTGGACGACATTCGGGTGGATACCGAGATGTGGGTGGATCAGATTACGGGGCCGGAAGCGGATGTGATCGGGCAGGAATCCACGGTTGACGTCAGCGACGGAACCACCGTTACGATCCAAACCAAAGGCAAGGCTTACGGGCAATCCGGCAAAAGACAGCCGCGGATGAACCTGACTATTACGCTGCCGGAAGACCGCCGCTTTAATTTTTCCATCCGGACGATGAACGGCGGTATTACCTTGAATCATGTAGAGGCCATTGAGCAAATTACGCTGGAAAGTGCAAATGGCGAACTTAAGCTGAATCATATTCTTGGGCAGGTTAAAGGAAAAACGCTGAACGGGGCCGTTCAGGCTGCGAACGTTACCGGCTCGGTTGATCTCTCGACCAACCGGGGGAATATGGAGGCGATCGATGTTTCCGATTCTGTTGCGCTGACATCCCAGGTCGGGAATCTGTCGGTCATTCGGGCCCAGGGTAAAATCAATGTAAGCACCAAGAACGGCAACATTTATGTGGATGACATCAAATCGGATTTGACGGCAGAGTCGCTCAACGGCGATATTACGGCAAGATCGAACTCCGTCGGCGGAAACTGGGACATCTACAGCGCTGTCGGGGAGCTTATCCTTGATCTGCCTGGGGATGGCAACTACGCCATTGACGGAACGATCAGCTATGGCGATATTCATAATATGTTCCCCGAGTTTGTCGTAGACAAGAAGAGCATAACCGGCGAGATCGGCACCGGTGACTATACGATCCATGTCGAAGGCAACAGCGAACTGAATGTGAATAAATATTAAAAAAGGATGAACATGGAAGATTTAACGGCTTCTGTGGGGCGGGGTCCGTTGACAAAGCTCAAAAGATAAACGTACAATAAAGTTATTAACGACTATGTTAAAACATTAAAGGCGGTGGGAATCATGTCTACGCGAGTCCAACATGCACTAGAACAACTGAAGGCAACAGGTGTTCGGATTACGCCCCAACGTCATGCGATTTTGGCCTATTTGATGGAGTCCATGAACCATCCGACGGCGGATGAGATATACCGCGCGCTCGAGCCCAAGTTTCCGAGCATGAGCGTCGCGACCGTATATAACAATTTGAAGATGTTTATGGAAGCGGGAATGGTCCATGAGCTGACCTATGGAGATAATTCGAGCCGCTTTGATGCCAACGTGTCGGATCACTTCCACGTGATCTGCGAGAAATGCGGCAAAATTGAAGATTTCATATATCCTTCTCTGAAGGATGTAGAGCATACAGCGGAACAGAGCACTGGATTCAAGGTCAAGGACTTGAGGATGGAGCTTTATGGGATATGCAGTTCTTGCAAAGAACAATGATTTTTGAAACGTGCGGACTCCTGCAAAGGATTCTTCACGTTTTTGTTTTTCAGGCAGAACCTTTCTGAACATCCGGAACATACCGGAAGGCGTGAATTGAATAAAATGACGGAGGATTAGCGAGTGAGCAGAAGAAGACGCAGACGCCGCCCCTCAGCGGGGAGGCGCTTTACGATATTCCTGGGCTTGTGCCTGATCATAGCCGGGGCCTATCTGACGGTGACCGAAATTCTACCGAACCCTTTGCATGAAAAACCGGATTGGCGCGGCATGGACAAGCCTATTTTCGTGGAAGGGAAGCTTCAGGCAGAACCAGCCGAAGGAGCCGGTGAACAGCTGATGCTTCCGCTGCCGGTACTGCAGAAGGTGGTCGATCCGACGATTCGATATGAATCAGGGACCCAGTCCATCATTTTGACGACGCCAGTGCGGGTCATGCGGCTGCAGACAGGACAGAAAAAGGCGCAGCTGAACAACAAGCCGGTTGAGCTCCGGTTTGCTCCGGAGGAAAAGGACGGCGTGCCGTACATGCCGATTCAGCCGCTTAAGGAACTGTACGGGGTTAACATCCATGAGGATGCCGCTACGGGTGCCGTCATTTTGATGAAAGCCGGGGATACCATACAGATGGGGGCGGCCAAAGGTCAGCCTGACGATAAGGTGAAGCTCCGAAAGGGGGATTCCATCCATTCGCCGATTCTGGCTGACATGAAGGGCGGTACTCCTCTGCGGATTTGGGATTCGGAGGGATCTTGGTATTTCGCCCAGATGGATAACGGCTACAGCGGGTATGTCCGCAAGGATGAAGTCTCACTTGGGGACAAAAAGACGATCGAAATTCCGCCTATCCCGCCAACCCGGGCGGAGCGCAGCTGGAAAGGCAAACCCGTCAACCTGGCGTGGGAAGCAGTCTATCAGAACAAACCCGATCCGGCCGTATTGGACGGACTGGACGGTGTCAACGTCGTCAGCCCGACCTGGTTCAGCATTATCGACGGCAAGGGCAACGTGCGCAGCAATGCGGATATGGCTTATGTGAATAAAGCCCATGCCCTTAAGATGGAGGTATGGGGGCTGATCAATAACAGCTTCGATGCCGACATAACTACGAGCGCGATGGCCACCTACGAAACGCGGCTGAATACGATCAGCCAGCTGCTGGAGCTGGCGCAGATGTATCATTTGGACGGGATCAACATCGATTTTGAAAATGTAAAAACGAAGGACGGCCCGAATATTACGCAGTTTGTGCGTGAATTGAAGCCGCTGGCGCAGGATAGAGGACTGATCTTATCGGTTGACGTCACGCCGAAATCGAGCAGCGAGCTGTGGTCCAAATTTCTGGACCGCAGTGCACTGAGCGAAGCCGCGGATTTTATTATGCTGATGGCTTACGATGAGCATTGGGCATCAAGTCCCGAAGCCGGCTCAGTTTCTTCCCTGCCATGGGCGGAAGCGGCTGCGAGAAAGATCTTGGATGAGGACGACGTGCCGCCGCAGAAGCTGATACTGGCCGTGCCGCTGTATACGCGGATCTGGTCGGAAGCGAGCAAGAACGGAAAGGTCGAAGTGTCCTCCAAAGCGGTCGGCATGAAGACCGTCAAAGATATTTTGGCCGAAAAGAAACTGAAGCCGAAATACCTGAAAGACGTGAAGCAGCATTATGTGGAGTATAAGGAAGACGGAGTCCTGAAAAAAATATGGATTGAGGACGCAGTGTCCCTGCAAGCGAGAGTGGACTTGGCCAAGTCGCTCAAATTGGGCGGCGTTGCGGCTTGGACGCGAAGCTTCGGGACGGAGGATGCCTGGAAAGTGTTAAAAGGAATACAGCAGTAATTACCTCATTGGATCAGCACTTATACTTTATGTAATAAAAAACCGGTACAGCCTGTGATCAGGTCGTACCGATTTTTTGTATTTAATGATGATGCGGCGTTGCTTGGGCTCCCTGGCCTTGCTGAGCGGCTTGCAGCTCTTCGGGAGTCATATTCGCCTGGTTGGGATCCAACGTCAGGATCGTGCGGCAGAACATGCAGCGGTCGGTTTTTCCGAGCATTTTGGTCAATTTGTGACATTCCGGACATTCGAGCTGCAGCGCGCTGGTCGACAGCATGCCGGCCCAGAAATATATTCCGAGGCTGCCCATCATGGAAATCAGGCCAATCACAAGACCGATGGCTGCGAACACCTTACCGGCATGTCCCCAAAATACGATACCGGCCGTCCCCAGAACCATCAGACCCATACCCAGCATCGTCAGCAGCAGGCCCCAAAGACGAAAAGCGTTAATTTTCGCTTGATTGAAAATCATGAATCTTTAGCTCCTATCATCAAATTTGTTGTATTTACAAAAAGAAGGAACTGACATGGACATGTAGAAGTATATTATAACTGAATTGGCTCATTTTCGCCAAGGAATGCATGGAGGGAGACGTGAATTTGTCCAATTTGTCCTTTTTTTATGGAGAGTCGGTTTATGTCGATGCCATGGGAACTATTATTTTTCGCCAAGAGGGTCATAAATTTGATGGATCGCTGCTACATGACTTTGATCTTATTATACTAATCGTTCGCGAACAAGAAGATAAACCGTTAACCGTAGAACATACGATGGCAGGGGAACTGCGCTGCCAAGTGCTGCATGTCAGTTTGGGCTCGCTTCGGCGTTGGCTGGTGGCCGGCGAGAAGGGGGACCTGGTGAAATGTTTCATGGAGGGAGAGATCGTTCACGATCCGTATGCCCGGCTGGCGCAGCTTCGCCAGGATTTCATTGAATTCAGGCAGCCGCTGAGGGACCGGAAGATGCTGTATGAATTTTCCCATTTTCTATGGATGTACGTGGAAGCCAAACGCTATATGCAGGAGGGCTTTTACACGGATGCTTACCACAGTGTGCTGAATTCGTTGAAGCATTGGGCCAAGATCGAGCTGATCGAGCAGAAGGTTCTCCCGGAGAAAGCTGTATGGGAGCAGGTGCGCGGACTTAACACGGCCATTCATAAACTGTATGAAGAACTAACCCAGAGTACGGAAACGCTCGCTCAGCGTGTCGAGCTGGTCATGCTTGCCTGTGAGTTTTCAGTCATGTCCAAAATGGCCGAGTGCACGGTGCTGCTGCTGAACATTTTGAGAAGCCGGCCGAAGCCCTGGAGCGTGGAAGAGCTGGCTCATCATCCCGAGCTCGATATGATCAGCAACAAGCTGCCGCTGGTACTGCGGACGCTGGTCAACCGGTCGTTGGTACGCGAAACGGCGGTCTGGAGCGAAGGGGCGACTTACGGGAATCAGGGGATTCGCTATTCCGCCGAGTAACTGTTTTTAGTAAGGGCATATATGAAGGTCCGGAAGAGAGGGGATGATCCCTCTTTTTTTGTTATCCAAAGGCAAAGAAGTGCTGCGAACAATCGCGTGTAGCTGTGAAGCGTTCGGGAAATGCAGGCTCACTGTGTATATCGGTTTAATACTTCTCTAAGGGTATAGTTAGGGGAAGATTGGGGAAATTTGAAAAGACATGCGGATTTTAAAAAGTGGTTGACTCCATTATTGTTTATGTGTTAAATTATATCTCGCCCCATTCAATGACGGTTTCCTTGAAACCTGATAATTCGACAAGATTTTAAAAGAAATTAAAAAAATGCTTGACGAAAAGATGGGCAATATGATATATTATAAAAGTCGCCGCTGAAACACGGCGATGACAACAAAACGAAGTTTGATCTTTGAAAACTGAACAACGAGTGAGTATAAACGCGATGGTCTTATGACCGGAGCGATTGAGATTAAATCAATCTCGTCAGA
>NZ_JBEPLV010000009.1:0-218242 GCF_040545415.1 Paenibacillus favisporus | reverse complement strand
AAGATGACCCCCGACGAATTCAGAGGTCACCTGCTTGCTGGTTAAGCTTAGGGCTGTTTCTTTTAAACTGTCCACAATCCGGGTCACAGTTCAGAGATGGAATAAGAGCTCTTTTTTTGCAGAGTTTATCACCTTTTTTAATTGGCTTGTTACTGGACGACCGGAATCGTCATTTCGAGATCTTTATGATAAGTTTTAATTGGTTCCCCCTTACTGTCGGACACGATGGTCCAATCCTTTTTCACAGTCAATGTATAAGGCTTGATCGTAATGGAGGTCGGCGTTTTGTCAAACGGCTTGTATGCCTCATCTTCATGGTATTCGGTACCCGGCCTGCTGTTGAAGTATCCGATCAAGTTCTGCTGCACCGGATTCCCATCCTGGTCCACGATGTCGTAGTACATTTTGCTCGGGCTTAAATCTCCTGTTTGCTCTGATGTCACAGGAACGCTGCCTTTGCTGTCCAGAACAAGACGTGTCGTTACCGGCGTCAACTCAAGCTGCTTGACCGTATAGCTGAAGCCGCCGCTGCTTTGCGTTTGATCCGGATGAAGGACGACCGAACCTTTCGCCAGGTTTTTGACCGGCACGACGAATTCAAACGGCTCTTGGATCCCGGAGACGTTCAGTTTTACGGACATGTCGAATGCTTCAGGGAGGTTCATTTCAGACAGGCCCTTCATAATTTCAAACATGGCCATATTGTGGATGTCTTGTCCGTCCTCCGTTTTGCCTACATCTTGTGAGAACATGCCGAAAAATTTGTTCTTTCCTTGAATGGTAACATCCGGCATATAGATATACCCTTTTTTCTGCTGTTCCAATGGAACGGTCTGGATCAGGTTCCCCTTCTCATCCTTCGCCCCTGCCGGTGGATAAGGGGAGATTATCGTGTCGTCGTCTACGCCTTGACGTTCAATGACAAATGCAAGCCGGTTTCCATCAAACATCACCTCTTTAATGCTGAGCGTCACCCCGTCCCTGGTTACACTCAGGTTCGGCGCAGTAGTCAGTCCTGTAGTACTTGCCTTCTGCAAAGTGCTGTCCGAATTGTATTGGAACACACTGCCGATCCACGGCACGTTTTTCAAGGCATCCGCCATGACTGGGGACACGAAGCCGCTTCCCATCACCACACCTCCAAGCATGGCTGCAGCGGTTACGCTAATCGCCGCCTTTTTCTTCCAGGTTCCTCTTCCGATACGTTCGCTTCTGCTGGATCTACTCATTTCATTCAGCCTCTCCATAATTTGATTGGCGTAGCTTTCTTGCGGCATTTCCTTTTGCTTAACCGTTCTCCGCAAATGCGCCATCAGCTCTTCTTCAGTTAGATCTGACCATTCGTTCATGGGTTATCCCTCCTTTGATCTTCTTTTGCAGAATCAGTTTTTTCCGGACACGTTCGAACTTTTTGCGCAGGGTTGCCGGTTTGCAGTCCATAATCTGTCCGATCTCTTCGAAGCTGTACTGCTCCACTGCCCGCAGAAGCACGAGATGCCTTTCTTCCGGCTTCAAACTCATCAGCAGCTCTTCCACCTCTGGTACGCTGTCCTTTTGGTGCTGATTCTCCAACTGCCGAATCTCTTTTTGGAGAGATAACGTCTTCTTTTGCCGGCTCTTCTTTCTGGTCATGTCCATGCAATGGTAGTAAGCAACTTTATACAACCATGAGGAGAAGGAAACCTGGTGCTCATATTTATGGATGGATTGATACACCTTGATGAAAATTTCCTGCAGCGCGTCCTCCGCTTCCTCACGGTTCTTCAAAATGTAATAACAATACGTATAAATCTGACGCTCAAACGTACGGATGATGTCGGCAAATGCCTGCTTATCACCTTGTTTGACGCTTTCTACAACGCTCTCGATAGGTTGTGTTGACTCTTCCCCGGGGTTGAGGTATTTCATGGCATCACCTCCCTTGTTGTCCCATCCTCACCCTGTATAACGTTTGGCAGGCTGCCGAATGTGACATCGGTCCGAAATAAAAAAATCCCTTTTCGGAAAACACGCTTTCCGGAAGGGACGCTGAGAAGGATTTGGATCTTTGACGTACTCCTTTAAACATTCCCCCAATTAGATGCATCAGGAGCGAAAAAGGTTATGCAGCTTGAACATTTACCAATTACAGTAATTCAAAGTTAAGCTCCGGTGAATGAGCAGCGGTTACCGGCTCTATTGGTTGCTCCAGATAACCCAATTCCAGAACGGCGACGATCCGCTCCTCTTGGTGAACACCAAAACGATGGGCGGATGCTCGATCATAAATCCAGTCGTTCATCGTCATTTGGACGTGGAGATTGCTCTCCTGAGCAAGCATATGGAAATTTTGCATAAGGCAGCATGCGGCCGCGAAGTCTTCTTCCCTTTTATGAGGATCGCGCTCTTCTTTAATTACCAGGATCAAATAAGTCGGCGCCTCCTCCTGTAATCCGGCCATGATGTCTGTGCTGCCTGACCCGATAAATATAAAACGCCACGGCTCCCGCAGTCCGTCGTTCGGAGCCCATACGGCCACATTTAACAGATCCAGGACGTGACTTTCAGGTACGGGCCGATTGCTGTAGTTTGATGTAAGTCCTGTATTTGTGACATCGGTGATGTTCATGGGTTCGCCTCCTTATTCCGATATGATCGTCCATTTCTTTTCTGCACGTGTCCTGGCTCTGGCTTTCGGTATTTTGTCAAAATAGCCGAGGTGTAAAATTCCCACCAGTTTCTCCGTTGGTTTCATTTGGAAAAGGTGGAATAACTCCCGGCTCTGCATCATCGGCTCCGTGTCCCATAGGGTACCAAGCTGCCGCTGCCAGGCAAGCAGCTGGAAGTTTTGCATGATCCCGCAAACTGCAGCATAATTCATGTCATTTGTCCTTCTGTCCTCGTTCGTGCTGGCAATAACAGCCAAATGACCGGGTATTTCTGTGACTCTTTTTCGGACAAAATCCCGAATTTTTTCCGGCAGCCATTTGACCAATTTGTTCTTCACCAGAGGTTCAAGCATGCAGACAGCAAGACGCTCCCTGGATTCCGCCGTTCCTGCATATACGCACCGGTAACTTGCAGCCTCGCCGGAAGGATATGGATATAAGTCCTGCGCTTCGCGGAGCAGCTCCCGCACAAGTTCCTGATCCACCTCGGGAGAAGATTTAAACCTGCGGATGCTTCGGCGCTCTTGGATGATTTTCGCCCATTCCATGATTCGAACCCTCCTGTTCATTCAGACTTGAAAACCGCCTATGTTGTGCTTCCTCCACTACTAACCAACGCATTACAGCCTCGCGTCACTCGTCGGTTCCATGTACTTCATCCCTGCTCGCTGTTTTGAGTTGGTTAAACACATTTGTTTCGTTTGAAACAAAATATGTACGTGAAAAGAATGCTACTTATGTTGCCTTTAACATATTTGTGGAATGATCTAATTTTCATAATCGATCCGTCCCTTGAATAAGAAAATGTATGCTTTGAATAAATAAGAATACTGGTTGTAACAGTTAAAACTATTCCGATCCTCCCAATTTTTATTCATACGAAACAATATTATTGTATAGATTTACCCGACCCCTGTCAATTCCGTTTCATCGCTTGTATCGGCCATCCAGCTTGGATACAGCGACGTAAGTTGTTAAAGGCTTCTGTTCATGACGCAGTTCACACTTACCAGGATGTTAGTACCTGTACTAAAAGTGCGTACTTACAGCGTGGCGAGGTATTTTTTATACTCAATACGAAGTCATTATCGAACAAAGGAGTTCCAATCTGATGAAAACCTTAGTGATCGTAGCGCATCCAAGCATTGAAACATCTGTCATTAATAAACGGTGGGTCCAAGAGCTCCATAAATACCCGGAAAAATACACGGTCCATGACTTGTACAAAGCTTATCCTGACCAATCCATCGATGTGGAAAAAGAGCAGCGGTTGGTGGAAACGCATGACCATTTGATGCTGCAGTTTCCAATCCAGTGGTTCAACTGTCCGCCGCTCCTGAAACGATGGCTGGACGAAGTGCTGGCATACGGCTGGGCTTATGGTTCGAACGGTGGCGACAAGCTAAAGAACCGCAAAGTCGCCCTTGGCGTCACTGCAGGGATCAAAAAAGCGGATTACAGCGAAACAGGCAGGTACCGGTATACACTTGAGCAAATATTGGTCCCGTTTGAAACGACCTTCCGGTACTGCAATGCGGATTATCGTTCGGTTTTTGCATTCTACGGTACGGAGAGCGAGCCTGGAGAAAATGTGCCGGGAGCGGATGCTGATCAGCCTGTGGACGAACTGGAACAAAGCGCGCAGGACTATTTGAAGTTTATCGACTCCCTCTAAACCGGCAAATGGATTTGGCCATTAAAAAAGAAGTATCTCCCTGTACGGGAAATACTTCTTCAACTGAGCCGTATTACGGGATGCCTATCGCTGAACAGCCTCAACGCCGGGAACAAAGTTGTTCTCCCCCCACTCGCACATCAGATTCAGGACAGGGATGAGGGAAAGACCCCGTTCGGACAACGAATATTCGACCTTCGGGGGAACCTGAGGAAATTCCTTGCGTAAGACCAGGCCGTCCGCCTCCATTTCTTTTAACATGACGCTAAGTGTTTTAAAGGAAATGGTTCCGATACTCCGCTGGAGTTCATTAAAACGCATCACATGGTGTTCGGACAACCAGTACATAATGATCATTTTGTATTTGCCGCCGATTAAGGACAGCGTATATCCAAATCCGGTGTCTTTGAGCTTAACGCCGCCCGGAACACAGGTTTCCCGCACAGGAGCACCTTCCTTTCGCCAAGACGATCTGTCTTCATTATATATGCTAAGTTCTTCAGCGTAAAAGGATGTGCAGGGGATAAAGACCGCTTGCCCGGTAATCGATGCTTACCCATCAAAAGATGCTTACCTATACATTTCTGCCGTATGCCTCAATCTGCGTCAGGGCCGGAAACGGCGTCTCATCGCCTTTGATCAAACGCTTGAGCACCAGCCATTCGACCGTGCGGGGAGAGATGTCAAAGTATTGGATGCTGCGGATTTTTGCAGGATAGAGCTGCTCCTCTGACCCGTCGGAAAAAGCAACTGTTACTTCTTTCCACCAGCTGTCATGCGGAAAATCGCCGCGCAATACGAGGCCGAGCCGGTCAATCTGTACCTTACGTCCGAAATCCAGTGTCAGCTCGGCATCCGGCTGCTGGTTAATTCCCCAGGATTGATACGGGTAAGAACCGTGGCTGTAATTGGCATAGACGCCGTCGATAGCGCTGCGGGCAAAGAAGGTCGGCTCGTTTCGGGTTTCAACATTCGCATGAGCATGCGGGAAAGCGCCCGAGTCCTGCTTCTGGTCATGAGGGTTTAAGGCCAGATTGCGGTACTCGCTGATCTCATTCTCCGTCGCATACCGGGCAGTAACATAATGCTTCGATCCGGCAAAAGCGTTCTCGGGATACGCTCGTTTGTACGCCAGCGGAATCTCGTATTCCCACGTGGTTCCCTTAACATAAATTAAAGACGGATTGAGCGTCTCATCCATCTGAACCACGATATACGAATCCGGCTGTTCCATCGTGACTCTAAACTTGTCGCCCTCAGCGTACTCCACATGCTGGCAGGCCAGATACGTAAACCTTTCTTCTTCCCGTTCCATCAAATGGACATGCGTCGTTTGCGAATCGCTGTACTCCTCCGTCCTCACTTCATCTTGACGATTCAATAACTCGAGCTTGATTGTCGGCATCATTGTTCTCTCCCCATTTCAGAGTATCAAATGAACTTGATTGGATTGATATAAACTAATAAGAACATTATATAACGGTTCATATGAACCCTAAAGAGATTTTTTAAGATTATAGAATTTATAAATTTCAGCGAAGCTGAACCATTCTATAATCGCAAGAAAAACTTCAGCTAAACGCGGTCTGACTTCTTTGAAGGTACGTCGATAGACGTTTTTCTTATCATCATTTGGTGATCCTTCAGCTCATTGGGCAAGAAAATGGTTGTACAGGGTACGACAGACCCTTAATCGGCCTAAAATCCGGTCCCCCGTTTATTTGTGCCAAAAGCGCCCTAACTTACAGCTTTTTTTGTTATACTAAAATTGCATTAAATCTATATTTAATGCAATTTATCTTTAAATCGATCAAGTGGGTGCCAAGCTGATGAAATATACGGAAGTTTTTGAGCAATATGAACGCGAAACGAAGTTGTTTGTTTCCTATATGAAGGATCGTGAATATTCACAAGAAACGCAGAATGCTTACTTTCATGATCTCAAGCATTTCTTGACGTCGCTGGACGGCAAAGCCGTCTCTGAAGTTTCGGAGATCGATGTGATGTATTTCCTTACTCGTGTCCGTGAAAGCGGCGCAGGCGCCCGGTACCGCAACCGGTGCCAGTCGGCCATCCGCCTCTTTTATAAAGTCATGATTCGATTCAAGCTAACGGACCATAATCCGGCCATGAATATTGAAAAAGCAAAGGTTGAGAAGAAAAAACAGCCCGTGTATCTTCAAAAGCAGTTTCTCGATGCATGCCTGGGACTGGTTGAAGGAAGATATATGATTCGGGACGTTGCGATCGTTGCCCTGATGGCCTATGCGGGACTTCGTGTCAGTGAGATCGTGAAGTTAAACATTTCGGACTTCGATCAGGAAGGGAACAACATCGGTGTGCTCGGAAAAGGCGGGAAATGGCGCTACATCCCCCTCCCTGCCGAAATGACCAACTTACTGCAAACCTGTCTGAGCGAGCGGATCTCTCCCCGGAATCCCAAGGAAACGGCATTTTTTATTTCCCAATTCCGGCGCCGTATCAGCAAACGAATGGTACAGAGTATCGCGGAAAAAACCTTTCAAGCCCTGTTCGAAAAGTATCCGCATTTATCGGGAAGAACGCTGTCCGCCCATAAGCTGAGACACTCTTTCGCTACGGATTTGCTGCACAACGGAGCCGACCTGCGGACGGTTCAAGAGCTGCTTGGCCATGAGGATATTTCCACGACCCAGATCTACACCCACGTATTGGATGAGGCCAAAGAGCGTGCGATGAATAATATCCGGCCGGCCATTCCAGGGGAGTTGTTGAATGGACAAGCTTAAACGGGCGGCAGAATTTATTTGGGGAACGCAAAAAGCTCCCGAATGACCGACCTGAGATGTGCAGGTCTTTTCATTGGGAGTATGAAGAACATAAGCTAATCTTGAGCCGATGGGGTCATCCGATGCTAATCGTTCAGCTTGGCGCCGCCCAGCAGCTGCCTCTGCATCCACTGGTTCGAGACGAGCGCATCCCCGTCCGCCTTTAGCTGATGATACAGCCGAGAGCGAAGTTCTTGCAGGATGCTGGCATGCTCCGCATCGCTGACGACATTATTCAGCTCGCCGGGATCAGATTGCAGCTGATACAATTCGTCGATATCCGTTGGATTCCAGATGTATTTCCACTGCCTGGTCCGGATCATACGCTGCGTATACAGTCCGAACTGCTGACCGTTGTATGTGGATACAACCGCGTCCCGCCACGGCTCAGTCAGTCCCTCGCCGGCAAGCAGCGGAAGCAGCGATTTCCCCTGCAGATGGCCGGGGTTACATAACTCAAGTCCCAGGATGGACAGTAACGTCGGAGGCAGATCCAGAAAATTATACACGAAATCATCGCAGGTTTGCCCGGGCTGCCGAACGCCGGACCAGCGAATGATGAGCGGCACCCGAACTACATCGTCATATAAAATATAGTGCTTATCCATCATGCCGTGCGAGCCGCACATATCACCGTGGTCGGCGGTAAAGATGACCATCGTATTCTCTGCGGCCCCCGTGCATTCCAGCGCATCCAGCACTTTGCCGATGGCCTCGTCAAGCTGACTGATCAATCCGTAGTACCGGGCAACAATGGGCGCCCAGTCATCCCATGTAAAATGCTCCACGCCCCAGCTGAGCTGCTGCTGCCGCTGGATGTACGGCTTGCCCGCCAGTGTATCCCTGAATCCTTCCCATTCCGGCATGTCAGCGGGATCGTACATGTCATCATACGGCGCGGACGGCCTGCACGGCAGGTGCGGTTCTGAGAAATGCAGCGCCATGTGCCAAGGCTTCCCACTGGATTGTAGGCGTTCCAGTTCCGCAGCTGCACGGTCTGCAAACCAATGCGTCTTTGCGTCCTCCAGCGGAATGGGATTACTCTCGCCGAAGTATCCGTTTGTAAAATGCACGTCCGGGTACTTTTTCTTCGCATATTCGTCGTACTCCGCTTCACCGAGATACGAATGATAGCCGTAGGCCGTCGCATCGTAATCGGGATTCACACCCCATTTCCCCAGGTAGGAACAGGAATACCCGTTCTCTGCAAGCGTCCTCGCCCAAGTGAAGGCGTCAGGAGGCAGCGCCGCAACAGGAAGCGCCCCGCTGTAGTTCCACAAGGCGCCAAACGTTTCCGGCCGGCTGCCATGAAGCAGGGACTGCCGCGCCGGGCAGCAGACCGGCAGCACGGAGTACGCATGCGAGAACGCCGCGCCGCCTGCAGCGAGCCGGTCCAAATTCGGCGTGCGGACCGGATACTTACCACTGTAGCCCACGCAGTCGTAGCGAAGCTGGTCCGCGGTGATCAGCAGTACATTGGGAAGCTGATTACGCATGGGCACCGCTCCTGAACTCGCTCGGTGAGCAGCCGGCATGCCGCACGAAAAGCCTGCTGAAGAACGACGGATCGTCATAGCCGACGCTGGCGGCCACGGCAATCACCTTCTCGTCCGATTCGGCCAGCATCCGCTTGGCCCGTTCAATCCGGATTTCATGGAGGACGTCGAATACACTCTTGTGGAATTCTTCCCTCATGATTCGGTTAAGCTGGCGGGTGCTGACGTTAAATAAACCGGAAAGGGATTGGAGCGTAATTTTTTTATCGAAGCTGCGCTCCAAATATCCATAGATCCGGCGGGCTGTCATCACCCGGTCCAGCTGGCGCGGCGAAGCATAGCTTTTACGGCTGTGCATTAGCGCGTAATATCGAGACAGGAGCACCAGCAGCTCCACCAGCTGAAGCTTGATCACCGTCGTATGCCCAAGGACACGCGCCCCGATTTCCCGGATCATGCTGTCAAGCAGCGTAAGGACGGAAGCCGCTTCCTGTCCGAGCAGGTTTAAATGATGGTTGAAACGGACGTCATGCTTCAGGAAAGGATGCACATAGAAGTAATCCATCGAAGTGGTAATCTCCAGCTCCCTGAGCAGGGCGTCCGAAATGAAGGACGGCATGAACAGACAGTTGATGATTTCCATCTTCTCGCCTTGCTCCACGTCATAGGCATGTGTCTCGCCCGGGTTGATGATAAACACGTCCCCTGCGCGGATGTCATAACGCGTTCCTTGAAAGATATGACTCCCTTTTCCCTTCACGACATAGACGAGCTCGACGAATTCATGCCCATGCTCAGCAAGCGATCCCTGCTCGGTCCGTGTGATCCAGAACGGAAATTCTTCCTTCATGAAGCCCCGGCTATTAAGAATTTCCTGCACACCGCAGCACCTCCTTCTGACCGTTAGCCATTAATGGCAGGACGAAGCTGCCTGATCAAACCGCTCCCGCCGCGGATCCCGCTGCCATTCGTCCCAGCTCATGCCGGAAGCCGACAGAATTTGCTCGATCCGCCTCCGGAACGGCAGCCCTGCCTCGGCGAGCTGCCGCATCATTGGATCCTCGCGGCCGCCGAGCTTACTGCTGACCCAATCGCCGATTTCCTGTTCGAATTGGTCGGCGAGCTCCGGAAGCTGATCCGCCAAATTGTCGTTTTCCGCGGGGTCGGCGATCAGATCGTACAGTTCCCTTGGCGGACGGGTGAACGGCCCCGCATCGTACGTACGGATGAACTTGTATCTCGGTGTCCGGATGGCTCTGGCTGCCTGCCAGGCGCATTCACTCAAGAATACTTTCTCCGCCGTCCCCTCGGCTTCCCCTCGAATCGCCGGCCATAAACTTTTGCCGTCCAACCCAATAGGATCTGCTAGCGGAGCAAGGTCAATATGTGAAGGGAGCTCTTGACGGATGGACTCCAGGACGGTCGGCAGCAGGTCTACCTGCTGAACCAGCCCATGCACTCTCTTTCCGGATGGAATTCTGCCCGGCCAACGCATGATGAGTGGAACGTGGACGGTCGGTTCGTACAGTCCACAGTGGTCCCAATATATATCGTGCTCCGTCAGACTTTCCCCATGATCCCCGAAAAGAATCAGCAGGGTATCCTCGACAATTCCCAGTTTTGCCAGATGGTCGTCCAGCTCCTTCAACCGGTCGTCCAAATACCGGATTTCGGCGTCATAGAGCGCATTATAATAAGCACTGTCCGTTACCGGGCCGACCAGATCGTAGTGGTGGTGTTTGAAAAACGGATATGCCGGGTGATTATACGCCCGCTCCATGCTGCGGTTGGCCGGATCATAGGGATCACGGCCGCTGTCGTAAAATTCGGGAACATAGTCTGCCGGCGGCAAATAAGGCGTGTGGGCATCCCAGTAATGGAGGAACAGAAAAAAATGGTCCTCCCGATGCGCCTCAATCCACGGAAATGCCAGCTCGTTGACAGTCACGCCGTCGATCCACCGGTTGCCGCCGACGCTGTTCGTATAATAGCGGTAGCCTCTGGCGAACCATTCTTTCAATTGATACAAATTGTCTACCGCCGAGGTCGTAAATCCGGCGCTTCTCAGCATCGTCGGCAGCCACGGCACTGACTTCGGCAGATGCGTCAGCTCGGATCCATGCGATACAACGCCTGTTGTGAGTCCGATTTTGCCTGTGAAAATCCCGGTATGAGCCACTTCTGTCGGAATATCGGCGGCATACGCCCGTTCGAAAAGAACGCCTTGGGCGACGATCCGGTCCATATGCGGACTCGTCGGCTTGGCGTAACCATACCCGCTTAACCGGGAAGCGCGAAGCGTATCCAGCGAAATCATAATGATTTTCATCCGTCTTAGTCCTCCTAAGGAGCTGCCTTTTTTAGCGGTGCCCTGCGATTCAGCCAGGATAGAATCTGATCGCTGTTGTGCTGAAGCGAATGGGATGATGTGCAAATCGTGATGTCGGGATCGGAGGGGATGTCGTAAGGATCGGATATTCCGGTGAAATGCTTCACCTCTCCCCGCCTTGCTTTGGCATACAGGCCCTTCACGTCACGCCGCTCGCATTCCTCCAAAGGACATTGAACATACACTTCGACGAAACCCGGAATTTCTTGCCTTGCGTAGTCTCTCATTTCAGCATATGGCGTGATGGCGGATACGAGCACATGGACCCCGTTACGGGCAAGGAGCTTAGAGACGTAGGCGATTCTTTTAATGTTCTCAAACCGCTCCTCACGGCTGAACCCGAGGCCTTTGCAAATCGTTTCCCGCAGCTCGTCGCCGTCCAGCAGCTCTGCGCGGACTCCTTGCTGCAGCAGCTCATTCGCCACGTAACGGGCCGTTGTCGTTTTGCCGGCGCCCGAAAGGCCGGTAAACCATAATACCGTTCCTTTCTCTTCCTGCCTTATATTCATCCTAAGTACCTCCTGCTTATGGGCTGGTCGGCACCTCTACGGGTATTCCGCCGGACTGATGCGATCGGATAGCCGCTTCGATGACTTCCTGTGCGGCGAGCGCATCCGAGCCGGAAGCCTCGATGTCTTCAGGGGAAGCTCCTCCCTTGATCTGTTCGATAAAGCGGTTGATCCGGTGCTTGAACGTGTCATCAAAACCCTGCATCCCGCCGAACAATGGATTGCGAAGCACCGTAAGTTCATCCGATTGATGCGGATAATACGTCATGCTCTCATAGACGTTGTCGATGACGATCCGGCCTGCGGTGCCGGCCGCTTCACAGAACTCGATCGGGTGGCACATGGAGGCGTCGTAACTGCCGGTTAGATGACCGACTGCTCCTGAATCGAACTCCATGTTGACCGAAACGGTCGACCATGAATTCCGCCCCGGCGCCTTCGTCATGAATGCCTGCACCCGCTTCACGTCGCCTGCGAAGTAGCGCATGACGTCGATGGAATGCGGATGCAGCGCACGCATGTGCAGCCACTCCGTATCCTCCTGCCGGTTCGAAATGGTAAGCCGCATGTTCATATACAGCATGGAACCGAGCTTCCCTTGTTCGATGAGTTCCTTAGCCTTGTACGCGGCAGGCGTAAAGCGGTGATTCAGGTTGCAGGCGAGTCTTACGCCTTTTTCCCGGGCCAGGGCGACCATACTGCGGGCCTCTTCGATCCGGTTCGATATTGGTTTCTCGACGAGCACGTCTTTTCCTGCTTCGATCGCGATAACGGCAGGCTCGAAATGATGGCTCCCTTTCTCAACCCCTGCCGTCGCCACGGCCACCATATCCACAGATTCTGCGGCGAGAAGTTCACGCAGATCCGTGTAGAAAGGAACACTATGCTCGAGTCCCGCCGCTTCAGCGCGGTCCGGCATAAGGTCGCATACGGCGACAAGCTCCGCATCCGGGTGCTGCTTGTAAGCGCGGCAGTGAATTTTGCCAATATGATTCACACCGACGACAGCAACCCTGATCATCGGGATTCCGCCTTTTCCTTCGCCTGCAGCGAACGCGCCTTTTTGATGGACCCGATGTGAAGGGAATCATACACTTCCTGGGACGAGGTGAATTTCTTGCCTGTTCCATGCCAATTCAGATTGGTATAGATCGGGTTGACTCTTTGGGTCTCCTGCTCTCTTCTGGCGATGTGATCCTCCATCCGTTTCGTAAGCAGCGCAACGACATCGGGCTCCTGCTCCGCGACATTATGATTTTCTTCGGGATCAAGAATGAGATTATACAGCTCCACCTCAGGCTTGAAATGGAAGTCCGGTTCAAGCGCCCGGATCAGCTTCCATTCCGGTGTGCGCCAGCCATGCTTGCGCATCCATGTGCACTCGGTGATATAAAATTCGCTGATCCGGTTCCGCTCCTCACCTACGATCGTCTTTCGCAGACTGCGCCCGTCGAACTTCGTCTCCACCGGAATTTCCAGCAGATCCAGAACCGTCGGCATCACGTCCGATATGACCGTGACGTCTGATACCCTCTTACCGGCTGGCACCCGGCCAGGAAACTTGATGATGAGCGGGACGACCAGCGTGCAGTCGTACATCCCATGATGGTCGAAATAACAGTCGTGCTCATACAGCGTCTCACCATGATCGGCGGTGATGATCACAAGTGTGTCATCCTCCAGACCCATCGCGCTGATCTTGGCAAAAATGGTTTGAATGCAGGCATCCATATAGGCGACAGCTCCGTCATACTGCGCGGTCACGTATTCCTGATCGGTGACGCCTTCCGGAATCCAGGATTTCAAAAAATCGACAAACGGTTTGAAAGCGTAGACCGGTTCCATGGAGCGGTTGCCGGGATCTTTCTCGTCACTGCCATAAAACATCCGTTCATACGGAGCGGGCGGCAAATAAGGCGAATGCGGATCCATATGCCGCAAAAAGAGGAAAAACGGTTTGTTGTCCGCTGCCAGACGTTCCAGCTCCGGTACGGCCACTTCGTTCAAATTTTGTGCTTTCGGCGTTCGTCCTGTTTCATCGGGCAGCCAAGCCTCGTAATCCAGATACGTATCGAATCCGCGCGAGGACGGATTGCCGGTAAAACCGATACAAGTCGTGTTATAACCATGATCGCCCAGCGTTTCAGCCAGCGTCTGCACATGATCGCCTAATGGTCCTTCATGGCGGAGTGCCACGACGTCCGTTCCAAATACGTCCATTCCGGTCAGCATAGATGCGTACGCAGGGGTGGTCGGAATGCTGGGACTGAAATGCTTCTCAAACAGAACGCCATCCTTCGCCACGCGGTCGATATATGGGGTCGTCAGCTTTTTGTAACCATACGAGCTCATATGATCGCGCCGAAGGCTGTCGATGCCGAAAATAATGACGTTTGGCTTACGCTTAGGCTCGTTCTTACGTTTACGGTTGCTCATGTCGATTGAATTCACTCCTTACCAAGTATGGATTTACCGCGCACCCAAGTTCTTGAGGATCGCGTTCAAGTAGCCGTACGACTCAGCCGCAACGATGGATACCTGCGCCAGCGAATGCTCCGGTGAAGCGCCGATGACCTCTAACACGACCGGGCCATCGTACCCGCCGTCGACCATGGCCTTGCAGTAACCGTACAAATCGATGTCTCCTCTTCCGCACGCCTGCAGCTCGATTGGACCAGGGCCCTGCTCCTTCCCCAGGCAGTCACGGATATGGATATGTTTTACTCGATTTAACACAGCTGGAAGCGCCTCCTCGGCTTGCTCGCCGGCACGGTGAATATGGCTCGGGTCCATGTCAATGCCGAACGCCGGGGATGGAATCTCTTCCATGGCCCGCAGTGTCGTCGGCGTATTGTGGATCGCGTTGCCTACATGGGCTTTGACGCACAGCGTTACGCCAAATGACGCTGCCTTCTCAGACATGCCGGCCAGCTTATCGATCGATGCGGCGAGGTCTTCCTCGACATTCATCTTGCCCCCTGGACCTACGTTCACGATCGGGATTTTCATCTCGGCGGCTGCTTCGAACGCAGGAAGCAGCCGCTGCTCATCGAGCGATGCCACTTCCGTCGAAAGAAGGGACAGGCCGTTCTCTTGCACGATTTCGAGCAGCTCATTCTTCTGCGCCTTCCAGCGGCTAAGGTCCAGGTGTTCGCACATCCCCTGGATGGCGGCAATCTCGACTCCGTCGTAACCGCAGAGCGCGATTTGCTTTGCCGCTTCCGCAAAGCTGAAATGCTTGAATAATACGGAATTGACCCCTAACTTGATCATCTCGGGTTTTCCTCCTTGGTCTTCGGATAATGGATAATGTCTACGCTGCTTACTTCAAGTACAGCGGATCACCATGCAGCGGCGGCAGCGGATGCGGCCGAACGACTTCACCGCCGAGTTCGTAGGACTCCTGAACCGCATGAACGTATTCCAATACGGCCAGCGCATCGCGGCCGCTGGCGCGCAGCTGGTCCTGAGACACCTTGTTCTCTACGTCCTCCAGGAAGGCGTGCAGCCGGTTGTTGAACGTCCGGTTAAAATCGTTTGTGCCAAAATCGGTGACGACCGGTTCCGGTTGAACGCTGATCGCAGCGATGCCCTTCTCCGCTTTCCAGAATGAAACCTTCTCGACGCAATTTTCGATGCAGAACGTTCCTTTGGATCCAGCCACCTCCAAGCTCCACCAGCCGCCGAGCCCATACACTGCGTCCCCCCGCTGGCTAAGCAGGTATCCTACGCCGCCGTTCGCAAACTTGACATGAATGCTGTTGATGGACACCATCACGTCACCGGCGCTGCGGCGGAACCCCGGCCGGTCCGAGAACGTTTGGATGTGGGTAATATCTCCGCAGAAATGCCGCATCACACTGAACGGATGCGTTAGAAATGCCCGCATGTGAAAATACGGATGTCCGCTGATTTTCGCTGAGCCGGCGGGAGCATAATTCGCTTCGCCGCCGTTAAAGCCCATTTTGGCGAGACAATACACAAACTCGCCGATTTCTCCGCCGTCCATGTAAGCCTTCGCCTTCTCGGCAGGAGCGGTGAAATAATGATTCAGGTTGCATCCGAGATACACCTTCTGCTTCTCTGCGAACGCAACGAGTTCGCGGCCTTCGCGGACATCATTGCACAGCGGCTTTTCGACGAGCACATGCTTGCCGTAACCGATCGCTTCCATCGCCGGTTCGAAATGCCAGCTTCCGTTATCGATCCCTCCCGTCGTAATGTCTACGACCTGCAAATCCGGCTCGTTCTCAATCATGTCCTTCAAGCTGTAATAGGCTTTGACGCCGTGTCTTTCCGCAGCGGCATCCGCCCGTTCCCGAACGACGTCGCATACCGCTACGACATCCGCCAATTCGTCATCCTTATAACAATTGGCGTGGTTATTCCCGATTCCATTCATGCCGATGATTCCGATTTTGACCGCCATTTCTTCATCCCTTTCACGCGTTATTCATTCGTTGCTCCACAAGCAGATGATCTGTAACCGTTTTCTAATAACATCATAATCTCCGTCATTTCCTGATTCATGGTCGATCGGGACAGAAACCGTACCGATCCGGACGATTTGTTATGCACATTTAGCCAGGTCATTCTTCTAGCCTTTGACCGCCCCTGCCGTCATCCCCGCCACGATTTTTTTGTTAAAGAAAATAAAGAGAATGAGCGGCGGGATCGAGATCAGCACGATGTCCGCAAACAGCAGGTTCCACGATGTCGTGAACCGGCTCATGAAATTGTACAGCGTCAGCTGGATCGTGGCGTTGTCCGCGCCGGGGAAAAAGTACAGCGGATTGACAAAGTCGTTAAACACATTGATGGACGTCAGCACAATCACAGTCGAGGTCACCGGCTTCAATAGCGGAAAAATGATGCTCATAAACAACCGGCCGCCGCCGCATCCGTCGATTAAGGCGCTCTCATCGACTTCGCGGGGGAGCGTCGCCACAAACGCTTTGTACAAAATCGCCGCAAACGGAAAATGCAGAGCGACTTCGATAAGTGTGATTCCCGCCAGCGTTTTAAACAAGCCGATGGAATCGAGCACCCAGATCGTCGGCACGATGGCCGGCGGGATCATAAGCCCGGCGAGCACAAGAAAATTAATGAAGGAGGACGTCCTCCCTCCTTCCCTTCGCTGCAGCACGAAGCCGGCCATCGCCGCCACAATAACGAGGATGCTGATGGACAGGACGGTGAGCAGCGTGCTGTTGATGAATGCACGGACCAGCATGTAATCCGAAGCGGTCAGGACGGCTTTATAATTGTCCAGGAAATGAAAGCTGGTCGGCCAAGCCATGCTCATATCCGCGGATTCTGCCTGATTCTTAAGTGAGTTGATGATGACAAAGTAAAAGGGAATCCAAAAGATCAAGGTACTCAGGATAAGTGCCACGATCCCAATCGTGATTTTCCTTACCCGTTTGGATAGCCTGCCGTCAGCGCGCTCGCTCCTGCTTCCGCGGATGCCTTTTATCAACTGATTGCTGCTTATATCTTTGCTCATAAGTTCACCTCGCTTTTCGTCAGGAACTTATAGAGCGGAAACGCCAGCACCGAGACGGCGATGAACAAAATCACGTTACCGGCCGTAGCGAGCCCATAGAAACCGGCCTGGTACTGCTTGTAAATAATGGAGGCGATCAGGTCGGTCGTAAAACCGGGTCCCCCCTTCGTCATCGCCCAAATCAAATCGAAAGAGCGCAGGCCGCCGATGAATGCAAGGATGATGACGGAGTTCATGGCCGGCCGGCTCAGCGGCAGCGTGATGTTCCAAAAAGCGGAATAGTTGTTCCCTCCGTCGATCTTCAGGGCTTCGTAATATTCCTGGGGTATCGCCGATATCCCTGCGATGTAGATGACCGTCGCGACGCCGACGCCCTTCCAGACATCGACCATCGCAACCGACAATAACGCGATTTTCGTATTGCCCAGCCAATCTGGACCAGTTATGCCGAGAGAGGCCAGGACGGTGTTAAACATCCCGTGCGAAGGGTGCATCATCGTGGAGAATGCGATCCCCACAGCGATCGTACTTAGCAAGGTCGGAAAGAAAATAACCGAGCGCAAATAGTTTTTGAACAAAACCCTTGATGTAAGGAAAGCGCCGAGCAGAAGACCAAGCACGACTTTTAACCCGCAGGTCACGACGGCGTACACAAGCGTGTTCCGGAAACCGATGCTCAGCGACGTTTCGGAGAAAAAGGTGGCATAGTTCTCAAAGCCGATGTACGTCCATTTCGTTAAGGTCCATCTAGTCATGCTGAAAAAAAACGACAGGATGGTAGGGAGCAAATAAAAGACGAAGTAAATGATGCCGGCTGGCAGTAAAAAGAAATACGAATACGTTCTCATCTTGGTTTTGGTCATGAAGTTCTCCTTTCTCGGCGGTTACCAGCCAGGAAGGTTCAGCTGCTGCGCCTGTTTCTCCACGTCCTTGTCGTAGTCTTCGGCCCCTTTCTTGCCTGTGCTGATGCCGCTGCCGACGGCGACCGTGATGTTTTCGAGGTTCGGCCCTTTGACCGGGGAGACGAATTCAAGCGCTGGAGCAGTGTGCCCCTCGTCGAAATAATGCTGCATGTCTTTTACGGCACCGTAAGAATCGTCCGGCAGTGTGGCGCCTTTGATCACGTATGGACCCGCCGCTTTCACCTTGGAAGCGAACACGGCCTGCCCTTCCGGAGAGACAAAATAGTCCACCCATTTCTTTGCCGCGTCGGCGTTTTTGGTGTCTTTGTTGATATACAGGCCGCTCGGCATCCATATGGTCAGCCCGTTTACGTCCGCGCTGTCGCTCGGCTGGGCGAAAAAACCGATGTCGTCGATCTGGTCCGGCGTATTGGCCATGATCGTATCGAGTCCGCTGGACAGCATCGGGTAATGCACGCCTTCGCCGGTGGCCAGCATTTTCAGTGCCACATCATAGGTCGTTGCCAGAAAATCCTTATTCATATAGCCCTTCTTGTACACTTCCTCGATCTTCTCGAAGCCGCGGAGCGCCGCAGGCGTGGTTGCATACTTGACCTTGTTGGCCGTGTAATCCGTCGCGAAATTCGGAACCTGCGCCTGAACGTTATAGAAGTCGGCTAGCACAAACAATTGTGAAGTCCATGTATCCTTGTAGGAAGCGAGCACGGCGGTTTTGCCGGCTGCTTTGATCTTTTCGTTGTTGGACATGAACTCATCCCACGTTTTCGGAATGGATAAGCCAAGGTCGGCGTAAACCTTTTTGTTGTAGAGAACGCCCCCTGCATTGGTGGATCCCACAGGAGCACCGTATACTTTACCGTTGGATGTGACTACCGTCTTGAAGGAATCGAGCACATTCGCCATAAATGGTTCGCTCGTAACATCCATAAAGTGCTCCTCCGGATTTAGTGCCAGAAAAAGCGATCCCGTGTTATAGACGAGCAGATCATCCATATCGCCGGTGGCCAGGCGCGTCTTGACCAGATTGTCGCCTTCCCCGCCGTCCGGTTTAATATCGAATTCGATGGCGATATTCAGCTTTTTCTCAGCCTCCGCCGCTACGGCTTTCAGCGCTTCCAGGGTTGTACCTGTGTTGCCGACCATCAACGTCAGCGTCGTCTTTTTCGAAGTTGAACCGGCGTTTCCGGTATCGCCTTCGGCGGCATTGTCCCCTCCCCCGCAGCCTGCAAGCAGCGTGATCATTAACACGATACTGGTAACGAATGCAAGCGGTTTGCTCTTCGTCATCTTCATGATTACACAACCTCCCTAACTGATTCCTTCATTGGATCCTGCGGATTGCTCAAAGGTTGAATGCGCTTTCGATGGCAGAAACGATGCAGCATCAAGGGCCCGGGTTCCCTCGTAAGTTAAGATTAGATGGATTACGGATGGGTGAACACCTGTGCTTTTGCCCATTTTTAGGGGGTGAATTTTCTTTTTTGCATTTGAGCGTATGTTTTAGGGGGCGCGCCGACGATTCGTTTGAATACTTGGCTGAAATGCTTTGGATCCTCATAGCCGACAAGTCTGCTGACATCCGTGATGCGGGCTCCCTCACTCAACAGCGTTTTGGCTGCTTCGATCCGGTGCCTGATCAAATAGTCTGAGAAGGTGTACCCCGTCTGGGTTTTAAACAGGCGTGACAAATAACCGAGGCTTACGTGATGTTCCGCGGCAAACTGCTGAAGTGAAAGATCATGCTCATAATTCGAATGGATATGATTCAACAAAATGGGAACGAGTTCTTTGGGTTTCTGATCTAGTGGTGTCTGCCCGCCGAACAGCCCGAATACTTTACGGGTGAGCCAGCCGGACAATTCGTCATACGTAGTGAATTCGTGAAGTATATGCATGTCCTCATGGAGCGCGGCGGTTCGGGTGTCCCGGTTAGAAGAAGCATGTAGGTTATATTTGAGCGAATAGAAAAGATCACTAATGAACAACGTCAGCTGCTTCAAAGTCAGTTGATGATGCTTTAATTCATGAACTATGCTCTGAATCGTATCTTTCCCCTTTTGAATTTCTCCCTGTGCGATAAAATTTTGGAGCAGCCTGGTACGATCCCATATTTCGCCGATTTCAGCCTCTACAGCGCATGTGTCTGGCGTTACGTATGTGGACATCCCGAACTTCCTCTGCTCCTCGATCATTTTGTTCAATCCCGTATTGCTGGAGTGCAGGGACTCCCCCTTCTTCTTGATGACGTAACCCATGTGCACTTGAATTCCGGAATGGATCAATTGTTGATAGAGCATTTGAAGGCAGGACGTACAATATGCAATAAGATGTTCATCCTCTAAGGCTGCAAGCAGGACCTTCCGCTTCGCGCCAACGTCGATGCAGTAGAAGTCTTGTTCCCGCAGCCGCTTGAGAAATACCGATCGTGCGCTGCCTAGCGCCGTATCCTTCCCGCCCTCTTCCGAAGCATGGCCATTGGTTTGCAGTAATGCTGCGAAATACAGGCTCCCGGTAACGGATGCCGTATACTCATTCTCCGGTGTCTCTGAAGACAAAAGCATCTGTGTGACGGCTGCATGCATACGTTCGGTTTTTCTTCTCGAATCGTTTGTAATATGAAGAAGCGTTTGGTCAATGGCCGCGTATAAAACCTCCTTGCGGACAGGCTTCAGCAAATAGTCGATGACTCCCATTTTCATCCCCTGCTGGGCATAGGTAAACTGGTCATGCACGCTCAGCACGATCGCTTTGAGGTCTGGGTGCACACCGATTAACGCTTTGATCAATTCCAGCCCGTCCATCCCCGGCATCGTGATGTCGGTCAATACCAGGTCGGGCGTGTTCTCATAGGCCGCGGCCAATGCTTCATCGCCGCTGCCAAATGCAAGAATGCGGTGCTCCGTTTCATAGATCCGGAACAGTTCGACGAGCTCCGCAAGCGCCCAATGCTCATCCTCCACCAGAAATATATTCATCCGAAGCCTCCTCCTTATTCCAGTTGTTGTGATCCATAAACGGTAAGGTGATCCGGACGGTCGTCCCTCCGCCCTGGCTGCTCTCCAGCTCCATCCCGTATTCAGCCCCATAGTACAACCGAATCCGTTCACGGATATTACTGAGTCCGATTCCATACGGCTGGTCCTGAATGCGGCTCGAATGTGCAGCATGCTGGAGTGCACTCCGCAGCCCTTCCAGCTGCTCTTTGTCCATGCCTTTGCCGTTATCGGACACCTCGATGACGAACGAGCTGCCGTTTTGCATCGCCCGAAGGTCAATCCTTCCGCCGGACTTCATGTTACCCAATCCATGGATGATCGCGTTTTCGATCAGAGGCTGTATCGTTAATTTCAATACCGATGCATGGAGCAGATGCTCAGGGACGGAAACGTGAAGCTCGAACCTGCTGCCGAACCGGTGATGCTGGATGTTCATGTAATTTTCGATATGGTTCAGTTCCTCTTGAAGGGGGACCGGGTGCTGCAAATTTTTCATGCTGTACTGGAACAGCTCTGCGAGCGATTCCGACATTTCGGCAACCTCCTCGATGCCCCGGACACGGCTGATCGACTTCATGATGTTCAGGGTGTTGTACAAAAAATGAGGATTGATCTGCGCCTGCAGCGCCGATAACTGGGCATTTTTCTCCGCCAATTTGGATTCGTATACTTCGCTGATCAAGCGGGAAATGCTGTCCAGCATGTTGTTGTAAATTCGGCTCAGCCTGCTGATTTCGTGATTTCCTGTAACGGCCATGTATTGGCTGAAATCGCCCTGCTCGACCCGCGTCATTTTCTTCATCAAGTTACGCAGCGGAATCGTGATCTGGTGAGATAAAAGATAAGACACGAGGGCGATCAGCACTGTGGCGAGCAGCCCGGCAAGAGCGAGAATATATTGCGACTTCTTTTGCTTGGACAGTAAAAAATCTTTCGGTGTAAGAATGACCGTATTCCATTTGGTATAATCCGAATGCTCGATCGTGTACAGGTATCGCTGCCCCATCCACGTCAATTCCCCCGAGTGAGGCGATTTCTGAAATGCGGACTTGCCCAGTCCCGAATGGGTGTTTCCGGTCAGTTCGTCCTTGTCGTCGTACACGATGTCTCCCTGGTCCGTCACGATGAGAACCCTCATGCTCCGTTCAAATTCGTTGGCATCGGACATGACGAGCATATCGTTAATCACGTTCACATTGATGTTGATCTTCATATACGCTAGGGTATCTCGATAAGGGATGCGGTTGATGTTCCGCACGAATGAGATGACCTTCTCCCGGCGGTCTCCTCCGGTATTTTCCTCGGATACAGGCAGTAAAATGAACTTGTTTGTCATGATTTCGGCTGTCCGGGGATACCAGATTTCATCTTCCAGATCAAAACTGACTTTAGGTCCGCTGGCTTTCGATACAAAATAAGCATTATGGTCCAAAGTAAACAGGTAAATGCTCTGCAATTGGGATCTCGACTGTAAATGCGTGAACAGCCGATTGTTGATCGTGAGTTCGATTTCGTTCTGCTCCACAGGATCGTCGGAATGGTAATGATCGATCAGGCTGTTCTGGATGATGGAATCCCCGATGATCGACACGGATAATTTTTCAATGTCCTGAACATACAGCTCGAACGTCCTGCTGAACTGCCTCGTAATCGTATCCGATAGTGCGAACGTTTGGCTTTTGATATCGCTTACATTTTTGTAGTCAAACATCAGGCAGGTCAACGTCACGATAAACAGGGATACCGCCGAGAATGCGATAAACATTTTTGTTTTCAGCAAATAGTCGTTCCACCGTTTGATAGGGCTCTCCTCCCTTTATCCATGCCCTGTACTTGTGGAAATCCTTGTGTAAATCCTTCGGTTTCCGATCGTTCTGATCAGATCACCACCTTCCTCCAACATACTTCCGGTTGTCTTTCTTTGGATGCATATGCGCCGGATGATTGTCCTGTATTCGCTAACCGCCGTCTGGAACCCTTGTCACGCAAAAAAAACGAATGCCAAGCGGCATCCGTCCTTTATGGAAGCTGTGTGAAAGGCAGCAAAAATGAACTGCATTCGCCTTTGATTGTAAAACGATGATCGTTATGATGCGCCTTTTTTATGGGTAAGGAATAGGCCCGGGATGCAGATTACCGCAAGGACAACGGCGGATACTAAAAATCCTGTATGATAACCCTTCAATCCGTTCGCTATCGTTGGCTGCATTCCTTGGAGGGCCGCTGCGACCACGGTTGCGATAACCGCTGAGCCAAAGCTTGAACCAAGGTTTTCAATCATATTGATCCCGACACCTGCTTGCGGAAGTTGCTTGCTGTCCAGTCCTGTATAAGCGTCACTCGTAAGCGGAAGCATAATGCCTCCAAAACTGGTACCCCGGATGAACAAGACGATGGAAATCCAGATCATGCTCGTATGATCGGTGATAAAGATCAGCGGAATGGAACCAATAAGCGAAACGACAAGGCTGACCAGAACTACGTATTTCGCGCCGATCTGATCAATCATTTTTCCGATCAGCGGCCGGGTAATGAGCATCCCGACGCCTTGGGGAATTAACGCAAGCGCTGCCTCAATGGCGGTAAAATGCCGGAAGTTTTGGAAGAACAACGGCAGGATGATCATCGGACCCATGACGGCAATATTCGCCAAAAACAAACCGATACTCGCAGCTGTAAAGCTCTTGTGTGTAAATAAATTCACTGGAAGCACGGTTTGATTTTTTCGGATCCGATTATAAGCGTAGTAAATGACGGCTAAGGCAAGACCCATGCCCACCCACAAGATGGTTTCCCGATTGTTAAAGGATGCATGGTCCGCTGCTTTCGTAATGCCGTATATCAGGGCCGCACTCATGAAGGACAAATCAATAATTCCAAAAACATCGAGTTTACTGTCTTTGTCAAACGGTTCAAAGTCGGGAATCTTTTTCATCATCAGGGGCGCAGCAATCAGAACGATAAACATGTTAATGAAGAATATCCAATGCCAAGACGCGCCTTGAACGATAAAGCCTCCGATGACTGGCCCTAGGATTGGTCCAAAAATCATAGGCGTGCTGACGATGGCCATTACTTTCCCCACATTTTCAGGACCAGCTGTTTGAACCAATAGGGTTGACATGAGCGTCGTTATAATCCCCGCGCTGAATCCTTGAAGCAGACGAAAAAAGATGAAGCTGGAAATATCCCAGCTTGCGCCTACTAACACAGAAACGACACCAAAAGCGATGACTGCTCCAATAAAAACTTTCTTCCCGTTACACTTATTCATCAACCAGCCGGATACTGGAACTGCGATTGCAAGTGCTAAAACATAACCTGTAATGGACCATTGAACGATATCTAATGTCGTGTTGAAGCCCTTAGTTAGCTGGTCGATGGCGATGTTCACCATCGTCGAGTCCAGCATAGGGGCAATGGCTCCGAGGGCAATCGCCCAGGCGGCAACAAGCATTTCTTTGGGTAATGCTGGTTCCTTGGCTTTAACTTTTGACATGTTCATCACCTCTCAGAAGGTTGTTGTTTGTTTCCTTGTCAACAATAACGCATCTTTGTTTCCCTGTCAACAAAATATACATAACAAAAAAGCAGCCATGCTCAATAGAGCCCGACTGCCTGCGGATTCTTTATTCATTATTCGAATTGGTCCATCTTAATGAATACTAATACCCTTTTTCATAATTTCTGTATCCAAATGCCTGCTGTATGCATGGATGAATCGAAGCATAGCGTCAAATTGCTCCTCAGTAACCTGCTCAAATACGGCTTGATCCCGCTCTTGAAACTCTTTGTGCAGTTCCTCATGGATGTTATAAATGACCTTCCCTTGCTCCGTAAGCCTAAAATAGATTTCTTTTTTGTTCTCCGGCTTCTGATAGCTTTCGATCAGACCTTTTTCCATAAGCTTTTTCGTTAGTTTACTTAGGGCACCTCTCGTCATATAAAGGGACTCCGCAAGTTTGGTTACGTTGGGATCCGCGTTTTTTCCAATGGCTTCGATGCAATGGACTTCAGAAGGCTTATACCCCTTAAGACTGTCTTCCATCTTGGATTTATTAAGCCAAGCCATCTTGTTAAATAAGTCCCTGAAATCCATCATGACCTGTTCTTGTTTATTCATGGACTGCCCTCCCGCCCGTTGGTGCATGACCCTATTATATGGAGGTTTTGTTTCTATTTCAACAATATCGGCGGCTATGCAAGCATTTGGCTAACTATTTGATCAGGGAGGCTCTCAATTGAACGCCATATTCCAAATACCCTTTTAAACAAGTTAACATATAGACCCATCCTTCTTTATTATCCACAAATTGACGTATCCAGTCCTGCTCGTTTTCGTTAAAGCCTTCTTCCGTCACCTCGACGATACTTTCGGAAATCCCTGATTCAGCAAGCGTAATGGTAACTTCGTGCCCTTCTCCGTCGGCGCCCCATTGAAACACGATTTTTTGGTTTTCTTTGATTTCCATGATCCTGATATCGCCCCGGGCATCGTATTCGTCGTATGTTAATGTAATCGTTTTGCCTTGTTCCCATCTTTCAGAGCTGGAAGTAAACCAAAAATTCCCTATTTTAACTGGATCAACGAAAGCTTGAAACACTTCACTGACCGGTTTGCCGATCTTCATTTTGGTAACGTTGTTCATGCGACCCATTTCCTTTCATTTTGGAGTTTGTCCACATCATGATAGCCTGATTTCTCATTTCATTCATGATACTCGGGATGTTGATGGCGCTCGCATCCGAACAAGTAACAGCCGTACCGCAAGGAAGTATCGTATTTCATGGGAGGAATATAGCCTCCCGTAATACGTTGGAGCAACCCCTCATACGCCTTCTGTTCCTCAGCCAGTTCCTGAATATACTCGGCCTTTTCATCCTCCGTCCAATCGTCGTCAAACGCCTCTTTGTCCGCGTCGCAGATGTCCTCAGCTTTTTGCTGAATGACTTCATTAAGGATTTCATGTGCGCGCCCTGCTTTATTGATTTTCAGTAAAGCGTACACAAAACGGCCGACCCAGTCGGGTGTCTTCCAGTATAACTTCCACCCTTTTTCAAACCATTCAACAGCCTGCTCAAAACAGCCCAATTCAACGTACAATTCCGCCATTTCAACCTGGCCGACAAATTCTTCGTCTTCTTCCGAAAAGGCGTCCAGTTTCCTTTTGGCTTCCTCCGCTCTCCCAAGCTCGATCAAGCATTTAATGTGGCTGTACATCGCATAATCAGAGGGCTGAGCACTACGCTGAAAATAGTCGGCAGCGCTCTGAATATCTCCCAAATGATACCTCGCGATCGCCAGGTTATTGTATGCTTCCTCCGAAGGCTGAATCGCCAAGGATCGGACCAGCATATCCGATGCTTCCTGCCATTTTTCCATGACGATATAAACCTCACCCAACAAATTATATGGAAAATAAGATGCCGGTTTTAAAGCAATGGCCTCATGGAGCAATGCCAGGGCTGCCTCGTGATCCTCCTCTTCATGTACATAGATCCACGCAAGATTGGTCAAGGACTGAACGCCCCGTGACTCTTCTACAGCTTGTTTGAAAAGCGCGAGCGCTTCGTCGTATTTGTTTTGTTCCAGGCACGCGATGGCCCTTTGATTCGTATTCAAACAGTAATTTCTCCTTTGAGCATAAGTATAGATATCTTGCAGCATATCAGTCGCTACACAAATGTTATGCGCTATGTCCCTCTGTGACAAGATAAAAAATGATTAGAGCCAAACAAGGAAAAAAGCTCCCGCAGCCGGAAGCTTTAATCGCAAAGTCCATCCGCTAGCGCGGATGACTCATCATTGTTCAGTTGAAACCACCGTTAACCCGAATGGTCTGTCCGGTTATCCACCGTGCTTTGTCACTGACCAGCAGCTCGACCGCATTCGCAATGTCCTCCACTTCTCCAAGTCGACCGAAGGCGTTCATACGGCGGTAGGAATCGATCAGTTCCTCGGATTTTCCGTTCAAGAACAGATCCGTTGCTACTTGTCCCGGGGCAATGGTGTTAATCGTGATTCCTTTAGGGCCGAATTCTTTGGCCAATTGACGGGTGATCTGCTCTACGGCACCCTTGGTTGCCGCGTAAATACTGTAACCTGGGAGCATGGCTCCTGCAATCGAAGTTGAAAAATTGATGATCGTCCCGCCTTGCGCCATATGCAAGTTCGCCTGCTGGCAAGCGAAGAACGTTCCTTTCACGTTAATATCAAAATGCTGGTCGTACATGTCTTCCGTCACTTCAGCGATCGGTACTACCCCCATGATCCCGGCATTGTTGACCAGAATGTCCAGGCGTCCAAACCGCTCCAGCGTCTCCGTGAAAAGCGCTTCGACTTCATTCAAACGCCCTACATTGGCGCGGATGGCAGCCGCTTCGCCGCCGGCCTGCTCAATCGCCTGTACCACCTCAAGCGCTTTTGCCTCATTGGAGGAGTAATTCACAACGACCTTCGCGCCGGCATCTGCCAATTGTAACGCAATTTGTCTCCCGATCCCTCTCGATGCTCCAGTAACGATGGCAACTTTTCCATTCAATCTCATATCCGTTTCTCTCCTTTAGAATGTATTGGCCGTGCCGTTTCTCCCGTGCCCGACCTTATGTACTCATTATAGGAAAAGGTGGTTGGGCATCGTTAGAACATACCTATTCAATTCTTGCCTATTTCTCTTCGAAGAAGGAATGGAGCTCAATGTATCTCATCATTTCGGATATGCCGTTCATTTGGTTTTTCAACTGCTCATTCAGCTTTTGCAGTGCCACTTTGAAAGAGCGTTCAATCGCAGCGAGATCAGATGTCTCTAAAGCGGCAAGCAGCTGCTTCATGTTTTCAATAAAATAGACGGTTTTCCTCAGACTGCTCAGTACGATGATCTTTTTTAATTCCCCGGACGTAAACACCCGATATCCGTTTTCCGGGTTCCGTTTGGAGCGAATGAGCCCCTCCTTTTCCCAATGGCGGATGGCCGAGGGATTTACACCGGCGATCGCGGCCACTTCTCCGATTTTCATTTCTTCCGTTACACGTATATTTCTGTACTTGGAAAAATCAGTTTTCTGGATCAAGCCCATGATTTCTTCCACGCGTTGTTTCTCTACCTGAATGTTGTATTGATGAAGATTGATTTTCCAGAGCGCCTGTTCAACATGCCCTTTTTTAAGCAAACTCATGACATCGTAACTGACCGGTATTTCGAATCCTTTGATTAAGGCACGTAAAGCAATGAATGCTTGTACATGCAGCGGTGTGTAATATCTCCGATTACTGGCCGTGCGAGGTACATCCGGCACCAGATCGAGTTCTTCATATCTCCGCAAGGTAGTGGTGCTGACATGAAGTCTCGTGGCCATCTGCTTCGGTGTATAGTTTTTGTCCATGGACGGTCCTTTCCTTAAAGTAAAACGTTAAACTCATGTAATCATATTATAAGAATTACGGGGCGAGCCTACAAGGAATGTTGGGATACATCCGCATCCTTGCAGCTCTCTTGCCGCTTATTTCAAACCATGCGACGAACGACCATATATTTTACCCCGATGTACGATATAATTAGGGATATGTCTATAAGAGGTGAACCTACATGAGCAAGATCGACTCAACACTGCCCAAGTACCAGTTAGTGAAGGATTATGTGCTTTTGCAAATAGAAAATAAAGAGCTTGGCACCCATGACCGCATTCCGAGCGAATCCGAGTTTTCCAAACTGCTTGACGTCAGCTCGATCACGGTGCGAAAAGCGCTGTCGGAGCTGGTCAATGAAGGAGTCATTTACCGTATTCGGGGAAAAGGGAGCTTTGTCGCCGATCCGGCCGTTTCTGTACATAAAACATCCAGTTACGTCACATTTATGATTTCCGGCAACGAAATGTATGACGCTTCGTATATGCAGATCATTAAAGGGATTCAGTCGTTCGTAAACCAGCAGGACTGCAGGCTGATCATTGAATTTGTGGAAAACGACGTGGAGCAGGAACGAGAGGTCATTCAAAAGCTGATCCAATCCGAGAACCGGGGACTGCTTATTTATTCCGCGCATCCGGAGTTGGCCAAGGGATATCTGAACGAGATTCGCCGACAGTCGATTCCCTTTGTTATGCTCGATCGTATTCCTGCAGGTTATCCCGTCAACTGCATTACGTGCAACAACCATGACGGCGCCTACGAAGCCGTGGAGTATTTGATTGCCCAGGGTCATCGAAAAATCGGATTTGCTGCTTATGATTTTCATTTGAGCACTGAGGTCGACAGGTTTAGCGGGTACCGGAATGCCCTGACACATGCCTCCCTTGCCCCGGCTGACGAACTGTTATACCTGGAGCGGGATTTGGACTATACGAAGCTATGCAGACAAATTCAGCAGGGCGAACTGACTGCACTCTTCTGCGTGAACGACCGGCGAGCGCTCGAGATGATCGGGCAGCTAACCCAACGGGGAATCAAAATTCCCGAGCAAGTATCCATCATGGGCTTCGACGACATCGAAAGCGCCAAATACGCCAAGGTATCACTGAGCACCGTGAAGCAGAATTTTGAGGAACTTGGCTACGAGGGGGCAAAGCTTCTGTTCGAGAACAGCAGCAGTGAAACGCCCAACAGTTACAAAAAGATCTTGCTGTCAACTCAGCTTGTCATACGCGAATCGGTCAAAAAGCTGTAGCCTTGCCGCGGCCGATTCCTAAAAAAACAACAACCCGAATGCGTTATAACAGGGTTGTTGTTTTTTGACTTTACGCTCTAGGATTCTATGGAAGATCGTTTGTCTGTATTTCCTCTTTGTCTACTCCAGTTGCTATAGCCATAGCGAATAGGTTTTTCCAGGTACGTCCATGATATCGCCGCGATGACCAGAACAGCAGTTATTTGCACGGCTGTTTGAAGGAATGACCGTTCCTCTCCTGTAAATGTAAGCAAGAGTATCGGGTAATGCCACAGATAAATTCCATAGGAACGAATACCCAACCAGCGAAGCGGCTTCCAGCTTAGGCAGCGCCCGATCCATGTGGAGGGCTGAACGGCCGCGGCGATGACCGCTGCTGTGGCTGTACTTTGCAGTACCATCCCGCCTTGGTACAAGAAGGGTTCATATTGGCTTGTCCCGCAGATCATCCAAATTAAAATAGCTAGTCCAACAAATCCCGTAAAATCCATTGCGATTGTCGGAAGTCCAGTTCTTCCTTTTCCCTCCTTGCCCGGATTACCAGCGGGCCGGCACAAAGCAAGTCCGGCTCCAATCAACAACGAGAACGCACGCGTGTCCGTTCCATAATACACCCTGCTCGTATCCAGCAGCCCCGGTACGTAGAGGAAGTACATGGCCAAGGCTGAAGCCAAAGCGCTTATAAGAATGAGCGCGAACAATATTTTGCGGTTGGTAACGAAGCGGAGTCCCAGCATGAGCATAACCGGCCAGACCAGATAAAACTGTTCTTCAACGGATAAAGACCAGAAATGCATGAGCGGCGAAGCTGTACTGAACCGCGAGAAGTACGCTGTGTCGTTAACGATAAACCACCAATTGGTTACATACAGCAAGGAAGCTGCAATATCGCCCCACAATTCAGCCAAACGCGAGGTTTGAAATAAGGCGAGCCAGACGATCACGATGAGCAGTACCGAGCACATGGCAGGAAGCAGCCTCCGGGCGCGCCGGAACCAAAAATCCCGCAGGTCGATCCGCCCGGTTCCTTCCCGCTGCCGGATGAGCAGATCCGTAATCAAATATCCGGAGAGCACGAAGAAGATGCCGACACCTAAAAAACCGCCTGGAAACCACCCCCAATTCAGATGGTAAGCAATGACTGCGCATACAGCCAGCGCTCTGATCCCATCCAGACCGGGGATATAGTGAGCTTGTCCCGGATTACTCATGACTCGGGTATGTTCAGATGGGCTTCCGCTTTTTGAAGAAACAGCGGATAAAACTCATCCTTGAAGTGAACGCCATCCTCGGTATGAAGATCCGTACCCGTCTGGAAAATGGATGACAAGTCGATATAGTCAACTTTTTCATTGGCGGCCATCTGTTTCAGCGAACGGTTGTAGTCCGGGATTTGTTTGTAGCGCGGTTCTTCTTTTAATACTTGGTCCGTCACTGGCGTAACCGATAGGACGTGGATGTTCACATTCGGTACGGCTTTACGAATCCCCTCGATCAGCTTGGCATAATGGTTCGTGGAATTGGCGATAGGATCGTCTACCGGCATGAGCAGGTCATTGGATCCAAGCATGATGAACACATGCGCCGGCTGCCTTGCGGCGATTTGATCCACGTCTTCAATGGCAAATTGAGCGGTTGCTCCCGCATTAGCGATGGTTTGACTTTTGTCCAACCATTTAGCGACCTTTTCCACAAACGAATCCCCGATGAACATACTGGAGGCAAACGCCGACCGCGCAGTATTTACTTCGGTGCTCGCTTGCTGGTCATTCACCGAACTTGGTGTATCCGTCGAAACCGTGCTGCCATTTACTCCCGGGCTGCAAGCCGATATGGAACAAGCCATCGCCCCGGCCAGCAGAATAAACCCCATTTTAGTCTTCATAATGAATGACCTCCTTGATTTCAGCTCTTTTATTTGTGTACGTAAGACAGCATAAAAGACCCATATCAAGATCAGGTAAAGATGAAATCAACAGGAGCTAAAGAATGTTCTTCCTATCTGGACAGAAAAAAACGCCCGTCCTGCATCATGCAGAACAAGGCGGTTTCTTGCGAGGAAATGATTAAGTTTCATCAAGCCTTGTGTAGGTAAAAGAAAAACAGGACGCCATCCTCCGTGTTCATGGCGCCATAACGGGCGCCGTGGAGCTCCAGAATATTTTTGCAAATGGCTAGCCCGAGTCCCGTTCCTCCATCCGAGCGCTTCCGTGCAGCATCTCCCCGGTAAAAGCGGTCCCAGATTTTATCCAGCTGGTCTTCAGGGATTCTGGCACCTTTGTTCTCTACGCTGACTTTAACAGCCTCTCCTTCTTCTCTGGCCGAAATATGGATCGACTGGTTTTCCGGTGAATACCGAATGGCATTCGTCAGAAAATTGGCAAGCACCTGCTCGATCCGTTGACGGTTGCCCCATACGCTCACTTGGTCGACTTGTTTCCTCAAATCCAAATGTTTGTTCTCCATATCCAGCGTCAGCAGCCCGCACGCATCATGAATGGCTTCATCAATATAAAATGGCTCCCCCTTCATTTGGTAGGTGCCGGATTCGAATTTAGCCAGCTCGAGCATATCCACCACCAGCAAATTCATGCGGTCCACTTCCTTCTCCAACGCTGCCATGTAGTAATCGTTCTTGTGCCGGGCTACGCCGTCCTTCACGGCGGAGAGGCAGCTTTTCATCACGCTGAGTGGGTTTTTTAGCTCATGGGACACGCTCGCGATGAATTCTTTGCGTGTGTTTTCCAGCTTCTTTTCTTTTTCGATGTCCTGTTTCAGCTGTTCAATACGGGAATGCAGGGCGTCAGACAGTGTGTTGATATTTTTGGCCAAATCGCCGATTTCGTCTCTGGACAAGACAGGAACCTTCTCGGAAAAATTCAGGTTGGCAATTTTTTCAGTAACCCGGTTGATCTGCAGTAAAGGACCGGCAATTTTCCTTGAGTAATAGTAGGACGCAAACAGAATCAGCAGAATGGCAAAACCGAGGACATAACCGTAATAAGCCTTGACCATATTCAGCGCATCGTCTACAGGCTGCAGGGATACCATAGCGAACAGATACCCCTCTCCGCCTACCGAATCCTTCACCCGCAGGACGACCCGCTTATAGGGAATATCATTCTGGTGATCGTCGGTAATCTGCAGGGATGGTTCGTCCGCTATACCAGGGTTCAACAGGAGATCGGCCTGAAAAGCCCGGGCCCGCTCCATAAAGAAAGATTGGGGAGCAAGATACGACAGAGATGTGTAACTATTCTGCGGTACATGAACGGCTTGGACGGTCCCGATGATCATGGTTACCGGTGAAGTTCCCGCAGTGCCGGAGGACTTCTCATGAAGATACTGGTTCACCTGCTCCTCAAGCTGCCGGTTTTCCCAAAAGGGCTGCCCTTTGACCCCTTCCAGCTGTGCCGGGGTTAATGCGCCTAACGTGCCGGGAGGGAAAATTCCGGTTTTTCCGATGATGTAAGGAATAAGCGAGGAATCCTTGACGATACCGTAAATGCTGATTCGCATTCCCGGTGCTAATTGGGGAGTTTCCCCGCCAAGTATCTCCTCCTGGTTGACTAGATGGTAGAGGGGGACCCTGATTTCTTTGTTCGAGAGCTCCGGGTGCTCTTGGGAAGAGTCCAGTTTGACGTCCATCGCAAAGTCGTTCGCTTGATGCACGTTCCCGTATCGATCGAGCGGGGTGATCCATACATGGTACTGGTCGTAGAACTTCTGCTCCAGCTGCAGTATGGCTTGTTCACTTCCCGGTGCTTGCACGTATTCATTGGCGAAATTCCGGATGGATTTAACCGTTTCATTTACCTTCTGGTTCGCGTAAAACTGTTTAAAAAATACCGTCTGTCCTATGACGACCGCGGCCAAAATCAGCATGCACAGCGCGGCCGTAAGCAAAAATAACTTAAAGACGATCCTCGTCCTCATGCCGGATCCTCGAATTTGTAGCCGATCCGAAGAATGGTTGTGATCAAACTTGACTTATCGCCAAGCTTGATGCGCAAATTGCGGATATGGGTATTCAAGGTCCGGTCGTCCCCCGCATCTTCATACCCCCATATTTTGGCGATAAATTGTTCCCTGGTGATGACCATTCCCGGGTTTTTCATCAGCAGGGCTAAAATTTCATATTCCGTAAACGTCAAGTGAAGTGTTCTGCCGTCAACGGAGGCGGATCTTGAAGTAAGATTCAGGCTAATGCCGCCAAGCGACAAGCTCTGATGGACCGCGTTGACCGGTAGCCGGCGACGGCTGTCGAGCAGCCGTTTCGCTCTAGCCATCAAAATAGGCGGGCTGTAAGGCTTGGTTACATAATCATCGGCACCCAGCTCAAATCCGAGCAGTGTATCCTCTTCATCCGACCGGGCCGTCAGCATGATGATCGGAACATTTGACGTTTTGCGGATCCGCCGGCATACCGACCATCCATCCAACTCAGGCAGCATGATATCCAGAATAATTAGCGCAGGATCGTTCGTTTGGAATAGATGCAGGGCTTCTTCCCCGTCAGCAGCCTCCAGCACTTCATACCCCTCATTCGTAAAATAATCTTTGGCAATTTCCCTTAAAATGGCTTCGTCTTCGGCGATTAATATCGTTTCTTGCATGGAATCTCTCCCGGCTTCGCATTTCTTAGTTCATAAAACCTTATTGTAAACGAAGCCCATAAAACAAGACAACCTTCCTAGAAAGGTTGTCCTGATTGATTTGCCGCCTGATACTGTAATCCAACGACTCCATTGGAATAGGTTTTGGTTTGCGTCAACTGCAGCGACTGCCGCTGTCCAGCAAGAGCGAATAATTGCTCGCCTTGTGAGGCTACGACCGGATGAACCAGCAGCCATAATTTATCGTAAAACCCGTGCTCGATAAAGGTTTGCCACGTCTTCACGCCGCTTTCCACTGAAATTCGCTGCTCGGCATTCTTTCGGGCTTGGAGTTCTTCTGCAAGGGATTGCTCGTCTTTCACCAGCAATAATTCCGAGTTTCTCCAGGTTAGTTCCACATCGGAGTGCGATACCACCAGTTTAGGAATGTCGTTCATCTTTTTGGCAATGGCCTGCTCCAATGCATCGGATGAGTTCTCCGCCTGCTGCCAGTATTCGGCTAATGAGCCGTACGAGTTTCTGCCGACGATGATCGTGTCGATCGTCTGATAATAGTCCAAATAATCTTCAAGAATTTCCCTGCTCAGCGTCATCCACAGATGCTCGTCCGACACAATGCCATCCAGTGAGACCTGCATGGTAAGAATGATTTCACCCATATCAATAACAACCTCCTATATAAGCGTTGTATTTAAATGCATTATATCAGTGATCCCGGGAGCACGTTTCTTACCGATTGCTCATTCTCCTATTTGGTAAATTTATGGGGGTGCGGATGTTGGTTAACAGCATCGTTGCCTAGCGGCTCTCGGCTTTAGTACTTCCAAAAAACTGTTTTTCGAGATCGTCCAACCGGGGAGTAGGCACGCCCGCATTACGCTTCCAATCGCCGAACGCTTCGAAGAAGGCGGCGATTTCCTCGAAAGATCCGTCCACCAATCGGGCTACCGGCAGGCTGTGGTAAATTTTCAGCGCCAGGCTGGCCGTCCGTTTATGATTGCGAAAAAATGCCGCTTGACCGGCAGGCGTAATCGAATATCCCAAGGCTTCAAGCACACTGAAGCCTTCATCGATCGCCGCAATGATCTGGGTACGTGTTTCTTTATCCTTGGCTATTTCTTGCAGCCTTCCGCCTTTGGCAAACAAGGCAGCATTCATCGCCAAAATTGGAACGATGTGGCTCTTTAGCCAAGCGTCCATATCCTCGTGAAACACCAGCTTGTATTTGGTGCTTTCGAATGCTTTTTCCAGCAATGACCGAAAAGAAACCGGCCCGTCAATCCCGCCCAGTACCATTTGCCCGCCTGCGCGGATGCAGACGATGCGTCCGTTTTCCCTCCGGCCCGCGCTAATCTGGAAACCAAAGGCGACCTGTTTATCGGTCCGGCTCATTTGCTGCAATTCATGCTGCATCTTGTTGGAATCCGCATTATTTCCTACCAGAACGATATGACGGCTCTGATTCGCAGCCAGTATTGGCAGCACGGATGGAAAATCCGGATAGGTCATGACGACAAAGATGAGATCGAAACTTTCCTCAGCGTCCAATGTACGAATAACCCGGACCTGGTCGACCGTCGTTTTGCGCTGAAAATAGTGACGGATAACGAGGCCGCTCTGCTCCAGCTCCTCCGCCCGCTTGCCTCTGGCCAATACTGTCACATCATGGCCTCCGCGCACCAGTACATGCGCCAAGTAGCTGCCTAAGACGCCTGCCCCATATACCAATATGTTCATGAATACTCCTCCGCTTCAGCATTTTAACAAATATTGATTTATCAACAAATGTTGATTAGACTTAGCATATCAAGGCGATAAAGCTGCATCAATCGGTAATGTTCTTGCTTTTGTCGATAAATCAACAAACACATATCGAGTGTTCAAAAAAGGAGAAACGATGGATAGACGGATTGCAAAAACGCGGGAAGCGATACTCAAAGCCTTCGTCGAATTGTTGGAGGAGAAAAAAATCGAGCATATTACGATCAACGAAATCGCAGATCGGGCCAATGTGAACCGGGGGACCATTTATTTGCACTATGCCGACAAATACGACTTGCTGGATCAGTGTATCGACAGTTACTTGAAGCAACTGTACGAGACCTGCATGCCTGGAAAAGACACAACCTTGTTTGCGTCCGATGGCCCGCTGCTTGAAACGTTTGAATATTTGGAACGGCATGCGCACATCTACGAAACGTTGTTGACAAGAAAAGGAACCCACGCGTTCAGAGGCCAAATGATGGCTTTTATCATCAGTGGTGTCGAGGAGCAGATCCAAACTTATGGCCTTCCGCAAGGAGCGAATCGGGAGATCATGGTACAATTCGTGGCGGCTGCAATCACGGGTCTGGTGGAATGGTGGATCGTAAATTCGATGCCGTATCCGCCAGAAGAGATGGTTGAGCAATTGGTGATGTTGCTGGAACAGCATCTGCCGACGGTATCCTGATGCAAAACAGACACGCATACATGCAGCAAAAAAGCCGCCTGATTGGCGGCTCTTCGTGTGTACCTCCTATAAAGACGCTGTCTGATTTTTTCCACTCCATCATTACACAGCCATTGCATCGAGTATCAATTTGGAGAATGCAATGAACGCTTTGCTGGAATAACGATCTTTGCGACGGATAAGACAGGTCTGAGTATATCTGTACTGTTCGGGAATCGGAAATGCCCCAAACGCTGAGTAGTCCCCTGCTAAGACGGAAGCCGGCAGCAGCGTGGAAGCAAGTCCGGAGCGTACGCATCCGATCAGCGTCTCCAGCGAGCTGAATTCGATGATGTTATCGAAAGAAACTCCCTCGTTTCGCAGCCAGGCCTCCAATGCCCGCCTGAATGGACAGCCTGCCGGTGATACGGCCCATCTCATCTGTGACAAATCCGGGAACCCGCGCATATGTGACGGGGTTACCAAAGTTAACTCTTCGCGCTGGATATGTTCAGATACCAGGTGCGGAGAGTCAAATTCGCCGATCACGAACGCTCCATCCAATTGATGGTCCAGCACTTTAGTCAGAAGATCCGATGATGTCCCGGACCAAATGGACAGCGAAACATCGGGATACTGACGTTGAAATTCAGCCAGGGTATCCATGAAATCCAGACAAGTTACGCTGTCCACCACACCGATCGCAAGCGGTCCGCTAGGAAATTCCGTTTCTTTAACGACTTGCACCGCTTCTTCCGACAAATTCAGAATGTTCTTCGCGTATTCACTGAAGGTCACTCCTTTATCGGTCAACGTTACACCTTTAGGATGTCTGTAAAATAAGGGAAGACCTAGCTCTTCTTCCAACTTGCGAATCCTTGCCGTCACATTCGATTGTACATAGCCCAATCGTTCGGCAGCCCGGGAAATGTTCCGTTCTTCTGCGATGGCCAGAAACACCTTCAGATCCGATAGCTCCATTTACGACCAACCCTCATTTCGGTATCAATAATAATGATGCTTGCATGATTTTCAATCATTATACGCCAAGTCGATCCTGCCTTACAATGATATTGCCGAGGGACGTTACCACACACGAAGCTACGGCAGAATACACGGGGAGGAATCAACAAACATGAGTGATATAACGGTTATTGGGGCGGGTCCTATGGGTTCAGCGTTAGCCCGGACTTTGCTGCGCAGCGGCAAGAAGGTGACGGTCTGGAACCGGACAAGCGAGAAGGCAAGGGCTCTCGTTCAGGAAGGAGCGGTTTTTGAACCTGATGCCGCACTTGCTGTGAACGCCAGCCCAATCATTATCGTATGCGTGGCAACCTATGAGATATCGCGGAGCATTTTGGGATCAGAGAATGTGGCCGCTAGAATGAACGGTAAGTTATTGGTGGAGCTCAGCACGGGAACTCCTCAAGACGCACGGAACAGCGAGGCGTGGGCTCATGAGCAGGGTGCCGTTTATCTGGACGGTGCCATTATGGCAACACCTCCTCAGATAGGAATGCCTGATACACCTATATTCCTGTCAGGTTCGGAAAAAGCATACCAGCGGAGTGAGCCGGTTCTTAGAATTTTAGCCGGAAACCTGATATATCTGGGCGAATCGGTTGGATCTGCCTCAGCATGGGATTTGGCCGCCCTTTCCACGATGTTCGGCTCGATGTTCGGATTCTTTCACGGCGCGCGCATTCTTGAATCCGAAGGCCACCGGATCGATGCGTTTGGTTCTATGATAGCCGACATCTCCCCTGTTTTCGGGCAAATGATCAAGCATGAAGGAGAAGTGATTCAGTCAGAGACTTATGATCAGCCCCAAAGCTCGGTTAAAACCTGCATGTCAACGGCAGAGTTATGGGTGAAGCAGGCGCGCGAAGCACGGATCAATCCGGATTTCCCCAATTTCGCCATGGGATTATACGAAAAGGCGATACAAGCCGGATACGAAAACGAAGAGCTTGCTGCGGTCATTAAAGTTCTCCGGACGGGCAATGAATGAGGCAAACGGATACCCTCGAGTTCAAACGAAATTTTATTTACATCGACACTTAAGTCATATTGTCTACAGAAAATCGGCGTGATAAAATATGTACACTTACAATCGGAAACAAAAGGGGAATCGACAGGATATGCTCCTCACTGGTCGTTCTGAAGCGCAGGCTTAATCGCATACGAAAGCAGGAAATCGCCATCTTTAACGTTCTGTCAATCCGCAGAGCTTTGATTCGCTGCGCCTTATTCCTGCTTCCCACTTCAGAACATCAGAACAACAAGCAGCACTTCGGCCCAAGGCAGGCGCCCTTTCGCGCTCCTCAGTACCGAAGCTACAAGCTTCCGTGGATCTGTAGTTCCATGGGAGCTTTTTTTTGCTGCCGTAAAAGGAGAATAGCCATGTACCCTTCTAAAGCTTTACCTTACGTTTTTTTCGGTTTGCAGGGTTTTTCCATGTTGGGAAGCCGCATGACCTCTATTGCGATCGGGCTAAAATTATTCCATGAAACGGGTCAATCGACCCCATTGCTACTGCTTTCACTTTTCAATGAGCTTCCCCTCTTGTTTTTGGGCGGCTGGATCGGCATCGCTGCTGACCGTTGGAAGCGCAAAACGGCCATTATTGCCGGAGATACAGGCCAGGCGGTCTGTACTCTGCTGCTCGTGATCTGCCTCATGAACATTCATTCCACGCTGTGGCCGGTCTATGGCATTGCTGCCGTGCAGGGATTGTTTGTGGCGCTGCAGAGCACGGCAACCTCAGCCATGATTCCGCTTATGGTGAGGGATGAAGAGCTGGATCGCATGAATGCCATGAAAGAGCTACTCTTTCCGCTTGCAGGGGTGATCGCCCCTTCGTTGACTGGTTTACTCTACGAACCGTATGGAATTAGCATCATCTTGGCGGCGGACCTGCTCACCTTCCTGGTAGGAACCGGCGTGGTCGCTTTACTTCCGCTGCCTGAAATGAAGCACAAAGAGAGACCGCTGGAGAAAATCCGCATATGGAACGATGCCATTCAAGGATTCCGATTTTTGTGGAAAAACAAACCGCTGTTCTATTTGTTTCTTTATTTTGGATGGTGGAATTTTATTCTCAACGGGCCGCTTGAACTGGCTATCCCTTTTTTCCTGCAGCGTACGGGGAGCAGCGACGCCTTGACCTTGCTGTTGGGAGCAATGAATGCCGGTGCTTTGGCCGGTGCGGCTGCTGCTGTATGGTGGGGACATTTTCGGTATAAAATCAGGTTCATCTTCACCGGCTCAATCCTCACCTCCTTGATGTTTGTTCTGCTCGGAACGAGCACTCATGTCATCATGCTGGGAGCCGCCGTATTTCTGCTTATGCTTCCACTTGCGATGACAGGGGCTTTGTTTTACTCCATTTTGCAGCGCAAAACGCCCCTTTCCCTTCAAGGACGGGTATTTGCCGCATATGGCCAGTTATGTGCCGTCACGGCACCCTTGTCCTTCCTTATTACGGGACCGCTGGCCGATCAATGGCTCGAAAGGCTCCTCCCTGGGACGAAGCTGTCCCCTTGGCTTACCTGGATCATCGGTTCAGAAAATGGGACCTGGATTGGGTTCATCTTCGTCGTAAGCGGTATTCTGCTGCTACTTGGAGCGATGTGGACGCTATCTTCCCGCCAGGTTCGCCGTTTGGATTCAGACATCGACGACCTATAGGATAGAAAATTTAACGCCGCCGGTATATTACCAGCGGCGTTAAGGCTTTAATCGGATTGAATTAGGCAGAGAAAAATTCCCATATAGGACTTGCCACAATTTGTTTTATCGCTGATCCTTTGTTGATCCTTCAGCCAAGAAGTAAACGTGATAGCTCTCGTTCTGGACATCTGCCAGCGGAATAAACGTTACGTCGTCCTTTATATAGCGAAATTGGAGCCCTTGCGGTCCGGTTTCCTTGACGAATTGGCTGTCCAGCACTCCTTCCTGAAGCGGAAGCCGCAGGAACTCTTTCGAGTCCGAAACCGCAGCCAAAATAAACGGCCCGTAAGCAAGCGATACGCATTCTTTCCGGTCAGGAGCCGACTCCAGCCGAATCCGGCAGTCGAGCCTCAATTGAATTACATCGCCGTCCTTCCAATCCCGATCTAGGGACCAATAACCGTCTGGCCCCGGCATGTAATCGACCTGGCGGCCGTTGATCTCCACGATGCCGCCTTCCGGGCTCCAGTAAGGTCGGCGGATTTTCAAAATAAACCTGCCATCACTCTGTATCCGCAGTGTAATCTCCCCTGGTTCATGCTTCTGTGCAGAAAGTGCAATGGTTATCCCCTTCTCCTCCCAATCTAAGGTGGAAGACACAAAGAGATTGACGAACAGCGACTGCTCATCGTAAAAATAGATCGCTTCAGGATACTTAAAATGGTTTTCCAAACCGGTGCCATGGCAGCAGGTGTTGCTTGTCGAATCGAATGACTTTCTGCCTCCTGGCTCTAGCGGCATGAAGTACGTGCTTCCTCCCGTTGGTTTGCTGTCGCCCGAAGCCAGGATATGATTAAACATCGTCCGTTCGTAATAATCCATGTATTTCGCCGCAGGTTCATAACCGAACAATTCCTTTGTCAGCTTTAACATATTATAGGAGGCGCAGGTTTCAGCGGTTTTATCGCTGAGGTATTCCCCGATCTTGCCCGCCTGCCGAAACATTTCGCCTTCACCCGTTCCTCCGATCGAATAGATGTGGGCGTTCGTCACCGCATGCCAAAAGAAATGGGCGATCTCATAATATTTTTTCTCGCCGGTAGCCCGGAAAATGTTCAGGGCACCGATGACCTGCGGTATATGCTGATTGGCGTGGAGCCCGCCGAGCGCATCGATGCGCTCCTGCATCGGAACGAACAGCCGGTCATTGTCAAACCATTTAGCCGCCGCCAGATGGCTTGATTTACGCGTCAATTGATACAGCTCCGCAAGCGAATCGTTCATTCCGCCGAACTCGCCGGCGATGTACATGCTCCACATCGTTTTCAGCACATGGTTGGGCAGCCTGCCTAATCGGTGATATACCCAGTCGCCGAGACGGTCGGCGATCCCGAGTGCGGTGTCGCTGCCCAGATGACGGTGCACGTCAAGCAACCCGGCGAGGATTTTATGGAGCGTATAATAAGGCGCCCAAATTTCCGGATATCTCGTAAATGATTCCAAGCGGTCAAACTGCTCCTCGGAGTAACCGCTCAGGAATCCCTCATGATAACCGGGTTTTATGGAAAAAGCCTGCTGGCATTCCTCTAACGAGCCGATCATATACTCCGCCTTTTTCTTGATGTATCTATCCCCTGTTGCCGCGTAGCAGAGTGCCAGTGCGGACAGGTAATGCCCTGTCGTATGTCCTCTGAGCAAACAATCCGGCGAATCCCAGCCGAGCATTTCCGGGGCACCCTTCGTATCCAATCCGGCAGCAGCCCGGAAATTATACAGCATCTGATCATCATTGACGGATTTCAGAAATGCCAGGCTTCGGTTTTGAGCAGCCTGAAAGGCTGTGTCGCTGCCAAGCCGGACTGTGCTTGGAGAAAAGCTTTTTACACTCGGAAGCGGATCCATCTTCTCCTGATCCACTTTGGCTTGAACCAAAATTTCCGCAGTGACCGGAATTTCCGTATCCTTGAGAAAGCCTCGTGCGGCTTCAGGTCCGGTTTCTTGAAACAAGCGTTCTTCCCCGCCTTCCCAATTCACAGCATGGGTTATGACCTCATGCTCTTCGGTTTCAACCACCACGACGGAAGGCAAATATACCACCTCACCGAGTTCAGCCCTCAGGGATATGGGATAAATCCGGGAAACTTTGATGTTATTTTCTTCTTCCAAAATGGTCACATGATACACTTGTTCCTTTATGCTTTCTCCATAGCGGAACGTCGCAATCAGCGGAACGGTTCGTGTGCCGAGACCGTATTTTGGACGGGTCACCTTGCCGTCATCCTTGATGAACCGGCTGTCTCCCGACTGCCAGGAGATCTGCGATCCGTACTTTCCTTCCCTGGGCAGGTTGATGTCGAATTCGACTGTGCCGAGATTACCCAGATACAGGGCTTCCATGTCTTTTAAGACGATCATTTCGTCATCATGAATGGAACTCATGTCATCCCTCCTCCTTTAACCCTTGCTTATCCCTCTGAAACCTGCCCCATTTCCGGTAAAATTGATCCCTGGCCTCCTGGATGCCCGGCCGGAATTGAATGAGCGCGGAGGCGCGCACGCGTCGGACATCCTGTATGGCTTCCAGCACTTCGCGCTCAAGATGTTGACCGAGCAGGCCAGTGTCACCGCAAATCGTGGCGGCCGCAAGGCGTCCTTGAGCCATGGCTACCAGCGCGCTCTCGATTCCGGTAATATTTCCGGCTACGTACATCCCTTCGACCGGAGTCCGCATATGCTCATCGTGAACCGGTACGTGGCCCCCCAGCTCTTCCGCATACACAAACGGGCAGCCGGCTACCGACGCCAATTCGGCCAAAGGGTATAACCCTCCGGCAATCGCCACAAAATCAACAAGCTCCTCCCGCTGGCTTCCCGGAATAACGGCGCCTTCTCCGTTGACATCCGCAAGTGTGACCGATTGAACCTGGCTGCGCCCGTTAATGGATACGGCAACGGTTCGCAAACGTAAGGGGATATCCCAAATCTTGATCCCGCTCCTTGGAATGAACCTCGATACGAAACCCGCCATCCCCAAAGCGTTTGCAGCTTTTCCTCCGATCCTCATCAGCGGTGACGGCGCCAAATGGGCCAATCCCATCAGTTCCTTCAGGCTCTCTTTTGGCGATGCTTCTTTGCCGTTTATCGGCCCAATCCCGGGCAGGACAATCCCTGCGATCGAAACGCCGCTCACCGACAGCTCGCGGGAGATCGCCATGGCGAGCACATTGACGCCTATGATCAAGCCGCGGCGTCCCGGTTTGACGTAATGGACATTGGCCATCACCTGTGCGGCGCCAATCGACATGACACCCGGCAGCGTCCACCCCGGCAGGGGGTGGGGAATTTCGGCACTTCCGGTGGCGAGCAGAACGTTCCTGGCCTGCATAGATCCTTCTGAGGTCTTCAGGACCCAAACGGCGCCGCTTCGCAGTATGCTGTGGACGGATACTCCGCACCGAAGCTTCACTCCTAGCGCGGAGCACTTGTCGAGAAGCTGCTCGGCTACCTGTCTTCCGACCCACCAATGCCCTTTCTCCTCGTGAAACTGCCCTAACATGCGGCCTCCTGGTTCAGGGAATTCGTCCACCACGGCAACGCAGAGACCGCGGCTAGCAGCTTCCACAGCCGCCGACAATCCTGCCGGGCCGGCACCGACGATCAACAGATCAAAAGGAATCACCGGCGTCATGGTAGCCTCCTCCCCGTAATCTCATTGGGAAGCCGCTCCCCTTCAGAGATGCACATCCCCGCTTCCAAAGGAGTCAGGCAGGCTCTTACCGTGCCTTTGCCCTGCACGTTCAGGCGGCACTCCATACAGTGGCCGATAGAGCAGTACAGACCGCGGGGGCTGCCAGATTCCTCATGCCGACGCAGTGTCCGTATGCCCACGGCGAGCAGCGCTGCCGCGATCGGCTCGCCTTTCAGCCCGGCCCATTTCTCCCCGTTAAACGTAAAATCTACGGATTCCCGCTTGGTTTTCCTCGGTCCCAAGATCGGATGATTTTCGATTCTGTCCATTACACCTCTCCCTTCGCCAGCTGCCCGAACGTGACAGGACGGATCGGCGGACGGTAAGACAGCTGCTCCGCATCCCGGGGTAACTGCGGATTCTTCAAATGAACCCAGGCGTCGAGCATCTGTCTGCATACTCGGCCCTGGCAGGCTCCCATTGTCGCTCTCGTCTTCATCTTGATCTGCCTGGCTGTACAGCAGCCCGATTGGTAGGCTTCCTCCAATTGTTCCATGGTCACTTCTTCACAACGGCAAACGATCAGGTTGGATGTATTCATCGCCGGCCTCCTACCAATACCGGATGGCGCAGGTTTTTAGCTCGGTATAAAAATCGAGCGCGGCTTGCCCCTGCTCGCGCGAATGTGAGCTCGACAGCTTCAAGCCTCCGAACGGGGATTGATATTCCACACCCGCCGTTTCCTGGTTGACGCGGACCATCCCGGCCTGAGCATCATCCAGGAAACGATGCGCGTAAGACAAATCCCGGGTAAACAATGAAGCGCTGAGTCCGTACAGGGATTGATTGCATAAGGCGATCGCCTCGTCGAAATCGGCAGCCTTCAACATCGCGGTAACCGGTCCGAAAATTTCTTCCTGAATCAATGGATGGCTTGGATCGACGCCGGCTGCTGCGATCGGCGGAATATAATACCCTTCTTCGTTCGCCTCGGCAGAGCGGCCTTCGGCTACGATTTCAGCCTGGTCCCGCGCAAGCTTCACATAGGACATCACCGCTTCATACTGGCTTGCGGAAGCGACAGGTCCAAGATAAGCCGACGGATCCAGCGATGGAGCCAGCTTGATTCCATCGATCGCCTTCTTCATCGCTTCAATAAAAGCGTCATAAATTCCGGATTCAATGATGATTCGGCTGGTTGCCGTACATTTCTGGCCGGCCGAACGATACGCGCCGCTCACAATCATCGGGACCGTCTTCTCCAGGTCGGCGTCATTCAGGATCACGGCTGCATTTTTCCCGCCCATTTCAGTCTGATACTTGATGTTTCGTTTCGCACAAATTTGGGCGATGCGGGTTCCTGTCGCCGTTGAGCCAGTAAAGCTTACGGCATCAAGGGAAATCTGCTCCAGAAGGGCGTCGCCGATCCTGCTTCCTTTGCCGACCACCAGGTTCAGGACGCCTGGCGGGAGAGCTGCTGCCGCAAACACTTCGCACAGCAGGGTGGCGGTCAATGAGGCGTTCTCTGCCGGCTTCCAGACCACCGTATTGCCGCAAATGAGCGCAGGTGCGATTTTCCATAACGGGATCGCCACCGGGAAATTCCATGGCGTAATGACACCTACCACGCCCAAGGGAACCTTCTTCGTATGCTGGAGCACGTTCGGCTCGCTTGCGGGGATGACCACTCCGTTAGAGCGGACGCCTTCCGCCGCGTAATACCGAAGCAGGTTGACCCCCCGGATGACTTCGCCTTGCATTTCGGTGATCGGCTTCCCCATTTCCATGCTGGCGAGGCGGGCGACATCCGCGGAGGCGGACTCGAGCGCAGCCGCCATGCGATACAAATGCTCACCTCGGGCGGCACCGGTCAAACGGGACCAGGAACGATATGCGGCTCGGGCTGCCTGCTCCGCCTGGGCGATATGCGATGCATCCGACAGATGAAGCACCCCGATCTCCTCATGAATGTTGGACGGGTTCTTCACGGCCAGCTCATCCGGCGCGGGGGTGATCCACTCTCCGCCAATCCAATTTCGGCTGTGTACCATACGCTAACCCTCCTTTTTCAATCTCTTCTTATGAGCTCTTCGCTTCACCGGCAGGTTGGTGGTTAACCGCATGCTCAAATGCCCTTTGAATCGCTTCGTACTCAGATTCCGGAAGTGGAAGACGCGGAGGTCTGGTTGGACCGACCGGGAATCCGGCAAGCTCCATCATGTACTTGATCGACTGCACTAACTGGGGACTCGCATCATAATGGAACAATGGGAGCAAGCGGCGGTATAGCGTGGTCGCTTCCTGAACCTTCCCTTGTCTAGCCAGATTAAAAAGCTCCACGCCTTCCTTAGGCAGCGCGTTCGGCACCCCGGAAATCCAGCCCACGGCCCCCATCAGCGGACCTTCCATAGCTAAGTCGTCGACGCCAATCAGCACATCCAATTCGGTATATTCCAGGATGTCGTGCACCCTGCGGATATCGCCCGAAAACTCCTTCACCGCCACGAGATGCTCCAGTCTCGAAAGCCTGGCGAGCAGCTGCGGCGTCAAATCAACCTTATAATCATGGGGATTATTGTAGGCGATCATCGGCAGCCCGACTTCATTCAGCGCTTCATAATGGGCAATAACTTCATGTTCCAGTGGACGGTACTGGATCGGCGGCAGGGCCATCACGCCTGCAGCGCCCGAATCCTTGGCATGCCGGACCCACTCGGCGGCTTGCCTCGTGGATGGCGCCGCTGAACCGACGACAACCGGTACGCGTCCCGCTGCGGCTTCAATGACGGTATTTACGACCTTAGCCCGCTCCTCATTTGTCAACGTGGCATATTCCCCTAGCGATCCTGTCGGAACCAAGCCGTGGACGCCCTGCGAGATAAGCCAGTCGCACAGCTCAGCTAGACGCTTGTAGTCCACTTCAAATGCGGCTGTAAACGGTGTGACAATCGCAACATAAACCCCTTCAAATCTTGGCATATCAAGATGTCTCCTCTCATGATTCAAGTTGATATTTATAAGGCTAATTCAGTAAGAACCCATCCGGCAGCGGGTCATCCGGATCCAATACGAAATTCATGAAACCAAGTACATAGGCGGTTCCCGTTAGCTGTGGAATGATGGTTTTATTGCCAGCCAGAAGGCTGTCTCTGGCGATGCTTCCTATGACCTGAACCCCGCTGATCCCCTGATACACAGCCTGCTGTCCGGGTTCGAGCCGTCCGCGGGAGCTAAGGACCGCCAAATGAGCGCATACTCCAGCACCGCCCGGCGACCGGTCAAGCTGCTCTCCGGCAAAGACGCATGCGCTGCGGAAGGACAGACGATCACGCTCATTCCGCTGATAGAAGAACACGCCGTGAATATCGGATATCCAACCAAGCTGCGGATGCTGAAGTTCAAGCCGGCTTTCAGCTTCACTGCGGATCATACCTGCCCATTCCCTAAGCTGATGGGGCTCCAAGGAAGTCGCTCCGAACTCGCCTATATCCACCACGGCAAAAAATTCACCGCTGAAAGCGACGTCCACCCTGATTTCCCTCCCTTGGATCGTCACAGGAAGTCGCTCTGTGTGCACATAACTGGGCACATTCCGGAACGACACCGACCGAACCTCGTCTCCCTCCACTTCAGCGACCACCTGGACGGTTCCCGACGGGCAATCAATCAGTATACCCGTCGCCGCATCGGACGGGGCGATTTGCCCCGTCGCGGTCCAAGCCGTGACCGCGGCGATGATTCCGTGCCCGCTGACGGATGCAAGTCCTTGCTGGTTCAGGAACAGCAAACCGAATCGCGCTTCCGGCGTCACCGGCGCTGTAACGATAGCACCGGTCATTGCATAGTGGCCGCGCGGCTCCGACATCAGCAGCTTCCTTGCGTCATCCTCATGCCGCTGGAAGAATACAGCCTTATCGCGCATCGTCGAACCGGCCAATGGCCGCAGGCCGCCCGTGATGATCCGCAGCGGCTGTCCGCAGGAATGCACATCGATCGCCGCATACCATTTTTTCGTTTCCATAGTGCTGGCCCCCGTCGTAGTGATGTTTAGAGCAGGAAGAACCCCGTATTCAGTTCATCCCGTTCCTGAAGAATGAATTGGTGAAAGCCCATCACCCAAGCCGAGCCGGAAATTTGCGGAATCACGGCCGGCAGATGGCCGACGGACGTGTCCTCCAGGACACGGGCGCGAAACATCGAACCCACGATGCTCTCATGGACGAACTCCTCTCCGATTGCCAGTTCGCCCTTGGCACGCAGCACGGCTACTTTGGCGGATGTTCCCGTTCCGCAGGGGGAGCGGTCAATCCCCCCGGGAGGGACGACGACCGTATTCCGGCAGTGGGCCACTGGCGATACCGGATCGCTGTAGAACTCGATATGGGTCAGTCCGCGAATGACAGGAATTTCGGGATGGACGATTTCAAGCTTGTGATTTACCGCATCCCGGATCCGAACGGCGGTGCGGACGATCTCGGAAGCCCGCTGGGGAACCAGCGGCAAATGCAGTGATCGGGCATCGACGAGCCCGTAAAAATTGCCGCCGTAAGCAAGATCCAAGGAGACCTCCCCAAGGTCGCCGACCTGCACCCGGACATCCTGCTTGTAGAGGAAAGACGGAATATTCGTAAAAGTGACCTGTTTGACCTTCCCCTTCTCGATCGTAAGCCTGGCTTCCACAAGGCCGGCCGGCGTGTCAAGCCGGATGACGTCCTTGGTTGCCGGATAATATCCCGCCTCAATCAGCGCCGTGCAGAGTCCGATCGTATCGTGACCGCACATCGGCAAATACCCGCCGGTTTCGATAAACACCACCCCAATGTCGGCATTCTCATCGCATGGCGGAGTCAAGATGCAGCCGGACATGACCTCGTGCCCGCGGGGTTCGAACATCAGTGCTTGGCGGAAATCGTCATGATGCTCGGACATGTAGACCATCTTCTCGGTCATCGTTTTCCCGAAAAGCTCCGGAGCCCCGGACGTGACAGTCCGGGTCGGATTCCCGCCGGTATGCGTGTCGATCGTGGTGACCATCTTGGACCATCTCATCGAATCACCTCCTGACGGTGTGGCATGCTACGGAAGCGGTCATACCGAAGACGGTCCACCGGAATGCAGGTCTCGGCCCCGCTCAGCATTTCGCTGATCACTTTCCCGGTTACGGCGGCCAGGCTGATTCCGTCCCCTTCATGCCCCGCGGCCACATAGAATCCGGGGACTTCGTCGATTGCGGAAACGATCGGCAGATGATCCGCCGTCCACGGCCTCAGTCCCGCATAGGTTCTCAGGAGCGGAATCTGTTCCAGCACAGGGAAAAAACGAATGGCTCTTTCCGCGATCAAGCTGATGACCTGCTGATCTACACCGCTGTTCATCCCTACAAATTGGCGGCTGGAGCCAATCAGGAAGTTTTGCGAAGCGGTAGGCTCGAAGACGAGCGCAACGCCATATCGGTCGAATTTGGGGTCCACGGTACGGGCACCGCCGAATTTGCTCATCAAATATCCGAACTCCATCACCTTCCGTTTCCCGATGTTCGCCCACCGGGATGCGACAAGAATATGTCCCTTGCGGGGCTCGATCGGAATCTCGATGCCCACCATCCGTCCGATATGCTTCGCCCATACCCCGGCCGCATTAATGACGATGCTCGTGCGGATTCTGCCCTCCGAGGTTTCGACGGCGCGTACTTTCCTTCCCTCGTCAAGCTGAATGCCGGTGACGGGCGTATGGGTTCGAAGCCTTGCCCCATATCGCCGGGCTGTGGACGCCAGCGAGTAGGTCAGCAGCACCGGATTGACCGTTGAATCCGTCGCGCATTCCAATCCGCCTGGCAGGTCTTCGGCCATGTAAGGCCATTCGTCCCTTAAATCCTTCTGATCAAGCATGCGGAAGGGCAGGCCGGCTTCACGCTGGCGTGCGACCCAGGATTCGGCGGCGATCATCTCTTCGTCCGTCTCACAGACCAGAATGCTTCCGGGAGCCCGGTATTCGAACTCCTCATCGAGATCCTGTACCCACTCCTTGACCAATTCCTGCGACTTCAGCGACATCTGGCTGTCGAATCCCGGGTCCTTGTCGATGGCGAGGATGTTGCCGTCGCATTTGGAAGAGGTCCCGCCGGCGATTTCCCCCTGTTCCACGACGAGAACGTCCATGTCGGCTTTCGCGGCATAGTAGGCAATGGACATGCCGATGATCCCTCCCCCGATGATGACGACTTCTGCGGTTTCATCACGCATGGATGCAATCACTTCTTTCGTTTTATAGGACAATCATCTCTTTGTTTGATTTCGTCAGCACTTCAATCCCGGTGTCTGTCACGAGAATGTCATCCTCAATGCGGACGCCTCCAAAGCCGGGCAAATAGATACCGGGTTCAACGGTCAAAACCATGCCGGGCTCCAGCAAATCCTCCGTCTTTTCGGAAAAGCGCATCAGTTCATGGATCTCCAGGCCAAACGCATGACCGAGCCCGTGTCCGAAATACTCCCCATATCCATAGCCGGCAATGCAGTCTCTAGCCAAAGCGTCCCCTTCCTTTCCGGTCATCCCCGGCTTTAAGCCTTCCAAGGTCTTTCGATTGGCTTCAAGCACAATCTGGTAAATCTCCTGATGCCGCTCCGTCGGATCACCAATAAAAACCGTCCGCGTCAGATCGGAACAATATCCCCCATAGTTCGCACCGAAATCGAGCGTCACAAATTCGTTCATTCCCAGCGGCTTTGAGCTGGCCAGGCCATGCGGCAGCGCCGAACGGACGCCGGAAGCCACGATCGTCGGGTACGCGGACGAGACGGCTCCGTTTTTGCGCATAAAGTATTCAAGCTCCGTGGCAACGTCCATTTCGGTAACGCCCTGCTTCATGTAGCCCAGAATATGCTTAAAGGCCATGTCCGTAATATCGATCGCCTTTCGAATGTGCTCCTGCTCCCGCTCATCTTTGATTCCGCGCAGCTTTTCCACAAGATTTTGCGTCGGGATCAGTTCAAAACCCTGAAAGGTTTCAACATAGGTTTGGTATGATGCGTACGTGAGATGATCTTGCTCAAACCCGACCTTACGCACTCCTGCAGCACTTAGCTTCTCCCGGATCAATTCAAGCGGCTGGCCCGTATGCTGTTCAACCTGGTATTCTTTGGCCTGTTCCGTTGCTTGACGGGTGTAACGAAAGTCGGTGATCAGCCATGCATGCTTCTTCGTTATGGCGACAAAGCCGGCTGTTCCCGTAAATCCGGTCATATATCTGCGGTTATACGGGCTGGAAATCAAAAGTCCGTCGATACCTTGACGTTCAAGCTCTTCCCTTAACTTGACGAGGCGCTGTGCTTCCATGTTAGGTTCACGCTCCTTATTCATCCTCGCAGCAGCACAGGATGCAATGGTTTCTTCATAATCAATCTAATGTAACAACATTCAACTATGTTGAATGACGGCTGCACAAATCTGCAAAATTACTTCCTTATCCCTTCATGCCGGTCAGCGTAATCCCCTCGATAAAATACCGCTGGCCGATGAAAAACACGATAATGACCGGCAGGATAACCACGGTGGAGGCTGCCATAAGCAGATGCCACTGCGCGCTGTGAAGCGACTGGAACATTTGCAGCCCTAGCGCCAGCGTAAACTTGCTTTCTTCGTTCAAGTACACAAGCGGTCCCATGAAATCGTTCCACGAGTTCATGAACGAGAATAAGCCGATGACGATCAGAGGCGGTTTGGATAATGGAATGATGATCCGCCAGAAAATCGTCCAAGGGCCGGCGCCATCCACATAAGCCGCTTCATCGAGATCTCTCGGGATGCCGGCATAAAACTGCCGCAGCAAAAAGATGTCGAATGCGGAACCGAACCAAACCGGCAATATCAATGGCACGTAAGTGTTAATCAGGTCGGCAAGCCTCCACCCGATAAAAGTGGGGATCAGCGTGACCGCGCCGGGAAGCATCATGCTGGCGAGCAGCAGTCCAAAGAAAAACTTCTTCCCCGGCCAGTCAAGTCTTGCGTAGCTGTATGCCCCGAGTGAGCTGCTGATGAGCGCACCGATCAGGCAGCTGGCGGTGATGGTCAAGGTGTTCCGAAAAAAACGGAGAAAATCGATGGTCGTCAGCGCCTCCGTATAGTTTTGAAACCGGAACGGCGAGGGAATCCATTTGGGCGGCATCTCGAAAATCTGCATGGACGACATCATGGAGCTGCGCACTAACCAGAACAATGGCAGCAAACAGAATACACTCCCCAGGATGAGAATGGCGTATACGATAATCTGCGAGACCCGGCGGCTTTTCCTCATGGGCGCTACACCTCACTTTCGTAAAATACCCAGGACTTGGATGTCCGGAAAAAGATCGCCGTGACAATCAGGATGATGATAAAGAGGATCCAGGCGATGGCTGAGGCCTGCCCCATTTCGCCGAACTGAAAAGCCTGACGGTAAATGTAGTAGTTGTAGAACAAGCTGGCGTTATTCGGTCCTCCCTGCGTCATAATCAAGGCTTCCGTGAACACTTGGAAAGCCCCGATTGACCCCATGATCAGGTTGAAGAAAATGATCGGCGTCATCATTGGAATGGTGATATGGCGGAACTTTCGGACCGCACCTGCACCATCTACGATGGCGGCTTCATACAAGGATCTGGGTACACCCTGGAGTCCTGCCAGGAAAATAATGATCGTGCTTCCCATCCCCCACAGGCTCATGATCACAATGGAAGGAACCACCGTATTTTCAGAGTACAGCCAATTTAAGGTGGGCAGATTCAGCGCTTCAAGGAAGCTGTTGAACAGTCCGAGGTCCGGGCTGAACAGCCAGATCCAGATCATCGAGGACGCGACGGCCGGCACGATCGCCGGCAAATAGAAGATCGTGCGGAACACCGATTTGCCGCGGATAAATTCCATGTTCAGCAGGAAAGCGGCGATAAATGAGACGATCAGTCCGAGCGGAACGCGGAGAATGACGTATTTAAAGGTCACCCACAGCGAATTGTAAAAATAAGGATCCGTTCCGTCGAAAAGCCGCTTATAATTCGTAAACCCGATGAATTTGGGCGTATTCACGATCCGGTAATCCGTAAAGCTGAGCAGCAAGCTGGTGAGCATGGGCAGAATGACAAACAGCATAATCCCAAAGATGCTGGGCAGGGCGAAGAGAATGCCCGCCACGGCGATACGGCGTTTGTGCAGCATGGGAATCCCTCCTTTCTGGATCGGTTCGTTCGGACGGGGTTATTTGCCGTAATAGCCTTCAATCAGTGGCTGTACTTTAGGTTCGATCTCTTTCAGTGCTTCCTCCGCTGACTTCTTGCCGGTCCAAACCAAGTCAAGGGCAGGGGTCACCAGCGCATTGATTTTATCCAGGTTCTTCACTTCAAAGCCAGGGGTCCGGATGCCGTTTTCAATCGTCTGTTTCATGAAAGCATCTGTGTATCCCTCCGGGTGAGCCTTGTTCCCCGACGCCCATTTATTGATGAGGTCCGGATTCGTATACCACTCTTTCTTGAGCGGCATCCACAAGCCGCCTTCAATCAGCGGCAGCACCGATTCCGGATCCGCCATGTACTTATACAGCATCCATGCCTCTTTCGGATGCTTGGTTGATTTGAAAATGACCGTCGGCGCGCCGTCCAGAAGCGTGTTGCTCTTCATTAATTTAGGCAGGACACCGACCCCAAGATTGAAATCCTGTTCTGCAAAAGCCTGGAGCGCCCAGTTGCCGGATACGGTCATGGCGACCTTCTTGGTCTGGAGCGCCATGTCAGGAAGGCTCTTGGTCTGCAGCGGCGTCGGCGATACGTGGTGCACATACATTAAGTCCGCCAGCTTTTGAATCGCGTCAATCGCCTCCGGCTTCGCCAGCCCGAATCCTTTTCCGTCTTCCGTCAGGAAATTACCGCCGTTCGAGACCACCGCTGCCATCATGTTGTACGGATCGTATTGGAGGCCGAACTGCTTGATCTTATTCGGATTAAAATTAGGGTCAAGCGCGTTTCGTCCCTGATCGTCCAGGGTCAGCTTCTTTGCGTACTCAATGAACGTGTCCCAGTCCCATGCCTTATCTGCCTGCGTGGGAGGAAGCTCGACACCCGCCTCAAGGAGCATATCCTTGTTGTACATGAGTCCGTATCCTTCTACAGCCGTACTCATGCCGATCGTGTTGCCCGGTTCGATTTCATACCATACTTGATCCAGGTAATCTTCCTTCTTGAATTCCTTGTCCTCCTCGATCAGCGGAGCCAGGTTCAGCAGCTTCCCGTCTTTCCCCCAGCTTAGTGCCGCTCCGGATGATAAATATCCGAGGTCTGGTGCGACATTGCCTGCGACCATCGTCGTCAGCTTGGTCAAATAGTCCGCCGGAATGTGCATAGGCTCCACTTGAATGCCGGTCTTTTGCTCAAAGCTTTTGAGCGCATCCGTGACCGTTTTCTTTTCGATCGTGTCTCCCCAGAAAGCAAACTTCAGGGTGACCTTTTCTTCCCCTTTGCCCCCTTCTTTGCTCCCTCCTTCACTTTGGGCTGATCCTCCGCTGCCCGAACAGCCCGATAGGGAAACGGTTACAGCCAGTAAAGCGGGTAAAGCGATCCCAGCGAGAAATTTGGAAATTCTCATTCTTTTACCCTCCAATCACATGGAATTGATGTTTGTAAATTCATTGTAAAAAAGCGGAGGATCAAAAAAAATTCAAACATTTTTGGAATGGTGGACAATTTTTATGTGTTGTTTATACCGGCAATTTAATAATGACGGTCGTTCCCCTGCCTTCTTCAGAGGTTACGGTCACGCCGTAGGAATCACCGTAGATGAGTTTGATTCGCTGATCAACGTTGCGTATGCCGATAGAGCGGCTCTCTTCCCGTGTCAAACCAGCCAGTTTGTGATGCGGGATGCCGATTCCGTTATCCTCCACCATGAAAATCCGCTCATCCCCAATAAGCCGCCCCCGGATCACAATCTGTCCACCGCTGTGCAGGCGGGCGAAGCCGTGAACGATGGCGTTCTCAACAAAGGGCTGCAGGAACAGCTTTGGGACCTTGTAGGAATACAGCTCAGGCGAGATGTCATAGGTCACAGTGAATTTGCCTTCAAACCGCTGCTCGGTAATCGAAAAATAATGCTTCAACCAATTCAGGTCCTCCTCCAGGTCGCCGATGTCCTGATTGCTTGCAGAAGTATACTGCAGCATGGAAGACAGGCTGACGATCATGGCACTTAATTCGTTTTGCTCGTTCTCGAGTGCCGTCCAGTTCATGATGTTGAGCGTGTTATACAGAAAATGCGGATTCAGCTGAATGTTCAGGGACATAATTTGGGTTTCTTTTTCTCTCAGCTTCACTTTATAGTTTTCTTCGATCAGGTTGTTGATTTTAACATTCATTTGATTGTACTTGTGGATGAGCAGCCCCATCTCGTTATAGGATTTGACCGGGATGCGGGTATCGAATTCCCCTTCTCCCGTTTTTTTGATCGCTCGAAGCAGCTGTTGAATGGGTTTGGTGATGGAGTTGGCCAGAAAAAATGCCAAGAGAAGCGAGACCAGCAGAAGGATCAGCGTCAAATAGAACGTGTACGACTTCACCTCCGGCAAAAAGGCGCTGCCGAGCGCCTCCGGCGAGATCGTGACACCGGAAATCCAGCCGGTCACATCGGAAGTGTCGAAGCATACGATGAGCGGCTTACCGTTTCTTGTGATCGTGAGAGTGCCGCTCTTCATCTCCGCCATTCTTTTCAATGAGGTTTCATCCATCGTGGAATCCTTTTCCTGCGAATCGGCTACCCTCTGACCGTCCCGGCTCATGATAAAAAAAGAAGCCCCGGTGGATGGGAGCACGCTGGCGAAGCGGGAACGGTAATAATCGGGCTGATAGGTGATGACCAGCACGGGAAGTTCGGCTGCACCCTGCAGCTCGATCACCTCCCCGTTATTGATCCGAAACAATTTCAGCAGTCGCACGCCGGCCAGAAGCTGAACGTTCTCGGAGGGCACGGGAGACCCGGCATTCCGATGAAACATGTCACCATACGAAAACGTCGGGACCCAGGCCATTCCCCCATCCGCTTGTACGGCAGCCTGATACAGGGCTGTTTGGTTAAACCCTTCATAAGGGATAAAGGCGGTAGCACCGGTAGGCCCGATGTCTGAATAGCTGGTGATTAAGTGGATGGAGTACATGTGCTTCAAGTCAGGAAAATATGTATTCAGCGCCCGGCTTACCTTTTTCTCCATCGTGATCATTTGGTATTCGTCTTTCGGATCCGCAGTGAGGTATTGTTCGTACAGAACCTGCTCCGCGATCAAAGCGAGGCTGCTGTCTTCGACCCTGGCGAGCTCGGCGTCCATGATTTCGTTGTTCTGCTTCACAATAGAATACAGGTTCTGTCTGGCAAAGTCGGAAATAAACCCGCTGCTTGACACAAAATATCTATAGCTAAGTATCGTTAGGGGAATGGTGACGATGAGGGCATAGGACAACATCAGCTTCGTTCGATAGCTCAGATCCTGAAATCGCGGCATCAATCGGCGGTTTCTCAATGAACATCCCTTCCTTATATGCTGGTAGCGGATAAATGGCGGTATTCATCCGGGCTTGTGCCGTACTCCTTCCGAAACAGCCGGATAAAATACTTCACATCCCTGTAGCCCACGTTCTCGGCCACTTGGTAAACTTTCTGGGAGGTTTGCAGCAGCTGGCTGGCCGCCGCCCTCATTCGAATGTGGGTGATGTATTGGTGGATGGTCATACGGGTGTGGTTTTTAAACAGAATACAAAAATACGAGGGGTTGAAATGAAACTTCACGGCCAGTGTGCTCAGGGACAAATCCTCCTCACCATAGTTGGCTTCAATATAGGCTTTGCAGCTGTCCACCACGGTCTCACTTTTACACTGTCTACGTTGGTCTATATGATTGGCCATCTCTAGAACCCACTGGAAGGCTGTCTCCCGTAATTCGTCCATGCGGCTGCAGCGCATCAGTGCTCCTTCAAAAGCGGCATTGGGGATATGAGAAAGTCCCTTTTCGCTCAAAATTGAAGTGACATGGTGAATCGAGGCGGCGACGGAATACTTCAACCTGGAGGGATCGGGATATCCCTGGGCCAATGTACGATCCAGTTCGGTCTTCAGACACGAATGAATGTCATCCTTTTTGCCGGATAGAATCGCCTTGACCAGTTTGCCTGCATCCAAATGGATGATCGCGGACGGGTCTTTAGGGCTCAGTTGGTCAGACTTATACAATTTTCCCGGCCCGTCGTAAAATAAGCTTTGAAGTGCAAAGCGCGCCTGCTGATATGACAACTGCGCCCCTTGCCCCCACTCTGTAAAGTACATGCCTATGCCTACTGTTAGTTCCTGGTTATGCTCCTTCTGAAAATGATCCATCAGTTCCTGCAGTTGCGCTTCAAGCGCATAGGTGATGTCAAAAGATACGTCGGCGCTAAGGATTACCCCCGTCAACCATTGATCCGTAACGTAAAAGGCATGGGCAAGTCCGGCTTCCTCCATGATGTGGGCAAGCATGCGTTTAAGCAGGGACAACATCCGCTTCCGGTCCGCTCCGCTTGTGTGGATCACGGCACCCAGCGAGATTCCGCGTCTCCAGCCTGAAAAGGACCTCTGCAGCAAATTGATGTCTGTTTCGGCAGGACTTCCCTCGAGCAGTTCGGACAAAGCCGATTCGATGGTCGCCTCACGCAGGACTCCCGCCTTATGTTCGGCTTTCTGAAGGAGAGGCGTCACCTTCTGGGCTTCCACCGGCTTGAGCAGGTAATCGCTTGCCCCGAGCTGCAGCGCTCGCTGTGCATAGGCGAAATCCGAGTAGGCGCTCAAAATCACCACGCTTTCGCTCCCCCCGCGGCGGGTCAAACGTTCCACGAATTCAAGGCCGTCCATGATCGGCATCTGGATATCGGTAAATACAAGATCGATCGGATGGGTCTCCATCCTTTCCAGCGCTTCCGCACCATCCCTGGCATTAAAGATGTGATACTCCGGCCTCAGATTTTTCAACATCCGCGACAACCCTTGTCTGTGCTTCGGTTCGTCGTCAACGACTAAGACGTTCAGCATATCCAATCCCCCCTGCGTATGAATGGTACAAAAAATGCCCATCCGGGTTTCAAGTAAATTGAAGGTTATGGCGCTGCCAACCGTTTACAAGAATCCTGTATGAGCATGTGACAACAAGGACAGACATCAACTTACCGAGCATTGCCGGTTAGACGGACTCAAACTTTGGAATCCGAGCAGAAAACCGACAAGTACTTTACTTCATCTGTGATGGGCGTATATTTATGATTTTCGTAGGAGTCGAAATACAGGCTGTCGCCGGCATGCAGTGTATAAGCTTCCTGGCCGACATAATAAATCATGGTCCCTTCGAGCACATAAATGAATTCCTGCCCGATATGGGAGACCGTTCGCTTCTCCGTCTTCCCTTTCTTCGCTACAAAATAAAAGGGCTGCATCAACTTCTCGGGCCGCTCGGCCGCAATGGCCGAAAACGAATATCCTTTCTCCGACGTGACCATCTTATCCAGGGTCCCCGTCATTGTGGTATACACCGTCCCGTTTTGGTCGCTGTCATCAAGCAAAATGGATATTTTGGTTCCAAGCGCCTCGGCGATTTTGATCAGCGTGCCGATGGGCGGCACCGTTTTTCCGTTTTCGATTTTGGACAGCAGGCTTTTGGTAAAGCCACAGGCATGGGCGATTTCGTCCAGGGTCCGATTTTGGTCCTTGCGAATTTTTCGGATCTTACTCCCCAATTCCATCACATTGATCTCCTAAATAGAATGAAATTCAACTTAGTTTAATAAAATGAAACAATATTTAATGACGATTGTCAATAAAATTTTCCAATGTATTCAGGCATTTTTTTCTGTGTGCGGTAGGCCGGAAAACTACCATTTACAGCAAAAAAACAGGGAATATCCTAATTTAGGACACTCCCTGTTTGTGATTAATCTGATTAATGATTTATATTATTAAATATAAACGACTTCTATTTTTCGCATCAGCAAGCACTAATTCCAGAAATACTGCATTTCCCTGTAACCGAGATCCCACAATCTCGCATTTCCCTTAATGGTGATTGTAAGTTTATTCGCTTTTTCAATTGGAATTTCGTACGTATCAGCAGCTCCCTCTTGGTAGGTTGGTGCTTCTGTCAGCAGGAGCTGCTGCCCATCGACCGTAATCGCAAGCGTTCCTCCCAGCTTACCTGTTGCTCCATACTTGAAGTAGAGGATGATATCTTTTCCACTTAGTTCAGAGGTGTAAATTGCTGCAGTTTGCTGTTTGAAACTGAACACATTGTACTGAGGCAGCACCTGTTCGCCGCCCAATTCAAAACGAAATGGTGCTGTGTGTTGAACCGTATTTCCACTTGCGTTCTTCACTTCGTTGATTGCAACGAAAGGTCCTTCTTTTTTTGTCAGCGCCGTTTCGATCACTTCGCAGCAGCCCCATACGGCAGCGAAAATGAACAATGCGGAAAATCCGGAAATCACAAGCTGCTTCTTTATCGTTTTTGCGTTTGAGCCTAATTTGAATGCCGCGTATCCGATGGAAGCACCTATTGAATTTTGAAGCGCGTCGTTGATATCGCCGCTGCCCAGATAAGTAAGCATCTGTACCGTTTCGACCACCATGATGGACAAAAAGAACAATGTAATAAATCGAACGTAGCGCATGGGAAACAACATCGGAATCAAAAAGCCGAAAGAAATAAATGCAGCGAAGTTGCCAAAACCAAACAGAGCCATTAAGGAAAATCGAAACAAATCAGGCAAATCCGGTACATGATAAAAATCAATGGGCGTAAAAATAAATTCGTACTCTGTTATCTGGTGCGATGCCCCGATTCTGCCAAACGCAAAAAACATAAAATACAAAATGAGGACTGTATAAAGGATGGTGATGATCAGGATAACCTTGCGATTCTTTCCCATAAATTCTGCTCCCTATTGCGAAATGAGTGGGTATCTCATGCAAGTTTATCCCAAGATTCATACTTCTCCTAGGGTTCTTTCTTACACCAAACTTACGCGGTTGTCACGTAAGGGGAACGATCGGACGCAACAAAAAAAGAGCATCAGGTGAACCAGCGCACCCTTTGCCCTTAATAAATGTTACCTAGGAATACAGTCCGCAGGGGACATGAACACTTCAAGTGGCTGTCTACCCGTTTTGCCTAGGCTTGCAAAGCTTTTGTTATAAGTTCTTTAAGCGTCGTCTGATATCCGATCAATTGATGTAAATCGTCGGTCGTTTTCTCCATAGTTCCTTCTGCAACAGTGTTATAGATAAAGGCCGTCGTTTGAGCTAAAGATTCCGATAAGCCTGCTTGAACAAGCATAGCCTTCTCTTCGTCGAAAGAAACCTTTTGATGGATGATGTGCTTACCTGATACTTCGGAGAGAACTTCCGCCAACTCATCGAAACTCCATGGACGATTGGAAACCAGCGTGTATTGCTTGTTTTCGTGTCCTTCCCCGGTCAGTACCGTCGCGGCAGCAAGTGCCAGATCACTGCGGCTGACCGCATTCACTCTCCCTGTGCCCGTGTTGGTGACGATCGCCCCGCTTTCTACATTTGCTTGAAGGTGGTCATTGATGAAAAACTCCGCATATCCGCCATTTCGCAAAAAGGTATATGGGATATGGGTTGCGCGGATGGCATATTCGGTGGCCATATGAACGAGTGCAAACGGATTTTCCTCGGCAAAAGCGAAGCTGGTATAGGCAATATGCCTAATTCCCGCATCTCTGGCAGCTTTGATCACATTGGCATGCTGAACGATCCGCAGCGAATCATCGGTATCCGGACTGGATACAAACAGCAGTTTGGTCCCGCCTTCAAAGGCTGCGCGAAGTGTTCCCGGATCGTTGTAATCGCCTTGGCGGACTTCCAGCCCTGCCTCCGTTAGCGAAGCAGCTTGATCCAGTTTTCGAACGACTGCAATGATCTGGCTTCCCGGAATCTTTTTCAGTAAATGGTCTATAACGAGCCCGCCTAAGTTTCCCGTGGCTCCTGTGATAACCAGCTTCATCCGATGTGCTTCCTTTCAGAAAGGTAGTCTGCGTGCGGAATCATTTCGATTCCATATACAATCATCCTACCACAATCAATTGGTAAAAAAAGGTTATAACCGAACTTTCCTCATGCCAATTGATGGAGGGTTATCTCACTAACATTCTGGTATTTACTGCTGATAACCGTTTTAGCTATGCTTCACGATGTTTTCCGAAGTGCGGAATGCCAAAGCTAGAATCGTCAGTACCGGATTCACTCCGCCGTTGGTTACATGCACGGATCCGTCGCTCACCCACAGGTTGTCGTAACCGTGTACGCGTCCCGTCGGATCGGTGACCGAAGTGGCGGGATCATCCCCCATCCGAAGCGTGCCTGCCTGATGCTGTCCGCCGCTAAGCCCGGTTCCCGGAGTCGTTCGCCAAATCTGGCGCGCACCGGCAGCCCAGAGCCACTTCTCGGCCTGTTCGCCCAGCATCGCTGCCGCCCGCAGCGACTCCGGATGGACCTGGCCCGAGAGCTGGGCGACTGGCATACCGAAACGGTCCTTGACCGTTCGTGAGAGACGTACTCTCGATTCCGACGTCGGGATCTCTTGAATCGGTCCCTGGATCTGACTGGTGCGCAAATAGCTGTCACGCATCACTTCTTTGCCTGCCAGCCCCCATCTCGGAGCGTCTGGAGCAAGTGCCCTGTACCAATGGATAAGGGGAAGCCGGGTGAATTCGTTGGCGAGGAGTCCGCCCCCGATCACGCCGCCGCCATTGTCATGGGCGAAGCGAAGCGTAGCGATGCTGACACCAGGGCCAAGACCGTCCTGGATCGGATCGTCCATGAGACCGTACGCGCCCGTGTAGACATGCCCCTGCAGATTCCGGCCGACTTGGCCGGAACGGTTGCCGATGCCGTCCGGCTCTGCATCGGTAGCCGAGTTCAGCAGCAAACGCGCGCTTTCGATCGCGCCGGCGGCTACGATGACTTGACCGGCTGCCACCAGTTGACGCCGGATCTTCCCGCCTGCTTCCTGCACCAGCCGTACCCCGGTGGCCCGCTTCCCGCCTTCCGCCTCAATCCGCTCCACCATCGTATCGCAGATGATATCGCAGTTACCGGTGGTGGCCGCTCGGACGAGCATCGTGTTATGTCCCCCGTTTTTGCTGTTGGTTGGACAAGCGAAGCCAACGCATTGGCCGCACTGTCCGCATGCCGGCCTGCCGTCCCGTTCGACCGAGTTGATCAGCAGCGGCACCGATCCGGCGTCCCATCCCAAACGGGCTGCCGCTTCCGCCAGCCGCCGCGCTTCCGTCGTCAAGGGCATAGCCGGCATCGGGTAAGGCCGGCTCCGCTTGGCATGCCCGGTGTGGGCGTTCCCGTCACCGGATACGCCCACCTCCCATTCGGCCCTCACATAATAAGGTTCCAGATCCTCGTACGAGATCGGCCAGTCGCTAAGAGAACTCCCGTCCGGGATGCCGTAGTGGCTTGCCATGCGAAAATCCTCCGGATGGAACCGCCACGCCTGAGCGCCGTACACCCGCGTACCGCCGCCAACCGTCATGGCATTGTTGTGGTAATCTCCTTCATGCGGAGCTGTGATTCTCTCTTCCCCAGCCTCAGCAAGAAACGTACGCGGACTGCCCTCCAGATCAGGTCCGGTGTTGTGGCCGAATTTGCTCAGACGGTGGTTGCGCAAATGGTCCCGGCCTACCTGGTCATACCGAAGCCAGCGGCCGCGTTCGATGACGAGAACGCGCATGCCCGACTCAGCCAGTACCGCCGCCGCGACCGATCCGCCCGCTCCGGCTCCGATAACGACGGCATCGTAGCGGTCTTGTAGCTGATCGAGTGTTCGTAAAGGCAAATCGGCTTCGACTGGCGGTCCCTGTTCGCCGGATACCGGACCTGGCCGAAAACCGATCATTTCCCATGATTTACCTTCGCGATTCCCACCGGATTCAGGATTTCCATAGTAGCCTTCGACGACAAGCTCCAACAATGCGTTGAAGAACATTGCGGACGAAACAGGCCAATCGCGGACGCGGTCATGCTGGACATCCTGCAGCAATCCATCCTGTTGCTCCCCGAACAGTTCTGAAAATGCGTGCCCATACCGGGCCAACGCTTCCGACTCGAGTGCGCGGAGGCCGGGTTCGATCAGCTTGTTCCAAGTTGAAGGATCCTCATTTGCCCTACGTTCCATATAGACGAGTGCACCTCCGCCGGCCGCAGACGGCCACTCATTTTCCGGGATGAATCGATTAGAAACCGCTTCCAATATGGGATGCCACTCGACTAATCGGGATGTTTGATTGTTCTGATTCATTTGCTGCCACCTTTCTTCTCCTTCGAATTGTCGCTTTTTGGTTTTTCGATACATTCGTAGACTAAAACTGTGCTTCATGCAAAATTACCGATTCATCGTAACCGTTCTCATTCTAAGTGATGCATCTAATATTCTCTTTATTCGTCTCTAAACCCTGCTTGCGGCCATGCTCATTCTGCAATTATACCTAATCATCCATTAAAGATTTTGATTTGACTATATCCAAGTTAAATCATATATTTAATTATATTTAATTTGTAAGTACGTAAGTTTAAGTAAGCAGCAATGACAATACTGCAGATATTTATTTAAAAAGGAGAGAAATCGTATATGAGCAGCGTTCAATCCATCGTCAATGAAATTTTGCCGGAGGTGCAAGGACAGCGCAAATCCGAATACCCGGTAAGCCCGCTATTTCTAAATCGCTGGTCTACACGGGCTTTTTCCACCCGCAAAGTCAGTGATCAGGACCTTTATACCATCCTTGAGGCCGCACATTGGGCTCCATCCTCTTATAATGATCAGCCTTGGCGCTTTATCGTCGCTAAAACCGAAGAGCAGCTCAGCACATTTCATTCATTTTTAAACGAATTCAATTTAACATGGGCGTCCAGTGCGCCAATTCTCATTGTGGTCGCTTCCGACAAGCTTAGAGAAAACGGCGACCCGAACGGTGCGCATGCCTTCGATGCCGGCGCAGCTTGGGCTTCCTTGGCGATTCAAGCGACAATCCTCGGTCTGCATACGCATGCCATCGGCGGTTTTGACCGCAATAAAGCCCGTGAATTATTGAACGTACCGGATCACATCGAGCTTCACGCCGTGATTGCCCTCGGCTATCTGGGCGATAAATCCGTACTTCCGGAAGCGATCCAGCAGCGAGAAGTGCCGAATGACCGCCGCCCACTGAACGAGCTTGTTTTTGAGGGAAAATTTGAGTAAAGTAAGCCGCTCCATCGCATCTATTTAAAAAGCTGGCCAAGTTCGGCCAGCTTTTATTGTGCTGCATCTAATCCCGTGAAAAGAGAACAACCCCTTGGAGAACCAAGAGGCTGTTATGTCTATATTTTTAATTTAAGCCTTAACGGCAATCACTTCGATCTCGACCAGACCACCCTTTGGCAGCTTGGCTACCTGAACCGCACTGCGTGCCGGATAAGGTTCTGTGAAGAACGTGGCGTACACCTCATTGACTTTCTGAAAATCGTTCATATCCTGCAAAAATACCGTCGTTTTAATCACATCGTTCATGGTAAAGCCCGCTGATTCGAGAATCGCTTTTACGTTGAGGAGTGAACGTTGTGTCTGCTCCTCCACAGATACCGGAAATACGCCTTTCGTGTCCATTCCGAGCTGTCCGGATGTGATTAGCATGTTTCCGATTTGAACTGCCTGGGAGTAAGGTCCGATGGCTCCGGGAGCTTCGGTTGTTGCGATCGTTTGTCTCTCTTGTGATGTCATAGTTTCTCTCTCCTTGTCGCGCTTGAAAGCACGTATAAATGTTTATGGGAATTGCAAAAACCTGGTCAGCGTCAACCTGTATTTTTGCAAGTACCTGAATGGAAATTAAGGTTATCGTTAGTTCGTATGGGCTGCCTTTGCCGCGGCCATCGTTTCCGAATTCATTTCTTCTGCATTCGGACCGTCATATTCTTGCAGCATTTCTTGTTGCTGTTCCGGCGTCAGCTTGGCGATCCCAAAACCGGTGAAGCCCCAGATCATGGCGAAAATGATCCCTGTCCAGCACAGCATGGCCCATGGCAGATAGGAGAGCGTTGCGACGCCCAGCGTACCGGCCATGTAGGCGCCTGCTGCCGTCCATGGCAAAATGGGTTCCGTAATCGCAGCGGAGTCTTCGACCGTCCGCCCGAGATTTTTCGGATGCAGTCCACGGCGGATGTATGCTTCGCGCAGCATTTCGCCCGGCATCAGGATGGACACTTGGCCGTTGCTTGTGACGCCGATCATCGTCAATCCGGTCACGATCGTTGCAACGATCATGGACCCTGTCGAGCGTACATGCTTCAGGATTCGGTTCACGATCAGCTCAAGCGATTTGGTGAGCGATATGGTGCCGGCAAACGTAATTGCGCTGAAACAGATTAACAATGTTCCCATCATGGAGTTCATTCCGCCGCGGTTCAGAAGCTTCGGTACATCCGGGATGACCGCAGCCGAGTCGAATCCTTGAACGTGAACCATCGCGATGTCGAATCCGTTCAATACGGAGCTTACGACATCATGCAATGTGAAGCCTTGGAAAATCAGGGCATTTGCCATCGCAAAGGCTGAAGACAGCAGCATGACCGGCAGCGTAGGCTTTTTTCGGATCGAGCCGTACAACACGATGAGTATCGGGACGATGAGCAGTAAATTCCAGTGGTAAATCGTGCCCAGCGTATCCATAATGGTCCCTACTTTTTCAGGGATACCTGCACCTGCCGTATGCGTGTTCAACCCCGTAATGACATACACAATTCCGGCCACGATAAATGAAGGCAGCGTCGTGTACAGCAAATGACCAATATGCTCATACAGGTTTACACCTGTGGACAGCGCGGCAATATTCGTCGTATCCGAGAGCGGTGACAGCTTGTCACCGAAGTAGGCACCGGCAACCACCGCGCCGGCAACGGCTGCCAGATTCACATCCAGTCCGGCGCCCACGCCCATAAACGCTACCCCGATCGTTCCTGCCGAGCCCCAGGACGTACCGGTACAGACCGATACGACCGACGTCACCAAAAAGGCGGTGATGAGCAAAAACTGCGGGTTGATGATTTTAAGCCCGTAATAAATCATCATCGGGATCGTGCCGCCCACCATCCATGCCCCGATCATCAACCCTACGGCAATCAGGATTAGAATGGCCGGCATCGTTTTGGCAATTTTTTGGGCGATAGAATTCAAAATATCGTTGTAGCTGTGCCCCAGCTTAACCGCAATGATCCCCGCTACAACCGTTGAAGCGATAATGAGCGGTTCAGGCGGCAGCTCGAACATGACGTATCCCAAGCACAGCAGCACCACCATCGTTATGATCGGAAGTAAGGCTAAAAAAAGCGTCGGTTCTTTAATTTGTTTTCCCTTCGTTTGCTCTGTCATCGATGTATTCCCCCTGGGATAAATGAATTGTGAACTACTTTTCGTGCAAAGGATAGTGATCTGCCATACGCTGCAGGGCATCCCGAAGAAGTGACCTCGGAGCGGCAATGTTTAGCCGGATATAACCTTCACCAATCGCCCCGAAGGAGGTTCCGTAGCTGACACTGACTCTGCTCTTGTTTTGAATCCACTCCACTAAATCGCTTTCAACCTTGCCGCAGGCGGTGCAGTCCACCCACAATAAATAGGTGCCTTCAGGCTGGATGACTTTAAGTTCGGGCATATGTGATTTTATAAAATCGATCGTATATGCGATGTTGTCCGTTATATAAGCGCGAATCTCATCCAGCCATTTATCGCAAGCCGTATAGGCTACTTCCAGGGCAGGCACGGCAAAAAAAGTCGGATTATGAATCCCTGCCTGCTGCAGCCCATCTTTAAAGCGTTTCCGCAGGTGTGCGTTCGGAATGATGATGTTGGCGATTTCAAGACTCGCGAGATTGAACGACTTTCCCGGGGATGTGCAAATGATCGAACGGTCTGCCACCTGCTCCGTCAGCTTGGCGATCACGGTATGCTCGTATCCCTGATGGATGAAATCTGCATGGATGTCGTCGGATACAATCAGTGCGTCGTATTGGATACACAGCTCGCTGATCCGCTTCAGCTCTTGGATCGTCCAGACCCTTCCGGTTGGATTATGCGGGGAAACGAGCATGACCATCTTCACGCCATCCCTCATTTGCTCTTCCATGTCTACAAAATCGATCTCATACCGTCCGTTCACAAGCTGCAGCGGACTTTCAACCAGCTCTCTGCCATTGATCGCAACCGCTTTCGCGACGGGTTGATAAGCAGGTGTATGGATGAGGATGCGGTCACCCTTCTCCGTCAGGTTCTGAATCAGGACAGAGACGGCTTGTACGATTCGAGGGCAGAATACGATCCATTCCTGCGGTACCTGCCAATCATAGGCTTTGGACAGCCAGCCTTGTACCGCTTCGTAATATGGCGGGAACGGATCGGTGTAACCGTAAATGCCGTGTCTGGCCATTTCCGTTATCCGGTCCACCACGGCCGGCGGCGCCGGCAAATCCATGTCCGCGACAGACAGTGCGATCATGTCCTCCCCCTGAAATTGGGCCATTCCGTCCCATTTGGCGCTGTTCGTTCCGTATCTGCTGATGATGTGGTCAAAATTATATTTCATTGATGTCACCTTTCCTTGATCCTGCGTATGCCAGTTCCTGATTACTTAAGCTTTTGCAAATAACGGTAGACAGTAGGCTCGGATATCGCTAATGCTGCGGCTACTTGGGAAACGCCGCCTTTCAGCAAGAATACCCCCTGCTCATTTAACTCACGCACGAGCTCGATTTTCTCTTGTGAGGATAACCGGTCGACAGGAATGTTTATTTTGCTGATTACGGATGCGATCATATGAGTAAGCAGATCATCCGCGTTGCCCTGCAAATATTCCTTAGATTGTTTGTCCTCCTGCGGAGCCTCAATTGAAGCTGGAGGAAGCGGCGAACCGCCTTGTAAAATATGCTGAATCCATTCTGCGGCAGCCTCCATGTGGGTGATGTCAATGTTCAGACACATCAGCCCGACGAGCTCGTTGTCGTCATTTTTGATAAAAAAGGTGGACGATCTGAAGCTTTGCCCCATCTTTCCCGAAGCCTTATAGTTGGCGATAAACTGTTCTTCCCGGTATGCTTCCGCTTTCAGCAGTTTCAAGACCAAGTCCGTTGACGCGTCTCCTACCTTACGCCCGCTGATGTGACCGTTCTCAATAAAAATAATCGATCGTTCCGGATCGCTAATGTCATGGACTACGACCTCGCATTTGGGCCCAATAATAGCCGCAATAAATGAGGCAATTGGAAAAAACTTCTCAAGGAACTGCCGGTTATCATTCATGTACGGGTGATCTCCTTCCTTGTAAACCTTATGTGTCGTTATAAAATTTATCCATATAATAATTTATTATCGTGATAAGAGTATATTACATTTTTAAAACGGTTTCAATCACTTTTTTGCAAAACTGCGCGAAACATGTCGGAAATTGTTTTTTTTGATGAGGACATGGATTACCCAGGCTTTAATAGCGAAAAAAAGCCCCGGGCAGGCGGCTTCAGCATGATAAATTTTTATCAAATCGTTTTAGGTTTACATAATATATATTACGTTAATCAATATGGCAATTCCTCTTCTTTCAAAGCCACAAGCTCGGCAATCTGCCCAACCTCGGCATCCATTGCACGTTTAAACATTCCTTCATTCCCTTTGTGCGTGTTCTTCAGCTTCCGTATAATGGTTATAATTGGTCATCATAGGAGTCGGAAAATTATCTATAGGAAGAACCAATGTAAAGGAGACATGGCTATGTTCGGATTTAGAGCTGCTGCAGGGGCAGGTTCGGTCACCAAGCAGCTATGCAGCTACCTGCGTCAGGAAATTGAGAGTGGTGCACTCGCACCCGGTCTCCAGCTGCCGCCGACGCGCCGGGCCGCCTTGGACCTTGGGATAGCGCGCAACATCGTGATCGAAGTGTATGAGCAATTGACCGCCGAAGGGTATTTGACGTCCCGAGCCGGTTCCGGAACGTTTGTCGCTGAGGGCATCGAAACCCGCAAAGCTATGAAAATCGACCCTATGCCTTCTTCAGCATCAACCGCTTGATCTGAGTCCGATCCTAAGAAACCGAAGCTCATTGACTTTGACGGGGGTCTGCCCGATTTGTCTCATTTTCCCCGCAGGCTCTGGAGCAAATACGTACGGGAAATTACCGATTCGGCGGCGGAAGACATATTTTCGTATGGCAATATTCAGGGGCTGCCTGCACTGCGTGAGGCCATTGCCGGTTATCTGTACCGTGTAAAAGGCATGGCGTGCAGCATGGACCAAATCGTCATTACGTCGGGGACCTCCGAAGGAATTCTGCTGCTGGCGTCTACCCTTTCGGACCGTTTTCATACGGTTTACACGGAAGAGCCGACGATCGGGTTTGTCGGTGATATATTCCAAAGATTAAACTATACCATCCATCCGGTCGAGGTTGATCATCAAGGAATGCAGATCCACCGGATTGAGCATAACTTCCCTGCCGGTATGATTGTGCTAACTCCTTCCCACCAATACCCGACAGGCAGTATTCTCTCGATTCAACGGAGACAGATGGCTATTGCGCTGGCTGAAAAGGCTGGTCACTATATCATTGAAGATGACTATGACAGCGAATTCCGGCATAAAGGCGGGCCGGTCCCTCCACTGCAGCTGCTTGCCCCGAGCAAGGTCATCTATGCAGGCACGTTTAGCAAAACGCTGTCGCCCGCCCTGCGAATCGGATTCCTCGTTGTGCCCCCGGAACTGATCGAGCCGGTCATTCGCACCAAAACGGAGCTAAACCTGACAACTTCCGGTATCATGCAGTCGGCACTTGCGCGTTTTATATTGGACGGGCATTTTGACAGGCATATTCACAAAATGAGAGCGATATACAAACGAAAACGCGTATATATCGCGGAACAATGCCGCCGCTTATTCGGCGACCGCGTTGAACTGCTGGGTGACGAAGCTGGAATGCATGTCCAGCTCCATTTTAAGCAGGATGCTTACGGGCCGATGGACTGGCACAACATGGAGGGGCTCGGCGTCCGCCTCTCATCTTTTGAAGACTATGCAGTGTTAAAAGGTCGCTCCCCCGGCAAGGTGGTACTCGGATACGGGAATCTGACAGAGAGGGAAATAGCTGAAGGGCTGCGTAGAATCCAGCAGTTTACCGAATCTTGGAGAAGGATCTGAGATATAGCTTACGTTTATTAAACTGGTATTTCGTTTCGATCAATACAGTTCCATGGCCGGCACTCGAGTTTAAAGTTAAACCTTCAAGTGCTACAACAATATAATTTTGCAAATCATTCAAGTATATCAAGGAAGTAAACCCGCGAAACCGAAAGATTGCATGAATGTTATATGATGACTGTATAAACCATTGGGGAGTGAAATAAATGGAAAAAGTCATCAAGCTCAAGGATTCATCCGAAATCAAAGTTGGTTTGGCAGGACGATCCGGAGGCAAAACAATTATGCTGCCTGTCGCCAAGGAATCCGTGTACGGCCAAGAAGCTGAAAGCCTGAAGCTGTGGGGTGTCGACCCCGAATCCGGACAGCATTTCCTCGAGGGACTGGCTGATATGTTCCAAGTCTTGTACTTTGACTATGAAGGCCATCGCATGAAGCACCCCAATCCCGACCATCTGACACCAGAGCAGATTGTAGAAGATCTGCTGTTCATCGCTGATGAAATGAATATCCGCCATTTTAGCTATTATGGTTACTCCTGGCTCGCGCTGGTCGGGCTGCAGCTGGCTATCCGCACGGAGCGGCTGGAGAGCTTGATCATGGGCGGATTTCCGCCATTGGACGGGCCCTATAAAGAAATGATGGTGGTGACCCGCAGTACTTATGAACAAGCTGTACGCAATCAAAATACCCCTATAATGAAAGATTGGCAGGATTCGAGCAGTCCGGAAAAGGTGGATTGGGACCAGGTTCAGGTCAAGATCGACACAAATCAGACCAAGCAGTTTATGACGCTGTACCAGCATTTGATGGATTTTGACGATCGGGCGGTGAGTCTGAACCCGGCCGTTCCAAAGCTGACTTTTGCCGGAGAGAAAGATACGATCGTGTATGGGGAAAACTTCGGCGGCGTCACTGTGGACATTGCCGGGATATTGCAGCGAAACCAACAAGCTTTGGAAGAAATGAGCTGGGACGTTCGTATCTTAACGGGAGACGGGATGGACCATACCAAAGCCATGCACCCGGAGACCGTTCTACCGGTCATCAAGCCCTGGCTCGTATCTAATTTGTTGGACAGTTAGAAGATGTTCGGCTAACGCTTTTCAAGATGATACCTTCGATTATCATTCAAATAAGCTTCTTAATTCACCATTTAAAAAAGGCATTCGGTCGTAGGAACCGGGTGCCTTAATGCGTTTATTTCGACAAAATTTCATGTTCACCTAACGTTTTTTGACTATAGTATCAAGTTTGTTATCTGGAAGCATGGAATCTTCCTTTTATACAATGAATTTACGAAGCGCAAGCTGCAATAGAGAAACCACTGGAAGGAGTGACTAACATGAGTTCAAAAGCCGAGCAAAGCCACAATCGTAAGCGCTTACGTCCACGTTGGCACAAGCAGGATACGGAACTGACCCTGCTCGCCTTGCCGACGACCATATGGTACATCCTCTTCTGCTTTCTGCCTATGTTCGGGATCATTATCGCCTTTAAAAATTTTAGAATTAGCGGCGGATTCCTGAGCAATGTGTTCAACAGCCCGTGGATCGGCTTCAAAAACTTCGAGTTCCTGTTCAAATCGAACGATGCTTGGATCATTATCCGCAACACGATTGGTTACAACCTGATCTTTATCGTTCTAGGCATCGTCCTCCCTGTTCTATTCGCCATTATGGTAGGACTGCTGCACAGCCGGAAGGCCAGCAAAATCTATCAAACGATGATGTTCCTTCCCTATTTTTTATCTTGGGTGGTCGTATCCGCCGTAGGCTGGGCTTTCCTAAGCTTCGATAAGGGGATCGTCAACCAAATGCTCGTCAGTATGGGCAGCGATCCGGTGAACTGGTACATGGAACCGAAATACTGGCCGTTCTTCCTGATTCTCTTAAACGTCTGGAAAGGCCTTGGCTATGGAATGATTATCTACTTGGCCACCATCACGAGCATTGACAGCACCTATTACGAGGCCGCGGTTATCGATGGCGCCTCAATTTGGCAGCAGACGAGATTTATTACGCTGCCGATGCTGAAGCTGGTCATCGTCATGATGTTCATCTTGGCGGTCGGGCGCATTTTCTACACCGATTTCGGCTTGTTCTACCAAGTCACGAGGGACTCCAATTCCTTGTTCAACGTGTCTACGACTATCGATGTCATGGTATACAAGCAGCTGAAAACCGCTACTGTCGGGATGGCCTCCGCTGCAGCATTCGTGCAGTCCGTCTTGGGCTGTGCCACCATTCTGATCGCTAACTGGATTGTCCGCAAAATCGATCCGGAAAGCGCAATGATGTAAGGAGGTAGGGTCGATGTCAACAAGAACGGCTTACGATACGGGCCTGGAGAAATTTAATCGTACCCACAGAGTCGTCGACGTCATTTTCCATCTGATATTTATCATCTTGGCGCTGATCTGTGTCATTCCTGTCGTTGTGGTTCTGTCCATCTCATTTTCCAGCGAAGACTCGATCCGTGAGACGGGATATCATATACTGCCGACCGTACTATCGGGTGATGCATACGCCTATATCGCCAAGCAGGGGACGACGATTTTGAGGGCGCTTGGCGTGTCGGTTCTTGTCACTGTGATTGGGACCGTGCTCGGCGTCCTGCTGACCGCATCGATGGGTTACGTCATTTCCCGCCCCAACTACAAGCTGAAGGGGTTTCTGACCTGGATCGTATTCATTCCGATGGTGTTCAACGGCGGTTTGGTGTCCAGCTACTTTATCAATACAAATTTATTGGGTCTGAAAGACAGCATCTGGGCTCTGATTCTGCCGCTGGCCGTCTCATCCTTTAACGTGATCATCTGCAAAACGTTTTTCAAAAGCACGATTCCCGACGGACTCATCGAATCGGCGGAAATCGATGGCGCGAGCCAGCTGCGGATCTTCTTCTCTATCGTCCTCCCGATCTCGCTGCCCGTGATCGCGACGATTGGATTGTTTCTATGCTTCGCCTACTGGAACGACTGGTTTCAATCGATGCTATATATCGACAACCAGAACCTGTACTCGCTGCAGGCCCTGCTCAACAGCCTGATGAGCAACGTCGATGCCCTGGCAAAGAATGCCGCAAGTATGGGCGTCAGCTACGCCGTGCTTGTCGCGACGATGCCGAAGGAATCCGCGCGGATGGCTGTGGCGATCCTCATCGTTTTGCCTGTAGCCTGCGCCTACCCGTTCTTCCAGAAGTATTTTATCTCCGGGCTTACGGTCGGTGCTGTTAAAGGATAATGACGAAATAAGCCAAGACATCTTGGTTTATGATAAATCACTGCTATCACGGTGATTCAACATCTATAAGGGGGATTTGGAATGAAAAGATCTTTCAGGTTCATCTCGACGCTCTGTTTGCTGACCCTGTTGGCCACAGCTCTGGCGGCCTGCGGCGGCTCGAAGCCTGCTTCTACAGCCGATGGATCGGAGCCAACCACGGAGCCGTCGAAGGACTCCTCGACAACGACCAAGGATGTTCCGACGCTCGTCTGGTGGACGATCGGCGGCCAGGTGCCGAGCAACTTCAGCAAGGCGGTTGACGCCATGAATGCCTACACAGCCGAAAAGATCGGCGTGAAAGTGGACATCAAGGTCGCCAGCTGGGGCGAATGGGACACGAAGATGAACACCATCGTCAATACCGGCGAGCCTTTCGACATCATGTTCACGAACAGCGGAAAGTACAGCAAGCAGGTTGCGATGGGCGCTTTTGCCGATATTACCGATCTGGTACAAAGCGAAACGCCTGACCTGTACAAACTGATTCCGCAAAACGTATGGGACGGCACCAAAATCGGCGGAAAGTATTACTCCGTACCGACCTATAAAGATTCCGCGTTGACGCAGTATTGGGTATTCGATGACAAGTATGTGCAGAAGTACAATATCGACATCAACAACATCAAGACGCTGCAGGATCTGGATAAGCCGCTTCATGATATGAAGGCCGGCGAAGGCAAAAGCTTCTACCCGCTGCCGATGACCCAAGGCGAAGGCCTGAACGGATTCTTTAACGATTATGACGATTTAACGCTGGGCTTCCCTCCGATTGGCGTGAAAGCGGACGATGCATCGCGCAAGGTCGTTTCCGTTCTGGAGCAGCCTGACGTTATGGCTAACCTGAAACTTCTGCATCAATGGTATCAAGACGGCATCATCAATCCGGATGCTCCGACCAAAACCGAAGCTGACAAAGGCAGACCGTTCTTTGCGGCACAAGCCTTCCCTGGCGCCGAAATCAGCTGGCAAATCAATGATAACGTCCAGAAATACGACATGGTTCAGCATTATGGACCCATCTACACCACAAGTACAATCCAAGGTTCTTTGAACGCGATTTCGGCAAATTCGAAATATCAGAAGGAAGCATTAAAATACCTTGAACTGGTTAACACCGATCCGAAGCTGCGCAACATGCTGGCCTTTGGCGAGCTGGGCGTAGACTACAAGAACGTCGACGGCGAAAAGGTCATCGAGCGTACAACCGATACTTGGCCGCTGGCTGCTTACACCCAAGGCACGTTCTTTAATCTGGCGGTGACGAAAGGCGCTCCGGAAGATCAATGGGAACAGGTTAAAAAGTTGAACGAAGCGGCCTCCTCCTCCACGATCCTTGGTTTCGCACTGGACATCAGCAATCTGCAGACCGAAGTGGCAAACTGCCAGGCCGTATGGGACAAATACAAGTATGAACTCATTACCGGAGCATCCGATCCGGAGAAAATGGTGCCGAAGATTACCGCTGAACTGAAGTCGGCCGGCATGGACACGATCATGAAAGTGGCTCAAGAGCAAATCGATAACTACTTCAAGTAAAAGAAATGGAAGCGCATCCCTTAATGAGACTCTCTTAAGGGATGCTTTTTCCTTCCCATCGATGAAGTTTCGTACTAATCGTGGTACCTTTGCACTAATCGTGATACATTGGGATTAGCATTCATGCTTTCGACGAGTTGCTGTCAATCGAGGTGTCTTATGGGCTCTTTTTTGCAAATCAAAATTTACCGCCACAAGTTTATCGCCTATGTCATCTTCGTCGTGAGCATCGGACTCACGCTGGGCACACTGACCTGTGCCATGCTGCTCAACCAATGGGTCGGCAATGCCCGGATCGAGGCGGCGAACGCATTCTCGCGCGTGGAGAATGAACTGCAGTATGACGCCGACCGTATCGAGGCTTACATGCAGCGGATTTACTCCAATCCGGGATTACTCGACGATGCCAGAAGCTTTGCGAGCAGCAGTGCTGAAGGTTACTTGACGAGCAGGCTGGATCACAGCATCTACTCGCAGCCGCTGGTTTCCTTTCCCGAAGATCTTAAGACCTACTTATACAGCTGGGCGCAGGGCGAGATCACGCAGATCAGCCTGCACACCGGCGAATACGGCAATGTAGTACGGTTTAACGATAACGGTATCGCCAGTTACACATTCGGACTTCCGAATAAGGACGAGGCTTTTCATGACACGATTACGAAAGGCTTCGTATACCGCAAGAAACTGTCGAATCCTACGCTGGGCTCTCAGGAATTCGGAGAGCTGCGCTTTTTGGTCAGCAGTGAGCAAGTTTTCAGATCAGTCCAAAATTTCCGGGTTGGCGAAGCTGCGGCCGTCAGTGCTGCCGGCGATATCTACCTGATCGGCGGACACGGCGAAGATTTGGAACAAATGTCCCGGCTGGCTGCGGCAAATGGACGCACACACGGCATTATTTCAAGGGGAATGCTGAAGCCGATATTTTATGTCACCTTCGCCTCCACCAAGTTTAATTTCAAATTCGTCAGCATCATCGATTTGTCCACGCTGATTCGTCAGCATGCCGGGATGCTGATCACCCTCTTCCTGATCGTGCTGGCCGCGATGGTCAGCGTACTGCTGCTCATTGTCTACAATTTACGGGATGATGCCCTCTTCCTGCACCGCATCATCCAGTCGATCGGACGCGTCAAAACGGCCAATTTTACGACGAGCCTCCCGGCCCGGTACCGGAGAAACGAATACGGTATGATCGCCCGTGAGTTGGATGATATGATACAGCAGCTGGATAAGTACATCCGCAATGAGTATTTGCTGAAAATAAAGCAGCAGGAAACCGAAATGAAAGCGCTTCAGAACCAGATTAATCCGCACTTCCTGTACAATACGCTGGAGGTGATCCGCTCTACTGCGCTGGTCAACCGGGACACAGATACCGCCGATGCCATTGCCACTCTAGGGACGCTCTACCGCGAAATCGTGAAGAAGGAAAATATCATTTCGATCGCCAGCGAGCTGGAACTGCTGCAGAAATACTTAGAGATTATGGAGTTTAAGTATCCAGGACGTTTTTATTATCAGGTCAATGTCGAACCGGCCCTCCTCTCGATCCCGACCGTGAAATTTTGGATGCAGCCGCTCGCGGAAAATTTCTTCATCCACGGCTTCGATGCCGCTCATGAGTTTAATTTGTACGTCGTTAATGGCTGGGAAGCCGATGACGGTTATGTGCTTGAATTTGTGGATAACGGGCAGGGGATCCCGGCGGAGCGTTTAAATACCGTTCGTCGCACGCTGTTTAACCAGGATGACGCTTCCTCCGGAAGTATCGGTCTTCGCAACGTATACACGCGGCTTCATTTCTTCTATGGGGACGGCTGTACGATCCAAATTGCGAATAACGAGGAAGCCGGGGTCAAGATTGCGGTACGGATATCAAAAGAGGTGATTGAACATGTACAAGTTGATGATTGTGGATGACGAGCCTCAAATTTTGGAGGGCATGAAACGGATACTGGACTGGAACCAATACGGGTTTGGCCGCATTGAAACGTGTGAAACGACTGAGGAAGCCCTGACCAAAGTGATTGACCTGCAGCCGGACGTGGCCATCTTTGATGTCTGCATTGGCAAGACGCTCGGGTATGAGACCATCAGCAGGCTTAACGAATTTAAGATCCCCACGAAATATATTATTATGAGCGGCTATAGTGAATTCAAATATGCGCAGGAAGCCATTCGCTGCGGCGTCAAAGACTATCTGCTCAAACCGGTGGAGCGCACCAAGCTGCAGCAAGTCATTGAGAAAATCATTGTCGAGGATCTAAACGGTACGATCGGTGATAAGAACAGCGAGGACCTGAACAGGGATCCCGTATTAGGGGTTCAATATGAGCACCTCTCCAAGCTGGTCAACCGCATTTTGCTGATGATCAAGATGGAATACGCCCAGAACATCACGTTAAAATCCGTAGCGGAGCGCTTCCAAATGAACAGTACTTACCTGGGACAGCTGTTTCTTAAAGAAACCGGAATGAAGTTTTCGGAGTACCTCATGGCATACCGGATGCTGCTCGCAGAGGACCGAATCCGCTCAACCGAAGAAAAAATATCTTATATCGCGTTTTCCGTCGGCTACAACAATCTCAATTATTTCTATACGCACTTTCATAGCTTTTTCGGAAAGTCTCCTTCCGAGCTCCGCGGAAAAGCTTAAGCTGCGCACTTTTCAGAAAGGAGGCTGTTGGTGGTCATGAATTATAGACACAAGCCGGTCTTAATGACCCTCTCTCTGATTCTGCTGCTCTTATCGTCGACAGGCTGCTTTCGTCAGTCCGGCCAAAATAGCGACTCCGATGACGGCGCACCGGTCAATCTGATTTATTATACGATTGGGGAACCTGATAAGGATTTGCAGCTCGTCAACGATAAGATCAACGAAATCATGGCACCCAAAATCGGCGTCACCGTCACGTACATCAAGGTCGGTTGGCAGGAATATGAAGATCGGCTGCACACGCTCATATCCGCCGGCAGTCCATTCGACGTCGCCTTTGTTCCCGACTACGCCCCCACGGCAATGCGCGGTGCCTGGCTGAGGGTGGATGACTACCTTCAGGGACTGGGCAAGGAGATGTACGACGAGGTAGATCCGATCTTTTGGCAGGGAGTTCGCATGAATGACGGCGGCATATACGGCATTCCGACCAATAAGGAGCTGGCTGTGCGCGATCAGTGGATGTACCCTGCTTCCATCGTGGATAAATACCATATCGACATTTCCAAGTACGATACCCTGGAATCGCTTGAACCTCTTCTTCGGATGATTCAACAAAAAGAACCGGATTACGTGCCGATGGAACTCGATCGGGATTCGCACAATTTCTTCGCACTCGACGGTTATGAGTACGTCATGAATAACAAGATTCCCTTAATGATCAAATCGCTGGATCCGAGCGCCGAGGTCGTCAATATATTCGAAACCAAGGATGCGCGGCAGATTCTGGATACGCTGCGACGTTATTACAAGGCAGGCTTCATTAACAAGGACGCGGCGCTGCGGGAGCCTGGAGGTTTGAAGCGGGGAGCCAAAGTATTCTGGAAATCCTCCGGCGGCGGTCCCCTTTCAGAGACGACCTGGAGCAAGGACCGCGGCTACAAGGTTGTGGCGAATCCTGTTACGCCGAGCGTTGTCACTACGGAATCGGTCCGGGGAGGAATTATGGCGGTCAATGCCAACACCAAGCATCCCGCCGAGAGCATCAAGTTTTTGAATCTGTTAAACACGGATCCGGAAATACGGAATTTATTTAATTACGGTATTGAGGGCGTGCACTACACGCTTGATGACAAAGGGCAGGTTGTCCCCATCTCCTCAAAAGATAAGGATGGAGCCGATGCCTCGTCCCGTTATGCTGGAGTCCAGTATACTCAAGGGAATTGGTTTATCCTGAATACGATGGGCGGCGACTACCCGGATCCCCTCGATAAATGGGAGCAGTTCCGTCAATATAACGCCGGAGTCGTCAAGTCGGCCGTGCTCGGATTTACGCCGGATCTTAGCAAAATGACGGCACAAACCGATAATATTGAGATGGTCTGGCAGAAATACTACCCCAGCCTGATGACGGGCTCCGTCGATGTTGGCGCAATCCTCCCCAAGTTTAATCATGAACTGAAACAGGCGGGCATTGATGAAGTACGTAATGAAGTACAGAGACAGCTGGATGCATGGCGTGCTGTCAGCAGGTAGCTGTTTGCGAATTCAACTCTCCGCGTGAAATCCGTTCTTTAATTGATACGTTCCGGCAGCCGGTCATGCTGCATGTGACCTGCTGCCGGTCATTTCATTGAAATATACTCTTCTTTTAACAGTCCATAATACATAAGATCCTCGTATTTCCCCTGCTTTTTAGCATGCTGTCGTAACGTGCCTTCATATTTCATCCCCACCTTAGCCATCACTTTGCCCGAAGCGGGATTCCTGCCAAAATGACGCGCAAATACGCGGTTTAACCTTATTTCTTCAAAGGCGTAACGAACGATTCCTTTTGCGGCTTCGGTACAATAACCAAGATTGCTATAGGGCTTCCCGACCCAATAAGCAAGTTCGCCGTGGTCAAATGGCGGATGGAATGCGATGCAGATTGCTCCGACCACATATTGTCCTTCCTTATGTACGATAGCCAGCTCGAGGGATCGTCCCTGCTCAAACTGATCTTGGTGGGATGCGATCCATTTCTCCGCTATGCCATCATCATAGGGATGAGGAATATATAACGTCATGTCAGCGATGTATGGATCTCCGGCTAATTTCTGAACAGCCTTGGCATCGTCTAGGCAAAAAGGACGTAACAGCAGCCTGTCTAGTGGAATGGTCGGCAATGCTTGCATGTGCTAATCCCCCTGTTCTTCTTACTTCAATTTAATTAGATTTTAGTTCAAGCGAAGGATAAAAAAAACCGCCGTTTGGCGGCAGCAAATGGGCACATGTTTTCAGCTTCTCCGATTTCCGGCTAACCCTGTCGATAATCACTGCTGAACGGACCAGCTCAGCCCGCCATCAGCCGTCACGGCAGTTCCCTGCAGGAACTGAATCCAGCCATGCTGCGGATCGGAAAAGCCGATCGATCGGACGTCTATCATCTCGGCATCTGCGGGAAAAGGATGATCCGTCCAGGTGCGGCCCCCGTCAGCAGTCCTCAGTAGGCGGGTAATCACACCGTCTTTGGCTTCGAAATCTTCAAAAAGCATGTACCCGTGCGTTTCATCGCTAAAATAGACAGCGTCCGGATACCAGTCCTTGTCCAGCGTCAATACCGTCTCCTCCAAATGGTCCGCCCTGAAGTGAATGAGCTCAAGACTTCCCTTGGTGTCCATCTGCTTCAGCAGCCATCCACTGGAATAGGAGGTCAAGGCGACTTGCATCTCACTATTTTCTTTGCTCACCAGCGTTTTTCCCCAGGTCTTTCCGCCATCCGAAGTGCGATAAATAGCCTTCCCTTCTCCAGTGGCGAACAAGACACCATGATTTGTGTCAAAAAACCGGAAGGCTGAAATATTGGCGATCTCCAGCTTGTTCAGCGATTCGCTGGAAACTTCATGCCAGGTGAGCCCGCCATCCTGGGTTTTCAATAAAACATGCTGGGGGTCTTTATCCCGGAAGGCCATCATGAAGCCTTCTTTCTCACTGACAAAGCTGATTTTCTCGAGCCGGATATAAGAATCCAGGGAAGCGATGATCTTCCAGCTCGCCCCACCGTCAATCGTTTTCAGTACCTTACCGCTGTCCAGTTGGGTGCCGATGCCAAATCCGAGTTGGCGATCGATAAAAGCCATGTCCTCCGTCGGTCTGCCATACGGCTCGGATAGCGGATAAGACTCCTGCCAGCTTATTCCCCCGTCAGTCGAGTGAATGAGAAAATCGGAGCCGTTCATCCCGTCGACGGCGGCCCATATTGCCTTAGCGGACACCATCTGTACCTGATTTACCGCCACCGCCTTGCTCACGCTGGTAAAGCTGCGGCCGCCGTCCTTTGTCAGCCAAATACCTCCTTCGATCGGTCCCGCGCCCGGGTGCAGCGAAATTACGCCAGTGTTTCCGTCGATCAGCTGAATACCGTTTACATAAGGACGTCCCGTCCGCTGTGTGCTCATTTTAGTCCAATGCTTACCACCGTCAACAGTACGGTAAACGTCACCGCTCAGCATCCCCTTCTCATTTGTCAGCAGCCATCCGGTATTTTCACTCGCAAACTGGATTTGAAAAGCGGACAAAGGCGAATCCTCCGCGGAGAGGTCCAGCTGTTTGGACCATGTCCGCCCATCATTATTGGTCTTTACAACAGCAAGCTTGGTATCATCCTTGCCGACCGTTCCGACCACATAACCGGTGCCGGCTTTCGGAAAACTGGCGCTGATCGGTTTGAAGTCCTTGATTCCAAACACAGCCGTTTTAAAATGATTTCCCCCATCCTGTGTGAGCAGCAGGCGGCCGTTCACGAGCATCGCGCCGCTTTTCTCATTCACAAACGACAATTTATGCAGAATGGGAGTGCCTTGGCTGTGGTCCTCTTGGGATTCGGACTTCCATTTTGTATCCAGCTGCTGCCGCCGTCTCCTGTTTTCAGCAGACGGATCTGTTTGCACTGCAGCTGTCCTGCGCTGCTGAAACAGTTGTCTTCGACCAAAGCATACCCGGTTTTGGCTTTGATAAAATCCAGGCTGCGTATATACTTCCCAGGCAAATTCTGTTCCTTCCAATGCGTCCCGCCGTCCTGGGTGGACAGCAGCCTTAGTTGAGCGTCAGTGCGCTCTTTGACCGCAAATCCTGTTTTGGAATCGACGAAATCGATGACCGGGAGATCATACGAGATTTTCCCGTTCCAAATGAGCTCCTTTCCCTGCTGCGGCTGAATGGGGATATCAGCCGAAGACAGCGCGGCCGCTGCTGGTTCCGCCCCTTTAGCACACCCCGTAAGAACGGCTGCCAAAATGGACACAAGGACTGCTGCTCTGAAATGCCTGCGTCTTATTTTCATGTTTAACGCCTCCTTCATCCGCGCAAAAAACAGTCTGTAAAATAAATCTCCTGTGCTTTAGCCGTCCAAGGCTTAAGATTGTTCATGACAAGTTTTATTATAGAGTTTGCTTTAGTGCGATGGGTTAAGGTTTGTTCTCGTTTTGGAGTCAAGATTTTCATATTTTCATGGCTACATGGATTGTGAGGAGTTGTTGATCCTTTTGTGACTTTTATAGAACGCCGTTTGTGATATTCGCTTGATATGATTCTACTGCTAATAAAAAACGCATGAGCTATATTGCCTGGGCTTGGTGCGAAGAGAAAGGAAGATTCAGAAATGAGAAAGATGTTTGCATTATTTTTGTCATTGGCATTGGTACTCAGTCTGGCTGTCCCCGCCGCAAGTGCGAATGCTGCACCAGACAATCAAAACAGGAAGGATAATCTTCATGTTCAAGTCGTGCTGTTCGATGGATTCGATTTGCTCGACGCCTTGGCACCCTATGAAGTATTTACCGCTGCGGGTATGTATTCCGGTGACAACGTGACGGTCGAACTGGTGTCCGCAGAAGGCAAGCGTTCTGTTCCGAGCGGACTGGGTGGACCCTCTCTGGAAGCGAAATCCAAGCTGGACCCCCATCAACCGGGAATAATTGTGGTGCCTGGTGCTGCTGGCAAGCCGGCGGGAAATACTCCTGATACCATTCCGAACCTTCTTTGGAAGGCGAAGCAAACGTCCTTAACCAGTATGATTAAACAGGCAATGAACGATAAAGACGTTACGGTAGCAACGGTATGCGGAGGCTCCTTATTGCTTGCGATGGATGGACTGCTGAAAGACCGGCATGCCGTGACCAATCCGATTGGCATGGCTGCGTTAGGTGCAGCGGGTGCGATCCCGGTAGAGGCCAGAGTCGTTGAGGATGGACCACGCCTGGTCAGCGGCGGAGGCGTGACTTCGGGATTGGACGTAGCTCTATACTTGGTCGAACGCGAGTTGGGGCCGCAGATCGCTAACGCTGTAGAAAACTTATTCCAGTACGAGCAGCGCGGCACGGTATGGAAAGCCGAAGGCACGACGCCCATCGACTTTTTCAAGAATACAGCTGTAAAATGAGCAAACGCTGTTCCTTTAATAAGGTCTAAGATCGTCGTCTGAGCTGAAAATGTAGTTATGAACATCATAAGGCACCTCTAAAATGCCTCATGGGCATGCAAGAGGTGCCTTTTAGTTAACGTATCAGGATCATTTCGGTCGAGACGAGCTTCATCAGCAGGATAGAGGTAAGTTCGCACCGATACCCGGTAGCTTTTGTTATTGGGGTTGGTCGCTGCTAAGTTAGATCTGCTTCAGCTCGAGGTCGCGAGCAATTTCGGCAATAAGGCGGTCGAACCACGGCTTCCCCTGAGGAACCCATTTCCTGGCTGCTTGGGCATACCATGCGAGATGCAGGAAATGATAGATTTGCATAATGCCGATCGGGACGTAACGAACAGGATCAATACCCAGCGAATGTAATAAAGCTGCAGCATCCAGCGATACCGGCCCCCGAATCGGGCGCTGCCAGTCGAGGACCCGGTATCCGTCGTTTGTCACCAGCACATTTTCCGCTTTGAGGTCTGCATGAACATATCCTGAAGGTGAATGGAGTTCGGTAAGCAATGCCGGGGCTTGACTCCACTCGCGCAGTTTGTTGACCTTGCCGATGTCCACTTCCTTGAAGCTTCCTTCATGAATACATTCGGAAATATCATGAAGAGCACCCTCGATATATGCGGCCCATCCTTCTTCCGTACTGATGTCGAACATGACAGGCAAATCTCCATGGATCTGTGAGATCATGTCTATCAGATCATTGGCGATGCTGGCTGCCTCCGAATCTTTTAAAGGAATGTCCTGCAGCCGCGGCGCCTGGATTTCTTCCATTAGCATAGCCGTCATATTGTCCTTCGCATCGATCACGCGAACCGGCACCAGGAGCGGAGATTGGGCACGAGCATAAAATTGGGCTTCCAGCGTCGGCGGTGCCTGAACTTTATAAATGTAGCGGCCTCCCTGCTCCGTAACCATGCGCTGAACACACGATAATGGCCATTCATGGATGGTGATCCGTTGTGAGACCGAGCTTCCTAGATATTCTGCCAGTTCTTCGTCGTCGTGAAGCAGCAAGTTAAACGATGGATGACGATGCATAAGATCCTCCGTTCCTGTTCAGAATACACGGCTTTTTGGAAGAGGCATGCGCAAAGCCAATGGAATCTAATTCGTGATAGCGATCCGGTTATCCTCCTTGATCCATTCGACCTTTGCGCCCAATGACTCGCTGATGAAACGGAGCGGCAGGTAGGACGTCGCGCTTAGGTTAAATGGGGCGGTATCAAAGACAGACGCTTTCCCGTTGACCATAGTTGTTCCTTGGGGAAACTGGATTTTGATCGTGACGGCATCAGCTGCAGTAGTACCCGATTTTGAAATGGTGACCGTTTTACTGTTTACGTCCCAGTCCACTTTCGCTCCTAATTGTTCGAATACCGAACGGATCGGGACGAACGCTTGGGAATGACGGATGATCACGCCGTTGTTCAGCGCGACGGGCTGTCCGTTCAGTACTACGGTCACTGGGGGCTGCATCGGAACGGGCATATGATGCATGTACTCATAATCGCCGGTCCCTTGTTCTGCCAGCTTGTTGATCCCCCACCCCCACAACGCTCCCGTATTCGTCTGCATGATGATATGCCGTCCGCCAGCCGCCACTTCGCGAATATCCGAAGCGAGCAGGCTGAACTTGGCATTGGCTGGTAGCGATTCGCCGTCAAGCGAGGTCCCATATACTTTCCCATCATGGGTCAGTACGACCAATGAACGTTCCACCAGGAAGACTTCCTTGACATTACGGATTCCATTCAGCATAACAGGAGTCTTGTGCTCATGCAGCACGGTGCCATCAGAAACTCCCGTCAGCGTATTCCCCCAGAACCACAAGCGGTGCTGTCCATCAACAGCTGCGTTGGAGATGCGATTCGTCTTGATTAGCTGAATATCTTTAAGCGGGAGGATTGTCGGCGGTGTTACCGTCGCCCAACTTGCATTCCCCATAGCTGGAAAGACCTGTACCGTACCGTCCGCCAGCAACACGTAGTTTCCATTAATGGATTTCACATTGCCGGCCGTCTTCACTGGATTAATCGACTGCAAGTTCTCATCGCTTGACCATAGCGAACCGTCTTTTTTGAGAAACAGCAGCATCATCTTTCCTTGCGGCTCCGTGTAATAGGAAGAGATCGCAGAAATGTCCTTGAGCTTGTCAACGGCTGCAATCATATTCCAGTTCAGTTTACCTTCTTCGTTCCTCGGAATGGTATAGACGTTTCCACCTTGCTCTAATGCGATCAAAGCATTTCCTATGTCAAGGACTTGACATAATTGATGCAGCGAAGGAATTTCTTCCACGACCACCGTAGTCGCATTCTTATATTCCCAGTGCCACACGGACTGATCCTCCTTCACGACGAGTCCATTTTCAAACGAAGCGGCAACTTCATTTAGCCCGGGAACTTGCGTCGGAGCCGGATGATTCCCGCCCCATTCCCAATATGTGCCGTCCGCCTTAATCAGTGATTGAGCCTGAAAGTCCTTTATCCCGGCGGGCGTCGATGTTTCATCGGCAAAAGCAGGGAGGACAGCCGTCCCCGTCAGTGCTGCTCCCAAAACAATGCCTAGCATGGCCGTTCGTTTCAATATCATGAATTCGTCTCGCTCCTCTTAATTGTTTGGGTCTATACATGTCGTATTAGAAGACGTCTTGAGGATCATTTAGGTTACAACAATTGACGAATCCTTCATACAAATCAACTTAAACTGAAACGGCCATTAAACACGATAATAAACTTAAGATTCGGGCTCTTCTGCATCCCTCAAGGACTCTTTTGCCTGCACGGGTGCCCGGACGACCTGTACATTGGCATAGACGCTGCTACCTTTGTACTTCGCATAAATCCGGGTCATACCTGCCTTATGGCCAATCAGGTTTCCCTCCTCGTCCACTTCGGTGATGTCCGGTTGGTCGCTGCTGAACACGGCCAGCTTCGTGATATCTGTTTGCGTTTGTGTGCTGTAGTCATACAACAAGACCTTAATGTCCATTTGAGAGCCTTCCGAAACTGAATATTCACCCGAATCCAAACAAAGGCTGCCATCAACGGGATCAAATTCGTCCGTATCCTCTGCAACAACGATCACATTCAATTTGGCCGTAAAGCCTTCATAGGCTGCTTCTACATACGTTCGTCCCGGTTTATGGCCTGATATCCAGCCCAAACCATCGATATCTGCGATGGACTTGTCACCAGAGCTGTATTCAGCCGCACTGGACAAATCACTTTTTGTTCCGTCGGAATAAACGGCTTGCAGTACAGTTGGGGTGCTGTTCCCCGCTTTCAATTTCTTTTCATTCACCGCAAACGAGATGCCTGTCAGCAAACGCTCAGCAGGCTGTCCTTCCACCGGAGGAGACAGTTTCATCAATTGAAATTTTCTGACGTCTCCCCGCAAAATCGTTCCCGGAAAAATAAATCCGCCGTCCGGAGTTACCGCCGAAATTCCAACGTTGGCAATTGGAGGCCCTTTAAATAACTCCCTGCTGATCATTTCTCCATTCACATCGACACGAAGCGCGGCGTATTGGGTTTTCGACTCATTCAAGCTGTTCGTGGAACGGTGACTCCCAAGCATCGCGTAGCCTTCCTTTGTACGGACCAAATAAAGATACGATTCGGTATTTGTGCCGTCACGATACGTTTTTTCCCACTGTACCTGCCCGCTGAGATCAAACTTCGTAAGCAGCGTCACACCCTTATTGTCTATGCTTTTTCGGCTTAAAACCGCATAGCCCTCATCCTCCGCTGCAACGATCGAATAGGCAGTCCAGCCGCTTCGAGGATCGCCCCAAGGTTTCGCCCAAACCACGTTGCCTTGATCATCGATCTTCATGATCAGCAGTGCATCCTGCTCTTTTGATTCATATTCCACCTCGCCAGCGTGGCCAACCGCGATAAATCCGCCGTCTGTAGCTGGGATCAGGTCGTTTAGATAGTCACCGTTGCCTGTGAAACGGTATTTGTTGTACCACAGCTCGTTCCCCTTGTTATCCAGTTTTAAAATGTATCCTTGTTCATAGGCGAGCCAACTGATTATCCCTTCTCCGGCGATCACAAAGCAGCCATCATCCGTTTCGGTGACGTTTTTCGGAAAACTGTATATCCCATCGTCTTCATGAATTTTTTCCCACATTACATTGCCCGCTGAATCCAGCTTGATCGTGTACAATTGGTCATGAGGCTCGCCGTCCGACGTTGATGATCCTATGACGAAGTAGCCGCCTTCTTTCGTCTCAATAGCCCGGTAAGCCGTATTCCTCGTCATACCATGTTGGAGTCTGCGCTCCCACATCACCTGGCCGTTCCCATCAAGCTTCAATATGTAAGCTTTTTGATACGAATATCCTCCTGGCTCGTCAGCATCTTCAACCCCTCCTAGCGCTAAATAACCGCCGTCTGAAGTGGAAATCACGCTCTGTCCCTCAGAGTAGCTTCCGTAATCTTTGGACCACTCGACCGTCAGATGCGCTTCCTCAGCACCAACATGACCCATTCCAGGGAAAAGCCCAAACCATAGCAGCATAACGGCGATGCACCCCTTAAGCAATTGAGAGACAAATCTACCCACACGCAAGCTCCTTTCAGCAGATCCTAATTTTTGACGAGAATGTCAACATTCCCGATCATCATCATTATCTATTCGAGTCTTGGTGCAAGGATATCCCGCAAACATCACAAATCCATGTTACATTGGTACGATTTACCATCCATTACTTTAGTCAGTGACTCATCGCGGGTCATCGCATGATTCTGTTTTTTTCGGCAAAAAAGCCGCTTATTCAGCGGCTTCGATAAACTTGGTTTCTATAAAGAAATGCGGGATAAACCCGACGGAACTTACGATGTTTATAACGCGTTTAACGCATCCCTGACTGGGGTTTCGCCACTAATTATATCAAAAGCTTTACCAATCGTATGAGGATTTTCCAATGATGCTAGTATAGCCTCAGCCACATCTTCGCGGGGAATTTTTCCCCGATCTAGGTCAACCGCCGCACTGACCTTCCCCGTTCCGGGTTCATTGATCAGCCCTCCTGGGCGAACAATCGTATAATCCAGGCCGCTCTGCTCGAGCCAAATATCCGCATAATGCTTTGCGGCGCTGTAGTAAGGCGCACTCTCCATCCAAAGCTCGCGGTGATGGACCCCGATCGCGCTCACCATTATGAAGCGGCGCACCCCGGTTTGTTTGGCAGCCTCCATCGATTTGATTGCACCATCCAAATCAATCATCATCGTCTTATCGGCTCCTGTATGGCCGCCCGAGCCTGCAGTAAATACGACTGCATCTGCCCCCTCGGCAGCGCGGGCAATCTCATCGATACTTCCTTCCAGGTCAGCAAGCACCGCCTGCACGCCCTGCTCTTCAAATGCCGCTTTCTGCTCGTCGCTTCTCACCATCGCGATGGCATTGTGTCTGTTGGATTCCTGCAGCTTTCTTACAAGATGCCGGCCAATCTGGCCATTGGCTCCGATAATCAGTACGTTCATAATAAATCCTTCCTTTCTTCTATACTAATTATGGTTAGATAGGATTGTTTTTAACCCAGAAATATAATCTCACCTTTTTCTTTTTTCGCCCGAATCACAATTTTCCCCAAACAATGTTCCGGGTCCGCATAATTGCTCTCCGATTCATCGAAAGCGCCACTTAATAAGGTGAAGACTTCCGCTAATGTTGTGTCCTCTGACAGATAATACACCCTTGAAATCTCAGTGCTTTTAAACGCGTCAATGGTTCCGTCTATATCTTCTTTTCCGAACGCTTTGACTTCAATCTCTACCTTCATGACTACCTCCTAATAAGTTCCCGCCTTGCTTTCCATATTTGTTATGGATCAGGGCTATCTTTTGGTATAATCATCCTGAGGTGTTTAACGATGGATGGAAAAAGATTTGTACTGATCATGGTCATTGTTTTAGTGGTGATTGGCGGCTTTTTTATCGCATTTATGCAGCTTTTGAGTTCAATAGGCAAAATCTGACTGGACCTGCAGATAGATGTGTTTGAACCCGTTCCATCATCGCGGGCTAACTGTACACAAGATCGGCCAGCACTCCCTCCGCAGCTGCCGCTAAGTCCTGCCCACTTAGAAAAATTTGCAGCCCCCGTCTTCCTCCGCTAATGCTGACGACTTCCATGGAGCTCACGGATGTATTCATATACAGCGGATACTTCTTTTTCATGCCCAGTGGAGACACGCCGCCCCGAATATACCCTGTTAAGGATTGAATGTCTTTCACAGGCACCATCTCCACTTTTTTATTGCCGCTTGCAGCGGCCAGACTTTTCAGATTCAGTTCCCGGTCGCCTGGAATACAAGCAGCGATGACTCCTGTCTTATCCCCTTTTAAAATGAGCGTCTTGAACAGCTGGCCGGGCTCCAGCCCTACTTTCGCGGCTACCGTTGCCGCATCCAGCTGATTTTCGTCCCATTCATATTCGTGCAGCGAATACTTGATTTGAAGCGTGTCGAGTATTCGGCAGGCATTCGTCTTGGCTGACAATTTTCTTCACCTTTCCTTTGCAATGACGATTCGTTACATAACTGGCAGTTGAGTAGCTCCGTACTATTTTATCATGGTAACGGACGTCCGGAAAAATTTCATAATCGCTGCCAATAGAAAAACAACCTGAACCATGGTCAGGTTGTTTTCTGTCTTTTCATCGAACCAGCTAACACGATCGCGATTAAAAAATGCTGTCTGGAACGTAATAAATTTTCTGGGTATTCTGCTTACTGTCGGGATTGGTTACGATATTAAAATAAACGTTCCCGTTTTTGTTTTGTACGCCCTCGATTTCATGTTTTCCCACGTTGGTGATTTTCACCAGGCTCTTATAAGCTCCTGTGTTAGACATCATAGCAATCTGCGGGGTGTTTCCTTCAGCGCCGCCAGACGTATAAATTTCCGTTTTGCCAAGCAGGTCGGCACCTTGGAAGGAACCGTTCGGTCTCACGATGGCACTGCCCGACTGGGTAAAGCTGGATACACACGCTGCCTTCGCCGCCGCACTATCCAGACGGACCTGCTCGTTGCTGTCCAGCAGCTTGTTCAGTTTAACCGTATCATAAACGGACCAGGTGACCTTTCCTTGTTTCGTTTGAACGCGGAAAAAGGTATATGTGCTGTTTCCGCCGCCGTCAACACGGTACGTGTCGCCTAGTCTTGTGCCCTTTTTGTTGGCGTAATTCATATACGTGAACCGGTGAAGGTCCGTATAATCCAAGGTCTTGCCGGCCGAATATTGAAGTCTCGCGACCTGGAGCGACCAATAATTGCTTGTGGAAGGATCGGCTTTTGAGCTGAAGTAGAAATAGTTGATCCCTTTGTAGGTATACATATCAAGCGTTTGCCCGTGACCGGCATTGGTGATCTTCATTTCATCCTTGTATGTAGCGGTATTACCGTTGATAACCAGTCTTGATAGATAGACCGTCCCTTTGGACCGCTGGGTAACATATACGTATTTCGAAGCAATATAAGCTTTCTGAACCGCCAGTTTATGATGAAGTCCTTTAAGGTTGTATGCCAGTTTCGCCGAAGCGTTGACGGTTTTTCCCGGCGATGCCGCAAAGGCGGTCAGACTCGACATCCCAAAGAGCAGGATGGAAAGAGCAACGAAGCAGAATAATTTAAAATGCTTGTTCCTTGAGATCAATGACTGAAATGAATACATCATGTTGATACCTCCATTGAGAGTTATTAGCATTATGCTAATAGAAATAACTGGCTATGAAAACCGTTTTTCAAAGAATTAGGACTATATACTCACATGACTTGCCCATATTTGGGATGATCCGAATTCCTAAGGCTGCGAAACAATCCTCCCAATCTATCGAAAAAACGAAAATTTACAAAAATATAAAAGCGCCATATAGGCGCTTCTCTCGCGTGATCCGGTCAAATCGGTATGCAAAAATACCTTAGTCGAGCTTCATTTGCCGGGCCAAGGTGGAAGGGATCTCCTCTTTGTCCACGATCACGTCAATCACAAAAGGCTTATTGAGCTGCAGTGCCTGTTTAAAAACATCCGTAAATTCGCTGAGCGTCGTGCACCGCGCGCTGTCCGCTCCCATTGAAGCCGCATACGCTGCGGCATCCAAAGGCTGCTTGAAGACCGTGCCGTCGGTTCTTCCGGTAAACTCGCGCATCCCTTTTAATGCCATATCCAGCTGTCCGTTATTGATGACGATAAAAATAACCGGAAGCTGCTCGGCGACGCAGGTCGAGATTTCGGAGCCCAGCATAAATAAACAGCCGTCTCCCGTCAAGCAAATGACGTTCTGGTCCCGATCGGCAAATTTTGTACCAATCGCCATCCCGATCGCATTGGCCATGGAAGCAAAATAGGAATCGAAGAAAAATGTGACGCCCGGCTTTACATCCAGCCAACGGACCGCATGGTACCCATGTGCGCCATCATCGGCAAAAACCGTGGTTCGCTCAGGAATGATATCCCCTACCGCCTGGCAGACTTCCGCGACCGAAAGGGACTGAAGCTCGGGCAGCGGATCATGATACCGCTCACCAACCCGCACGTCATCACTCACGTTTTCATTCGGATACAGGCGCAGCAGCTCCTCGAGATTCGTTGTAATATCGCCGAACACATGCGTATGCTCAGCCTGGATAATCCCGCCCATAAATTCATAAGAGATATCGAACTGAATGATCTTTTGCGGGAAATAAGAACGGTCCAAGCCCGCCAGTGCGGTATCGCTCAACCGCGATCCCATCACCAGCATCAGGTCGACGCCCGACTCCAGCAGGTGCTTGGCTTTTTGGTGTCCGCCCAGACCAAAAGGTCCGTAATATTGTGGATGCATCGAATGGATGCTCCCCTTGCCACCGGGAGTTGTGACGACGGGAACCTGAAACTGCGCGGCGAACCTGGCGAGGGGCTCCTGAGCTCCGGAGAGGACGACCCCTTTTCCTGCCAGAATGACCGGGTTTCGGGCGGCTCGCACCTGATTCACCACATCCGTAAGATTGGTTGCGGCATAGTTTAGACGGCTTGACGGAATATGGATATTCGTCTCGGCTACCGGCGAAATCATCACATCAAACGGGATGCACAGATGCACCGGACCTTTGCGTCCGGTCATGGCTTCGCGAAGCGAATGATTAAGAATCGCCGGGAAGGTATCGGCGCGGGAAACCATCGTGCTGAACAGCGTAACGGGTTTCATAATTTCCGCCAAATCGATGCCGAATAACGAGGAATCCTGGCATTGCGGGATCCCTGTTTCCGCCGCCGACTGATGTCCCGTGATGAAGAGAACGGGAAGGCAGTTCATTTTCGCATGCGCTGCGGCAGTGACCAGATTGGTCCCTCCCGGTCCTGAAGTTCCGACGACCACCCCCAGCTTTTTCCCCGCAAAAGCATAACCTCCGGCTGCAAAACCCGCCCCGCTTTCATGCCTTCCCAGAATAAATTCGATTCCCTGGTTGCCAAATTCCAGAATCACAGGGGCAACGGATTTGCCCGGAATTCCGAAAGCATGCTGAATATCCAGACTGACCAGCGTTTCAACTAAGAGCTCTACGACATTTTTCACACAGGACACTCCTTTAAAATGCCTGACAAAGGTAATCGGATATTGAATTCCGTTCCTGCACCCAATCTGGAATCGACGGTGATCTCTCCGTTATGGTTGTTAATAATGCGGTAGGATACGGATAGACCCAATCCCGTTCCGTTCTCTTTGGTCGTAAAAAAAGGATTCTGTATTTTTGTGAGGTTTTCAGGACTAATACCGCTGCCATTGTCAGAAATAGTGATGGTTAGATGTTTGTTTTGTATGGTAGATTTTAAGGTTACGGCTTCTTTAGGCTGGGACGCTTCAACGGCATTTTGTAAAATATTGATCAGCACCTGCTTAATTTGCGAAGCATCGGCATACAGGATGTCCTGGTCACCGGTATGGTAATCCCGGATAAACCGGATATCGTGCAGCGCGGCCTGTCCTTCCATAAAATCCAGCACGCTGTCAAGAAACAGATTGATTTCGATCGGCTTGACGATTGGAAAAGAAGGCTTGGACATCGTGACAAAATCCGACACAAGATTTTTGACGCGCACCAGCTCCTCGTGTACAAAACCCAAATAACGGGTCGTGTCCGGGTCCAGCGGCCGCTCACGGATAATTTGCACAAAGCCCATGATGGAGGTTAGTGGGTTGCGGATTTCATGGGCTAAACCGGCGGCCAGCTTGCCGATGGCCGACAGCTTTTCGCTGACGATGATCTGCTGCTCCAGCAAATAACGTTCGGTAATATCCCGCAGCTGCGCATAGGCGCCTTGAATGATCCCATTTTCAAATATCGGAATGATGTCGGCAAGGCAAACCGTGTGTGTCCCGCCAGCGTGAAAATGAACCTCGATTCCCCGCTGCCGCTGTCCGTTAGCGATCGTTTGCAAAAAAAGCGGTCCGAGCTCCGTAATTTGATAGGAGGACTGTCCGACGGAAATATAATCGGGGATGATGTTTAGGGCGACGTGGTTGAAATCGACTACAATTCCGGAGCGGTCAGCCAAAAGAATTCCGGTATCCAAATTGTCGACCATGAGATGGTGCAGATCCAGCTGCCGCTGGTTTGTTTTCCTGAGCTTCAGCTCCCTTCCCATAGATTCCGCCATATTCACAAGCATGGCGAGCTGGTAATTGCTGAAATCAACGATGCTTGTCATCAGGGAGATCGTTCCTTCGCGCAATCCATGATTTCCAGGAACCGAAAAAGGGACGCTGTGGCAGGCCGATTCGTGCAGAACAAGATGATAATGATCCGTCCCTACCGTTTGAAACGGAATTTTGTTCTCCAGCGTGATCAGCGTCGCACATATCCCCACCTCTCTCTCAATCAGCAAGCTCCCTTCTTTAATATTCAGCTGTGAAAGTTGTTCTCTAATAATCCGATCACCGAAGGAATCAATTACCAAACCTTTGTCATCCGTGACGAGGAATGAAACCATTTGCCCGTTTAGTAATTGAATCGTGTTCTCTCCAAATCCCTTGGTAACCTCCAGAATGTCGGCATATAGCCGCTTCTGTCTCTGTAGATGTTCTTCGGACACGGTTGTCAAGGGTGAGGGAACATCTGTTGGCTGCATTCCATAAGCGATGCAACGTCGTCGAACCTCGGCGAGGTAATTGTTTTCCATGTGGTCGAACCCCCAAATTACGACTGTACTTCCTATATCTTATAGTAAATCTGGCTCAAGGAATATAAATATTTTGGGGATTAGGCAATATTTTCAAAGTTGATGTCGAACCAACAAAGAGGCCGTACCCAGGTCTACGGACTCAGGGACAGCCTCTTCATGGTGCCAAAGATAATCACAAATCATTTAATCATACATGGATTCAAATCACTGATTTCAAATGGCTTCTTCAACCGAAATCGCTCCGACCGAAGAGGAAAGCGTAATCACCGGGCCCCCGCCGTTGAAATCGGTAGAACCGCTCGATACACCGGAAATAGTTCCGAGTTCGCTCTGAACCTTCAAGGTGCAAGACAAGGAAGTTGCAAGTGCCGCTTGGACTCCGCCTACATCGGTACCTACCTGAAGTGTGCTGTCCTTCTCCATTTCCTGGATGTCCACACGGACGCTTCCGGCATCCGATTGGATTTTGGATTTCCCTGCAACATGCGCTCCTTCAACGGTTATACGACCCACACTATTTTCAACCTGATACGATCCGTTCAGGTTTTTCATCGTGATGCCGCCGACATCGTTAACAATTTCATAACCGGTGATCTGATCCGGCACGTTGACGACATACTCGATGAACAACTCGGATTTCCCGAAACGGGACTCTGCCCAATCCCATAAATCTCGTTTGGGATCTCCCTTTGCATGTGTCACGATTTCCATCGAGCCGTTTTTATCAACAATGGAGGATTCCGCTTGCTCGGCAATATTGCGGTGAGTTTGATCATTTACAAACCAGATGGTGGTCTCCACGGTGATCTTATTTCCTGTACCCTGTACGAGAGTGATATTCCCTGCTTTATGGTGAATTTGTACCGATGAATCCGCCCCAACTTCCTGTTCGGCAGTAAGCTGAATGCTGTCACCCTTGCTTTTGATGCTTTCTTCGATACCGCTCACTTTATCCATGACCGTTGTTCCGGCAGTCATTGCCGTTTCGTGCGCCCCCTGCTTGAGCTTTTGTGCAGCATCCTCCACGGTTCCGCAGCCTGCGAGCAGCATGACGGCAAGTACGGCGGTCGTCCCTGTGATTATGTTTTTCATTTGTACCCCCAGTTTCTTCCTGTTTGGTTATGTATAATCTTAATTATAAGGAAAATCGCATGGAGCACACCTATCAAAAGGCCAGAGTGATTACTGGACCTTAGTCGAGGATAACGGAATGGACGAGAAGCCCATCAGCCTGCTGCGTATAGATATGAACGTCTTCACGACAAAAAAACAGCCCGGATCGTTCCAGGCTGTCGTTCAGTATGCTAATGACCCATTCAGCTTTTAGACGGAAGCTGTTTTTCGCTGTTTTTGCCAAAGCCGGACTCATACACCGTAAAAAAGGAAATGTTCGAAGTTTGCACCTGATGCTCATTCAATTCTACCCATTCCTCGCTCTTCAGCCTGGAAATTACACCGCTGACGTCATCGGATATAATATTGAGTGCTTCTCCGCCGACAAAATGAATCGTAATACTGGTCTCGCTCATCGCTCCCACCTCCCATTCATTTCCTATTGGCATAGTATGGCCCAGGCTGTTACTTCTTATTTACACAAATCAGAAGGAAGGAAATCGGATGGAGGTACGCCGATTCTGTCGATTACAGAGTGTTGCCATGACGCGCTTCTCTATGATATGAAACTATTTAAACAAGTCAGGATACATTTCTTTAGCCAGCTTTTCCATCCCGTCGATCGTATTGTAGCCATAGCCAAACATATAGTTGTAGTCCACCGCATAGATTTGCTTGTTTTTGATCGCCTTCATGCTGGACAATTTGGGATTTGCATAAAGCGCCTCTTTGAGCTTATCCTGGGTCGTGCCGCCCGTCGTGCTCCAGTCCGGGATGATGAGTACATCGGGGTCTGCCTGAATCAGCATTTCGACGCTGACCTCGCCCGTTTCATTTTTAAAGACGTTGTCCAGTTTGACCATTTTGAACGCATCATTAAAAAATGTTTCTTGTTGGGCTGCGTATACGCTCACTTCCTTCGGATCGCTCATATGGAGATAGGCGAATGTTTTCTCCGCTTGGATACCCGCTAGTTTGGAAGCGATGCCTTCCTGCTTCCCCTTCAGCTCCTGGATGAACGACTCGGCCTTATCTCGTACGTTAAAAATTTCACCTAGATGTTCAATATCTTTATAAATCGAATCATAGGTTCCCCCGGTCACGGACGATTCCAGAACATAGGTTTTGATTCCCATGCCGTTCAAGGTGTCCACCGTACCGACTCCCCAATCGGCGTTATCGAATAAGCCGCCCCGTCCGTAAACCAGGTCAGGATTGGTCCCCAGCGTAACCTCTTTGCCGACGTACTCGTCGCTCAGGATATTCAGTTTGTTATATTCCGATTCGACCGCTGGATCCGGTGCCCCGAAATTTGCGCCGACCCCGGCGATTTTGTCGCCAAGTCCAAGGTGAAGCAGCAGTTCCGCTGCCGGCCGGGTATTGGCCATGATGCGTTCTGGCGCCTTATCGAATACCTGCTCTTTTTTCTCCCAGGTCGTTCCGCCTTCCGCCTTCGTGAAATTTTCGATCGTTACCGGATAGTGGCTGGCAGCCTGGGCGTCCGGTTCACTGGTTTTCGCCGCATTTCCGCAGGCGCTGAGCACCATCATTGCCGCAATCCCGGCAGTCAGCAGCAGATGTTTTTTCACTTGTCTTCCTCCCCTTTTATAGACCATAAGCAAATCCCAACCCGTTCGTAACCGGATTTATATATGTCTTACACTTAATCTGGTACAGCGCTTCAATGTTCTCCGGCGTCAGCACCTCTTCAGGCGTGCCATGCGCATATACCTCGCCATGCTTCATGGCATAGAGATAATCGCAGTAATGAGCGGCCATTTCCAAATCGTGAAGCGCGGCCAGCACCCCGATATCCAACCCCTTTACACAAGTCAAAATTTCGAGCTGGTACCGAATGTCGAGATGATTCGTCGGTTCATCCAAAATCATGAATTTGGGCTGCTGCGCGATCGTCCGCGCCAAAATGACCCTCTGCTTTTCCCCGCCGGACAACGACAAATAGCTTCGCTCTTTATAATCCAGCAAATTCGTTCTCGCCAAAGCTTCTTCCACAATCGCCATATCTTCCGCTTTGTCGGATTCCAGCAGCTTCTTGTGCGGTGTTCTGCCCAGCATGACCATCTGCTGGACCGTTAAATCAAAATTCATCTCATTGAACTGGCCAACGACGCCAAGCCGCTGCGAAACTTTCTTTTCGTTCGTTTTCAGCACATTCAGTTCGTCTAAATAAACGGTCCCTTTCTGCGGAACCAGGCTTTTGTATATGCTTTTCAACAGTGTGGATTTCCCGCATCCGTTTGGACCGATCAGGCCAACGAACTGCCGGTTTTTGACCTGGATCGAAACGTTCTTCACGATATCTTTTTTGCCGATCCGGACTTGCATTTCCTTTGCGGTCAACTCCATGTCTCACCCTCCGAAATTGTAGCCTTTTTTCACGATCATATAGATAAACAGCGGCGAGCCGATCACCGATGTAATGATCCCGATGGGCAGTTCCACATTATGAATCAGCGTTCTGGATAAAATATCCGACCAGATCAGGAACAATCCACCCAGCAGCAGCGTTCCTGCCGTCAGCCGCTTATGATCCGCGCCAAAGATCCCCCTGCCGATATGGGGAATGATTAAACCGACAAAACCGATCATGCCTGCATAAGCGACCATCGTGCCGGTAATAAGCGCCGCGGCAATCATATAAAACTTGCGGTAGGCACTCAAGTTAATCCCGAGCGTAATGGCTGACTCGTCCCCGAGCAGCATCGTATTGAGCACACGGTGCTGTAATAGGAACAAGGCGCAGCCGAGCAGTACAACCGCGGCAATGATTGGCGTTTTATCCCAGCTGGAGGAAGCCAGACTGCCCATGGACCAAAACGTGACAGTCTTGATGCCCTCCGCGTTGTTGGCAAAATAAATGACCAGGCTGGAAAAGGAACTGCACAAGGCACCGATGACGACGCCGGATAAGACGAGCTTTACCGATGTCGCTTTACCTCCGATGCTGGATAACACCAGCACGGCAATCGACGTGACCATGGCCCCGGCAAAAGCCCCGAAGGCAACGCCGAACTGGGACAGCAGCGCACCGCTGCCGAATCCGACCAGGATTGCAAAGGTTGCTCCCAGGGATGCGCCAGACGAAATGCCGAGAATATACGGGTCAGCGAGCGGATTTTGCACGACCGCCTGCATGATCGTTCCGCATAAGGAGAGCCCCATGCCGATCAAAAGGGCAAATATGACGCGAGGCATCCGGACTTGCAAAATAATGTTGACGTAGGAGTCGCTCTCGACATGGCTCATCGATCCCCATTTGCCGTTGGTCAAGGCATGCACGATGATCTCCCACGCCTGCCTGAAAGGAATATGTACCTGTCCAATCGATACGGAAAAGACAGCGGATAACGCGATTAGAATCATCAAGATCAAAATCACTGCATAATAGCCGCTTCCCAACCTAGTCGTTGTTCCTTCCTTCGTATTCAAGAATTCACCTCCTATCGATGCGTACCGATGTCTGTGTATGTAATGATAATGATTATCATTATCGAATATATTAAGGCATATTCTTCCGCATGACAATCCCTAGTTGAAAAAAATAAGTTACAAAGAGCGTCATGGAGCGCAAAAAAGCTGGCTCCGTTAAATATTCGGCGCCAGCTCAGGCAAGCAGTATTTGGTATCGAACCGTATATGTACAGCATCATACTTATAAACGTCTCACTAGTCCCTCATGCCGCACATTCCAGGTTCCATTACCCGGAAATCCCGGTGCATGGGAGTCAGGACAGCCGATCCAGCCGGCAGCCATCAAAGCTACGGCGGAGAGCAGTCCACCGTTGCCCGGAAGATAGCAGAGCAGATTATCCCGCTGGTAGTTATGGCCATTGACAAGATAGCTGTTTTTGACCTGTTCCATCATCAGCATGTCGACGGCCAGTCCCGGTTCGCCGAGCCTTGCCGCGGTCATGGCTGCCATCGGAAAATCCCATCCCCACGATGTTTCCCATTTCCAGTCATCACGGACACGGTAAAGCGTCCGAAGCATCGTTTCCCTGTCGACAAGCTTACCCGGTAATATGCCGCAAGCACCAAGCATCGACGGATGGTCGATATTCGCCTTCTCGAACGTATCCGAGATCAGTTCGTGAGCTTCATATACACCATTGAAGGCATGAGGCTTCGACAATTTGGCACGGACATGCTCCCACTGCGGTTCAGGCGGGAAACCAAGCCGGCGCCTCCACTCCAGGGCGATGCCGAGCCCATGGAACCAATATTCCAACTCAAACGTCGGATTCATCGTCCCATCGCCTCGATGGTTCTCCTGTGCCGGGATGACGGGCGGGCCCAGCACGAAGCGGCCGCCTTCCTGCTCCCATACAGCGTAGGATGCCATAAACCGGGCGCTTTCCATCACGATGTCCCGGTATCGCTCAAGCGTACGATGGGTCGGCTCCGCCTGATAACAGAGTTCGGCCAGGTCGATCGGGTGCGGCTGCTGCCAAATGAGCAGCGCACCGACATTGGATGGGCTCTGATCGCCTTCCGGACCGACCATTTTCGGCCACCGTGCCCCTTCATACCCTTGCGATGCCGCAAGAGCTCGAGCCTTGGGGAGGATTCGGCTGTACCAATCCATGCTTTTGCGGAGCAGATCGATCCTTCCCCACTGCGCAAAATGAGCGGCATGCCACCAGTGCATCTCCAGGTGGAATTTGCCGAACCAGCTGTTATACATCAGCCCGGTTTCCTGCGGAGGAAGCGAACCTGCGGAATGAAGAGCGGTCAAAAACTGCGACAGCACAATGCGCCGCTCGAGTTCTGTGGCCCGGGGATCGCGGCTGTCCGCAAGTTCCAGTGCGCCTCCACGCTGCCAGAAGCCTGCCCAGTGACGCCTCGAAGCATCGATGGTCGCGTCGAACTCTTCGCAGGCTTGCGGTTCATGGGGCGATACGCTGACGGCAAACTCAAACCGGCTCAGCGAAGGGTCTGGTATGATACGGAACGTGTGCGGTCTCTCCTCGACCAGATCCCCTGCGGTCCAAGCCAAGCGAACGTGGTAGGTATCCTCATCCATGCTCCTCTCGATTTGCGCTCCCTGACGGGTCGCACTCCGGCATATCGATCCATGCAGATCGGAGTCTTCCCAATTCAAACCGATACTGCTCCCCCAGCCGCGGGCTTGCGGATGGGGGGCCGGGAAGCGGATGATGATGGACAACCGTCCCTCTGAGATCAGCGGTGATTCGATCCGGATGCCGATCTGATCGGAGGCCGGGTGACAGGCCGTCACGACTTGGACGACCTCTCCCCCTGCACAGAATCGGCTCGTAATGATGCCGTGCCACAGGTCGAGTATCTGCTCAATGTCCTGGAGCTCATCGAGACCGATCCGATCTCCGTCCGGCGAGCGCAGGTTGAGCCCGAAAACGCCAAGCTGCACGCGATGCGGGTTTTGCCTCAGCCAATGAAAGGCTTCCTCTTGTCCGGCCGCATTCGTGGGATAGCCTACATCTCTCCCATGCGTGTCGAATGGCTCCAGCCGAAGCTGCTCCAGCGTGTGAACGTTTCGGCCACCAGTGGAATGCCAGCTCCAATGCGATTGCGTTCCCAGCGGAAAGACATACTCGTCCGGGTAGCTTTGCATGCCGGTGACGTCTACCGTATATGCCATTTCTCCGTTACCGACCGAGAGCGGTGCCATTTTCTCTGGTTGGCGCAGGACGGGATTATGCCGGGAGACAAGCTTTTTGCGTTCGATCGGATGCATGCACGTACCTCCTCGTTATTTTTGATATTGTTTCACTTTGTCGTACCAGGTCTGTGCCCGCTTCGTCACTTCGTCCCCGCCGGATTTTTTCCACTTATCCACGAATTCGTCGAACTTGTCAATCGGCCACTCGCCGATCACGATCTTGGACAGGTATTCCTGGAACAGCTTATGGGATTGAATGTCAGGGTATCCTTCGTAGACGGACACCGGCATGCCGTCGCCCGCAATGCGCCGCGCATCCGCGGTCGCCGTTGCAAAGATATCCTTGAGCATCTGCACGCGGTCCGCCGGGAAGGTTTGCTCGATGCGGACATCCATGCTTTCCTTCGTGTTGTAGTTCAGCATGCCGAGGCCGATCGTGCGGTTATCGTCTGCAGGCAGCAATTGCTTCTTCCCGTCGACGACCTCATGCTGGATTCCTTCGATGCCGAACTGGACAAAATCCGCATTTGACGGATCATAGAAGAAATCGAGCAGCTTCAGAGAAGCTTCCGCTTTATCCTCGGACACTTTCGGAATGAGCCACTCCGGTTCACCAACGCTTTTCTGCGTAACGAAGCCTTTAAATCCTTCCACGGTCGGCATCGGCATGCCCTTGATATTCACATCAGGCGCAAGTTTCTCAATCGCATCGAGCCGGCTGTTCAAATTCGCGGGAAGATGGTACCAGCTGCCGACCAGATTGTTGTTGATCTTCGCCGTCCATATTTCTCCTTTGTTCAAGAAGGTCTCGTTGTCGAGCAGTTTTTTCTCATATAACTCCCGGATAAATTGGATGGCCGCTTTCATATTTTCGGTTACGCCTGCGTATTGCAGCTTGCCGTCATAGATATCCCACTCGGGCTTTCCTTCCCACATGGCGACGCCGTACATGCCGAACAAGTGGTCCATCCATGTTCCAAATTCCCGCCCCGTCGTCGGCAGCTCATCTTTGGTGCCGTTGCCATTGGGATCCCCGTTCAGGAACGCGGTCAACACGTTCACATAGTCATCCTTGGTTTTGGGCATTTGAAGCCCCAGCTTGTCGAGCCAGTCCTGCCGGATCATCGGCGCACGCTCGGGTATCATGTAAATTTTCGGGACATAGTAAATCTTTCCGTCATCGGTTGCGGAGCGCACGATATTCCACGCCTCCTCCGGAATGCGTTCCCAAACGTGTGGCGCATACTTCGGCAGCAGATCGTCCAGCGCCAGCGCCCCGCCCTGGGAAATGAGCGTTTGCTCCACACCGCCTACCGGACGCATAATGTCAGGCAAATCACCGGATGCGATCATGACGTTCATGCTTTCGACGGGATCGCCGCCGGAAGAGGTTGTGACCAGGTTGTACTGCACGCCGGTTTTTTCCGCGATATACTTTACATGAGGATCATCGCTTTTGGGCAGCTTACCCTTTCCAAGGTGGGTTTTGTATACGTTTACAACAATGTATGGAGAATCTTGATCCCCGGCGCCCGAAGACCCCTCCCCCGTTTTACCGCCGCTGCATCCGGCAATCACTGCCGTACCGGTCACCACGCTCAGCAGCAACCGCAGGCTTTTAGCCCATGCTTTCATTTCGATCTCTCCTTTTCGCTGTCATGATTGATTTGAACTCGTCCCGGCAGCCTGCTGAGGCTATAGGCTCTACTCTTTCAAGGAGCCGAGCATTGCGCCCTTCACAAAATACTTCTGCAGAAACGGGTATGCCAAAATAATCGGCGTCGCGGCAAAAATAATCGTAGCTGCCTTCAGCGTTGTCGTGTTGTATCCGATGTTACCCAGCATGTCGGCGACTTCTAGCGTCTCAGGTGTCATGATATATTCCCTGAGCTTAACCTGCAGCGGATGCAGGTCCGAGTCGCGGATAAACAGAATCGCCCGCTGAAAGGTATTCCAGTACCCTACGGCGTAAAACAGGCTGACGGTTGCGAGCACCGGCTTAGATAAAGGCATATAGATTTGGAACAATACGCGAAAATCGTGGCAGCCGTCGATCTGCGCCGAGTCCTCGAGCTCTGTAGGAATGCCCATGAAGAAGGTCCGGATAATGACCATATTGAATGTACCGATCGCGCCGGGCAGGATCAGCGACCAAATCGAATCCAGAAGGCCGAGTGATTTGACCGTCATGTAGAATGGAATCAGCGGTGCGTTGAAAATCATCGTAATGACGATCCCGAACATGACATGCTTGCGAATAAGAAACTTGGCGTGTGCCAGCGGATACGCGGTAAGTACGGACAGCAGCACGCTGAGGAACGTCCCCACGACGGTAATAAACACGGTGATGCCAAACGACTGCCATAAATCCTGCCTGTGCAGGATATAGATCCACGAATCGGCCGTCCATTCGACCGGGAGGAGAAACACTTTTTTGGAGTCTGCGGCAACCGGCGAGCTCAGCGAAACCGCCAGCATTTGCAGGAGCGGAGCAATCATCGTAAAAGCCGCTGCCGTTAGCACAACATAGTTGACGACGGTAAACAGTTTTTGACTCAGCGTTGTTTTCATCACCATAACCCCTGCTCTGTTTTTCTGGCTAACCTGTTAAAAATCCACAGCAATATAAATCCGATGATCGATTGGAACAAACCGATCGTCGTCGTCATGCTGTACTGCCCTTGCAGGACACCGGCACGGTAAACGTATGTCTCGATAATATCCCCGACCGAATAGGTCATCGGTGTCAGCAAGTTAAAGATTTGCTCGAAGCCGAGTTCGAGAAAGTTGCCGATCCGAAGCAGAAACAGAACCGTAATGGTCGGCAGCAGCGAAGGCAGCGTGATGAACAGCGTTTGTTTCCATCTGCTGGCGCCATCCACGACCGCTGCTTCATATAGATTCGGGTTGATCCCTGCCAGCGCGGCAAGATAGATGATGGTTCCCCATCCGACCTCTTTCCAAATGCCGGAGATGACCACGATCGAGCGGAACATTTTCTCCTGCTGCATGAACAACACTGGCTCATAGCCAAACCAGCCCCGAACGACGTTGACGATACCGCCTGTCGCTAGCAGTTCAAACACGATGCCGCCAACAACGACCCAGGATAAAAAGTGAGGCAGATAAAAAAGGCTTTGGTACGTCCGCTTCATGACCATGCTGCGAATTTCGTTGAATAGCAGCGCCAGCACGATCGGAGCCGGAAATCCGAACACGAGCTGATACAAGGCGATCAGCGCCGTATTGCGCAGCACTTTCCAAAAATCAGGATAGGAAAATATGAATTTGAAATTGTCCAGGCCGACCCATGGACTCGCCCAAATCCCCTTCATGATCTGGTAATCCTGAAAGGTGATAATGCTCCCGGCAAGCGGAACGTATTTAAATATGATGTAGAACAAAATGCCGGGCAAAATCATGAGATACAGCATCCAATGCTTCCTAACGTTTTTCAAATAACGGTTCCCTGATTCCCGCTGCCGGTTTGCCTGGCGGGGCATCTCATGAGAATAAGCCATCCCCTTATCGACCGCCTTTCTTCCGAAATGAAACTTGCGATAGCGCGCTTCTAAATCATACGGTCCCCTGCAGGCTTCCGGCAATGAATCATTCGGTTTTGGCATGAGCAGATAAAGAAAATCCACCCATATGAACGTTTCGCTCATCGGATGGAGAATTGGTTGATTGCCCGCTCAGACGGGAAACTTATTATATTTCTTGTGCTCACGGTATTTTCCGGGGGTAATGTCCTTCAGTTTGCGGAATACCCGAATAAAACTGTTCTCATGCTGATACCCGACCATTCGGGCGATTTCTGATAGCTTGTAATCCGTTTCGATTAGCAACTCGCCGGCACGCTCGACACGCAGCCTTGTAAGATAATCGTGAATGGTTTCGCCCATCTCCTGTTTGAACAATTGGCTGGCCAGGCTTACGCTGATCGGAACGGAAGCGGCGATTTCCTGCACGCCGATATTTCCGTCCAAATGGCGGTTCATGAAATCGACCATCTGCTGGACCATCATGAATTCTTTGCTGCCGCTTAAACTTCGGAAGTGGTCCGCAAGACGGCAGGCCTCCCTTTCCAGCAAAAGAAGGATTTCGCTGAGATCCAGCGTCTCGAGCTCCAGCGCAACCTCCGCCTCATCCCATCCTGTGCCGGATTTTATACCATCCAATTTGAACAGACCCTTCCGGATCGTCGCCAAAAATGCCAGCGCTTCGGAAGGTGAAGGCTCCTGGTTGCCCAGGTGCTCGCCAAGTCGTCCGATAATTCGGAGCACCTGCTCCGTTGAACCCGACTGCACCGCTTCAAGCAGATTCGCCGTTTGGGCCGCATCCTGGATCGGTTCCGCCGAATGTCCGGACATCTCGATTTCCCTGTACGGAATGACTGTGCAGTAGCCGAGGTAGAGACGGTAACTGACGGCAGACTGTGCCTCATAAAACGCAAGCCTCAGCTTCAGAATGTCATCGAATGGCAGGCTGACACCAATCGATATGTCCGTTCGCAGCATCCCCTGCACCATGCGTGTGGCGTCGCTAAGTCGATGCAGGAGATCAGGCTCCTGCCCCTCACGGCCGGATGCGTGCTGCACCAGCAGGGCTAGTTTATCTCTTCCGAGGTCAAGATTCACACTGCGGTAGGCGTTCGCAAGCAGTTCCTCCACAATATTCAGCATGGCGTATTTATACAAAAAACGGTCGTTGTCCGAAACGTTCTCCGCCCACGCCTTATACCGGTCGATCGAAATGACGATGACCCGCAGAGGAGCATCGGTCCATTCCTGAAAGTATTGGCGCCAGCGGGATTCGATTTCCCGCTTTCCGGACAAGTTGCCCATCACCACGTCCTGCACAAATTTGGAGGCGGCTTCCGTTTTCGTCTGCCGGATCTGCCGGGACAGCTCTTCATGCGACGTTAGCAGCCGGGACGTGATGCTTTCCAGCTTCCCGAAATCCGCTCCGTCCTCGCTCCGTTCATAATCCGCCAGAAGCTTTCTCATTCTGCGAATCGGCCGGAACGAAACGGCGTGGATATGAAAAATAAGCCAGGCGCCGAGCACAAGTGTAACGAAAGAAACGAGAAGAACGACCGTTCGGATCGTTTTCGATTTGGCCAGCACCTGATCCTGGGGCACGATGGAGACGTAATTCCACTGTGTGATCGGCGACGGATTGTAGGTCAGCAGCAGCCGCCTGCCTTCATGTTTGAAATCACCATACAGCTTATCGTCTAGACGGCCGATCGTTTGATGGATCGCCTGCTCGTCAATCAGATGGCTTCCAAGCGCGTAGACGAGATTTCCGTTTTTGTCCAGGATGTATTGGGAGTTGCTAATCGGCGAGACGCTGTTGAGGTGCATCTGCGAAAACAGCACGGAGCTATTGAAGTTCATGGCGATCAGCCCTCGGGTCTTCCCCTGAATCACGATTTTACGGAAATAAGTCAGCTGGCTTCGCCCCTCATGATCCGAAGAAGCGGACAGCTGTCTTGATTTCACCAGCATGGGCTGTTCCTTCAGCTCCTTTTCGACTCCGATCCAATCCGAGTCCGGAAATGTGCTGAACCTGGAGCTGTATCCCTGCGGATACGCAATGAAGCTGCGGGTGTCCATATTATATATGTATACGCTTTCTAAATAGGGCAGATTGACGACGATCGATTTCAAGTAATCGGTCAGCTGTTTTATGTCACGCTGGGTCGCCTGCGCTTCCTCCGTTAAATACCAGTACACCCCGTTGTTGAGCGCCAGCTTGATCGCACTGCTGTCCGTGTCCTGGATGTAGCCTTCGATAAAGTTCATTTTATCGCTCAGAAGTTGATGATGCATCTCGCTTAGTTCACTTTGCAGCACCGATTTGGATGTGTAATACGAGGTCAGGCTGACCGCCAGTATGATTACAAAAACCGCAATCGTAAGGACAAAAACCAGCCTGGCCTGCGTCGTCGACAGCAGCGTCTTTGCCCAATTGGATAGCTTCGTCATCGTTGCACATGCCTCCCGACTAACTGAATGTTCTCCTAATGTTACCACATACACCCCGAATTCAATGATATGAAATTGGAATTGCAGCAGATTTTTTGTAACCGCCATCATTTCGGTAAGGCAAAGCAGACTCCGTAATCCCATTGGTAGATAGCTGGCTGCTCTAAATTTCATGCTGACAAAGCAAAAAACCGGGCTTGCGCCCGGAAATTCACAGCATAAAGCAGCATAGCGTGCCGGATTTACCTGCCGATGACCTATGACCCGAGTTATCTTGGGCTTCTGGTTAGATGACTCCACCGTTTGTTCTAGTCCACAACAGTCAAACCAAGCACGCCGATGATGATATCGTTCGCTACAGCCCGTATTCTCACCCGGTCAATGTCTTTCGGCTTCACGGCGATATCCTTCACCTGCGCGTAAAGCGATCGGGCATAGATTTGGTTCAGCTCATGCCAATCCGGGCCTTCCGGTTCGGCATAGCTGTCATTCCAATGCTCCGAGTCACGAATATCGCCGATGCATAAACGGCACAGCGGAACGGGCCCATAGACAGCTCGGTCACAATCCCGCTCCGTCTCCGGTCCTTTCTCCATGGACCTGAAGTCTCGCGGAGCCACCAACGGATGGATCTCAGCTTCACCGTCATGGTAAATAACTTCAATATCCGCGTTGACAACGCCGCACTGCATTTGGTTCGTGTAACCGGTCAGCAGCAAATAGATCCGCCGGCCGCTGCAGCCGACCGGAAGTTCAAGCGAGTCCGGAAACGCGTCCCAACGGGAAGCAAAGGCACCGTTAGGAAGCTGCGGATCCCGCTGCTGCAAAAAAGATACCCCCGCTTCCGTCACCACAAGTCCGTTTGCGTTGACCTGGCGGCTCAGCAGAAGGTCGTTGATGAGTTCCATGCCGATCGATCGGGTTACGCACCAATTGGAAGGAATTAAATGGATCGGGACCTGCAGCGAGCAAAAGGGGCTTCTCGGCGACAAATACTCTATACGGAACAAATCGCCAGCCCTTGCGTTAAAAGCCTGTTCGATCGGAATATGGTGCAGCTTCACACCAGCTGCAAGCTTTAGGGTCCAATCCGTGTACGAAGCTTCCGCCTCCATTTGTTCTCCGTCCGGCAGGGATAACTTCAACGGAAAGCGGTTGGTCCCCGGCAGCGCCTTTGCCCCCTTCATCCGAAATGTCAGCGGACCGGTGCTCTCCCCTCGCCGCAGCCCGATCGGGTAGGAAACCGACCCGTAGGATGCTTCGAATTGCAAATATTCCTGCGTATGATTGGTGAATCGTACGCGGAACTCTTCATCTTCCGGGCTCCAGTCGACACACCTTGTCTCGATAGGCGGCCGAACGTCGATATGGAACGGCTGCCAAGAAGGTAATCCGTTCTGCAGAACGCGAACGAAAGCCGTATGTCTCCCCAAGGCATCCTGACGGACTTCGCCTTCGATCGCATCCTCCCCAGAGCCAATCGATGGATCCCGAAACATGCCTTGCGGATCGTAAATCTCCTTGGCCAGCATCCCTTCCGGAAGCTGTACCCTCCACTTCCGGCCGGCGGCAGCGGTAAGTTCAGGAGGCAGCGCTGCGCGTTCGGTGCCTTCGTAGCGAACGATAACGCATACCTCCTTTCCTGCCGGCAGCTCGATTCCGTCCACGATAAGATAAGGATGTCCGATGCCTGCTTTTAGCTCGAATGCGGTTGGCGATCCGTTTGCCTCGGCAGACAGCACAGCGGAGCGAGCCCTTAGCTTCACCCGCAGCGAAGCGTTCACGGACGACCGGAATACGTACGTTTCGGTCTGGCCTTCCCGGCTATAGCTGTACCCGATTCGCTCTGAACGGAAGGATGCTCGTTCCCATCCCTCCGGAAAATTAGGCGAAATTTCGTACCGGCCATGCTGCAGCTTCGCTTGTATGCCGTACAACCCTTCGGTCACCGTTCTGGCAAACATGCTGGATGTATCAGTAAAGTCGACGCTTTTGCCCTCGTAGACGCACATGAAAGCTCCCGGTGACACATGGCGGGAGGTCGAGTCGTAAACAGCACCGAGCAATAGCTTATACCCCTCTTCCGCCTGCCCGATCCGAAAGTAGCTCAATGCCGCGTGCAGGACATCCGCATAATCGATGTCCCGGACGCTCCAAACGTAGGGCGCCCAATTGCTGTTCCATACGAGTTCTCCAACACCTTCGCTTGTTTCAATAGCTACGCGCTCGAGCACGTGCTTCGTATACTGCAGCGTTTGATAAATTTGAAAATCGTCCAAAATGCCGGATTCGATCGTATGCACGATCGTCGGCAGACTGGCCGAAGGATGGACCAAATTAGCGCCGTATCCGTCTTGCGATTCCGCGATGTGTCCTTCCCGGACGAGCCACAGCCTGCCGTGCACCGCTTCGCGAATTTGCTGCGCGCGCCGGCGGTAAGGCGCCGGATCTTCGCCCAACTGCCCGGCCAGCTCCGCAGCACCTAAATGGGCACGGTAATTATAAGCGGAAGCTAAGGCGCAGCCTGCTCCCGATGCGAATACGCCGTCGCTGGCCCAATAGTTGGCGTAGTTTTCGTACAAGCCGTCGCCGTCAGCATCAAAGCACAGCTGCTCCCAAGCCAAATGCCGTTTCAGCGCGGGGTACAGCTGTGCCGCAAACGTTCGGTCGCCCGTCCATTCCCACTCCATCAGCAGCTGGTCCATGAACACCTGCTGCATATCGTATTTGGCCGTCCCTTCCATGCCCTTCGTGTAAGGAATCATCCCTTCGCTGACGAAAACGCTGCGGCCGCTTTGTCTGGCCAGCCCGAATTCAGGATCGGGCTCCGGCCGCCCGGTGCCTCCGGGGCCGCCCTTGAGCTGCAACCCGATAAAGTGGCCAGCCTCCGCTCGTACACGGTCATGCCAGCCGAGCTGAATCGGACCATACATGCTGCGCCAGCCCGACAACCGGCTGTTCCAGGACCACGCTCCGTGGGCGAACACCGGCGACAGCCAGGACCCTTCCAGCGCGGCACAAGCGGTTCGGAGCGCCGCGTTCAGGAGTTCGCTCGGCGTATCGACTGTCGCGGTTGTCGCAACCTGTTCGTAACAGGCGGAAGCTTCCTGGTACAGCTGCTCTGCTGCGGAAACCTCGAGTGGAACGATCTCTGCGTCGCCGTAGCGAAGCACAATGTAATGTGGTTTGTTCCAATCCGTATCGCCACTGCTTTGAAAGACGAGCAGCGGCCTCTTCGCAGACGAATCCATATCCGGTAACGGATTCGCCGGCGAAGCACCGGATTCCCGCGGTCTCGTCCCGAACCCTTGTGGTGCCGATCCTGGATCCGATGCATGAAACGCTCCGCCTTGAAACCACACCCGAGTTTCCATGGCGTCATCCACATTAAACGTGCCGGGCATTGTCGTTTGTCCCGTGATCCGGCCTCCCTTCATCCAACCGGCGGACAGCTCGAAGCCGTCACCGTGTGCTTGGATCTTGTTCCCTTCGCAATCGACCGGTTTCAGCTCCGTCACTTCCTGAGGCGTGTAGCCGGGGTCCAGCGTCCTGGCGTGGGTCTGCCCGGACGCCCCGCCATATGCCGCCGTAACCGTTAATCCGTTCAGGCCACCGGGGGCGTCGAGTTTTACCACCATGCCCGCTTCGGCCGCAAGTGGCATCACCTCAAGGCGCAGCATTCCCCGCGGTCCAAGGATCGGGTCTGTCATCTCGTAGACCATACGTGCCCCGTCATACCTGGCTTCGATCCTCCCGCATTGACGCAGCGGCTTTATTGACCGCCCGTCCCCGAGCCCAAGCAGCAGCCGGCCGCCGTCGCCGGGCAGGAACATCATCCACTCGGGAAGGTCGCCTGCAAAGACGCGGAACCGTTTGCCGATATGCGGCAAGTAGGCACCGTACAACGCACGATTGTATACCTGAGGCCCGTTTACAACCTGGAAAGCCCCGTCCATCGCTTGATATGGCGAAGGGGTTCGGCCGGACAGATACGTTCTATTCGGCATGGGCGGCCGCTCCCTTCGCGGGCTCTTGCAAGCTGGAGAGATACGTCCGGTGCCTCTTCGTTTCAATGCCAGCCAGCAGTGCGATTCCGACGCCATACGTATCGTTGATCAGCCAGGACAGCCGCTCCTCATTTGTCCATTCCCTCCTCGGCACCTGTGCCTCGGTTGTCCATCCCCCTTGAGCGATCGCATTTCTTTCATCAACGTAGCCCATGGCAAACCTCCTTATCTGAATATGACCAGGTCGTCAATATGAACCGCCTGTCCCGTCCGGATCGAGCGGTTGGCGGCAATTCCCGTCAAAATCGACTTTGCGCCGTCGATGTGGTTGGCAGCACGCTGAAAACGATCTTCCGCCGGGTCTCCGAAAATATCGCGAAGCAATGCCGGATCGCCTCCACCATGACCACCCGCGGCCAGCTCCACCTCAACGTCGTACGGCTGGCCGAACATCGGGATAACGCGGATCGATCTCGTTTTCACGGCACCTTCCTGCGCTTTGTCACCTCCCGCATTCACGTAGGACTGTTCGCCAACGGCCATTTCGATACGACCTTTCGTGCCGTTAAATGCGATTCGGTAGCCTTCCCAAGGCATGTACGCATTTAGCGAGTATGTGAGTATGGCATTGTTTTTGTAGCGAACGAGAACGCCCATCGTGTCTTCAATGCTGATCCCGTCGCTAAATACGCTCCGGTCACGGATATAGCCGTCCTCTTGCTCGGCATCCAAATACAGCGCCTTCAAGCTTTCGCTTTCATCCATATGAAGCGCGAACGGATCCTCCTTCGCGTTCGGATGTCCAGTCGAGCGGTCATAGAATGATGTGACGCCTCGCTTCTCTGCGTTTTCCTTCCCATAGAACAGCAAATCGCCGAACGCGAATACCGTCTCCGGCTCGGAGCCGATCCAGAAATTGACCAGATCAAAATGATGCGTCGATTTATGCACGAGCAGCCCGCCGCTGTTGCGTTTGTCCCGGTGCCAGCGCCGGAAATAATCCGCCCCGTGCTTCGTGTTCAGCAGCCATTCGAAGTGGACCGAAGTGACCTGCCCGATCGTGCCGTCCGCAATCAGCTCCCTTGCTTTGGTATGATGCGGAGCATATCTGTAATTGAAGGCGACCCGCACGTTACGCCCGGTCCTTTGCACGCAGTCCAGAATTTGCTGGCATTTGTTCTCGTCGACCGTCATCGGTTTTTCCGTAATGACATCACAGCCCAGTTCCATCGCCCGGATGATGTATTGGTGGTGCGTCCGGTCGACCGTCGTGACGATGACGGTATCCGGCTTATGCTCGGCGATCATACGGTCGAAATCACTCGCCGGATAGGTTGGAACCGGATGGCTTCCGTATTTTTCATTAAGCAGCTTGTTGGCGTAATCCATACGCGTCCGATTCGTATCGCAGAAAGCAAGCAGCTCCGCTGATTCCTTATATTCCGTGACCAATGCAGAATAAAAAAATTGGGATCGTCCTCCTGTGCCAACCAGCACGTACGTTTTTTTCTTAGGCATCGTCGTCATCGTCCTTTCCTATTCGATTGGCTGCTGTTCCAGCAGCTCGGTTTCGATGGCAGCCATCAGAAACGCTGCCGTTCCTTTCGGATCGTCCTGCCTCGTTGGTTCGCCTATGTAATAGTCATATGATCCGTCCCGATATGGACGCCCGCCAAGTCCCGCTACCTTGCAAATGCCGTTAAGGTGAATTTCCCCGTCCGCTTCCGTAACGCAGTGGGTGATTAATCCTTCGAATCCCCGCTGTGCCGCTTGCGCTGCTTCATCCTGCAAATAGCCGAGACGGCTGCCCTTAGCGAGCGCGTATACAAACATGGCTGAAGCGGATGTCTCCAAGTAATTGCCCTCACGGCCTCTTTGATCCAAAATTTGATACCACAATCCGGACGATTCGTCCTGCACACGAATGACCGCTTCCGATAGACGATGAAACAGACCGACAAGCAAGCCCCGCTTTGGATGGTCCAGCGGCAGGTCATCCAGCACGTCGGCAGCGGCCATCATAAACCATCCCACGGCCCGTCCCCAGAAGTGGGGTGAACAGCCAGTATCCGGGTCCGCCCAACGCTGTTCTTTGCTTTCGTCCCAAGCATGGTACAGCAGCCCTGTTACTGGATCCCGCGCCCTTCTTTCCATCAGCTCAACTTCCTTTGCCGCTTCGTCGTACCAGGAGGTCTCGCCGCCTAAGGACGCATAGGACGTCATAAATGGTGCCGTCATGTAGACGCCGTCCAGCCACATCTGGAACGGATATATTTTTTTATGCCACAGTCCCCCGTCGCTTGTTCGCGGATGACCTTTCAGCTGCAATGCCAGCCATTCGATCGCCGACCGGTATTTCCCATCGCCCGTCTCACGAAGCAGCGCGAACAGCGGCTTGCCGGAATTGATTTGATCGACGTTATAGTCGTTCAAGCGGTAGCCGCGAATGGAGCCATCCTCCTGAACATACAAATCGACGTTTGTTTTCACATAGTTGAAATAACGGATGTCACTGGTTTTGTGCCACATTTTTTCCAACGCGGTGAGCAGGCAGCCGATTTCATAATTCCAGGACAGGCGCGAATAAAAAGGCAAGTCAGTAACCAGCGGGTAGCGCGCAATGAAAGAACGCGCCCATTTATCCGACCAGCGCTCCATGAACATCTCCCCTTTCTGTGCTTCATCCTAGACGCCGCCATACCTTGACGGCAACCGTTCGAATCACCATCAAATAGTCCATTCCCATACCATGCGGCCGTCTGAAGGATCGGTTTATTTCCCGCAGAATCGGTTGATCCACATGGGATGCTGTCACCGCTAACCGAAAAGCCGTTGGTCGGGTATATGTCCTGTAAAATAATAAAGGCCGGGCACTGTATGCCCGACCTTCGTTTTATTACGAATTACAATCATGCATTTTTGATAACCTCAAGCGCCTTCTCCAGCGTTCTGTCCCTTCGTTGATACAGATCTTCTCTCCTCACCGGAACTTCGATATCAGGTACGATGCCAACATTCTCAAATGGGTCCCCGTTTGGAAAATAGGAGCGGACGGCTCCGACCAGCACAACGATATTGCCATCATCGAAATGCTGAACGAGCGGCTGACCGGTTGAACCGTAAGTCCTCTCTCCGATGATGATTGCTCTTCCGTTGTCAATAAATTGCATGGTAAAGTCTTCGGCTGCAGAACCGGTGAATCGATCCACCAAGATGATGACATTTCCTTGGTAGGAGGTTTCGGCCGAAGGTTGCGTATAGTCCGGATCAAATATGGAAAACCGATAATCCGTTGTAAAGGAGATTTCGGCATTCGGATGCCGACGGCATAAAAACTCGGGATGCCGCGCCATCTCTTTCCACCACCGATACGGACGGTTCATAAGCTTATGCGTTAACCTTCCCGGCGTGCTCCCGCCGCCGTTTCCTCTCACATCGATGATGATCGATGAGGCGTGTTGATATTCCCCGATCAGCTCGAGAGCCTTCTCTTCAAACCTCGAATGGTTAAAGCTTGGAATATGTATATATGCCGTTTTGTCTTGCTGCAGCCATTTTCCTGAAGTATCGCCATTGTTGTGACTGTTATAATCTATAGGCTGACGGGATAACGTAACCGTTCGAGTATTGCCCTGCTCATTCAACAATTCGATATCTGCCTTCTCCTTCATGTAATAATGCGAAAAATACACAGATAGACGGCCAGCCATCATACGCCAATCCGCAATCCTGGCCCATTGATTCATCTCGTTCAGCCACTCGTTCATCGATTTACCGGCAATGGATACCACCTTATCCCCGGGGCGGGTAAGACCGGTGTCGTCTTCCTTTACAAGCCAAGAGCCATCCGACTCCAGCAGTGATAATGGAAATACCCCGCCATGCGGGAACGGCGCCGCCCTGTCGATATAATTCGAATGAGCGTTACGAAGCTGTCCAAAATACGCCCACATCACCTTTTGAAAATCAGCCCGGTTCTCGGCCGCTGCGGCTTTGTCGAAAAACTCTTTTGCCGCTTCCCCCAATTCATCAGGTGTGATGGTTGCACTCTCCCAGTGCGCAAATGCTTTTTCGGTCATCCGGATCGTTTCCGATAAAATCAACAGCCGCTCTTTTAAAGATAATTCATGCATCCAACCATTCACTCTCCCTTCGTTTCAATCCGGCTGCGCATCAGCAAATAAAACTGCTTAGCGAGAAAGGCCGGTGTGTACGGCATGTCATTCCGCAGCCAGGCCACAATCGTACCAATGAGGGCTGCTGATCCGTGCCAGATGGCGATGTCCTTGGGTATGCCTGCTTTGTAACAAAAAGACTCGGTCCCCATCTCTTCGATTCTTGCCGAAATTAACTCGGTCAGCATATTTAACAACCTTTCACTGAATATGGGCGCCTTCCGCGATCCCAAGATCACCTTGTAGAACTTGTGATGCTCTGCAATATGCTCCAAAAGCCGCAGCATCATGGACCAATCCTCTTCCTCGGTTGCCGGTTTTTCCGGCTCAATGCCCACGGCCTGCTTGAAATCTTCGATCATATCATCGGCCATTTTTTCCAGCATGTCGGGAATATCGCGGTAATGCAAATAGAAAGTGACACGGTTAATGGTGGCTCGTTCGGCGATTCGGCTAATGGACATTTTCTCAATATCCATCTCCTGCAGCAGATCGATAAAAGCATCCTTGATGAGCTGCCTTGTACGAAGCACTCTGGGGTCGGTCGGCTGTTTGGAAACGTCGGGCATTTTTTTCCTTCCTTTCTCCTGGCCTGCGTAATAGACAATTTAATACCAATGTGCAGTAAATCTTATCACTAATCAACATTAAAACGATGAAACGAAAACTAATTTACATTTTTTGTGAAAACGTTGTTTGTAAGCTTCCACTCTTCTGTCTATAATCTCATTTATACAATGTTAATTATCCAACACATTGTAAATTAAGTCTAGAGAGAAAAGAAAGGAGTAGATTGAGTCATCCTATGGACACAACCAGCAGTTCCGTCAAGAAGGGCCCGATTCTAATCATTATGATACTGGGCGCCTTTCTCGCAACACTGAATCAGACAGTCATGAGTGTGGCCACCCCGGAATTGATGATTGATTTCAACATTTCGGCCACCACAGCTCAATGGCTGACCACCGGCTATATGCTGGTCAACGGAATCCTGATTCCGATTACGGCTTATTTTATGCAGAGGTTCTCCACCCGCCAGCTGTTCCAAGCTTCGATGATGATCTTCCTCGTCGGAACCATTGTTTCCGCCCTCGCGGTCAACTTCCCGGTTCTGCTCACGGGACGCATGATTCAAGCTGCTGGCGCCGGTATCATCATGCCGCTATTAACCAACGTGATTTTGGTATTGTTCCCTCCGGAAAAGAGGGGCGCGGCCATGGGGATGATGGGACTCGCCATCATTTTCGCTCCAGCGATCGGCCCGACGCTGGCCGGCTACATCCTGGAAAATTTCAAATGGCAAACGATGTTCTATGGCATGATCCCGCTTGCCGTTATCGTCATTATCTGCGGCTTTATTTATTTGAAAAACGTGTCGGAGACAGTCCGCTCCAAGATGGACATCATCAGCGTCGTTCTGTCCACAGTCGCATTCGGCACGCTGCTGTACGGTTTTAGCCAGGCAGGGAGCCAAGGATGGTCCAGCGCCGAGGTGCTGGTGTCCATTGCCGTCGGCGTGATTGCCCTGGTGCTGTTTGTTTGGAGACAGCTGGTTTCCAAGAAACCCTTGCTGGATCTAAGGGCTTTCAAGTATAACATGTTCTCCCTGACTACGGCGATCAACATCATGGTCACGATGGTCATGTATGCGGATATGATGCTGCTTCCGTTATACCTGCAAAATGCACGCGGCTATTCCGCCTTGGAATCCGGATTGCTGATGCTCCCGGGGGCGCTTGTGATGGGACTGCTGATGCCCGTCACCGGCCGCCTGTTTGACCGCTTCGGCGCCAAATGGCTTGCCGTTGCCGGATTGATCATTACGATCGCAACAACCGCCGGATTCATCAACTTGACGGATCATACCACCTATGCGTATCTGCTGTTCATGTCGACAGGACGCCGGATCGGTATGGCCCTGCTAATGATGCCAATCCAGACCGCAGGTCTCAACCAACTGCCTGCCCGATTAAACGCTCATGGAACTGCCATATCCAACACCGTGCGTCAAGTAGCCGGTGCGGTCGGTACGTCCCTGTTGGTAACGGTCATGTCCGACCGGACGAAAACGCATCTGACGGACATGATGGCGTCCGGCGGCGCAGCGGCGAATCAGAAGCAAATGGTTCTGGAAGCGACCATCCAAGGAATTAACGACGCCTATGTTGTCATTATCGGTATCGGTATTGTTGGCCTGCTGCTCTCGTTCTTTATCAAGCGCACGTCCCGGAATATTGAGCATGCATCCGAAGCTGCAATTCAAAAAGGCGTCGTGAGCGAGGCCTAAGGGTTCGCCCATGGTCTTGATCCAACCGTTATAACCGGAAAGCGGACCTTTAGGCGTGGGTCATTCGGTCGTGGTTCCTCTGACGAATATATGTTAAATTAACATATGTTAATTTAATCGTAATCCATAATAATTCAAACCGGGAGGGAGTATTATGCAGAAGGAAATTATCTCCTTAGCTAAAATCACCTAATTTCGATCCGCCGTGGAAGAATTCAGCCCTTTTGAATGGTACAGGCACCACTTGGAACATGATCCGATCAGCTATAATGAGGAAACGAATTCCTGGAATGTCTTCCGGTATGAAGATGTAAAAAGAGTATTGAGCGATTACGAGTACTTCTCCAGCGTGAGGGCACGGACGACGATCAGTGTCGGCGCCGATAATGAAGCCGGCCAGCATAATTCGGGACGGGTCGATCTCAGTTCGGATCCTCCGGAACACCGCAAAAGCCGCAGCCTGCTGTCGGCGGCGTTCACGCCAAGAAGCTTGAAGCTGTGGGAGCCGCGCATCCATGAGGTGGTCAGCCAGTTGATCAAAGACATGGGCGACGAGCCGGTTATCGATATCGTCAAGAGCTTCTCAAGCGCGCTGCCCACCATCGTGATCGCCGACCTGCTCGGCGTTCCGTCCGAAGACCGCTTCTTGTTTAAGGAATGGGTCGATCATCTGTTCCTCCCTCTTCCGGCCGACAATGTCGAAGACGTTCAGGAGCTGAAGCGGCAGGCGGCCACGAATTACTACAACTATCTCTATCCGCATGTCATCGCCAAAAGAAGCCAGCTCACCGATGATATTATTTCTGATCTGATTCAGGCCGAGGTCGATGGCGAACGTTTGACCGATGACGAAATCGTCCGGATGACCATGTTCATTCTCGGGGCCGGCATTGAGACGACAAGCCATCTGCTGTCCAGCACGTTCTATTCCTTCCTGTATGATAACGACCAGATCTACGGTGAGGTCCAGGCTAACCGTGAGCTTCTTCCAAATACGGTGGAAGAAATGCTTCGCTACCGGTTCCACATGGCGAAGATGGACCGTACGGTGAAGCAGGATAATAACGTGCTCGGCGTGGAGCTTAAAAAAGGAGACGTCGTCGTCGCTTGGATGAGTGCTGCGAATATGGACAAAGAGGTTTTTGAGGACCCGTTTACGCTGAACATCCACCGTTCCAACAATAAACGGCATCTGACCTTCGGCAACGGTCCGCATTTCTGCCTGGGAGCACCGCTGGCCCGGCTAGAAGCCAACATCGGCCTGGGGCTGTTCATGGACCAATTTGAGCGGATTGAGCCCGTTCCAGGATTCAAGCTGGAAGATCACTTAACCCCATCCGCTGCCGGACAGACGCTGATCTCTTTACCGGTACGCGTGATACGCCGGTAGTAAGCATTTCATCGAAAGGGTGAGACCCAATGCCTTATGTGATTACTTCGGGATGTATTGATGAAAAAGCGGCAGAATGCGTGGACGTTTGTCCGGTAGACTGCATCGAGGAAGGCCCGGACCAGTTTTTCATCGAGGCGGATATTTGTATTGAGTGCGGTGCTTGTGAGGTAGCTTGTCCGGTCGGAGCCGTTTTTTACGATACGGATGTGCCGGACGAAGAAAAACATATGATCCAAAAAGCAGAGGATTTTTATAAATCGAAATGATGCGATCATGAGAACAGCCTGCCGATCCAGAAATCGGCAGGCTGCTGCTGTTACGGAGAGTACACAGAGATCGGGATACCTTCCTGTTACGGCTTACGGCGAAACTTTAAAGTTATCGAAATGCGTATGCTTATTGGCCGTTCTGACGCCTGCTTTGCCATGCGTGAACGGGTTCAGACTGTTGTCCGTATAATCGATCTTCGGTTGGTTCATATCATCCACGTAAACTTTCATATTTGCCCCTTTCGCCACCACTTTCATATGGTACCAGGTGTTTGTCGCATAAGTCTGCGGCGCACTTTTGATGAATGTCCAACTGTAACTCATCTTGCCGAGGTTAACCCCGCTTGTCGTCAAATAGGCATAGTACCCCTGGAAGGCGTCATAGTTGTTTTGCCCCCGCTCCGTGCCATGGGAAGGGTTGGACACCCGGAAGAGCAATCCACCGTCGCCGCCAGCGTCGATCATTTTGACGTCGGCTTCGACCGTGTAATCCGCCCAATTTGCGTCACCGATCGTGGACTTGGCAGGTCCAGAGCTTCCCGCGCTGTACTCGCCGTTCTCTACGGCCCATGTCCCTTCAAATCGCGTCCATCCGTTGTCATTCCCATCGTTAAAGTCATCGCTAAGCGCTGTGACTTGTGCGCTCTTATGGAACGTCATCCGCGAGAAATCGGCCTCGCCTTTAACGAATTCGACTCGAAGCTCCCGCTGCCCGGCATTCAGATAGACTCCCTTCTTCGTTACGGTCTGCCATTTATCCCAGTCCCCTGTGTTCGGCACGTCGATGATTCCCGTTACGTCCGTCGATCCGTCCCACAGGCGGATTTGCACACCGTTCATCGTCGTGGCCATTCGGAAGTCGATATCGTAATAACCGCTTGATTCCACGTTGACTTTGTATTTATACCATTCTCCCGTTTGATTCCAGCCTAGGTTAAACAGCCCCTCGCTGTTGAGACGAATATCGCCAGCGTCCGTGCGGTACGCGCCGCCGATATTATTCGCGGTCGTGTCATGATAGGCGACACCCTCGCCTCCCTTCATGTAATGCATCGCTTCGATTGTCCCTGGAACCGGTTTGTAAGCATCCCATGCGCTGCTTCCGTTGACATCGTTACTGACAGCGACATAGCCGAAATCCGCATGCGTATCTTCCGTCAGGACACCGATTTTACCTCCGCCCAAATTGGCCGTCCGCGTTCCTTTCAGCATGCCGTCCACATAATACTTAAACGTCGTGCCGGACTTCTCGATACGAATGCTGTGCCATTTCGTGTAATCAAAACCTGCAGGCAGGTCGAACGTTTGCCACGCTTGATCCACACCGTTGATCCGGAAGGACGTCGCAAGACGGTTATTCTTCGAGCTTAGCAGTGCTACGCCATAATTGTTCTCGTCCGTGTACGAGAAGGTGGCACCGTATCTTGGGCTGGCGGAAGTGCCCCGCTTCATTTCTTTCGTATTGAATTCGGCCGTATAATCGGAAGAGCTGGTTGCCGACGAAATCTGTTTGTACCAGGTCGTATCCCCGATCGAGTCCTGCCACATCAGCTCCTGATTGTAGATGCCCCAATGGCCGCCGTTGACATTGGTCCACCCGCTGCCGATCGATGTCCGGTCGAAGTAATCGTAGAATGTGGGCATCGCCGGATCCTGCTGCGGGGTTGTTGTCGGTCCCTGAACGATCAGCTTGTCGTTGTTCCAAACGATGCGGTCCATATTGAGATGACGGAGCGGACCAACCACGCCTGGCCCTTCCAAGTTGTGATAGACGATGTAGTGGGTATCGAGGTTAGGGCCGACCACCACGGTGTTGTGACCAAGTCCCACGGTCGGGCCTTCCGTGCTGATTAACGCCGGATTCAGGCTGTCGGCAGCGTAACCGGACCGCGGACCTGTCGTACTCACCGCATAATCTACCCGGTATCCTTTGCTGAACACGTGATTCCCGGTATAAGTCATATAGTATTTGCCGTTCCGCTTGAACACGGTCGCCCCTTCGGTCCAGCCTCCCATGCCGACACCTGTAGACGAGCTCGCCCCGATCGAGGTCGGGCTGCTCATCGGCGCTGCATCGATGCGTCCCTGCCCTGCGTGATAGAAGCTGAACGATCCGTCGTCGTCGATAAAGACGTGGCCGTCGATCGTTTTACCGAGATTGCCGGTAACGACGTTGAACGGACCGGTAGGACTCGTGCTGCTGAGGACGTAATGTCCTTGGCCTGCCGGCGACGTATACATATAGAACATGCCGTTCCAATAGACGACCTCAGGCGCATAAGCTCCATGCGTAATCGGGTCCGTTGCGGCCAAACCCCGATAGGACCAGTTCACCAAGTCCTTGGAGCTCCATACTTTAACGCCGTCATCCGTATCTCGCGTACTCACATACAAATAGTAATATCCGTTAAATTTCAAAACGTAAGGGTCTCCGAGTCCATACTGCCCCCATTCGTCAGGAAGTGCTCTCGGGTTTTGATAAGCAGAGGTTTCGGTGGGCACCGTGGTGATCAGGGAAAATGTAACCGCTACCATGATTAGCCATCGCAAAGATTTCACTATGATATTACCTCCCTAATTTGTACGATAGATTACGTTTTTCGTAATGGATCTGATCAAGGGAAGAGCCAAAAGAAATATGATTCTTTTGGCTCTTGGAGTAACGGCGTTCGGTTATGCCATATTGATCTGTTTAATTTTCTCGAGCGGAAATTTTGGCTTTCGGTCTTCGTTCAGAATCCCGTTCATCTCCTGCTGTACATCAGTCAGCTGCGTATAGCAGTAGCCAACGATGGAATCGACGCTCTTGATTGCCATGGTCAATCCCTCGAACCGGCTCAGAAACTCCTCTTCAGTTGCGACTTGACGTCCGTAACCCCAGCCTTTGTCCGACCGGAACGCAATGCCGCCGTACTCGGTGATCATTATAGGCTGGCCCCGGTATTCATACCCTTCGGCAAAAGCGAATTTCCATTGGTTACAGGTCGTTTCGCATGTTAAGACAGCCTCCAGGTTCGAGTACCGTTTCATGAACCCGTCTCCAATTTCGACATAATCATGCAGCGTCAAAATATCGGATACGGTGTGCTCCCAGCCATCGTTGGTAATAACCGGCCGGTAAGGATCAATCGCTTTGGTCAAATGATAAATGCCCTCGGTAAATTTCTGCTGTCTTGAATCTCGAAGGATCGATGAAATCCCCCACGATTCATTAAAGGGAACCCACGTGATAATGCTCGGATGGTTGTACTGCTGCCGGACGATCTCCAGCCATTCCTTCGTAAACGCCTCGACCGCCAGATCGTGGAATTCGAAGGTCGCAGCCATTTCAGACCATACCAGCAGACCTTTTACGTCGCACCAATAGAGGAAGCGGGCGTCTTCGATTTTCATATGCTTGCGAACACCGTTATAGCCCATCGCTATCATGCTGTCGATATCTTCGATAAGGGCTTCCTCGCTCGGCGGTGTCAAATGGCTGTCCGTCCAGTACCCCTGATCCAGGATCAGCCTTTGATAGATCGGCACGTTATTCAGCAGCACCCGGCCATTTTCGATCGAGATTTTTCTCATTCCAAAATAGGAAAAGACGCGGTCCACCACTTGGCCGTCCATAGTCAGGACAAACTCAACATCGTACAGATTCGGGTGCTGCGGCGACCAAAGGCATTTTTTCCACGGCCCGTTCGCCTCATGAATCAGATCCACTTCCACCGTCAGGCAGGGGCGGTCAATCACTAAGCTCACCCGCTTCACGGGCTTGCCCTTCAATGTAACGATCGCCTCCAGCCTCAAATCGCCTGAAGTTTCCACCCCCTCCACTTGGTAATCGAAACGGACGATCGACCGGTCGACATCCGGTGTGATTTTGACGGTTTCCAGCCGCTGCTCTTCTACATATTCCAGCCATACCGTCTGCCAAATGCCCGTCGTCTGGACATAAAAGCATTCGAAGTTGTCCTTCGTCCAGCGCTGTTTGCCGCGCGGTTGGGTGCAGCTGTCGCTGTCTTCTGCTTTCACCGTAATTTGGTTATCGGCGCCAAAGACCAGGTATGGCGTGATATCAAAGGAAAAAGCGGCATACCCGCCCTGGTGGCTGCCGGCCATCTGGCCGTTGATCCACACTTTGGCAACGTGATCGACGGCTTGAAAATGCAGGATGACCCGTTTTCCCCCGGCTTCTTTCGGGATATGTACCTTTTTGTTGTACCAGACGTAAGGGTGGAACTCTTCGATCCCGATTCCGCTCAGCCGGGTTTCGTACGTAAAAGGAACGTTGATCTTATGCGTTTCAACGAACGTCTCCTGCCAGCGTTCCTGTTCTCCCGCGTTATGGTCGTCGAATCGGAAATCCCACACTCCGTTCAGGCTCATCCAGTCGCCTCTGACGAACTGCGGCCTTGGATAATCCTTGATATAGCCTCTGGTTGTCATTTTGCCACTCCTGACCTTTGTTCTTTCTTGATTTCAATTGCATACACCGATGTTTTCCGCAAAGGATAACCGTCCTGCCAGGCGGAAACCGGAACGACACGGGGCACGCATTTGATGCAGTCCGGTTCGAAAACGGAGTTAATGTCTTCGAAAGAGTCGCCTGTGATCTCATGTAAAATAGTGTCACCGAATGGTTCGAATGAGAGCAGGTCAAGCTTTGCCTTTACTTCATGCAGGCTGCGGTTCACGATCAACAAAGTGATGACGCTGCCGTCCTCGTTAATACCTGCGGTCACGTCCAAGTCAGGCACCGCATCTAGCCCAATGCGCGTCTGCTTCGGCGATTGCACGGCAAAGGTGCCGCACTCCGCATCCACCGGCAGGATCCGCTGGATGTCCCGGTTGGCGTACAGCTTTAACACTTCATATGTCGGCGTTCCGTACACTGTAAGCGGCAGGCCGCTCCAGCCGGGCTTCTTGCCGCGGTATTGATCGGCGTAGTAATCGCCAACACGGATGCAGCCGCCAAGCCAACCGTTCACCAGATCGGAGAAGCTGCCAATGTGCACCATATCGCTCCTGCGGAGCATTTCGTTCAGGTTGGCGGCGTTGGCGACAGCGGCCCCCAGCGTATGCTCATCCGGCAGCCCTTTGCGGACCGTGTTCGGAAAGTACATGGTGTTGTACTCGGTGACGGCGAGCTTCACATGGCTGTGCTTCGGATTCGCGCGTATGAGTTCCTCCGCCTGCCGGATATCTTCACGGGTCCATTCCGGGAACGTAGCGATGGCTTTATATCGTTCCTCTGCCGGCGTATCGCGGTTCATCCCGAAGCGTCCGAAGCCGTGGTATAGATGCATCGTCAAGTAGTCGATCTGTTCGCCTGCAATATCGAGCACCGGCTTATTCCATTCCGGGTCGGTATGCCCGCAGCCCAAGATGACGATGGACGAGTCGACCGCCTTCATCGCGAGCGCGAACGCCTTGCAGCGCTCGGCGAAGTCATTGGCGGAGCAGGTTCCCACCTGCCAGTCGCCCCATACTTCGTTGCCGATTTCCCAATACCGTACGTTATACGGCTCGGGGTGACCGTTCGCCGCCCGCAGCGCTCCCATCGGCGTGTCGATGCTTCCGTTGCAGTATTCCACCCACCGTGCGGCTTCCTCGGCCGTACCGGACCCGTCGTTGACGGAGATCAGCGGCTCCACCTGCAGCTCTTGGCAAAATCGGATAAATTCGTCCGTCCCGAAATACTTGCTGGTCCATCCGCCCCAAGCTTCGTTGTACATCACTGGCCGCTCCAGCACCGGACCCACGCCATGTTCCCAGTGGTATGCGCTGATGTAATTCCCCGAGAGCCGCATCATGCCCGCATTCAGCGGCCGGGCCATATCGATCACCTCGCGTTTCACCAGGCCGATGTTGTCCTCAGGAAGCAGGGATACGTGATCGAGCCACAGCATGCCGGTGGAAACATGGTCGGTCCAGCGGGGATGATCTGCCGGAACATAGACACGGATCTCCGCGTCGGCACAGTTTCTAGAGACGGGCACGCTGGCTTCGTATTCCTGCCAATTGTGGCTTTTGAGCTCCATCTTCACACGCCCAAGAAGCTCCTCGGTCCGCCGGTCCACCGCGTCCAGTATGATATAACGGAGCTCAACGGATGCGCGGGCGACAATGCGGACCGTGTAAGTCATCGGTCCCTTTAGCGCAGCGTTCTGTGCGATGCCAGCGTAGGCCTCATCGTCGCTCATGATCCGGATGCGCTGAGCGCGGCCTGAATGTCTCAGTGCCGGCGCTTCCAGCGCATATTGCGTATTTCGTCCGTTCGTAAAGGGAATCCAGCTTCCCGATACGGCGCTCTCTCCGGTTTTCTCGCTTTCAAAATCCATATCTCTTAGGGGAAAAGCCAGCATCGCTTCCATATGGTCGCGAATATCTTCCACAAAATGCCCGAAGAGATAAGGGTTAACCGTATGTTCACCAGGCCGGCCGCAGTCGATTGTTATCGTCGCATTCGTTTGCACAATGTACCTCCATAAGTAAGAAGTTATTAAATGCCGCCCAATAAAGGCGTCTGCCCATGTCTATCCTTTAATGGAGCCAATCATGACGCCTTTGACAAAATGCCGCTGCACAAAAGGGTACATAATCAAAATCGGCAGGCTGGAAATAATGATGACCGCGTACTTGATACTTTCCGCAAGCAGCACCTTGCTCTCCAGTCCGACGTTGCCGTCAACGGCATCGGTCTGGCTGATCAACAGGATTTCCCTCAGGACAAGCTGCAGCGGATACCGACCCTCGTCGCGGATATAGATCAGGGCATTAAAAAATGAGTTCCAATGACCGACGGCATAAAACAGCACCATGACGGCCAAGATCGGCTTGGACAGGGGCAGGATGATGTTGATCAACAGCCGCCAGTTCGAGCATCCGTCGATGTGGGCGGCCTCCTGCAGTTCCCAAGGGATGCTGCTCTGAAAGTACGTTCTCATAACGATCAGATTGTACGTGGAGATCGCACCCGGAACGATCAAGGCCCACATCGTGTCCAGCATGCCCAGATTTTTGACGAGCAAATAAGTGGGGATCAGCCCTCCGCCAAAAAACATCGTAAGCGTGATGATGACCATCAGCACTTTCCGGCCGGGCAGGTCGGGTCTTGACAGCGGATAAGCCGCCAATATGGTCAGGATCATATTAACGATCGTGCCGACTACCGTATAAATGATCGTATTCATGTATCCCGTCCATATTTTTCCGTTATGAAAAATATTCGAGTACGCGTCCAAAGACACGCTTTTCGGCAGCAGCCATACTTCCCCGTTCAGCACTTTCGCCGGGTCGCTGAACGATGCGCTAACCACAAAAATGAGCGGATAAAGCACGATCAGAATGATGAGCGATGCGATCGTATACACGACCGCATCGAACACCCGCTCATCCCTGGGTCTGCTGATCATAGCAGCAGCTTGTTTAGACATGGCGCATGGTCCTCCTTTACCAAAGGCTCGTTTCCGACGTTTTGCGTGCAAACCGGTTCACCAATAGCAGCAGCACCAGGTTAATGACCGAGTTGAACAGCCCGATGGCCGCGGTGTAGCTGTACTCTCCTTTGAGAATACCGGTCGTGTACACAAACGTGGAAATGACATCGCTCGCCTCAAGGTTCAAATTGTTCTGCATTAGTAATATTTTCTCGAATCCGATGTCCATGAAATGGCCGATGTCCAGGATCAGCATGATCACGATGACGGGAACGATTCCCGGCAAGGAGATATGCCACACGCGCCGCAACCGGGAGGCACCGTCCATCTTCGCCGCTTCGTACAGCTGGGGATTAATCCCGCTGAGCGCCGCGATGTAAATGATCGATTGCCAGCCCATATTCTGCCATATGTTCGAGCCGATGAAAATCGTTTTAAACCAGCCGGCCTCTTCCAGAAATCGGATTGGCGAACCGCCGAATGCCTCGATCAACGAATTGATCGGCCCCGTCGTGGGCGAGAGGAATACGTTCAGGATGCCTACGATGACGACGACGGAAATAAAGTGCGGTATGAACGTAATATTTTGCAGCAGCTTGCTGAACGATTTGCTGCGAATTTCATTGACAATCAGCGCCAGCACGATGGAAATCGGAAATGCGATCAGCAGCGAGAACAGATTAATCGATAACGTGTTCCACAGCAGCCGCCCGAAATAATACGAATCGAAAAACCGTTCGAAATGATCGAAGCCGACCCAGCCGCTGCCTATAATTCCTTTGGCCGGGTTGAAATTTTTAAATGCAATTTGCAGACCGTACAGCGGCCCGTAATGAAAGATCAAATACCAGGCGATCGGCACCAGCAGCATGAGATACAGGTCGTACCGCTTGACCATCTGAATCCATATGCGTCTCCCCCGTCTTGCGGAAACCCGGGATGGAGCGGCCGTCGCCTGGACTTGCGCGCTCTTCATAACCATCTACTCCTTACCTCATGACGAAATATCATCAAATTCGATTACTTTTCCATCTTGTCATAGGCTGCTTGGTACAGCTCCTGAAGCTTGTCGATCTGCATCTTTTTCAGCGTGGATTGGAATTCATCCCATTTATCGAAGCTGAGCGCACCGGCAATGAATTTGGTGCTTTGCTCTTCGTAATACTTATCGATATCGTTCCGGAGGATGTTGACTTCCTGTGCCGTCTTCTCGTCGAACATCGGAGCCGCATAACGGACCTTCGGCATGTATGGATCCAGCTTCTTCTGAGCTTCCTGCACCTGAGGAGGATTGATATAAGAGGCTACCTTATCACTAATGAGGTGTGGCGCTCCTCCTCCTGCATAAGGTGTGATTTTTGGCTGGTTGTCGGTCTTCAGGAAGTCTTCTTTATAATATGGAATTCCGTCCTTCAGCTCATAGTGCTCGCCTTCTCGCCCGAACCGTAGCAGGGTCGATCCTTCGTCGCTGTAGAAATAGTCGATCCAGCGCATGGTGATTTCCGGATATTTATTGACGGACGAAATGGCGAAGGCACCAAAGTCACGCGGCACTGGCGCTGTCTGAGCCTGCAGCCGATCGCCGTTCGGACCTGCCGGAGGCGCAATCCCTACATATTGGTCGGCAATAGGCAGAAAGTTGTTGTTCGTCTGATCAAAGAAAAATCCGGCATTGCCCGAGCCCTGTTTGGCCAAATACTGTGCTTCCTTCTGCGAGAACAATTCCGGATCCAGAAGCTTCTCTTTGTACAGCTTGTTCAGGTACATGAGCAGCTCTTTGTTCTTCTCGCTGCCCATCCAGATGTTGACCTTGTCGTTCTCCAGATTGATGTTGTAGCCAAGCTGCTGGTCGAGACCAAACGATCCGCTCATCAGGTTGACGACAGCCAGACCCGCCCGGGCGGTCATCGGAATTTCGTCCTTCTTACCGTTGCCGTTTGGATCCTTATCGCGGAAGGCTACCAGCACATCGTACAATTCGTCCGTCGTTTCGGGCTCTTTCAGGCCCAGCTTCTTCAGCCACGCCTCATTGATCCACTTCTTATCCGTACGGGCGGCTGCAAGCGTCACGATTCCCGGGATCGCGTAAATGTGGCCTTCCGGTGTCGTGATCGCTGAGCGGATTTCCGGGTACTGTTCCATCAGTGATTTCAGGTTCGGCGCATATTTGTCGATCAGGTCTTCCAGCGGAATCAATTGGCCAACGGCACCATACTGCGTCGCTTCAAGCGGCGTAATGCCTGAGCGGTAAAAAGCGTCGGGCAGCTCATTGGACGCGAACAGCAGATTTTTTTTCTCCTGGAAGCCGTCTGTCGGCGCTTCGGTGAAGTTTACATGCACATTGCTCATTTTTTCATAATCCTGAAACACCGGCATGTCCTTGAAAGGACCATTCAGCGGGGCAATCCGGGTGAACATGTTCAGTGTGACGGGCTCTTTAGTTAGCGGAAACCCGGTCTCATTCACCGTTGCTTCGGACGGCTCCGCCGTCTTTGCATCGGATCCCGAACCGCTGTTGGAGCTGCAGCCCGAGAGCAGTAAAGCGGAAACGAGCGCTGTGCTCAGCGCATATTTACCCCAAAGTTTGTACATGATTCTATGACCTCCGTTTTTGTATATTTGGGAACAGTTGAAAGCGTTTCCCCTGGTGCATGTGAGTATTATAGTTCACCCGGCATGACAGCAAATTCTACTTATTTGACTATTTACTCCACATATTTTACGGTTTCGACCGGTGTCGTTCCGGACGGAGGCTCTCCACATAAGCATGCGGTGTCATCCCGGTCAGCTCCTTAAACACTTTGAAAAAGTAGTTATATGTCGTAAAGCCCACTTGGCTGCTGATTTGTTTGACCGAATATTGATCGCTCTCCAGCAGCTTTTGGGCCGCGTCGATGCGTATGCGGTTCACGTATTCCGAGAAGTTGCACTGCGTCTCCTCTTTGAATAAACGGCTTAAATAAGAGGGATTGAGCCCGATGGAAGCCGCCACCATTTCCAAGTTGATATAACCTTGATACCGCTCCAATATAAAATGGATAGCCTGCGAGACATGCCGGGAATAGCTGCCTCCAGCACGCTGACGCTTTAGTAAATTCAGCAAGGCGGTGAAGTAGGATCTCAGCCATTCCTCAAGCTCATCCATGCTGCCGATCCGCCCCAGATCGCGTCGCGGCGGGAGTTCTGACATAACGGCTTCCGCTGCAGGTGTGGAAATGGACTTTTTCAGAGCCTTGTCGCCGGTGTGCAGCAGCTCGCTGACAATCATCTGCACCGCAGGCGAATGAAGCGGCTGATGACATACAGAACCGCAGACGGAGGCGATCAGCTGCTGCATCCTTTCCTGGTCCAGACTTTCCAGGGCAAGAAGCAGCTGTTTCTGTTCCTCAATCGTCAAGGCAACGCGAAGATGCTGCTCGTTCGGTCTTTCTTTGGCAGCAGGCTCGTTATGGGTCACATGTTCGGATCGTATCCCATTCTCCACGACAGGAGAGGTATCGAGCGCCTTTTCGGCCGATCTGTAGCTCGTCCCCAGCTGCGTCAAGCTTGCACATGGATGCCCAAGGGCATAGACGGATTTCAAATTCAGCATCAGCTCCAGCGCATGCTGAACTTTGCCCATCCATCGGTGCGCCTCGCTGCTGCCGGCATGTTCGCTGCGCTCCTTGAACGCAAACACGACTATCAGCCGCCCGTTCTCCACGTAAGCGGCCGTCCGCTCATGGATATCTCCAAGGCTCTGCTGCATCACATCGACCGCCTGCTGTACCAGCCGGTTCGTTTGGCTGTCGCTGAACGACTCCGTCAGCAGCAGGAAGGGGATGATCTGCAGTGCCGCTGCCGCATACCGGACAGCACCTGGATACAAGCCTTCCAGCCCGCCCGCAACCTCAAGGGTCCCCGCCCCTTCACCGTTCTCTCTCACCAGCTCGGCAATGCGGCTTCTGATCAATACGGGCTTCATCGTCTCCGCCATTTTTTTGCTCGCCAGCCTTCCTTCCTCCACCCGGTCTTCTTCCTGCAAATCCTTAACGGCTTTGCCCAAAACGTTCAGCAGCAACGCCTCATCAAGCCGGTGCTTGAGCAAATAGTCGACAGCCCCGTTTCGCAAGCATTCGCGGACATAATCGTAATCGTCATAACTGCTGAGCATGATCGTCTTAACCGACGGATACCGCTCTCGGATGATCCTTTGGAGCTCTACCCCGTTCATCCCCGGCATGTTCACGTCGATAATGGCGATGTGGGGCTGCGACTCCTCCATCATCCCCAATGCTTCCGTCCCGCTGTATGCTTCGCCGACGAACTCGAACCCGTGCTTCTTCCAATTGAATAACGTTCGAATGACATTGCCAATCAACGGCTCGTCGTCGATCAACAGTACTTTAAACATCATTAGACCACCTCTTGATCAGATTGATCGCTGTTACGGATTTGCGGAAAACGAATTTCCACCTTCGTATACAGACCCGGCTCGCTGTATAAGCTCAAACCGTACGATTCGCCGAACATTCTCACGATCCGTTCGTTCGCATTGCGTACGCCCATGCTGCTGAAGCGTGACGGCATTTCCTCACGGTCCGCTGCTCCAAGAAGAGCGTCGATCTGGTCCTGTGTCATGCCCCGGCCATTGTCCGTGACTTCGATCCGCAGTTCTTGATGCTCCGCATAGACCCGAATCAGGACAAAGCCCCCTTCCCCGGATGGGCCGATCCCATGCATAATCGCATTCTCGACGAGAGGCTGGAGCATCAGCTTCAGCACACGGCAATCCAGCAAAGCGTCGTCTTCGATCTGTGTGTGCACCTCGATGGGTTCCAAATATTTGTATTTCACGATCGATATGTAGCTGTTCACATAGTCAAGCTCTTCGCGCAGCGTTAAAAATTCGTTGGAGTTCCCCAATAAGCCCCGCATGAGCTCAATGAGCGAGCCGGATACTTCCTCGATATTGGGCACCCCGTTCAGCTTGGCCAAGTACTTGATCGTATTCAGCGAATTGTACAAAAAATGCGGACGAATCTGCGCCTGAAGGGCGGTCAGCTCGGCCTCCCGCTTCTTCTTCTCGCTTAATCGGATGCCTTCCATCAGCCGTTTCAATTCGTCTACCATGCTGATGAACACGCGGTACAACTGTCCGATTTCGTCCTTTGAGTGAATCTCCGTTCGGGGAAACGACAGATTCCCGTCCTTCACCTGCATCATCATTGATCTTAGCCGACGAATATTTATAGTGGTCCGCGAAGAAACCTGATGGGAACCGATCAGGATGACGATAAAGACGATGATCGATACCTCGGTCATCAAATTACGGATTCGCGTCGATTCACTAAGTAACGAATCAAGCGGAATCAGTGCCAGCGTGCTCCACCCCGTGTATTCGGAATGGCGGCTGACCACGATGTAGGACCTGCCGTTGATCTTCTGCTCCACGACGTCGTTATCTCCGGCAAGCTTCCCTTTGATTTGGATGATTCTGTCCAGCGGAGGCGCATAAGAAGACGGCGCAGACTCGGATTGATACACATAGCCGTTCTGCTCATCAAGAACATACAGCATGCTGTCCGCTGTCGGTTTGACTCCGTACGTTTTTTTAATAAAATCATAGTCCAAGTCAACCATGACGATGCCGACCGTCTCGCGGTTATAGCGAATCTCACGGCCGACGGTAATGGCATCCGCAGTTCCTTCCGGCTTAAAATACGCATGACGAGATCCGTTGTGCAGCATGTAGTTGAGCATCGGAGTACCCAGAACGCTCCGGTCCATCCAGGGACCGCCGGTAAAAAATACTTTTCCGTTCAGCCCGACGACCGCCATGCGGGAAATATAAGGCTTGTACTGAATCAGTCCAGATAAATACTCCGTAATCCGCTTCTGTTCCAGGAACCATTCATAACTAGGCTCTTCGTTTGGGCTCATGATCGTATTGATCACCGTGTTTTTATTGGTCACGACAACCGTGTTCAGCCGGTCGATCTCCTCGAGCATGACGTTCAATGATTCATCCGCCTGCCGGATGCTGTCCGAGACGGATGTGACCGCGTTATGCTTGATCGTCTCGCGCATATTCACATAGACGATAGCGGTGACGGAGACGATGGACAGAAACGTGATCAGGCCGAAAGCCATGAAAATTTTTCCCTGGAAACTCGTTTGCGGCCACAGCCATCTTCGCAGCGTTGATAAATTCATATTATACCACCCTTATTAGTGTGTTTTAAATTTGTTATATATGGCGATGGACTGGCAATTTATATGCAAGCGCTTCCCAACCCTCAGAAAAAAATATTCGCTTGTTTCTCTAAGGGTACTGCTGGAAGAGATGGTAACACTTTGTACTTACGCAACAAAATGACAACTTTCCAATTGAGCGGGGCTGCTTCTTAACGGGGGAAATTTATACATATTATATAAAGGAAAATAAAAAATTGTCGAGTCAACCTGACATATTGCCAAATCAGGACCAACCGAAAGAAATAGAAGCGGCTGCTTATACGCAAAAAAAGCCGGCCGCCGAATGGCAGTGACCAGCCTATTTCAAAGTGTTATCTGCAGTAAGCTCTATCAAGAAAGATGTGAGTCTGCAGCTGGAATCCAGCCCGTCAGCCTTGCGCCGCCCTCTGGATCGTTGCTTGCCGTGAGTTCGCCTCCATGCTGCCGGACAATTCGCTGCGAGATGGTTAATCCCAGGCCGCTGCCTCCGGTCGAACGGTTTCTGGACGCTTCCCCGCGGTACAGCGGTTCGAACACGCGCTCCAGCTCTTCCGCCGTGAACCCTGGTCCGCTGTCTCGGATCATAAACGTGATTTTCCCTTCTTTCTTGTTACATCGGACATCTATTGTACCGCCTTGCGGGGTGTGCCTCACCGCATTATCCAGCAGGTTACTCAGTGCGCGCTCCAGCAGATGCGCATCCCCGCTAACGATGCAATCGGCGGCCAGATGGCTGTTGATCACAATACTTTTATGCCCGGCACTGGGACTCAAGCTGTCGATGGATTGCTGGAGCACAACCGGTAAATCGATTGGCGCCTTGTTCAATGGACGATCCCAATACTCCATTTTCGTAAAAGTAAACAGGTCTTCTACCAACCGATCCAACTGGGCCGATTTCTCCTTGCACACCGCCACATACTTTGAAATTTTCTCCGGCGTTTGGGCAATGCCTTGCTCCAAGCCGTCCAAATATCCCCTCAGGGCGAACAACGGAGTACGCAAATCATGCGCAACCGCAGATATGACAAAGCGGCGTTCTTCCTCCAGCTTTACTTGCTTCTGGTATGACGTTCGCAGCCCTTTAACCATCACATCAAATCCATCCCCTACCTCAGCGATTTCCGTAATTCTCGACTTCGGTAACCGTACCTCCCAATCGCCTGAAGCGATTTGCCTTGCGGCCCGGCTCATTTTCTCCAGGGGCTTTAGCAGGAATCTCCGCATTTCTACGCCAACGATGAAAAATGCGAGCAGCAATCCGGCAAACGCCGATATCATCGGAAGCGTGTTAGACTTGGGCAAGTAAAGAACCACCCTTCCAAGCAAATGACCGTTCTCGATAACAGAGAACCGCTCAGTTGACCGCAAACCACCTTCACGATCGGTCGACCGATAAATCTCCCCATCGGAATCGGATAAAATGATGGCGTCCAGCTTGGTTTGACGCAGCTCGCTTTGCAGCTGGCCTTGCCAGTTCGGATCCCGCCATTGGCCCGAGCCCATCTCAATCATGTGAATGGCCTCGTTTATATCTTTCTGCAGACTTTCATCGTACGGCTGGTTTGAGCCGATTTTTAGCGAATGGGTTTCCAGAAAGTTGGCTGCAACGAAAAATACCCAGGGCACGAGCGTGATCATAAATAGGCAGAGTATCGTAAATGTGCGAATGCGAAGTGTTTTCATCTTATCCTCCCTCGAAGCGATACCCTACACCCCACACGTTGACCAGGTATTGCGGATGATTTGCATCAACCTCAATTTTCTCCCGGAGCCGGCTGAGATGAACCCGAATCGTATGCCGGTCGCCGATCCCTTCCCAAAACTTGGCGAGCAGCTGCTCATAGGAAAATACATGCCTTGGATGTTCGGCGAACAATCGCAGCAAATCGTACTCCTTCGGGGTGAGCACGATGCTGACCCCATCCACAAAAACTTCTCTGGTAGACAAGTTTAATTGGATCCGGCCGTAGTCAAGGATCCTTTCCTTCGTATGCTCCCGTGAAGCGGTGCGTCGCAGGACGGCTTTTACCCTGGCGACAATCTCTCCCGGAGAAGCCGTCTTCACGATATAATCGTCGCCGCCGAGCGTCAGCCCCCGAATCTTGTCCACATCATCGCTGCGCGCGCTCAGAAAAAGGATCGGAACGTCGCTATCCGCGCGGATCCGGCGGCATAAATCAAACCCGTTTTGTCCCGGCATCATAATATCCAGAATGATCGCGTGAACCGTATTCCGTTCGAACATGTCCCACGCCTCTGCCGTATCGCAGGCCGTGATCACACGAAAATTGTCATTCTCCAAAAAGTCCTTCAACAGTTCGACGATGCTGGGATCGTCGTCTACAACGAGAATCGTATGGCCTCCGCTCATGTACATCCCACCTTCGCATCTAGTTTATCATCTTTTTAGGGAAGAACTAACTGCCCTACCCATTTTGTGATGCAATGTTTATCGTTTTGTGACACTTTTATTTCTTCATTCGAGATATTCATTTGATAGGATGTTGTTCGTGAAGGAGGTTGACCATGGAAAACAGCAGTGTATACGTGTTTAGCGCTTTGTTTTGTATCACGCTTTTTTGTTTTTTGGCGGTTCGGATTTATTCCATTCGCCACAAGTCCGGTAATAGCCGCCGCCGGGAGGATGACATTGCCTGGATTCTCAAAAACCGGATGGCCAAAGGTGAAATCGACGAACAGGAATATAGCCGGCTTAAGGACTTGCTGACCAAATAACGATGATGACCCATAATGTACCGTTCGGCGATCGTGTCTCGCGTAAAAACACAAGGGGCTCAAGTTGAACATACGGGCTTCGTCTTCAATGAAGGAGGAATGTATCGATGTTAACCGTTCAAATCGTTCTTTTTGATGGCTTCGATCTGCTGGATGCCTTGGCACCTTATGAAGTTTTCTGTGCCGCGGCGATGATGTCCAATGATGCGCTGGAGGTGAAGCTTGTCACCGCCGAAGGAGCAAGAGCTGTGGCCAGCGGCACCCAGGGCCTGCCTATTGAAGCAGGCGGCAAACTGGATCCAAATCGAGCGGGGATTATTCTCGTTCCCGGCGCAGCCGGAGATGTCGAAGGCGACGGTCCCGATTCCGTCCCAGCCATATTGGCACGTACCGCAAATACCGAATTGACCGGCATGATCAGGGAAGCCCTCGGAAGGAAAGACATCATTGTCTCCACCGTATGCGGGGGATCCTTGGTTTTAGCCATGGGAGGCTTGCTGGAAGGCAGACGGGCCGTTACGCATCATCTGGGCATGGACGTCCTTGGCGCAACCGGTGTTCTGCCGGTCAAAGCACGTGTCGTGGACGACGGCAATTTGGTTAGTGGCGGCGGCGTAACGTCCGGGCTCGATGTTGCCCTGCATCTGGTGGAACGCGAGCTTGGCCCTCGGATCGCCCATGCGATCGAGGAGCTGTTCGAATACGAGCGGAGAGGTATCGCATGGCGGGCACAGGGAATGGTGCCGAACTCGGAAAAGACCGAAACAGACAAGGAATCGAACCTTGTGCTGAGTACGAAAGCGATTAATCCACCTTCCCCTCCCCTACAAAACACATCCGGACATATAGAGTCCGTTTTCGACGGAGACTGGGAAGTGACCATTGCAACGCCCGTGGGCAAAATGGATGTCAAGCTCTCCATCGCAACAAGCCATGGTGAAGTCCACGGAACGGCCACCCAAGGGGATGAAACGGTCAAATTTATGAATCCCGTCATTCAAGGTAACAAGCTTACCTGGTCCCAGCAAGTGACCAAGCCGATGCGTTTAAACCTGAAATTTGATGTAACCGTCGATGGCGACGAACTGCACGGCACCGCCAAAGCCGGCGTGCTTCCGGCCTCCAGGGTCGCCGGCAAGCGATTGAAATCAACTTTTTAACAATGAAATGAAGTTCTATCGGGGGTTGTAAATGAAGTGAACAAACGAAAAATCTTATATGGTGTGTTGGCCTGTGTTAGTATTTTGTTTATCCTTTACGCTTTAATGGATAATTTTATTATCGATCCCGGTGCGGAAGGCTTTTTAAGCCATAAAACCGGTCTTAAGCGTGAAATTCACCTCCCAGCGTGGTTAAGCGTCATGCGCATACATGTTGCTTTTGCGTGCATCGCCATGGCGGCTGGGCTTGTCAATTTTTCCAACCGTATTTTTCAAAAAAGCCGCAAATTCCACCGGATCAACGGATACGTCTATATGGTGTCGGTGCTCGTTGTCGTAATCACTTCCGGGTATATGGCGCCATACGCCACCGGAGGAAAAGTGACGAGCATGGCGTTTAACGCGCTGAATTTAATCTGGCTGTTCATTACGGTGACGGCACTCGTTCAAATTAAGAAGAAACGGGTCATTCGGCACCGCAACTGGATGATTCGGAGTTATGCGTTTTGTTTTACAAACCTGTTGATTCATCTGATCACTTCCGTTCTTCAACAAGGCTTTGGGGTTGAATACGCTTTGAGTTATACCGTCGGCGTCTACGGAGCGATCGTGCTGCTGCTGATTGTTCCAAATATTCTGATCAGAACGATGAAGATAACGCGGAAAATGACTGTTGATCTGTAATAAAAAATTGTGCTGAGATGAGAAGTGCTAATGTTCCTCCTGTAGAACTGTGAAAGGCTGCCGTGCGTATGGCAGCCTTTTAGTAATCCGCAGAACAGACCAGCAGAATCTGCCGGCTATTGTTGCTCACACTCATTTTCTACTACGATTTCTCCTTCCCCCTGAGGCTCTTCAAACGAGTTTAGAAAATTGTTCAACGTCTCCTCGGTTATAGGAAAGGCGGCGTTCGCATCGAAACGTTGGCTTCTGATCTTGAGGCGCTTTCGCAATTCATCAGGGTGTACTTTTAAATAAATTAACTTCCACTCTCCTCCCGAATGTTCAATAAGCCGTTTATAGTCATCTCTCGCGGAACGGCTCCAAAAGCTGGAGTCGACCACAACCTGCTTTTTGTTTTGAACTAATGTGACTAGCTTTTTTCGTAAGCTTGCATGCGCTACATCCAAGTAATCTCTGTATTTTTCAACCGGATAATCGATTCCGTAACGACCGTGCGTGTTCCACACCTCCTCGTCAATAGAGAGACGGATGAATCCTTGTTCCTCCAATCTCTGGGAAAATGTAGTTTTCCCGGAACCGGCGATTCCGCACATGAGCACGACTAGAGCGGAGTCACGATCCCGATCCCCTTCCCGATCCCGATCCAACCATTCCTCGAAATTCAACGTCTCGGTCATTTAACAATCACACCCCATGTTTTATTTATGCATATCCTTTACTCTCTCACGGTCATGTGCAGCTAGCAAGTCATTTGAAATGACTTCCTTCGTTGACGCGATTTTGATATAGTGGATAGGAACAAACATTCGGATATTTGGAGGAAACCTAATTTGCCTACTACCTTGGATACAACGACCATCATGATCGCAGGGCTGGTTGCCCTGCTCCTCGTCCTATTCGTCATACGTTTGGTCAGAAACCGCAGAAAAAGGATCCGCCGGGAGGCGAATCCGCGCAAGATTACGATCAAGGATATCGATTTAATGGCAGACGGCTCTGAATTTGAGCTGTATCTCTTCCGGCTGTTTCACGAGCTCGGATATAGAGAAGTGTATCAAACGACAGCCAGCCGTGATTTTGGAGCCGACTTGGTATTTACGGATCAGAACGGACTAAGGAACGTCTTACAAGCCAAGCGCTACGGCAACAGCAATCCGGTCAGCATCGGAGCGGTTCAGGAGGTTTATACCTCGATGCGTTACTATGAAGCTGAACGGGCAATCGTGCTGACCTCCGGTAGATACACCGAAGCCTGCCGCATCCTGGCGGCCGTAAACGGGGTGAAGCTGTTGGACAGGGACGATCTGGAGGAACTGATCATTCTATTTAAAAGCCGCCGTTACGATGAAGCAATGGCTATCATCGAGGAGCCTGCTGAGACGGAAGCGCCAACGTGGAAACCGAAAGCCAAGAAAGCGACCTGATGGGGCGTACCGCGCTTTCTTGGCTTTCATTCCTTGCACCCTTGGGGCTCTATAGAGGAAGGCTAACGGCGTTTGATTATTTCACATCTTTAACTTGCAGACCTTTTGCTTTGCGGCAAAGTTTCGATCCCCACTTTCTCTTTATCTTTCGTCATATACCAATAAGCCAGACCTACGAACACGCTGCCGCCGACCATATTACCGAGGGTAACCGGAATCAGGTTTGCGGCCAGCCCTCCCCAGGTTACCGTGTCTGGATGCGGGATGAAGAGCGAGACTGAGAGCAGCGTCATGTTCGCCACACTGTGCTCAAATCCGGAGGTAATAAAGGCGAACAGACACCAGAAAATCATGACCAGCTTGGCGGTCTCTTCTTTCAGCTTCATGGAGCACCAGACGGCAAGACAGACGAGCGTGTTACATAAAATTCCCCGCATGAACAATTCCATAAACGGTGCATTCATTTTAACAGCAGCCGTGCTGTTGATGAATTCGGCCGTTCCCCCTTTCCCCAATCCCGTCCATACGAAGATCGCCGAGACCAGCAAGGATCCGGCAAAATTGCCGAGGTAGCTGTACAGCCATATTTTAAGCGTATCGAGCCAGGTCGTCTTCTTGTTCAGCGTGCTGACCACCATGACCATATTGTTGCCTGTAAACAAGTCCGATCCTGCCATCAGGACCAGACTCAAAGCGATACCAAAGCTGGCTCCCATGACGATCTTCATGGCGGGTGCGTGAACCGGCGCGAGCAGTCCGCCGATCGTAAAGATCAGTATAATGCCGAGACCCACGAACAAACCGGCAAGCATGGAGGATACAAAGTATTTGCCTATACTCCGGTTCATGAGGCTAACCTTGTTTATCCCGGCGGTTTCAACGATCTGAATGGTGTTTTTCATGCTCCTTCAGTCCTCCAATATAGACGTAACCGTCGATGACCGCGGTTTTGTAGGTCCGGATGCAGCCGTCGTCCGGTTTTTGCACTTCCCCTGTCGTCAGCGAAATTTTCCAGTCGTGGAGCGGGCAAAAAACAAATTCACCCGACACAATCCCCTCAGCCAGCGGACCGTTCTTGTGGGGACACCGGTTGCTAACCGCCCGCACCTCCCCGTTTGACAGCCGGAACAACGCAACCGACTCATCGCCAACGCGTACTTCCTTGCCAATCTGCGGCTTCAGCTCCTCCAGCTTCATCACTTTCATCATTTCTCTCGTCACGCTCATGCCCTTCCCCCCTTATGGTCTCTCCACGGTATACATCCGGCGGCGTTCTTCGTCTTCCAGCGCTGCCGACCATGCTTCGCGATACGTTGTTTTTGCATGCTCGAAGCGGCTGGCTAAACCGGCAATCTCCTGCTCATTGCCCAACATTTGGCGCACCCAATCGGTGCCCATGCGCTTCACCCATGGGGCTGTGCGTTCGCCGTAAATGCCGGTTTCCCGGTATAACTGTACGTAGGCTTTAGCCAACAGGATCACTTCGTCCTCTGTCGCCACCGTCGTCAGGCTGTCGCATTCCCGGACCTCAGTGCCGCCGTTTCCGCCAAAATACAGCTGGTATCCGTTTTCCACGCAGACGACGCCAAAATCCTTCGTCAATACTTCGGCACAGTTTCGCGGACAGCCGGTCACGCCCATTTTCATTTTGTGCGGCGTATCGACCATCTCGATCTCCTGTTCCAGCCGGATGCCAAGCCCTAACGAGTCCTGGGTGCCGAACCGGCAAAATCTCGAACCGACACACGATTTGACATTACGCAGCGACTTGGAGTAGGCGTACCCCGAACGCATCTCCAGCTCCTCCCAAACGTTCGGGACGTCTTCCTTCTGTACGCCGTACAGCCCGATGCGGCTTGCGCCCGTAATTTTTACCAGCGGCACGTTGTATTTCTTCGCAACTTCGCCGATGCGGATCAAATCCTCCGGTGTCGTCGTTCCGCCATACATCCGCGGAATGACGGAGAATGTGCCGTCCTTCTGCATGTTGCCTTCCATTCGTTCGTTGACATATCGGGATGCCTTATCGTCGGCATACGTCTCGGGATGCAGCATCCGTAAATAATAATTCAGTGCCGGACGGCACTTCGAGCAGCCTTCCTCGGATGCAAACCCGAGCACGATGCGCGTCTCCCTTGGCGACTGCAGACCTTTCTCGCGAATCGCGGCCACCACCTCATCGCGGGTAAGCGTCGTGCATGCGCACATGCCTGCCGCCTTCTGCGCCGATGCGTCGAATTTGTCGCCCAGCGTATGCGCGAGGATCGCCTCAACCATGCCGCGGCATTTGCCGCATGAGCCTCCGGCTTTGGTCACAGCTTTCACTTCGTCGAACGTGGTCAGTCCGTTCTCGAGAATGGCGCCGACGATGCGTCCCTTGGTTACGCCGTTGCATCCGCAGATCGTTTCGTCCGCGCTGATTGAAGCGACATCGAGTACGCTGTCTCCCCCGGCTTTATGGAGCACGGAAGCGCTCGTATATTCCTGAATGTCGCTGCCTTTCTTCAGCAGGCTGAACAGCCGGGTTCCGTCGGATACGTCCCCGTACAGCACGACACCGACGATGCGGTTCTCGCGAACCAGGATCTTTTTGTAGGATCCGGCGACCTCGTCCTGCACGACGATGGCTTTCGTGTCCGCATCCGCATGGATTACTCCGCCGGAAAACAGATCGCATCCCGCTACCTTAAGCTGCGTGGACAACACGCTGCCCGCGTAACCTTCCGTTGGCCGGCCTGTAAGATGGTCCGCAAGCACAGTGCCCTGTTCATACAATGGCGCCACCAGACCATAGGCTACGCCGCGGTGTTCAGCGCACTCGCCTACGGCATAAATTGACGGGTCCGTCGTCTGCATCAGGTCGTTGACTTGGATCGCCCGGCCAACCGCCAGCCCCGCGTCCCGCGCCAGCGCTGCATTGGGACGGATGCCAACGGCCATGACGACAAGATCGCATTCGACGTTCGTTCCGTCTTCAAACCGAAGCCCTTGTACTCTCCCGTCACCGTAGATTTCCGTTGTTTTCTTTTCCATCAGAAACTTCATGCCCTGGGCTTCCAGGTCCTGCTGAAGCAGCTTTGCCGCTGCCGCGTCGAGCTGCATTTCCATCAGATGGGGCAGCAAATGAACGACATGGACCTCCATCCCCTGGTTCATCAATCCGCGAGCTGCTTCCAAGCCGAGCAATCCGCCGCCAATCACAACCGCCTTTTTGTATTGTTTAGCCGTTTCCAGCATCATTTTCGTGTCTTCAATGGTGCGGAAACCGACGACGCCTTCCAGGTCATGTCCTGGTACAGGTAAAATAAACGCGCTGGATCCGGTCGCAATAATCAGTTCGTCGTAGGGGACGACGGTTCCCCGGTCGGTTCGGACTTCCTTCGACGCTCGGTTAATCTTTACTGCCCGTTCCTTGGACAGTAAATGTATGTTATTGGACTGATACCAGTCCCAATCGTTAATCGTGATTTCTTCAAACGTTGTTTTCCCTTGCAGCACAGGGGACAGCATAATTCGGTTATAGTTGGGATACGGCTCATCCCCGATCATCGTTATCTCGTAGCGGTCGCGGTCCCGGCGGAGAATTTCCTCGATACACCGCGCCCCCGCCATCCCGTTGCCTATCATCACCAATCGTCTGCTCATAAACACGCCTCCCGTGCAACCTTGTGAAATTAATTACATTTATATCGTAACGGATATGGGAGGCTTTGCCTGTGAAGTAAATCACAGTGGCTTGGTTAAAACAAAAAATTGGCGAAGGCCAGGAATTTTACGGCGTTATTGTGATGACCTCCAACCATAAGAAGCAAAAGTGCAAAAGGCCACCCTGATGGATGGCCTTTCTTCGAACCTTCGTATTTTACGCGGGTAAGAATAACCGCTAATTTTCGTAAGCTTGCTGCAGCGCCTTTATGTCGATTTTCTTTTTCGTCTGGAGTATGGCTTGCATGACTCGCCCTGCTCTTACCGGGTCGGGGTCACAGATCATCTCTGTTAAATCGCTGGGGACGACTTGCCAGGATACGCCGAATTGATCTTTTAACCAACCGCAAACCTGCGCCTTTTCGTCTCCTCCCTCAGAGAGCTTATCCCAATAATAGTCCAGCTCCTCCTGATCATCGCAATGAACGATAAAAGATATGGCCTCATTGAACTTAAAATGCGGACCCCCATTCAGCGCGACGAATGATTGCCCTTCCAATTGAAATTCCACGGTCATCACCGTTCCCTCAACACCCCGGCTTTCCGGACCGTAGCGGACAATTCTGCCGATTTGGGAATCATGGAAAATGGACGTATAAAAATTCGCCGCCTCTTCAGCTTGAGAATCGAACCACAGGTTTGGGGTAATCTTGTGCAATTTCATTCGCGTCATACCTCCCGGCTATAATCATTTCTATGATGATTGTAGCCTATCAAGGGAACCGGCGTTTCTTTTCGATTGCTTTGTTGGCAGCATGGGATCAGAGGAGTGCTAGTTTTGTTGACTCCCGTGCAATTCGTTTAGTGTTTGTCTAAAAACACAAACAATTTTCGATACATTTCAGCGGAGTCTTCTCCAAGCCAAATTAAATGACCCCACGAATTCAATTCACATAACTGGGAACTGAGAATCACCTCATGAGCAAATCGGGCATGATCTATGGGCACGGAGGCATCATGAATACTGTGCATGATCAAAGTCGGGCACCTGATAGCGGACAATTCATGATCAAGCTGCTTCCCGGTCTGCACCAGGTCGATCAGAAAACCGTGACCGGACCTCTGATCTTTCAACATATTGGAGAACTGCTCCAAGTCGTGCTCGTTCGTCTGATTTAATACCTCTGATTTCGGTAATTGACTGAACGAACCGATCATGCTCTTGAATATCAGCTTGGGGAAAAAATAGTTCATCGTTCTCATCATCGCCCAAACGTATTTTTCCAGTGAAGGATTAAACATGATTTGAGCCGATTTGTATAATTTGTCAGCTGGAGTCAGCCACCTCCGAGTAACGGCCGATTGAAGCACAAGGCTTCTGACCTGCTGCGGATAGGATGTCACAAAATTTATTCCGCTTGGCCCTCCGGCCGATATCGCGATGAGGTGAACCTGATCGATGCATAAATGGTCTAAGAGTTCCTTGTAAGCATCGCAAGCGACACTCAGATTCTCACCTAACTCCTTTGACGTCTTACCGTAACCCGGTCTGGATGGTGTGATCACCGAGTAGCCGTGTTCGTAAAACTCCCGGTAACCCAGTTCTTCTCGGCAATTGGAATGACCTCCATGCATCATTAGAAGAGGCTCCCCTTTTCCAACAATCGAATATTCTATTGTATAGCCTGCTTTGGTAGTAAAATAGCCAATGGTCCGGTTGACCCGATCTCTAGTCATCAGAAATACGCCATCCCCCTTGCACCCAGCTGCTGATCGATCGAACAACAGCGATGATGAATGATATGAACAACAACCCGGAAGCTATCTACCAAAGAACAGCTTGAAAACGGTCAGGCTCAGGAGGCTCACCTACAGGACCTGTCTCGGGGATCATCGGATGCAGGCACAGATATCCTGCCCGTAACGAGCAGACTGCCGAGATCAACGATGAGATCGCAAGCAGCACCCATTTCATTTTTTCCATACCCTGTCCCCTTTCCGAAAAATGTACAGCACCACAGTTTCTGATCTCTTCAGTCCCAAGTTAACTCGCCTTTTCTCATTTTGGCAATATAAATGATCTGTCCCGTATGGTAGTGCACTTCTCTGAACATCGCCATCATCAGATTTAGGGCTGTCGTTTCGTTGTTCACTTGGCTGTATGTAAGCGGCGGCAGATGGAGGAAAGGCTGGGACATCAATTGCTCCGGCTCGGATTGAAGCTGTTCAAGATACTGAAGAATGATATCAAACGCGTCTTTTGTATGCTGATATGCCTCTTCTTTCGTCATCATCAGTCCACGTTCGAATTCCTTATCCCGGTCCCGCTTGTCCGGAATGTTATACAGGATCGTCTCGACCCGTGAGTGTGCGGCCCCCCGAATATGCGCCACCAAATTAGCAATACTGTTGCTTTCCGGAGTCGGATGCCAGGTAATATCTTCTTCAGACACTTGTTCAATAGCTTTAAGCGTCCCTCTTTGTTCCGATATCAGCTTGACCTTCATGCTTTGGATAAATTCGAGTGCAAGTTCCATTTTCACGCCTCCTCGTTTATTAGCCCGAACATTATGGATCTCCTATTGCTCCCTATTCGATCCATTGTCTTGGCCCCACCTTGTGAAACTTAGACGGCATTTCATAAAAACTTCACGTTTCAACGGACGCTGTTCTCTGATGATACTCACCACCCTTAAATACCGCCAAATATATCCCTCAGACCATGCCAATGCTGACCGACCCAAAGGTTCTCTTCCCGAAATCTTTTGATGGGTTTGGAATCCCCTTCCTTTTCCACGTTCACCCACCCGGCCTCTTTCCACCAGGTTAACTGGATGGATCTGACCAATTGATCCAACGTAAGCGGACGGTGCTTGCGGTAACCATCGACGAATGCACGAACGACTTCCAGACGGATGCCTCCCTTTTCTAAAGCACAGGACAAAATGGGTCTGGAAATATCGAAATCGGGATAAACATAATTCAACCGGTCAAAATCAAGGACCGCGGAAACCGAATTTGGCCTAAACAAAATATTGTCAACAAACAAATCCCAATGGCACCAGCCTTGCTCGCAGCCTGAAAATAGTCCGATATCCGTCTCGTTAATGATGTCTCGCTGGATTTCCAAAGCGGCTAGCGTTTTTTCGCATCCCATCGATACGGCATCGGACCATCTGCGCTCCCAATGTTTTTGCATTTCTTCTTTGTTGCGGATATTCCAATGCAGAGGCTGTTTGGCATGGTGCGAATTCAGGAGCTTGTGCATGTGCCCGGTTATTTTCCCAAGCGAATACATTTGATGTACATTGGCCGTACCCGGCTGTAATATTTCACCTTGGCAAGAACGCATCAGGACGTATCGTTCCTGTGAAGGCGTGCGGAGCACATATTGGCCTTGATGCTGGAAAAGTTGGGGTACGGGGATCCCTTGATTATAGAGATCGTTTTGATGCGATAAAGAAATCTCCAGTCCTTGAACGAGATGCTCGGGATATCGGTTCTTGTTGTACTGCTTCGCAAACAGGCTTCCGAGATCGGTTTCAATTTTCCATTTCAGATTTAGATATCCTTGATCGATTTGGTGGTAATCATCTATTCCGATCCCAAAGATATCTGTAATGGATTGCAGAATTTCATCTCTTATGGTTGTCGTTGATTCGGACATTTCTTGCCCCTTTCATGGAATGATCAGATTGAACAACCAATATGTATAGCTTTGACGACCTCACAGCACCCCGTTTTTCCAAAATTCTCCTGCTCATTATACCAGAACATATATTCTGAATCATCCCTGAAAATAACTTAACCTTCAACAGATTTCTGCTTTCTCAAATCCCCATAAAAAAAGAAGCCGTTCAGGCTCCCTTATCATTTTCATTTGTTAAATCACTCGATTTTCAGCAAACGAACAACCTCACCATCCCAAAGGTCATCGCTAACTTTCAGAAATCCCAAAGATTCGTATAAATGACCTGCGGTTATTCACCTGAATCACTTAATTCACATCACCGAGATACCGGACGTTCAATTCATTATTCACTAATTGATGTCCAAGCGCTTTCGGATACAGCCTGATGTGATCGAGTTGACGAATATCCACCCATTCTACGCCGATCTGATCCGGGTCGGGCTGGGTTCCATCCATCTGTGCCGGGGCTTCCTGCGCAAGCGAGCAGACAAAATAAAACTCCACTTGATGAACGTCATGATCCCATGCTGCGAACTGATGATTTTTCCCGATGTACTCGCGCACGTAAACAAGGTCCTGCACCTTAACTTGTACTCCAAGTTCTTCGATGCATTCCCTCTTGAGGGTCTCTTTCAGTACTTCTCCCTGCTCTTGGCCGCCGCCGGGGAATAGGTAGAAAAAACCGTCGTTATCCTTGTTTTTGGTCAATAACAATTTTCCTTGCTGAATGATGATCGCTTTCGCAGAGTTTCTAATTGGCTTCATGCTAACCTCACGATTCCTAGATTTCTATGTGGTATGGATCAGTCTTTAAAATCCGTTATGTTGGACAAGGTCCAGCCGATTTCCATAGAGATCCTCGAAGACCGCCTCAATGCCCCAAGGGACCTCTTTCGGTTCACTGAGAAAATGAACTCCGTTTGCCTTCATTTGTTCGTAATCACGATAGAAGTCATCGGAATGGACGACGAGGAATACGTGGTTCGCGGCTTGGGTTCCAACCCTGTCCTGCTTAGCCTCCGTGTCTGCCACCACAAATACGATGGCGGTTTGCGCATCCTTCGACGGAGCTACGGTGACCCATCTCATGCCGTTCCCGAAATGGTTGTCCGTTAACAGAACGAACCCTGCCTTTTCTGTGTAAAATTCAATCGCTTCGTCAAAATTTTTAACCAGCAGCGTAACATGACCTATTTTTTTCTGCATGAACGTTCACTCCTCGTTGGTATATGAAAAAGCTCATTGGTTCTGAACCTTTTTTATATTTTTCCTTCGGCCTTCTCCATGTTAACATTTTCGCATAACAGAAAAAAAGAAGAAGTTGACGGAATGAATCGGCTTCTACATCCGTAAAAAGGAGGTTCTTATGATGATTCAGGAAAATGATCTGAAGCATCTCAGACGCTGCGTAGCGTTGGCCAAAGCCGCTCTAGAGGAAGGAGATGAGCCCTTTGGCTCCGTACTTGTCTCTGCCGATGGTGAGGTGCTGGCGGAAGACCATAACCGCGTAGCCGGCGGCGATCATACCCGGCATCCGGAATTTGAGCTGGCACGTTGGGCGGCCCGGAACATGACGACGGAAGAACGAAGCAAGGCGACGGTCTATACCTCAGGCGAGCATTGCCCGATGTGCGCTGCGGCCCACGGCTGGGTTGGATTAGGCCGAATTGTTTATGCCAGTTCGTCCAAGCAGCTGATGCAATGGATGGAGGAAATCGGAGCTTCCCCACCACGTGTACGCAGCCTCCCGATCCAGGATGTTATTCGCGACACGGTCATCAACGGCCCTGTTCCTGAACTCGCTGAGCAAGTTCGCGATCTTCATCGCCAATTTTACGCACAGATTCGGTAACCACCTTTCCTCCGATCTAATATATAGCTGGTCAGAACAATTCAATCCATCCATTCTTGCCTGATGTCAGCTCCTTTGTTATTCTTACCGTATGTTTGAACAAGGAGGCGTTCTAAAAATGGATCGAGAAATGCAACCAGACGGACTCGAACCCTATTTGTCTGAATTATCCGGGCGGCTAAATCAGCTGTTGCAGACGGATGGATTACATATCACAGAGAACCCGTCGCTGCACATGATGCGGGCTACGGCGACGTCCGAACCTATTCATAGCATGTACGCGCCTTCTTTATGCTTCATTGTCCAGGGCGCCAAATCCGCAGCGCTTGGTCAAGAGATTTACCATTACAATCCGACTACGTACCTCGTGACATCCGTTCATCTTCCGATCAAAAGTGAGATCACCCAGGCATCGCCTGATGTTCCGTTCATTGGGCTTCATCTGGAGTTTACACCGGATCAAATTCTGGATATATTGCAGCATACTGATCTGGCCTGGCCTGAAGAATCGGAGCCGGGAAGCGGCATATTTGTCGGCAAGACGAATTCGCAACTGCTTGATGCCCTGCTGAGGCTGGTTAAATTGTTCGACCAACCTGCCGAAATCCCTATCCTGGCCCCGTTGATTACACGGGAGATTCTATTCCGCGTTCTGCAGGGCGAGCAAGGCCATTTAGTCAAGCAGTTTGCGGTGATCGGCAGCCAGGCGCACGCCATTGCGAAGGCCATTCAGCTCATCCATCGTGATTATTCCAAGCCGCTTCGCGTCGAGGAACTGGCGAAAGAAGTAAATATGGCCGCGTCGTCTTTTCATAAACATTTCAAACAGGTGACGGCTCTGAGCCCGCTGCAATATCAGAAGCGGATCCGGCTCCAGGAAGCGAGACATCTCATGATCAGTGAAAAAATGGGGGCAGCCGATGCCGCTTTCCAGGTTGGTTATGAAAGTCCTTCCCAGTTCAGCCGCGAGTATGCGCGATTGTATGGTCTGCCGCCTAAAAGTGATTTGAAGCAAGCCTCTATCCAGTAAGGGCTTCCCTCCATTCCAAAGGTGAAACACAAGCTGCGACACAAGAACAGCAAGCCCCGATCTCGGTGAGATTGGGGCTTGTTCTCTTCATGATGACCAAATTTAATTAATCATGTTAAGGTTTTGTTCTCTGGTGCGTAACTTCCCGATTCGGTGAAAAATCGTACAACACGCATGCTCATGTTCTTTCTTGGTGGATGGGGCATCCGCATCTTTTGCAAACATTTGGTGATATCCATGCTGATAGGCCTCATGGGCCGTCGCGTCCACGCCAATGGATGTCGAAACGCCGCACATGACGATCGTATCAATGCCGCGGCGCCGAAGCTGCAGGTCGAGAACAGCTTAAAGTACACCCAAGTGCTGTTCAGCAGAAGTTGTTTTTTAATTAATGTTATTATTTATTTATAACATAAATTATAAAATCTTTGGTACCGAATCACTGTAAAAAGCCGCTATATCAGCGGCTTTTTGGTGTGCCCCCCCTTTCCTAAATTGGATCATGTCAAAAACTCAAAATATCGGAAAAGCCGAATACGATCGACGCAATTAATAACAAAGTCAGAAGCGATACGATCACAACAAATCGGATCATCCATAGCCGGAATCTTGGCAGCATCACCCCGGAAGCATGAGCATGGTGCGCTGCAGCCAGCCCGCTCATTATGCCCATGATCAGAAACCATGGTTCATAAAAAAACAGATCCCATATAGCAAGCCGTTCTTTGTCAATGACTGCCCACCCTTTCAGCTCCAAAGGAATAGCCCCAACCAGGAACAGCGTCTTGGTAACGATCCCAGTTGTCCCATGAGCTATGAGCATCGAGGTGCTGAACAGAGTGGGGATCAAAATCAACTGGCGGGGAATTCTTTTGCGCCTGAAAAGGGGTACCCATGCGGGAACCGTAAGCCCCCATGGCTTGACCAGACCAAGCAGAATAAAACCGCAGATCATGATTAGAACTCCTGCTCCATAACTAGCCATGCTGAACCCTTTCGGATTGGAAAGCTGTCCATAGCCGCCAATGATGCCGGCAGCCGCTTCATAAAAGCGCACAAAAACGGCATAAAGCAACGCCCAACAGAAACCTGCATATGCTGGCCAAACCGACACTATAGTAAAACGTTCAAAGGCATTCATCTTCTGGGTGGTTGAAGTAACGCTCGAGTGATCTTTGTTCATGGCCTCCCCCTATTAAGCCTGGTTACAAAAACCGCAACCGCCTCGCCGACGGTAATAGTAAGTAACGGCTGCAATGGCAAGCGCCACACCCCAAGGCACCCATAATATCATCGGGCCGATGCCCCCTTGAACAGCATTCAGCGGGAAACCATCGAGTGGGATGAAGTTGAAGCGGATACCCAAATAAGCAAAACTGAACACAACGCCAGCTGCAGTGACCGGGACGGCTACGAACAGTGCAGGAATGACCGCCAGTGAAATGGGCACCCTGTTGCCCCCTACAAATGGAAACCAACGCGGAAACACTTCTCCCCATTTCTGGATCAACCCAAGAGTCAACAGACCACCTCCAATGCATAACGAGCCAAACACCCATTCCGTTACATAAGCCATCGGATTCATCCTAGGGAAGTCCCGTACGAAGCTTGGGTCGACCCCCAAAGGAATATGAAGTGCCCAAGCAAACCGGGATATCGCATACGGAACGGGGGCTACAGCGGCAATGACCGCTGCGATGCGACCAACTCTATTCAGCAACCGGTGATTCCCACTTTCCCTTCGCCCGCAATGCATGCAGGCATGTAACGATTTACGCCGGTATCCTAATCCGGCAAAAGCCCACAGGCAAGCGCCTAATATACAGACCAGTTGATAAAGCATTTGCCCGGTAAAAGTGAACTTAAATAAAAAGGCGTAAGCCATACTCATGATCAAACTGATATCCGGAATAAACAAAATTAACGCGATTGCGAATCCCCAAGCATAGCCTTGTATAAGCCAACGAGGAAGAACGCCGATCCGGCCGTTATGCATAGCAATGCCAACAAGTATGCTGGCAAAACAGAGCATTATGGAAATCAGACCGGCCGTTTGTTGGGGAATATAGGTAATTAAGGCCGAAAATATTCCCATGTTTCCCTGCTTATAAGGATATCCTTCTCCGCCTAGCAGCCAGTAAAGTTGAAGCCCCCCATAGATCAGCGACCAGATGATCGCTGCGCTGCCGATCCAAGCTGGCCATCGATTCAAAAATCCGCCGGTCCTCTTTTCCCGTTCTACAATCGCAGTCATCGCACTCACCCTTATCATGTATTATTTGCAGAAGCGAAGATCTGCAAGCTTCGGCTTCGTTAAAAATGATACATTAGGGTACATGGTTTGAAACGCTTCTTGAGGACCGTTAAGACACCCGACTGGAGATCCGTTTAGCGGCAGGACCTAAGGTTCGTTCAGTGGCCTAATTCGACTCCATCAATCCTTTCTGCCAGGCAAATACGGCTGCTTTGGTCCGATCCAGCATATGGAGTTTGCTTAAAATATTGCTTACGTGGCCCTTCACCGTTTTTTCGCTGATGATGAGCTTCTCGGCAATTTCGGCATTCGACAGTCCTTCGGCGATCAGGCGAAGCACCTCAAGCTCACGATCGCTCAACTCGGCAAAAGGGTTGGCATCCTCATGCCGTGACTCGCGAATTTCCTGAACTACGCGGGCGGCCACCTGCGGATGCATCATCGATTCTCCGCGAACGGATCTTCGTACTGTCTCGACCAATTGGCCCGGTTCGATATCCTTCAGAACATAAGAGACCGCACCAGCCCGAAGGGCAGGGAAAATATGCTGATCATCGTGAAATGAGGTCAATACAATGATCTGCGATCTTGGACTGACCTGCTTTACCATCTGGGTTGCTTCTACGCCCCCGATGCCGGGCATGACCAAATCCATCAGCACGATATCGGGCACCAGTTCTTTGGCTATCCGAACGGCTTGTTCTCCTGAATCCGCCTCCCCAACGACAAGGCAATCCGGCTGTATTTTAAATAATGCGTGCAATCCCTGCCTTACAATCGCGTGATCATCGACGATCAGAATGGTGATCTGTTCAAATTCTGTCACTACGGCTCACTCCCACATTAGAAATCCATTATTACCAGTAACCTCAGCTTATTTCCCTTTGGTTTCACGGGTATAGCACTGAGCTGTTATCAAGGTACCTTTGCCAGGTTCACTCCAAATATCAAGCTTTCCGCCCAAGGCTGCAATACGCTCCCTCATAGATGAAAGCCCGACGCCGGGTCGGATGTGCTGTTCATCAAAACCGCGGCCGTTATCCCGAATCATGAGCGTTACGGAATCGCTGCACTCCAAACGAACCGTCACTTCTCTGGCCCCGCTGTGACGGGCCGCATTAGACAAGGCTTCCTGCGCAATCCGGTAGAATGCTTCCTCGATGGCCGGTAGCGCCATATCGTCGCCAAATGATTCAAATGCAGCCGCAATGCCTGACTGCCCCTGCCAGGCCCGTACATACTCCGATAGAGCTTTGGGCAGATCTTTACCTTCCAATGCAATCGGTCGCAGTTCCAATATAAGAGCATTCAGCTCCCTCTGCATATGGCCTATCAGCTTTTCCGCTTCTGCCAAATGCGATTTGGCAGTTTCTTTATCCTGTTCAATCAAGGATCTTCCAGTATTTACCCAAATGGAGACTGCAAACATTTGCTGCTTGATGCTGTCGTGCAGCTCCCGTGCCAAACGATTGCGCTCTTCGACCGCCGCCAAATCCTGCCGTGTCCGCAGCAGCTGTTCGAGCTGTCCGGCCATATGATTTAGCCTGCGACCCAGTTGTCCCAACTCGTCATCGGAACGGTCCTGTACAAACACGGAGAAATCACCTTCGCTCCAGCGGTTCGCCGAGGTGAGAAACTTCTGAATCCGGCGGACAAGACTCCGAGATGTTACAATGCCGAATGCAATACCGACAATTGTGGCACCAACCAGAAATCCCAACAGACTGATCCCGAAAAAACTTGCCGCATTCGGAATAAACTGGTTGAAGGTTTGGGATGCCAGATGGATATGGCTTGCCTTGACCACAAGAACCGCCCGAACTTCCACGTTATTAGCAATCGGCGCTACGATATATACCGTATCTTGGACCTTAGCTGTATAAGTCCTTAATGTCTTGGCCACTGTGGGCACTAGTGCAAAGGTTGACTGGATGTTCAGGCGTACTTTATCAGGTATGCGAAGCATTCGTCTGTCAGGCATAGAATCACCTGAGAAGGCCAGAATCTCGCCTTTTGGGTCAACCACGGCCGAATAACCTTGGAACTCAGCACCGAATTCGGCCGGCCACTCCCGTAGAGCTTGATTGAGTTTGTTTTGGTTGATATAAGGCCCGCTGATGCTTGAAGCAGCATTTTGGGCAACGGTCCCAACCTGCATGGCAAGGACTTTGTTCGTATTGAGATTCACAAAAGCATAATAACCCAAAACGGCAATCATCTCGAGCAGAATCATGACGATAATCGTAGTGAGGATATAAAATAAGGTCAATTTCCACTGCAGCCGGTGAAATCGTCCGGATTTGTTCGCTAACAAGGTGAATCCCCTCTTTTTCTGATCAAATCATACCGCCCCATCCGCTTGTAATAGGCGATTCGATTATAGCATGGAAACATTAACCAGAGACAAACGGAAATGTGAGTCTTCTTGACGAAAATGACTGCCTAGCTCAAATGTCATTCCCATAGCATATTGCGCTTTGAACCAAAAGTTCTAATCGTTACAGATAACGGAATATCACAGAAACGACCTGATAAACAAGCTTTCAAGAGATTGTCTTGATGTCATGCTCCGTGACTTTGAGGCGGTCGACCCATTGCTCAGATCGTGGAAAAGGAAACAAAAATGGGCCGGAACGGTAACGGAGAGCTAAGTAGACCGTGCTAAGTCTGCTAAATCAAACACTTAAACCCGCCTTCAATTGAAGGCGGGTTTAAAACATTACCCAATATATATAGGGCATCCAGCATTAAAATGAGATGCTCTTCGATTAAGCGAATTGGAATTGGCTAATTGCCAGGTTCCCTTTCAAAATAAAATACACATTCTGACTTCCGTGTATTCCGCTAAGCTTGCAGGAATAATCCTGCCATGTCTGTAAGTCGCCTGAAGTCAGAGTGATCCGGCCCACAGGCAGCCCTTCAGGATGATCCAGCCGCACTTCAACGACGGCATCCGCCGCTCCGGCCGCCCGGATTCGCAGCGTATCCGCACCGTCCTCGAACTTGGCATCACGGAAAGCGATCCATCCGGATGGATCCTTCACAATCACGGCGCTGCCGCCTTCCGTACACTCACCAATCAGAACGCCTTCGTAATCGTCGTAATTGATGGCTTTCGTTGATTGCGTAAGGTCACGCGGCGGAATGGTCTCCCCGTCTACAACCAGCTCGGCTGTCAGTGGCAGGTTCTCAGAAGAAGCGCCGGCCATCATCATATAAGTGCCGGTCTCGATGCAGTAGCGCTCGCGGGTGACATCCCAGATCGCCAGCTGATCGAGCGGAACTTCAAAGGACACATCGGCCGTCTCGCCCGGTTGAAGCATCACTCTGCGGAATCCAAGCAGCTGCTTGCGCGGACGCTTGACGCGGGACTGATTTGCCCGGCCGTACAGCTGCACCACTTCCTCCCCTGCCACTTCACCGATGTTGGTTACCCTGCATGTCAGACGTGCCGTTTGATCCGTGCCTGCCGTAAGCTTTTCCTTCGCAAGCTGCAGCCCATCATACCGGAAGCTGGTGTAGGACAAGCCGTGTCCAAACGGATACAGAGCCTCGCCTTCGAAGTATTGGTACGTTCTGCCGTGCTTAATGACATCATAGTCCATAAATTCAGGCAGCTGGTCGACGGATTTGTACCATGTCATATTCAGTCGTCCCGCCGGGTTGGTGTCCCCGAACAGCACGTCTGCCAATGCATGCCCCAGTTCCTGGCCTGCATGGGATGTGTACAGGACGGACGGTACATTCGCGTCCACCCAGTTTAGCGCGTACGGGTAACTGCCTACGACGACGACCACCGTGTTCGGATTGGCTGCATAAACCTCCTGAATCAGCTTCTCCTGCGATTCCGGAAGCGTAATGTCCGGACGGTCGATCGTCTCCTTGCCGTTAATCAGCGGATGATTGCCGACGAACACAACCGCCAGGTCTGCTTCCGCTGCTGCTTCTTTGGCAGTCTGAAGCTTGTCCGAAACGATTTCCAGCTCGAACAGATCGGCATGGACGATCGGGGCATCCTCACCGGATACCTCGGCAGCACCTGCAACGTTGATCTCATTCGCAGTCTCCGCGGCTTGGCCATCGCCAACCAGCAGCTGACCTGATTCGGCATGCACCGTCACCGGTGTACCATTCCATGTTGAGAAGGTTACGCATCCTTGCTCATGTTCGGCAGGATGGATGAGGAAGACTTCTTTGGTGAACCACTCCCAAATTTGTTCGGACGACGCTTTAACGATCTTATCGTCAGTTGTCAGGTAGCGGCCATTGTCTTCAGAGATCAAGGTGTAGCTTCCCCAGCCCCAATCCGTCATTTCAAACACAGACGCATCCAAAGCATTTTCGGTCGTTGCAGCCAGCGCAGCCTCTTCTCCGGCCTGAATTCGCACATACCGCCCTGTCTTTTTGGATTTCAGCCGAATCCGGTCCGTTCCCCCGCTGTAACTTGTCTTGCCGTTCGTTCCTGCCCCGGAAAGCTTCTCTTGGATGCCTTGAAGCGGCGTGACCGCATAAGGGAGTGAACCGCTGTACCAATCCCGGTACACAATCCCGGCAAGTGGCCCGATCACGGCCACTTTGTTCAGCTTGTCTGCATTGAGCGGGAGCAGCCCACGGTCATTCTTCAGCAGCACCATTGCTTTACGGGCGGCTTCCCGGGACAGCTCCGCATGCTCTGGCCGTAAGATTACGGATTCATCGATCGCAGCATACGGGTTGCCCTCTTCAGGATCGAATTCGCCGAGCCGGAAACGGACGCGGAAGGTATTCGTCAGTGCGGCGTCAAGATCGCTCTCGGCCAGCAGTCCCTCACGCAGCGCTTCACGCAGCGCATCCTTGATCACAGCCGAATCGTCCGTGATGCTGTCAATCCCGCCTTCTTTAACGGAGCGGGCGACGGCCTCCTTATACGTATCCAGGTATCCATGATCGCGGACGGTACCGGTCACGTCGAAGGCATCGCTTACAACAAAACCGTCCATGCCCCACTCGTCCTTGACGATGGCTTTGACGTCAGGACTCAGGTTCGCCGGCACGCCGTTGATGGCGTTGTAAGCCGTCATCATGGACTGGGCGCCGCCTTCCTTGAACGGAATCTCAAACGCTTTCAAATAATATTCCCGCATGTTGCGCGGATCAATGCTGACCGAAGCGTCACCCCGGCCAACTTCGTTATTATTCGCAATAAAGTGTTTCAAAGTGGCAACCGCTTTCAAGTATACAGGATGATCGCCTTGAATCCCCTGAATGAGCGCGGAAGCCAGTTTCCCGGTCAGGATCGGGTCTTCTCCGTAAGCTTCTTCTGTTCTGCCCCAGCGCGGGTCGCGTTCCAAATCGACGGTCGGAGCCCACAGTGTCAATCCGTTCACTTTGGGATTGCGGTGGTAGAACCCTCTGGCCTCGTCACCGATGACGCTGCCGATTCGTTTCATGAGTTCCGTGTCCCACGTACAGCCAAGGCCGATCGGCTGCGGAAATCCGGTCGCTTCTCCCAGCCACGCCATGCCGTGGGCTGCTTCTGTTCCGTGTTTATACGCTTTCACACCGAGCCGCTCGACGGCAGCTTGATATTGAACCATCAGCTCCACTTTTTCTTCCAGTGTAAATCGGGAGACCAGGTCTCTCACTCGTTCTTCTAGAGGTAAGGATGTATTCTGAAATGGATAGTCGGTCTGTGCTGGCATCGTTATCATCTCCTTCAGGCGTATTTTAAGCCATATCGGTTTCAGGAGATACCCGGATAATTAGAGGCGTTTTCATATAGAATTCATAGAAAGACTGTCCGATTGATCACGATGTGGAAAGATTCGTATGTTCCTAGTTCACTGGTGCGTATTCGGCAAACCCCGTCGTCAATGTTCTTATGCGGATGTCGACGCGCTCCACCTTCCAAGCCACTCCTATCCAGATGAGAGAAACGGTCCGATCCTCAATGTATTGATCCTCTCCCGTCAGCCCGTTCCCTAACGGAGCCGATTGTGTAAACGTGGCTGCAGTTTTGCCGGTATATTCGGGAAGGGTTACCGGATCTTTATAGCGGCCGGCTGTCTGCAGCCCTTGATCATGAATCAGCGTACGGATGAAGCGTTCGGTAAAATAGGATTTGTAGGGTGCGCTCACGTATTTAGCGTCCAAATTTTGGACTTCGTTTAACTTATCCGACAACAACTTCATGCGGGCGGAGGTCAGTTTTTGGGTACCCGGCATAGAAACAGGGGATGGTGACGGTTTAATTTGGATCCGGATCCCTTCCAGCTTCGCCGTGGCAAGCTTGGACGGCCCATCCCACTCAACTGTAGCACCCAATGCTGCTGCGACAAATTTTAATGGAACATAGACACTCCCATTCAACACTTGGACGGGAGCTCCCATATCGGCATACTCGCGATGCGGCAGGTCCGGATATTCAGGAAATTCTCCTCTTGATGGGGTGTCCACGATGGCCCGCCTGAAATTTGCAGCCAGCCGAATGGTAAGATCGTTTTTGCGGATAACCATTTCCTTTTCTGCAGGAAACCATTCTAAACGGGCTCCCAACGGTTCGATTAGAGGCCGGACCGGGACGAGGAGATGTCCTTGGTTCCATTCTGCATTTTGAATTGCTACCGACTGTGGGGCTGCTGCGGCTTGTGCAGATTCATTCATCGCAAATCCCGTCATTTCTAATCCCGTTGTGGCCATCGTTATCCATAATAATAATTTCAGCTTTTTCATATGAAACAGGTCACCTCTGCTGCTTTTTTAAGATATAAACGCTGACCATCAGGAAATGTCACGAAAAATGCAGAACCCGGCGGCGGAACATGGCATTCGTACCTGGCCGCGTGGTATAGTGAAACGAAGAACAAGCGATGGAGTGTAGAACGAACATGAATGAACGAAAACATCCCAATAACAAACGACAGTCCCAAGCAGGGACTCATTTATATCGAAAGGATGCAGCTGCTCGCAAAGGCTTCCGCAAAAACGAGCCGATGAAGCAGACGCCTGGCTCTGCCCGGGATCATGCCGATGAGCTTCGGACCGGCGACCGCATCGTCGTGACCATCAAACGTTTGGGCATTAACGGTGAAGGCGTAGGTTATTATCGGCGGAAGGCGGTTTTTATCGACGGAGCGCTGTCCGGTGAAGTCGTCAAGGCCGAGGTAACGGAAGTGCAGCCTAAGTTTATCAAAGCGCAGCTTACAGAGGTGGAGAAACGATCTCCCCACCGGATCGAACCTCCCTGCCCGGTTTTCGGCGTATGCGGCGGCTGCCAGATTCAGCATATCTCGTATGAAGGACAGCTGCAGGCCAAAACGGACATTGTCCGCGAAGCATTCAACCGGTATGCCGGTATCGACCAGCTCAAGCTGAAGCCGATCCTGGGCATGGACCACCCTTGGGGATACCGCAACAAAGCCCAGCTGCAAGTGGAACGCCGGAACGGCGAAATCATAGCTGGGCTGTATGAAGCCGACAGCCACAGCATCGTGGATATCAGCGGCTGTCCGATCCAGCATCCAAAGGTAAATGAGGCTGTGGAGAAAGTGAAGTCCGTGCTGGAAGAACTGCGCATCCCGCTGGCCAAAGAAAACGGCAGTAAAGAAGGCGTGCGTACGATTGTGGTGCGTCATGGCTTTCAATCCGACCAGCTGCAGGTGACGCTGGTTTGCGCAAACAGCAGCCTGCCGCGTCAGGAAGATCTCATCCGTCTGCTCAGGTTGTCTATCGACGGATTGGCAGGGATCGCCCTGAACGTCAATCCGAAGCGGACCTCGCTGATCTTCGGAGATCGGACCATCACCATATGGGGGGCCGATTCCATGCAGGAATCCTTGAGCGATCTGGAATTCTCCTTATCGCCTCGAGCGTTCTTTCAGCTCAATCCGCAGCAGACCGTGAAGCTGTACGAATCGGTCCGGGCAGCCGCCGGTCTGACCGGCCGCGAGACGGTCATTGATGCTTACTGCGGCACCGGCACGATCGGACTCTGGCTGGCCCCGCACGCCAAGGAAGTCCGCGGCATCGAAACGATCGCGGAGGCTGTTGAGGATGCCAAGCGAAATGCCGAGCGCAACGGCCGTCATAACGCCAGCTTCCATGTAGGCGAAGCGGAGGATTTGCTCCCGCGATGGGTCAAAGCGGGACTTCGCCCGGACGTCATCGTCGCCGACCCGCCGCGAACCGGACTGGACCGCCGCTTCCTGGAAACCGTTCTGAAAACGAAGCCCAATCGTTTCGTGTATGTATCCTGTAACCCTTCAACATTGGCAAAAGATAGCAAAGTGCTGATCGACGGCGGTTATGAGCTCCAGTGGGCCCAGCCCGTGGACATGTTTCCTCAGACGAGCCATGTGGAGTGCTGTTCGCTGTTCGTTTGGAACGGCAAAAGCGGAAAATAAATACGGCAACAATTTGAAGAAGGCGGTGTCAAAGCATGGATTTGAAAGAGGTCATGCAGGAACTTGAAGCTCTCGGCAAGGAACGGCTCAAGAAGCAGTATATGTCCAATGGAGCACACGAACCGCTTTTTGGGGTAGCGACAGGTGCCATGAAACCCATGGCCAAGAAGATCAAAATCGATCAATCGTTGGCTGAACAGCTGTACGCCACAGGAAATTATGACGCCATGTACTTTGCCGGCATCATTGCCGATCCGAAAGCGATGACCGAAGCGGATTTTGAGCGTTGGATTCAGGGGGCCTATTTTTATATGCTGTCCGATTACGTGGTGGCGGTAACCTTGGCGGAAACCGATATTGCGCAACAAGTCGCCGATCAATGGATCGCAAGCGGTGAGGAGCTGAAAATGTCGGCGGGCTGGAGCTGCTATTGCTGGCTTCTAGGCAGCCGGCCGGACGCCCAATTTGACGAAAGCAAACTCGCGGATATGCTGGAATTGGTGGCAAAGACAATCCACGAATCTCCGGAACGCACAAAATCGGCGATGAACAATTTTATATACACGGTTGCCGTATCCTATCTGCCGCTCCATGATAAAGCGGTCGAGACTGCAAAAGCAGTCGGTCCGGTAGAAATGAAGCGCGATCATAAAAAAAGCAGCATCCTAAATGCTTCGGAAAGCATTCAAAAAGCGGTGGATAAACAACAGCTCGGTTTTAAACGCAAATATGTCAGATGTTAATTGCAGTTATGTAAGACGTTAAAAGAAAAGAAGATGCACAGAAGGAGTTCAAGACTCCTTTTGTGCATCTTTTTATGCGTGTTTATTTACCGCTCCACAGCTCCACTCTCGCTTTGACCAGCTCCGTATATTGCTTTTCCATCTCCACGGCGCCCGCGTCGTCGAGCTCCTTCAGCATACCGTCAAAAATTGCGTCGAACTGCTCGGGTTTCGCCAACACAGCTTCCGGAATTCGTTTGCGGATAATATCCTGCGTTTTCTGATAAATCACGTTATAATTGCCGTCCTGCGGAGCTGCAATATTCCAGGCAGCACCCCACGGCTTGACCGGAAATTCCTTGCTCGATGGGAACAGGTCTTTCCAGGTGGTTGCTCCGTATGCCTCAAGCGTTTCCTTTTCCGGCTTGGTGTATGAGGCGATAATTTGTTCCGGAAAATTCGTCGTGTAGTAGTTTCCTGTGGCGTCCTTGACACCGTCACCGTAGTGAGCCGACATGTTTCCGTACAAGCCGATACCGGTGGTTTTCGTAAAGTTGGCATTATCATTCACTTTCTTATCCAGCACTTCTTGGGGAATGACCCTTTTGCCATCCACCACATTATAGTGCTTGCCTTCAATCCCCCAGTTGATCAGGACCTGTCCTTCATCCGATGCAAGGAAGTCGAGGAACTTGATCGCCCGTACGGGATCTTTGCATGCAGTCGTAATGCCAACGCCCCAGCCGGACATAAATCCGGTATCCTGGAAGTTATGATCCTTGTACTCTTCCGACATGGTCACCGGAAAATGGGCGTAGGTGCGATCCGCCTTCCCACTGGACTTCAGGGCATTCTCGGCTTCCGCATATCCCCATTTGGCGTCAATCAGACCCAGGACGCGGCCGCTGGCGATTTTGGACTTATACTGATCGCTCTTTTGGACAAACGTCTCCTTATCCAGCAGCCCCACATTGTACATATGGTTCAGCCAGCGGAAGTATTCCTTTTCCTCCGGCCGCTTATAGTGCAGCTTGGCTTCAAAGGTGTCCGGATTAATGTAGTATTCACCGTCGTCCTTGAGTCCGGTAGCATACACTGCGGGGTTCGTGACCGTGATCATGATTCTCCAGTCATCGGCGTCCAAAGTTAACGGAATGGTCGGCTTGCCGTCAATTGTCGGATGCTTATCCTTATACTGCTGGAGAACGTTTTCAAAATCCTTGACGGTTCTGACTTTCGGATAACCCAGCTCCTTCAGCACCGCATTTTGGATTTCAAAGCCGCTGCCGGCGTCAAAGTCCTGCTGATCAACAGCCGCGTTACTTGGTATGACATAGATAGATTTGTCGTCGTTGCTGTATGGCAGGCGGTTCATATACTTGCCGTATACCTTTTTCAGATTCGGTGCATACTTGTCGATCAAATCGGTAAGATCGATCATGGCCCCGGCTTCCACCAATTTGTCGACATCGCCTTTGCCGTAAATCAGATCCGGATAATCACCGCTCGCCGCCATAAGCGATATTTTATCCGCTCCCGCGCCGGATACGGCGAATTCCGCATCCAGGGTCACCCCTGTCCTTTTGGTGATCTCTTGGCCAACCTCATCCTGCATTTTGTTCCAGTTCGAGCTCGCGTCCGCCCCAAAAAACGAAAATGTGATCGGGCTCGTATCGTCTGATTTGGAATCCTGCGTGCTGCCGGCCGAACCGGCTGGCTTGCCATCCCCTGAACTGCTGCACCCTGCCGAAATGAACAGCATGCCGGCAAGAAGAAGCAGCCCGAATTTTTTTCCAACTGTACCTGTCATGGTCATCGTTCCCCCTTATTTCTGTTAAGAATGCGTTTGCATTTTTGGGTTTAGCATAGCTGATTGATTTTAGCTCTCCCGGTTATCCTTCCGAATGTTCGTGAAGTAAAAACGTTTTCGGAAATATCCTCGAAAAACATCCCTCCTTTACAGGTTTCCGGTTTGATTAAAAGAATTGTAATTCGTAATCTGCTGGCAAACCTTGATTTTTAAGTCACGATTATAGGATGATATAGACATCAAACCATACTTTTTCGGGTGGGATCCTCCATGAGCATCAACGTGTATTTAAACTGGTTTACGACCGACGAGCAGTTTCCGTTTTTCATCCAGTATGGAGGTCATGACGAAGACATGCAGCTGCATAAGCACATCGACTTTTGCGAGCTGGTGATCGTACTGAACGGACATGCTACGCATATCGTCAACAACGAGGCTTCTTTCATCAAAAAAGGCAACGTGTTTGTTATTAATGGCGCCACGCAGCATGCCTATAAGGATCCGTACGATTTTAAAATTTGCAACATCATGTTCAAGCCCGATATGCTGAAATATGCCGGTCCGGATTTAAGGGCATCTCAAGGATTTCAGGCGCTTTTTATTTTGGAACCGCTTTATCGCCATCTGCATCCTTATGAAAGTAAACTCAATATTCCGCTGTCCAATCTCGAACATGTGGCTTCGGTCATTTCCGATATGATTGACGAATACCACCACCGGCACCAAGGTTACCAAACGATGCTGGCGTCACGGTTTATGGAGCTTGCCGTATACTTGTCCAGGCTGTATGAGCACCAGGATCAGGGCGTCGAGAGCAATCTGATGCATTTGGCAAATGCAGTATCCTATATCGAAGACCACTACCTCGAACCGGTGACCCTGGAAGAAATCGCGGATAAGTCCCGGATTTCCGTACGGCACCTGAACCGGATTTTTCGGGCATATTATCAGACGTCGCCGATGGCGTATCTTAAGCGGCTTCGCCTGGAACGGGCATGCATCCTGCTCAAGCAGACGAACCTTTCGATCACCGAAATCTCATATGAATGCGGCTATAACGACAGCAATTATTTGACACGCCAGTTTAGAAAAACTTACGGCATGACGCCCAAAGCATTCCGGAAAAGCGTGCAGCCGTAACGGGAGGAGCACTGGCGTCAGCCTGCCGGATCGTACTCGAACCAATCGAACGACGCAGGAGCGGGCTCCTCATAGGCAGATACCGCGTACATCGCGACGAATACCCCGGTGAATCCCCCGGCCACTTCCGTGGAAAGCAGGTGGGTCTCCCCCCAGCCGATTTCCGTCAGTTCTGCTCCCGCCTGCCCGTAATAAAACACGAACTTGTCAGGCTGCACTTCGATCTTCAACTCCAGCGGCCCTGCCGGACATGCATGTTCTTTCTCCACGCTTAAGGAACCGACGGTGCGCCGAAGCCGTATCTTCTTGACTCCATTTCTTGACGTAACGGCAAGATCATAGTGATACTTCTCATTCATATAAACGGTTAACCCGGATTCTTCCCCATCGCCGGCTGGTTCATATTCCATGGCTGCCGAAATATTGCAGGTAAAATGGCACAGACGGCGGCCAACAAACGCCGGAGCGCCGGTGTCGGACAGCGTCGTCCGATTTCCACGAAGTTCCAGGTGCCCTGGTCGTCGCTCCAAAGACCAGCTACCAGGAGCGGGATTACGTAAAAAGGTCCACTCCAACCGAAGCTGCGAGGCATCAAAGTCATCCCTGGCCGGATTCTCGTCCCAATGGACGGCAGGCAAATTCGGCGAGTCCATAACGGGTTCGATGTGTCCGTCTGCTCCGATGACCGGCCAACCGTCCGTCGTCCAGGTTACCGGCGCAAGCATCACTTCCCGGCCCAGGTGGTGGCGCATCGGATAGGACGGTGGCCGGATCCCCAAACAAACCGCCCACCAGCTTCCATCATGAGCTTGTACCAGATCGGCATGACCTGTCGCATGGATGGTGCTCTTCAGGCTCCGGTTCGACAGAATCGGATTATGTGGGCAAGAATCATAAGGTCCGTAAGGATCGTTGCTTCTGGCGATCGTCACCATATGTCCGAACTCCGTTCCGCCTTCGGCGATCATCAAGTAATAATACGCCCCTATTTTGTAGAGATGCGGCGCCTCCGGATGCGACCCTCCGGTTCCCTGCCAGATCAAGCGGCTTTCTGTGAGCATCTCACCGGTTTCCTTATCGATCTCGCATTGATAAATCCCGTCTCCCTCGTCTCCCATTCGGGTCGACTGGAAATACACACGGCCGTCCTCATCGAAAAACAAAGATGGATCGATCCCGCCCTGCGCAACGGGTATAGGATCGGACCAGGGTCCGGCTGCTTCAACACTGGTCACATAAAAATTCCCGATCCCGCTAACATTGGTCGTTATCATATAAAACATACCGTCATGGTAGCGAAGGGTTGGCGCATAAATGCCGCCTGAACTGCCTGCACCCGCCAGCGGCAGCTGCTGCTCGTTCGTCAGGCAATGCCCGATTTGCCGCCAATGCACCAAATCTTTGCTATGAAAAATAGGCACCCCCGGAAAATACTCGAATGTGCTGGTGACCAGATAATAATCGTCACCGACCCGGCAGATGCTGGGATCCGGATGAAACCCGGGAATGACGGGGTTGGTATACTGCATCAATACTCAGCTCCTAATCGTGATGATTCCACATTTGACTCTATGAGAGCGGTTACGCCACATTGTTCTGGGTTCAACCGACTCTGTCCCATATTCTAAACGGTTACCTTAAGTCAAACCTTGATGATCAAGTCAGGAAAATAGCATGATCTAGACATTCAAGCTACAAGAAAGCTACAAGATATGCACATTTGACACCCAGCCATCAATCCGGATTCGTGCAGCCCAACACAAAAAAGCCCGCACTCTGCGGACTTTTCAAATATCTTAATGCTAGCGATTACGAAAACTCATTCAAATGTTCCGGCGTCCAATTTTTCACACCGTTATCTTCGATGATGCCTAATACGACATCCGATATATCCGGATCCGAGCTGAGCTGGTCCTGAACACGGAACTTAATATCATCGGCATCGGCAAGCGACAGACCGCTCCGAAGTTCGATCATCGTATCCACATGATAGTATCTGCCTTCCTGAATAATCCGCAGTCCATTGATGTCGGTAACGTCCTGATCGGACAAGATGATGGAAGACACCTTCTCTGCCACGTCGCGCGGCGCAGCCACACCGATTAGTCCGACCATATTATCATAGCCTACACGAAAAGCCACGGCCACCATCAACACACCGATGATAACGGTCACGATGCCGTCCAGCGCTTTAAAGGCTGTAAATGTCGTGACAACAACAGCGACAAGAGCCAGAAACGCACCGGTGACCGCTACCAAATCCTCATAAAAGACCAGCCGCGTCGGAGGTGCTGAGCGTGATACATGCTTGAAGGCCATAGGGATGAGCGAGATCCCGGAGGCCTCGATCCTTGCTTCTCGGGCGATTTCCTTCATCACCTTAAATAAAATCGCGCCATCGATTACCAGGTTCAGAATGAGCGCACCCACGTTAATCCAAAAAGCTCCGCCCGCTTTGGCCGGATGATGAATCAAATGCCATCCTTCCCGAATTGTTTCATAAGCCATAATCGTCACTACAATGACGGCGACCATGCAGAAAATGTTGATCACGCGGCCGAATCCGGTCGGAAATTTACGGTTGGGCTTTCTTTCCGCAAGCACGCTTCCGGCAAACACAAACCCTTGGTTTACACAGTCCGCAAGCGAGTGCATCGCCGATGCAAACATCGCCCCGCTGCCGCTCAAAGCGGCCCCCACCCCTTTGGCTGCAGCGATGACCGCATTGCCGAGCATGGCGATCGCCGATGATTTGTTTCCCTTTTTGATGAGTGCCAGCCAATGCTCCCGTTCCTGCTGCTGTGCCATCTTTTGCCTCCTGCTTAAGAATCCGACATGTTTGAATATGTTCTTACGATGGGAAAAATAGCCGGATTTTATGCAGTTTAATGGGAAATAGACGTTGTATATTGGTTGCCGGGCAAACGATAAACCAAGAAAAAAAGCCCGCTATCAAGCGAGCTTTCAAATAATCCCTAATTCGAGCCGATCATGAGCCCGGTATCTCCTGGATCTTTCAGCCAAATGGATGAGATCGCCCATTGGTCATCAGCAGGTCCAAATCCCTTCTCAATCGTGAGCATGGCTTTGCCTGTACCTTCCACGCCTGCGGAAGTCACCAGCGGGTAATCGAAGGAGATTTGCACTTTGCCGTCCGACAATGTCTTGGTAGTCATGTTGGTGACCGTGCCCATATGAGGACTGGAACCCCCGGTAACCCAGAAATTGTCCTCAAACTGCTGTTTGGTTTTGGCCTGCAGCGCGGGAGTCATCACCGCGTACTGCATTGGTCCGCTACGCTTCTGGACACCGCGGATCCAGGTCTTGGCGGCATCTTCCGGCGTATCGGCCTGCAGGGCGTTCATGAAGCCGCTCACCTGCTGGGAGAGCTTGCTCGCCTCGGGCAAAGACACATGAATGCCGTCGCTCTTGTACTCCACTTCGCCTTTCAGCTGCTCCACGATGGCCCGCAGCGAGACCATGGCGGTTCCGTTTTCGATTTTCAATTTCATAAAAGTATTGGCGAATTCCGCCCCATTGATAAAAATCCGCGGCCCGGCCGACACCGCCAGCGCAGAGCCCGACAGAATGACAAATGCCGAACTCGCCGCAATGAACACCTTCAACCGTTTCTTCATGGATCATTCTCCTTTGTATACGCCATTGGAGACGTAATTATATGTATAGATGTCATTTCTATTGTAGAAGAATGGCGATCCATGAAGGGTTACGTTCGGGTTACGATTCGGTTAACGAACCCTCATCAATGGCTTTGCGGATATCGTAATCGTGTATGTCGATATCAAGCTCCACGCCTTGCGCCAGCTTAGCCAACTGATAGCCGATAAAAGGCCCCATCGTCAAGCCGGATGCACCGAGCCCGTTCGCAGCGAACAGGCCGCTCCAGCCCGGAACAGCACCGAGTACCGGCAAAAAGTCGGATGTAAACGGGCGGAATCCGACTCTGACCTCTTGAAAGGTACCGTCCGCCAATCCGGGCGCCAAGGTTAATCCTTTATTCAGAATTTCCTGCATACCACCTGCCGTCGTTCTTGTATCGTAGCCTTCCACGTCATTTTCATGCGTTGCACCGATCACGATCTTCTGCTCGTCGAAAGCCAGCAAATACTGATCCGAAGGCGGCATGACGACTGGCCATGTGCCTGTATCCTCATGATTCTCGAGCTGGAGGTGCATGATTTGCGCCTTTTGATAACGGACGTTAAAGCGGACACCGAGCGGCTGCAGTAGCTGTCCCGCCCATGCACCTGCGCAAACGATCGTGCGGTCCGCTGCATATTCGTCGGGTCCGACCGATACTCCACTCACCCGGTTCCCATCCGCCAGAAGCTTCGCATCCCCGTGAATCACTACAGCCCCGTGCCTTTGGGCAGACCGAATCAAAGCGTCGCGCAGGGCACGGCCGTCGACCCGGGCGGCGCCGCTGATCCGAACCGATTGATAGCCCCTCTCCAGCAGTGGAAAGGATTGATGGGTTTCTTCTTCCGAAAGCCGGGTAATACTGCCGATTTCCGGTGCATCCGCTTTACGCTGCAAAGCCCGCTCCTCCATTTTCCAGATTTTCTCGGGGTCCTGGTGAACGCTGAGGGCGCCGACCTTTGCATAGCCCGTCTGAGTCTCGCCTTCCGCTTCCAGTTCCTTGATTAACCCGGGATAAAAAGCCGCCCCTGCTTTGGCGAGCCTATACCAGGCCTGATTGCGGCGCTGCGACAGCCATGGGCAAATGATGCCCGCGGCGGCATCCGTCGCCTGTCCTGGATCCTTGCGGTCGATGAGAAGGACGTCCGCTCCCATTTTTGCCAGCTGATAGGCCGTCGATGCTCCCAGGATGCCTGATCCGATGATGATATATTTCTTCATAATTACATTCCTTTCTTGATGCCTGTTACCCCATTATAGCGAACACTTCTCTTACAGAGGAAATTCGAGCTGATCTTTAGGTTTTCCTGAATGTAAAATTGGCAGGGTCCATTCTAATTTTTTCGATTTGCTCTTCCAGCACATTCATTTTCTTGCTGTTCGGCACCAGCATTCTGTACAAGTTACTCAGTTGTTCTCTATCTTTGGATTCCGCTTCACGGATCATAATATATTCTCCCTCCGATCTATCTGACGGCTCTATTTTTAATATGTTTGACCCCTGTCGTATGATCTAAATGTCTGATTTCCGAAGCAACAAATTCAGGAATGACGGTATACTGATCAAGTTCATCGATATCGATCCACCGGTTGACAAATCCCTCTTCCATGCCTTGAAATTCTTCAACATGATGATATATGGAATGATCTCTTGGCAAATTCACAAGAAAAAACATTCCCAGCTCATGAACCTTACGATCCGGAAAGTCTATAAAATTTTCGATTATCCAGAAAAGCTTACGGTGCAAGCAGCCCTAAACTGAAATGTATTTGTGCCGGTCTCATAAGATATCATCATGCTATTTCATTCCCCATCCTCGATAATAATTTATAAAGTTTCTTTTTGAGCGGCTTATTTATGACATTCCAGCTAACTTATAAGCGACTATATTTCGATACACAGCGCTGCGAAACCTGCAACGACATATGGATGTCCACTCATATTTTCATTGGTAGTCGTCATAAACCATATAGGAGAGAAGTCATGAAAATGGAGGTTAAGGAATGAACGATTCCCATCACAACGGCGCTGCCCCTCAGGCAGGCAATACAGCGAACCGTGAACCAAATTCAGCGGTTCCATATGAGGGGAACGATAGACCCCATAGCGTAAACCAGTCTTTACCATGGGCAGAAGATCTGCCGGCCGCGATGCACTCGCAGACGGTTGGCGAACGCGGACCTGTTCTGGAACAGGATAACATTTTGCATGAAACGCTGGAAACCTTTGTACATAGCAAAATCATTGAGCGTCCCGTCCACGTAAAAGGCTTTGGCGCATTCGGTTATTTTGAGACAGTGCATTCCATGACCGACTATACGATGCTCAGCTTTTTGCAGATGCCCGGGCAGCAGGTGCCCGTCGCGGTTCGCTTTTCCCTCGCGGTCAGCAATAAAGGCACACCGGATACTTCGCGCAATGTGCGAGGATTTTCCACCAAGTTTTACACGGAACAAGGGGTATTTGATTTGTTATGTAATCATATCCCCGTCTTTTTGGTTCGAGATGCCGTCCGGTTCCCCGAATCGATCAAGGCCTTTCTCCCCTCGCCGAAAAACAATCTGATCGATCCCGAACGCTTCTGGAGCTTTGTAGCCAGGGCGCCGGAAGCTACCCATTTCCTCGTTTGGCTCTACTCGGACGTGGGCACGGTGAAGAGTCTCCGCCATATCAAGGGTCACAGCGTGAGCACTTACGTGTGGAAAAATGCACGGGGTACGCGTTTTTATGTAAAATACCACTGGATGCCATTAGCCGGCGAGCAGTACATCGATCGGCAGGAAGCAGCCCGGCTGGCGGGTGAGAACCCGGATATTGCCGGCCAGGATCTGTACGATACCATTGCCGCGGGCAAGACCGTGGAGTACGGGCTGTATGTGCAGCTGATGAATCCCGATGATGCGGCGCATCTTCCGTTTGACCCGCTGGATGATACCAAGGTATGGGACCAGCAGCAGTACCCTCTTCGTCCGGTGGGCCGCCTCGTATTGAACCGCAATACGGACAATTATATGGGACAGGTCGAAAAGATTGCCTTTGCCCCGTCCAATCTGCTGGAGGGTGCCGAGCTGTCGGATGATAAAATGCTGCAGGGCCGCGCCAACATTTACTGGGACTCCCAGCGCCGGCGGTTAGGCCCTAGCTTTCGCAGCATACCGATCAATCACCAGGAGAATTGGTCTCCGGCTTCCCTGGTGACCAGCGGAAATGGCAGATACGTAGAGGGCAAGCTCGAACGGGCCGACATATCCAAACCGGATAATTTCTCCCAGGCCGGGGAGTTTTACCGCGCCATTTCACCAGCGCAGCAGGAGCATTTGGTGGATAACTTAGCAGCTGATCTGAAAGGAATATCCCATGAAACGCAGCGGATCGTATTAAGTTACTTGTACGAAGCATCTCCGGAGCTGGGTGAAAGGGTCGCAAGACACATCGGTTTGAAAGGAAAAGACCGAGACTGAACAAGGAATCATTTCGTGGCTTTTATTTGAGGGTATGCCATACATCTGAGCTTGGTAGCAGGAGGAGGGATACGTTCTTTAGCGTGTCCCTTCTTTTTTGTGCTCAGCAGTCCATCTCAGCGTACGCTTGTCGTTCAGCGGAAACAGGAAACAGCATGAACAATGGCAAAAGGCGGCACAATGGCCGCCACCTTAGATCATACTCCATTATAGTTTACATTGACTTCGACCCAGCGTTTAGAGCGACCTTTCGTACCAATACCCGGTCGATCGGCCATCCAGACGCATCAGTGCTTCAAGGAAAAAGTAATCGCCCCAAATGACGAAATCATCCGGCGAAATTCCCCCTCTGACAAAGTAGGAGCCATGCCGCAGGAATCCCTCTTCCTCCGTGCTGCCGGCCGTGAAATAACCGTTCGCCATGGAGATGACGGACTGCTCCGCGAACTCCTGAAAAGAAGCGCGCTCAGGATCCGATTCGTCCAGATGCTGCGCCAGCTCCAGCATTCCGCATGCTGCAATAGCCGAAGCAGAGCTGTCCCTCGGTTCACCCTGCTGCTGCGGGGCGTCAAAATCCCAATAAGCCACAAGATCCTCAGGTACGTGATCTATGAAATACCGGGCCAGCTGCCTGGCTGTATCCAAAAAATACGGCTCTCTCAAATAACGATAGGCAAGTGCGAAACCGTAAATGCCCCAAGCCTGCCCGCGGGACCAGGTGGAACCGTCCCTGAAGCCCTGATGTGTACCCCCGCGGATCGAATCGCCCGTTTGCGGATCGAAGTAGAACGTATGGTATGAGGATCCGTCCCCCCGTACGAGAAATCTCCGGCTCTTGTCCGCATGAATGCGGGCGATCGCGGCATAGTGAGGGTCCCCGGTCTGCTCGGACGCCCAATAAAGAAGCGGAAGATTCATCAGGCAGTCGATGATGATGCGCCCGCCGTTTTCCGGGTCCCCTTCCGGACCCCACGCCTGAATGATTTGCGCGGACGGCCTCCATCGTTTTAAGAGCAGGTCGGCTGCCTGCAAGGCGGTTTGCCGGGCATCTTCATTCTGCTCGACCATCCAGCCTGCCATGGCGGACAGAGAATACAGGAAGCCGATATCGTGGTGCTGCAAGTGACTCTCCTGCTGCAGCCTCTCCTGAAAAGAACGGACGCTTTGTACCGCTGCATGGTGGATATCCGGATCTTTACCGTATTCGTAACTCAACCATAAAATGCCGGCCCAGAAGCCTTCCGTCCAATCGGTATGATTCACCAGCTGATATTTGCCATCTCCGTGGCTGACATGCGGAAATTGACCTTGAAAGCGGGCGATGTTGGCTTTCGTGGTTAACAGCGTTTGCTCGATCGTTGCGCTCCAGTTCATAACAACCTCCTGAAAAATGATGAAGTAAGGATTTCCGTGTTGGTTCTGCGGGAAGAAGCCTCCCTATGAAAAATGTAGTTCAAACCGATCGGCAGCATGCCTGCGTACCTGCCTATTTCGGCTCGACTTCGTCCAGCGTCAGGCGGAACGCCAGATCCTTCATGTACGTATCGTCCCGATTCAGGAAGATCATGCCGAAAAGAAGGTCTCCTGCTGTCCCGCGAACGATGGCGATAAGCCTGTTCAGCCCGCCCTTCAGGATGATTTCCTGCTCAGGCTTTGAGACCTTTTCCCCGTTTATATAAATCTCGAACGACGCCTCGGTGTTGATCCGCAGCTTCCCCTGGCGCAACTCATTTTCCTTCCCGGGCACCAGGATGAAACTGCTGAGGAACCATGGCGTATCCCCAGCGTCCGCTATGCGAAGCATGCCGTCATCCGGGCGCCGTTCCTTTTTCTGCATCCATCCGTACAAGCCTTCGCCCAAATTGTTCAACGAAAATTCGGGTTCCGTGTGGTAAGCCTTCATCGCTTCGTAATCGACATGCGGCGGACAAGGCAGGGCCATCACCGCTTCCACGGCCCAATGTGCATCACCCTTCTCGCTCGTAAGCAAGCCGTCATCGAAGGCAGCTCCGAGATTGGCGAGCAGGCGCGAATACAGGCGCAGCGCCTTGTCGCTGCCGGGATCGGGCAGCAGCTGTGAGCATACCACGCTTCCCCCGCCAATCTTGGCTTCGATCACGAATGCCCCTGCGGGCACGGCCTTAGCGCGATTCAGTTCCACCAGCGCCAAACGGCTGTACTCCGCCGTGTAGCCGTTCACGAAGTAGTCCTTCCAGGCGGTGCCTTCGACGCTGCGGCACAGCACCTCCGTGCCGGGTGCTTCGATTTTGTGGCTGGCCAGCACCCGGTTGACCACGTCTCGCGGTGACAAGAATACCTTGTCGTAGCCGAACAGGTCAACCGGGCTGATGCCGCGCATGGCGGCGCCGTCATCCGCCGCCAAGTGATACGCCTCGTGCGGCGCTACCCGCACGGGGCGGTCCAGCAGGCGCGCCAGCGCCGCCTGCTGCGGGGCCTCCGCCGGCAGGACGAGCACGCGTCCGCCGGCTTCGGCGTGGCGCCGGACGGCCTCGGCCGCGCCCGGCGCCTCAAGCAGGCAGGCTTCGGCCACCAGCAGGCCGAAGTCCTGCCCGGGCGGCATGGCGGCATGCCGGCCATGCCCGCCTGCGTCCGGCGCCGGGGCGATGCCCTGCGCCGGCATCCCTTGCGCGGCGGCTGTGCCCGCCGACGCCAGAAGCGGCGCTGCTTCGCCAAGCGCCGTGTAGTTCAGCCGCAGCTTGTCGAGGAAAGCTGCGGCCGCTCCGCCGGCGCGTACCAGCGCGGCCGTGCGGGCGGTTTCGCCTGCGCCCGCGACATCGGCGCGCCCGGCGTAGGCGATCAGGTTCCGCAGCAGCAGGCAGGCCTGCGGAACGCGCGCGACGTTCGCCATAAGATCCAGCTGGCTCGCGATAAACATGCCTGTGCCGCTGCGGTATTCCAGCAGCGGCGACCACAAGTCTCCACCGTCTCCGAAATCGCCTGCACCGCATTCGAGCAGCAGCGTAAAGTCGCCGATGACCGGCTTTTCAAAGGCCGCATGGATAATCGGCAGCGGTCCTTCTTCCCGCAGCTCTTCATGCCAGAACATCAAATCCTCGTCGCCGATTCCCTTCAAAACCGGATGGCTGTAGCTGCCTGCATGGGCGCGGATGAATGGCCTGCGCGACAGCGTCAGCTTGCCGAGCGACAGCTGGTTTTGCTCCAGCAGAATGAGACGGCCGCCGCGTTCCACGAATGCCTTCAGCTGCGCTTCCAGCCCGCCGTCCGCATCCTCGGCGTAGGTGCCGATGATGAGTAAGCTGTCCGCCGGCAGTCCGGCCAAGCTTTCCCGCTCTATGGCTGCGCATTCAGGAATCATCCTGCAGATCATGTCATATTCGCCGGCCGGACCCCAAAAGAATGCTTCCCGGCCGACTTCTACCGCTTCGCTGCGCATCCTGGCGGAAAACAATCTGTAATCGATACGCAGCTCATGCACAAGCTGCCCGTCATGCATCAGTTGCGCGGTCAGCTCAGCCCGTTCTTCTGCATCCACAGATTCCGGGGTCCATTGCAGCGAGATGATTTGGTGCTCAGCCGGAGCTTGGCGGAAGTCAAAGCTTTGCTCGTGAACCAGCTTCCCTCCCTGCCTGATCTTGCATTCCACCCGGACGTCCTGCGCGGCAAGTGTATCGTTGTACACGTCGAAGCTGCGGTGAACTGGCGCATCATCGTAAAAACAGCGATTGTATTCGGCCGCGATGATGGTTGCCGGCTTGAATGCTCTGGCCATGATAGCAAAGGCCGGATTTGGTGAATAAGCCGGATACTCTTCAGGCAGCAGACCGTTGTTCAAGGTCAGTGAATAGGCGGGAATCCGCTTCGGCTTGACGCCGGGCTGGCCGAGTTCGCCGGGACCGGTTGGCGGTAAAATCACATCGCGGTCGGGTATAGCCCGCATGAAATAATGCGCAAAGTTGAAGGTCGAAATGCCGGCTACGCCCTGGCGCCGGGCGTATTCCACAAACAGCCGCTCCTTCTCGGCAAGCCCGGCCGTGCTCTCATCTGTCCCGCAGTAGGCTCGCAGTCCGACATACATACTGCTGTTCTGCGGGCAGATGTACCACCACCCGCCATGCTCGCCGAACGTCAGCGGAACGTCACGGTCCCACTGGCCGATCGTGCCGTCAATATTGTAATGGCGGCTCTCCACCTCCGTATCTTCTTTCGACAGAAGACGGTTGTCTCCTTCAGCAAGAATCGACCGCGTCGGGTCCAGCTCGCGGATAGCGGCCATCAGGCCGGGGATATGCGTTTTGAAAGCGTCACGCCCGTCGACCCAGCGCATCTCATTCTGTACGCTCCACAAGATGACGGACGGATGGTTTTTGTCCCGCTGCACAAGGCGGCGGACATGGTTCCGGCAGTTTTCCAGGTAAGCCGGATGGTCTGACTGCATCGATTTGCCCGAGCCGTATATCGCGGTTTCATCCACGATGAGCATGCCTTCTTCATCGGCGATACGCACGTAGTCCTCAGGGTACGGCTCGGCATGCAGTCGGATGCTGTTCACGCCGACGGAGCGGCACATCCGGTACCAGTTCCGGATGTAGGCTTCCGTCTGCTGCACCCCGCCTTGAAAATGCCAGGAATCTCCGCGCAGATTGACCGGAATGCCGTTCAGGACAAACTGCGGTCCTTCGCACCAAAACTCCCGGAACCCAAACGTAATATGACAGCGGTCGATGACCCGCTCATCCACCAGCAGCTCAAGCTCCGCCCGATAGAGGAATGGGAAATCCGGACTCCACTGATGGGCGTCCGTCCAATCCAGAATGAAGGAGGCGCGGTATGCGGCCCCGTCCCGCTCGTTTTCGCACAGCCTTGGAAGCTGAATAACGGCACCGTCAACAGGTACGGCCGCTGCACTCGCTGCCAGAACCGGGTTTGAATCCGGATGAGTCGCGGATGCTTGGGCATGCTCCACATGATGCTCATTCCCGCTCAACACGCCAAGCTCCCGTACGACAAGCCTGATCTGCACCGTATTCTGCTCCATCTCTCCCGAATTGTGCTCTATCTCGGTGGAAGCTCCTCCGGCAATTGCATGCACCTCCAGTTTCCCTTTCCGGACGGACGTGCGGATGGTGACGTCTTCCAGCGACAATTCCGGATAACCTTCCAAATAAACATCCTGCCAAATGCCGCGGCAAACGGTGCCGAACCAGGAACCGGTAAGGCCGGTCACTTTTTGTGATCCGGACGGAAGGGTTACACGGTCAAAGCTCCCGCAAACGACGTGCAGGTGGTGTTCACGATCCACCTGCACCCGGGACGTAATATCCAGCCTGAGTGGCAGGTAGCCGTCCTCCCATTCGGCGATTTCCTCCCGGTCCAAATAGATAACGGCCTTCTGCATGATGCCGTCCAGGCGCAGCACAATCCGCTGGCCGGCCATCTGGTCCGGAAGCCGGAAGCTCCGGTGCAGCACGCCCGCCTCGGCGGCGTCCCATTCCTTCGGATAATCGTACAGGTCCATCGGAACATATCCGTATTCGGGAATGTTCCCGAACGACCGGCCGGTGCCCTGCTTGTAGGTCCTTCTCCAGCTGGATGGGACCTGAACTTTGTGCTGATCGTATACGATGTTCTCCGGCAGCTTACGGGATTGGGGCTGATCGTACAGCGGCATGAAATCCCAATCTCCGTTCAGACATAGCGAGTTACGCATGTTGTTCACCCCTTCTTTTGGCCGGGCAGCGGACTTCTAGCACAAGCATCAGCTTGCGCCAAATGTCCTGCCCGTCAGGAGCCCCCTCCCACTTGATAAAATGGGGCTCCATCACCTCGGCCCAGTTTTCAGGCTTCAACGACGTTTTCAATCGGCCCTCATAGAGCACGGGCGTGATCGTCTCCGGCAGCTCCGAATAGAAAAACAAAACGTTCTCGTGCATGCCGATCATGCCGTACTTATCGCCGTCCCCCGGCTTTTCCTCCTGGTATTGGTAGTGATAATATATATAGCTTGCCGTTTGCTCCGGTTTTAGCAGAGCGATTCTTCCGTAAGGGGTGCGTTCCTTATGGACACGGGTCCACTGCGAATTCGACACAGGGTGCTGGTAATGAAAAATATCAGTCATCGGTACCCAACGTCTTCCCGGTGCGCCTCCCGGCCATTCCGCCAGCCGCTCTCCAGTTTCAGCCAGCAAGCTTTCCGGGAGAACCGGCGTGTCCAGACATTCATAATATAGAAACAGCTGTTCTTGATCGGCAAATAGGCTTAGATTGGCGACCTGAAGCTGCTCCATCGCATCAGCAAGCGAATGCTCTCTTTCCTGGGCTCGAAAAAAAGAGCGCGGACTGCCTTCTCCGTTCCAGACGGCTCGAAATAAACATCGAATCATGTTGTCCCTCCTTGAGGTGGTTTTGGTTTTGACATGCTAAAAATCTTAAGGTATCCGAGAATCGCGCTTATCCATGAATTTCGCGCTGCTCACATTTAGCACGATTTTGCCATGGAAGGTATACCGTATTGTCCTTGAATAGAATTGAATTGAACTGAACCTCTTGATTGCTGCACCGGACCTAGAATTGTAAAAGCGCCCCCTCCATGCAGGGAGAGAGCGCCGAAGAAACCCTTAAACACCAGTAAGCTTTAAGGCACTACCGAGAAACGAATGTCGTCGAACAGCATGTAATCGAATCCGCTCACATAAAAGCCAACTTTGCCGGAAGGTTTATGTCCCGGATCGGTGCCGGACAGCCTCAGTTCCCCGTTCACATAGAGCTGGATGTCGCCGTCTTTGACGACCGCCTTGACGTCATATTCCGTATCCGGCTGCAGGTCTTGCGTGGGCAGCGCCTCTTCCTTGATCTTCTGCCAGGCGGTGTCGTACAGCATCCATGCCGACGTGCCGTCGGCCCTTGTTTTGTAGCCGATTCGCGTCGATCCAGTGGCATCCTGGCGGTCAAAAATGTACAGCACTCCGTCATTTGGCATAACTGCAGGCGTCTTCAGCTTGAATTCAAGCTGGTAGGACGAGAAGTTTCGGTCCAGCAGACCGGTGGCGCCGTTTAAGATTTTATAGCGGCGGTTCCCGTCGGGATCGGCTGCAATGCTGCGATTGGGATCGACAGGCCAGCCGTTTCCTCCGGTTTCAAAATCGGTCTCATGCATGACGTTCGAGACGGTGACCGCGATATCCGCCTTGATCAGCGGGTTTACCTTGGATACGGCCGTGATGACCGTTTCGCCCTCGTACACGGCGCTCACGACTCCCGTGTCGTTCACTTCGGCCACCGAAGGATTCGCGGATTGCCAGGTCACATCCGTATCCGGCGTATCCGCGGGATCAAACGTCAGCTGGAGCTGCTTGCTCTCTCCGGCAGCCAGCCGAACCTGGTTATCCGCCGGAATAATACCGGCCAGATCGGTGGTCAGCGCCTTGAACTGGATGTCATCGAACATCATGTCGCTGACGTTGTTAACGTAGAACCCGACCTGACCCTCCGCGTTATGTCCCGGATCGGTGCCTTTCAGCCGGAACCCGCCGTTCACGTACACGCTGATGTCGCCGCCCTTGACGAGCATTTTGACGGCATATTCCGTGCCCGGCTTCAAATCATGCTCAGGCATCTTGACTTCCTTCAGCACGGACCACGCCGAGTTGTAGAGCAGCCATGACGATGTTCCGTCCGCCCGGGTTTTATATCCGATACGGCTTGAAGCGCTGCCCGCCTGGCGGTCGAAAATATACAGCGTTGCGTTTTCGCCGATGGTCGCCGGCGTCTTCAGTTTGAAGGTCAGCTCATAATCGGAGAACTTTTTGCTGCTCAGCGCGGACGCGCCGTTTAGTAACTTGTACCAGCGGTTTTCATCCACTTTCACGATGCTCCGGTTAGCATCCACCGGCCACCCATTTGCACCGGATTCGAAATCGGTGAAGTCCATAATGCCGTCGCCGGCTTCAACGGTTACTTTCGCTGATGCTGTCAGCTGCGGATTTTCCACAGATGCCACAATGATCTCGGTTTGGCCGACAGACTGTCCTGTAATAACGCCGGCGTTATCGACCGTTGCGATTTCCGGATCGGCGGATGTGAAAGACAGTGCCGGATGATCTGCGTTCCATGGCAGGACCGCGGTTTGCAGTTTGACCGTTTTCCAGCGGTCTACCGTCACATCGTCGTTGTATACGGCAACCCCCTGGACAGGATGGCTGTCCTGACCTGTGCTGGTGCCGGCTCGGCCGTTAATGCCGATTTCTCCAAACGGGATGTTGGGAAAGCCTGATATGGCGCTGAATACGGCCGCATCCGGACGCAGGGACAAATCTCCGCCTGCCAGATCCACAAAGCCCGGATCCTCCGTCGTAACGAAGTTATTGGCATACTGAACCAGCCCGAATTTGTCATACGCTCCGTTGGCATTGGTCGTCGTGCTGCGTGGAATGGTCGGGTTGTAGATGACATTCCCCTGGAACGTGTTCGTATCGGGATAATAACGGTTTTCTGTAAAGAAGTTGGCCAGCTCTGGATACTTGGTCAAATAAGGCGTGCCTACAAAATCGTTGTTAGCGGCGAACAGCGCCTGCCATTTGGGCATGTAGTTTTTCGGGATTTGATTGTCCGGCTGATCCCCAAGGTAGATGTCCGCGTAATCATACGGAACTTTACTGTCTACGAAAATATTGTTGCGGGACAAAATATGTGCGCCGCCGTTGTTTTTGATCGCCGAGTTGCCCATTTTGTAGAAAATGTTTTCGTCGATCTGAAGCCCCATGGTGAAGTTGTCGGGATAGACGCCCTCCACGCCGGCCTTGCTTTCTCCAATATGGTGAAAATAATTTCTGCGGATGACGGTACCCCGCTGCTGCGGTGTTTCGCCCGCGTTCATGTAAATAGCCCCGAGATCCGAGAAGGTTTTGCACACATCGTAAATGTTGTTGTACTCTACGACATGGTCGTTGCCGAAGATCAGCACGCCGGGATGTGGCGCGTCATGCAGCTCGTTATGCACCATGCGGTTGCCAACCCCGGAGAGAAGAACGCCCGGATTGTAAGCTTTATGGTAATAAGCAAAGTCATGGATGTGCGAATTTTCAACGATGTTGTTTCCCGGCTGCAGGGTCGTTTTGTCACCCCCCGTCAGCGTGACCGCGGTCCCGCCGATATGGTGGATGTGCGTGCTGACGATAGCATGATCCGTTCCCGGCACGCCCTGAAAATCATTGTAGTAGAACCGGCTTTGCGTATTGACCAACACGCCGCTGTTCGTGAAGTTGCGGATTTCGCTGTTCAGAATACGCACGTGGCTGCCGCCCATAATGACCGCTGCCGAGTCGCGTCCATCTTCCATGACCAGCTCGGAAAAGTCGATGTACGAAGCGTTCAGCGCATTGATCATCGGCGTTTTCAGCATTGTAACCTCGATCGTCGGATTCGCCGCTGTAAATTCTGCGTTCGGCAAAAAGTACAGCTTTCCCGCCTGGCGGTCGATGTAATACTCGCCCGGCATATCGATCTCTTCCAGCAGGTTTTGCGCAAAATGAAAATCCGGGTACCAGTTTTTGAGCAGGCCGCTCATCTCTCCGTAGCGGAGGGTGATGGTTTTGGCGGCTGTGTCAATGGAGGCGATTTTGTTGTAGGACCATTCCCAGCTGTAGCCGAATATTCCATCCAGCCAAATATCGTCCGCCTGGGTCCAGTACTGTGGCCGGTCATACGTATACGAAAAAGTTCCTCCGCGCGTATGAACTTCCCCGTTCGGATCTTTCCGCGTCGGGCCCGGATCGATGATCTCATCCATTTGTACCGTCCCTTGGTTCGGCCATCTCGCCAAGGTCATTCCTTGTCCATTGACGTACAGCTCCATCGGCGGAACTTTGCTCAGATCGTTGGCAAGATAGTAACCGTGGCGGCTTTGCTCGCCGTAATCGGTAATGCCCTCGCCTGCCAAGTCGGCCACCAGCACTTTTTGTCTCGCCTCGGGACTGATGATCCGGTTAAGAACCGCTTGATCGGTGACCGGTGTGAAGGCAGATTTTTCAATGCGTTTCGATCCGGACAAGATCACCTTTTCGCCTGGATAAGCCGTATACTTAATCGGCTTTCCGGCTTCGCCGGAGTCCTGCTCGTTCAAATCAAAGCTGCCTGATCGTTCGTACCGCCCCTCCCGCAGATACACCGTCACGCCGCCGGCGGGCAGGCCATCTTTCGCTTTCAGCTTCCGGATGGCATCCCTTGCCTTCTCCAGCGTTTTAAACGGATGGCTTTGGGATCCATTATTCGTGTCGCTGCCATTGGTGGCTACATACAGCGATTTTCCCGTTGGTTTGGCGACTGCTTCTTCCGCTGCAGCTGGCGGCGGAGACGGGGTAAACGTGATCAGCACGATGGCTGCGAGAACCGCGAGCAACCGTTTTTTTGCCATGGCTTCTCTTTCCTTTCAGCATGGATTAGGGCCGGCCCCGGTCCCGTTGTATGCTTCCATTGAAGCCGCCCATGACAGCAGGTTTCTCCCCGTTATCCGTGCGCCGCTTGCGCTTCTCTGCCTTTACAATGAACTTCTTACTTTTTCAACCCCTTGTCTTTCAGGAATTGTTCAAACTGTCTCTTCACCTCCTCCACATACTTATCCTCGCCCGCTTCCTTCAGCTTGCCGTAGAGCACCGGCCAGGTTTCGTCAAAATCAAGCGTCCCGGTCACAAGTCCGCGTTTGTATTCGCCCCATACTGCGTTCAGGTTGGCAATCTCCGTGCTGACCGGCTCCGAATTGAATTTGAACGCCCCGACCGGATTGATTTCGGCTGTTTCGTTGATCTTCTTCGTTTCCTCCCAGACGTTCTCCGGCTGGCCTTCCTTCAGATAAGAATTGAATACGCTGCCGAACACCCAGTCCATATTCGGTTTATACCGGGAATCCGGGAGTGCGCTAATGTATTCGCCGGACTGCTTCTCGTAATGAACGCCTTCCAGGCCGTTGCAGAGCAGATTGTACAGCTCCTTGTCGGTGTTCACGAGGTTCAGCAGCATCATGGCCCGGTCCGGATTCGGCGAAGTGCGGCTGATCGATTGGTTGGTGGTCGCCGAATAGCCGTTGGAAAACCAATCGCTGAGCGGGATGATGACCACATCATGGCCGCCGTTTCTTGCTTTGATTTCCGCTTCGACACCCGGTTTCAGGACGATATGGTAATCCACCGCGATCTTGCCTTTGAAGTCGGCCGATTTGACGGTCGCCGCATCCTTGTAAATGTAACCTTCCTTGTACCATTTGCTGGCCAGGCGGAAATTGTTCAGTTCTTCTTCGGGATAACGTTGAAGCGTATAGGTCGGGTCATCCGTCTTGATATAGAAGTGGTCATCGAGCCCCGGAACGATCCAATATTTGTCGTCATGCACCTGCGGATTGATGAAGTCGTTGCCAAAGATACCGAACGGGATCATATCCGGTTCGTTGTCCTTGATCTGTTTCAGAAACGGCTCGATATCCTCAATTTTCTTAATTTTCGTGGTGTCCAGTTTATACTTGTCGGCAAGCTCCTTCAGCACGATAAACCCATAGCGGGAACCGTTGATCTGCTGGTTGGGGATGCCGTAAATCTTGCCGTCGACAGAGAGGCCGTCCCACATCACCTGCGGCACATCGGATTTCAGCTCCGGCGCGTATTGATTCAGCAGATCGTCAAGCGGCTGGATGGCTCCTTTGCGTACCAGCTCCTCCGGCTTCAGCATGTAGCCGGTCCAGAGAATGTCGAACTTCTCGCCTGCTGCAAGCACGGTGTTCATTTTTTGCACGTAGTCGCCGATGGAGACCGGCATCAGCTTGACGGTAGCGTTGATCTTTTCTTTGACGATTTTGTTGACTTCGTCCTGCACCTTCTGCTGATCGGGCTGGAGCTGGGACAGCGGATAATACCAGGTCAGCTCGACGGGTTTCAATCCGCTCTCGTTCTTCACATCCGTTGATCCGGCCGATTCTCCGCCGCCGTCCGCGCTTTTTCCGCCGCCGCATCCGGCAAGGACGGTTGCTGCCAGCAGGATAAACGCCAGCACGCCAAACCACTTTTTCTTCATCTGTGTGACCTCCTGTTTTTATAATCGCTTGCGTGTATGTTAACCCTTGAGGGAGCCAACCGTAAGCCCTTTCACGAAAAACCGCTGGAAGAACGGGAAGATGATCAGCATCGGTCCGCCGGCCAGCACGGCGATCGCCATCCGGGCGGAATTGTTCGGGAAGCTCGCCAGGTCGATGCCCAGCTGCGTCGCAAACTCGGTATTCGTCGTGAGAAATTCAATGCTGTTCAGCGTCCGGACCAGCAACAGCTGCAGCGGTACCTTACCCGGATCGTCGATGTACAGCATCGCGTTAAACCAGTCGTTCCAATAGGAGAACGAGATCAGCAGGCCCAGCGTAGCCAACGCCGGCGTGGACAAAGGGAGAATGATGCGGAAGAAAATCCGGAATTCCCTCGCCCCATCCATTTTCGCCGATTCGATGATCTCAAGCGGTATCTTGGACATGAACCCTTTCATGACCATGATGTTGAACGGCGACAGCAGCACCGGCAAAATGAGTGCGAGCAGACTGTCTTTGAGATGCAGGTACTGGGTCATTAGAATATAGGAAGGAACGAGTCCTCCGCTGAACAGCATCGTGAAAAATACGTAAAAGGTCGTCATCCGGTTGTAGCGGTAATCCGGCCGGGAAATGACGTAAGCGGTCATCGCGGTCAGTAGCAGGCCGACGAGCGATCCGATCACCGTGACGGTGATCGTAACCCCGTATGCCTGAATCATCACGTCCGGGGCATCCAGCAGATAGCGGTACGCCTCCAGGCTGAACGATTTGGGGATGAATTGATAGCCGTCCCGGGACAATGCCTTCTCATCTGTAAGCGATACGGCGATGACGAGCAGAAACGGCAGCACGACCATGACGGACAGGATGATAAACAGCAGGTTGATCAATACTTTCGACAGCTCCAATGTTTTTGTCACCTTTACGTCACCTCCTTACCATAAAGAATGGTCGGGATTGATTTTGCGCACAATGCCGTTAGCCAGCAGAACCAGTACGAAGCCGACAAGCGATTGGTAAAAGCCCGTTGCCGCCGACATGCTCACGTTCCCGATTTCCCGCAGTGCGCGGTACACGTAAGTATCGATAATATCGGTGGATCCATACAGGAAACCTGAGTTGTTCGGAATGAAGTAGTGCAGACCGAAATCACCGCGGAACATGTTGCCGATGGACAAAATCAGCAGAATGATGACCAGAGGCGACAGCAGCGGAATGGTGATCTTGCGGGCCATCTGCCATTTGGTCGCCCCGTCGATCCGCGCCGCTTCGTAATATTCTCCGTTAATCCCCAAAATTCCCGCGAAATAGATGAGCGTATTGAAACCGACGGCCTTCCATAAATGAACCAGAATGAGAATGACCGGCCACGGCGCCGCGTTCTGATACCAGCTGACCGGATCCATTCCAAACGCTTGCAGCGTCCGGTTGATCAAACCGTCTGCATGGTTCAAAAAAGCATACGCGACGTAACCGACCAGCACCCAGGACAGGAAATGCGGCAGAAACAAGGCAGTCTGATAAAACTTGCTCCATTTCTGCTTGATTTCGTTCATCAGGATGGCAAGCAGCAGTGCAGCCACGGTGGTCACCAAGATGTAGGCGGCATTGTACAGAACCGTGTTGCGCGTAATCCGCCAAGCCGTATCGGTAGAAAACAAATACCGAAAATTATCGAGTCCCACCCATTTGCTGCCGAAGATGCCCAGATCGTACCGATAATTTTTGAAGGCGATGATGAGCCCCACCATGGGAATATAGGCGAATATCAGCTTATACAATATCCCCGGCAATGAGAGCAGGAACAGCTCCCGGTTGTTACGGAAATGGCGCAGCTCCCTCCGGATGAGCGATTTTTGCTTGCGCTGCTTTGGCGGCACGTCCGGCGAGGGTAGCGGTCCGGTTTGTCCCGGTTCTGGCGCCACCCGTCTGTTTTCTGCGTCACCCGCCAGTGAAACCTTATTCAACATATCGTAAGCCCCTTTCCTCCTTTGCGCTCAGCCTGGTGTCAGGCTTTGCACTTCTAACGATAACGTAAAACCCTTGCTGCTGCGTACTGTACAATTGCAGGATCACTGTACTGGCGGGCTGTATAGATGCCGGATTCCTGTATTTACAGGCCTGCAGCCGCCCTGGAGCAGGCAAAAGACCCGCCAGGGAAAAGGTTCTCCCGTGCGGGTCTTCATCAGGTTCATATGCTTCTCTCTATGGCTGATTTCAGGCGGTACTCCTTGGGTGTGGTTCCGTATCGGCGTTTGAACAAGCGGTAAAAATAGCTTTCGTTGCCGAAGCCGACCTTTTCCATAATTTCCACAACGGTCAGCTCCTGCTGCTCCAAATACGTTCGGGCACGGGCCAGGCGGGTGGCATTAATCTGATCGACGACCGTCGTTCCTTCCTGTGCCTTGAACACCTGCCCGATGTAAACCGAGCTCATCTTCAGCATGTCGGCGATCCGCTGCACGTTGAGATCCGGATCGGCAAAATGCTTGTCGATAATTTCTTTCACGGTATCGGCAAGCAGCCTGTTTTTGTCTTCACGCCCGTTCCGCCGCTGTTCGAATACCTCGCGGACGACCTCGAGCAGCACCGTTTCGATTTCATCCAACGTTTCTTTCTCGAGAATGCGCCGGTTGATGGCCTGAACGTTGACCGATACCGGGTTCAAATTGTGATGGTTCATCTCTCCCAGCGTATTGCTGAGCGTCACTGCCAGATGCAGCAGCGCAGAGTACATATTCTCGAAGCTGAATCCGCCGATCAGCTCTCTCCAGCTCCGGATCGCCTGCTCCGTCTCTTCCAGATCGCCGCTCTTTAATCCTTCCGTCAGGCGCCGCTCCAATTCCTGCGGAATGCGGAACGTATCGTTTGCCTCGCAGCTTCGAACCCGTTCCGGCTCTAGCACCGCCCCTTTGCCAAAAACCATGCGGTAATTGGCGTGGCGGACAGCCAGGTTATAATGCGCCGTGATTTCGCGGTAGTCTTCAAACGGGTCGCTGAGCGTTACCGTGAAGGTAACCCGATAATATTGAAGGATGGTGTGCTGAAGCTCCCGAAAGCGGTCAGCAAGCATAGCTAAATCCCTAGATTCGCCGCCGACGATAAAGACGAGATGCCCGCTTTTCATATCTGCGGCTTCGCAGGATCCGTGTTTGTGGAGCAGTTCCTGGCCAATATTGGCTATGGCGAAATACAGCAGCGATTCTGCTTGCGATCCCTGGCCGCGGACCAGGCTCTGTACGTCGTCAATCTGGACCAGAGCCAGACGGAGCCGCGATGGATACGCAATATCGAGCCCATACTGCTCTCTGATCCGCCGAAACTCCAGTTCGTGTACGCCTTCGCTGAGACCGATCAGGCTGCGCAGGTGATAGACCTTGGCGATGTTCCACTGGGATGCCCTCTCCTGCTCGAGCCCTTTCAGCTTTCCGATCATTTCCGTGACGTTGGCGGCAATGACCGACAGCTCATCCTTCGCCGGGGGAGCATCGCGCCGCTGCGGCGGAACGAGCGTCAGGAGCTGTCCGACCGGTTTATACAGCCGCAGCGAAAAGAACACGGACAGCAGCACAGCCAGGACTGCAACGGACAGCGTCACGGCCATCTCCGTCCACTTCATCTGCCGGACGCTGCCGAGCACGTCGTTATAATTCTGGAGGCTGACGATTTGCCAGTTGTTCAGCCCTTTGCTCAAATACGTCACCTTGTATTTATGCGAACCGTGCTTATAGATAAAAGAGTCCAGCGTACTCCCCGTAGATTGGATTCGCGGAAGCAAATCCTTTTTGACGCTCAGCCCCTCCGGCAGCGACCGGTCGTTGGAGATCAGCATGCGCCCGTCACCGTCGGCGACGAACAGCATGTCGTTCTCCCGCTCCGCGACACGATTAAGCGCTTTCACGTTATCCAGCATCCATCCCGGCTTGACGGTCAAAATCAGGACATTATCATTTACGGAACCTAAGGACGGTCCGTCATAAATGAAGAACGCGAACACATCGATCCCTTCATTTCCGCCGTCCAGATCCATCGGAATCAACTGGAGCTTCGGCAGGTCGCTGCGGGACGACATATAATCCCCCAGCCTTTGATACAGCAGCCTGTTGTCCATATCATGGTTGAGCGATGAGAAAAACCGGTGCTGCGCCCCGTTGTAAAAAACAGCAGCGTGGAGATACGGAGACGCCGCTACGGTCTGATTCAGGCGCTCGATCTTCAGAATGCTCTGCTTGTAATCCGCTCCGGATTTCAGTGCGATCAGCTCTTCGTCGTTGTACAAGGATACCGCCAGGTCCTTGACGATGCCGTTCATGTTTTCAATGTTATAGTTGATTTGGGTCAGCAGCTTGCGGTCGGCTTCGTTCTGAAGGCTGAGCACTTTGTCGCGTGCGAAGGCGTTCATAAATAGGGAGGCCACCGCCAGCGTGGCGACTACGAGCATAAAGCTGAGCAGGATCCGCTGTAAATATTTCCGCGTTCGCAGCATTTGCAGCAAGTTCATCGTACCTCTCTCCCTCCCGATTGTTGGAGTGACCTAACTATAATCCGGTTGATTTTTAGGTGTCAATCCGTTTCTTCAGCAAGCGATCTCGAAATCGCATCCACATCGGGAATAACACCGGGTGCCGCGCCAAACATTGCCTTGAGAAACGTACGCGCCATAACCCAGTGCCCGGCACGATTCGGATGAATACCGTCCCCCGAACGATAAGCAGGATTCAGTGCCCTTTGTTCCTTTATATGGTCCAGCAGCGGACTGCGTAAGTCGATGATCCGGTCGGCCACATCACCCGCAGACAGAAGCCATGCGGAATATTGCTCGAGGACGCGGTCATACTCCCGGAATGGTGTGAGATAACTGAAATCCGGCGCGCTTTCAGGCAGAAGCTTGGCGTTCATGGAGGGTGGGTCAAACGGCGGCGGCGTCATGAGCACCACCTTGGCTCCTGCCACTCGGCTGCTTTCGTCTAGACGATACATCCCCTCTTGAAAGGCAGCAAAACGATCCTCGGAGTAAGGATGGTAAATCCCGTCGTTCATCCCGTAACAGGCGGCCACGATCCCGGGCGATACCGTATCCAGCGCGTTCCGAAGCCGATCGTGCACGCAAGGACGCGGAAAAGGGTGTGCCGCCTCACTGAGTCCCGACACGGTTTCGCTGGGCACGCCGCATGGAACCAGCTTCATGTCCATCGTCGGCCGGTGCTGACGGAGCCAAGCTTCGGTATACCGGATATAATGACCGCTGGCCGTAATGCTGTCCCCCAGAAAAAGAATAACCGGCTTCACGGGTTGATTCGTCCTTTCATTCCACCATAAATCCATAGGTACCTCCCCACTGACATTCTCTAAGCCGATGACATATCGATCTGCAATACGTCGGCCCGTAATCTTAATGGTATCGCGGGACGTCGCTCTTCGCCTTGACGATGCCGACATTGTTTAGCATAATATGGACATGATGACCAGACTGTTTGCCACAGACATCGGGCTCGAACCGGGATTTACGTTCCGCATCCAGAAATGTCCGCTAACACACGAATATTTTGTACATAGCCACGATTTTTCCGAACTCGTCGTCATTTTGCAGGGCAGCGCCGTTCATATCATTGAAGGGAGGGAATACCCCGTTACAGCCGGCCAGGTATTCTTGATTCACAGCGGCGTATCCCACGGCTACAAAAACGTCGACGGGATTGAATACATCAACGTCATGTTCCAGCCCGAGCAGCTACTGCAGCTGTCCGAGCTTAGGCTGCTTCCGGGCTTTCAAGCGCTCTTCTACATCGAACCGTTTTACCGCAAGGAAATGAACTTCAAGGGCATGCTTACGCTGAACGAAGCGCAGCTGCAGGAAGCGACAAGGCTGCTTGACCTGATTTTAACCGAGTATGAACTGCAGCCGCAGGGCTATCGTCTGATGATTCGCTCTTATTTTACCGCTCTCGTCGGCCTGCTCTCCCGCTATTATCAGATCGGCAGCGGAGCTGATGATAACAAGGCGTTGCGGATCGGTGAAGCCGTCACTTACATTGAAGAGCACTTTCTCCAGCCAATCACCCTGCAAGCAATGGCCGACAAAGCCTACCTGTCAACCCGCCAGTTTCAGCGCGTCTTTACGCGCAACTATCACACAACACCGATGGATTACGTCATACGCAAGCGTCTGGACTATTCCTGCACGCTGCTTCGCCATCCAAGCCTGTCCATTTCCCAGGTGGCGCTCGAAAGCGGCTTTCGTGACCAGAACTATTACGCCCGCCAGTTCCGCAAGGTGTACAACTGTACGCCATCCGAGTATCGGGAGAAGCTGCAGGATTCATAAATACGGGGGAAGGGCCATGGTTTAAGCAGCCGAATAGGCGTGCGACCCGAATCCTGCCGGAAGGCCCTTCTGCGAATCAACGGTTACATCAAACGGTTGTACAGGTAAGTCAATACCGCTGCCAGTACAACAGCCCATAATAAAATAATCATGACACCCGCAGCCCAATTCACCGGTTTCCCTTGGTTCATGCGAGCATCCGCTTTTTTTTTGGCATCCTCAATGACCTCACCAGGCATCATTTTTATAGCAGCCAATACTCCCAGCGGAATCAAAACCAAATCGTCCGCATAGCCAATGACGGGTATGAAGTCCGGTATTAAATCTATGGGGCTGAATGCATAGGCAACGACGCACATGGAAAACAGCTTTGCATACCATGGCGAACGGTTGTCCCGATAGGCGAAATAGAGTACAAATACCTGCCTTTTTAATTGTTTGGCCCAAGCTTTCAGCTGTTCCATCATGTCTTCCATTCTCCCCTTGGCTTGTTATGACTCATTGTATTATCTTCATATTAACTTGCTGCAAGACTTGCCTTATGTATTCTTCGCCGCCTTAAACTGACAAACCTTTCTCCAATTCATTACCATGCCATACTGCGAAACAAGATCCAGCAGAAACAGCAATCCTCTATATCATCATTTCCAGCCAACGGGAATTGAAATCACTGGTGAATATCAAATGGAAGCAGCCGAATCCCCTTTGCTTTTCATATTTTTTATAGATGTTGATGACAAAAAAGGCAGCTGTGATAGGTTCACGAACAATCCTTTCTATCAATCTATGAATACGGTATAGATAGAAAGGAGTTGAACATCATGAAGAAACCGAGGACTGTGATTACGATACTTGGCAGTGCAGGCGGTGTCGCGAAAGCGATTCTATCCGTTTTGGAGAAATCCCTCGGGGACGCCCGGGATCCGATCCATTCATTCATTTTGCACAGCAAAATTCTTCTGATAGATTTGAATCAACAGGATGTGGCATATTACAGCTCATTTATGCCCCGCTTGATTCAACAAGCTTCACTTTACCAATTCGATCTAACCAATCTGGAACGTTTCCGCCTGCATTTGTCTGAAACCGGTACGACGCATGTGATTGATGTGTCATGGGCCGATACGGTTGATATGCTACATTGCTGCGATCAAGCGGGAGTCCATTACATCAACACGGCGCTGGAATGTCCTGCCGTTGATGAGATCGAAAATCTTGCTGAGTATTCCCTGCTCGAGCGCTATCATGTGTTTCAAGAAGGACGGAAATCAGTTGCGAATTCGAAAGCCATCATTGGCTCAGGGATGAATCCGGGTGTGGTGCAGTGGATGGCTATTCAGCTCATGAAAAAGCACTCCGGTGAAAAGCCGCTGGCTTGCTATATTGTCGAACATGACGACTCCCTGTATAAAAACCGCTCTCTGCTCAAAGACAAAACGATTTATTCCACATGGTCACCGGAATGCTTTCTCGATGAAGCGATTCTGAACTATCCGGTATTTATGAAGCGGCGGATTCCATTCATCATGCAGCTTCCCGTCTATGAGCTTGAATTTAAAGTTACGCTTGGGGATAAGCAATTTTACGGATCTCTTATGCCGCACGAGGAGGTTCTGTCGCTTGGACATGCCTTCGATCTTGAAACGGGCTTTATATACCGTGTTAGTGAATACACGATTGATTTAATTCGCGGGCATTTGGATACGATCGACGACTTGTGGGATTGGAATCATCAGGTGCTGGATCCTTCCGTCGGGGAAGTTGGCGGACAGGATCTGGTGGGTGTTCTGCTCGTTTACCCGGATAAGGAACGCTATATGTACAACGTCCTTAGCAGCGACGAGATTTATCCGATCTATCATACCAACGCCACTTATTTTCAGGTTGCGTGCGGGATTTATGGCGCCCTAAGTACACTGCTGAAAGACGATATACCTCATGGCGCTTATTTTGTGGACGAACTCCTCATGCAGACGGACAGCCGCTATGGGGACTATCTCAGTTATTACATGAAGGATTTTGTAGTGGGAAAGAACCCGTCTTCCGACGGAATGCTGTTAGATCGAATGAAGCGGAAGCCTGATTCCAGAGGCGGAGGGCCAAACGGTCTGTCAGCTTCAGTCTCGTATACACAAACAAGCAGCCCATATGTGGACTGCTTGTTTGAGCCTTAATTGATTTTGGTCAAAGCCCATTTCTGGGCGTCCGTTCCGTTATCCGTCCACTGCTGAACGGCCGCGCCATCCGCCGTGGATGAACCGGACACGTCAACGACGAGTCCGTTTGCTTTGGAAACCAGCTTATAATACCCTCCGCCTACGTCGACAATGCTCCACCTTTGCGCGTTCGTCCCGTTATCATCCCACTGCTGCAGCTGGACGCCGGATGCCGTTGACGAATTCGGCACATCCAATACTTTGCCGCTGTGCACGGCAGTAAGCTTGTAATAACCGTCTCCCGTGCTTTCGATCCGGAATTGCTGGTTGGTGGCGGTATAATTCGTCCACTGCTGGATTTTGGCTCCACTGGCCATGGACACGTCAACGACATCCATTACTTTTCCGCTCGCCTTGGAGGCCAAAGTATAAACTCCGTTGCTGATTGCGCTGGACTGGCCATTGTCCTGATATACACGGACGTAGTCCACGAGCATTTGAGCAGGAAACGGCGTCGAATCGTTCGGAGCCCCCGGCCAGTTGCCGCCGACCGCCAAGTTCAGGAGCAGGAAGAACGGCCGCTGAAATTCCTCGGTATTTCCGGTGCCATTCTCAATATAAAATTCATTGAATTGCTGTCCGTCAACGAACCAGCGGATATACTTCGAATCCCATTCGACGCTGTACACATGGTATTGAGAAAAATCGAGGTTGCCCGATACTCTGCCGTATTCCGCATGCCCTCCCGCATCCCAGTGAACGGTGCCGTTAACATATGGGTTGTTATTAACCCGCTCCATGATGTCCGTTTCCCCGCTGTACGGCCATCCCACCGTGCTGATGTTGCTGCCCAGCATCCAGAACGCCGGCCACAGCCCTTGTCCGGAAGGCAGCTTGATCCTAGCCTCTATTTTGCCATAGGTAAAGGATTTCAGGTTTTGCGTTTTGATACGTGCCGAAGTGTAGTTCATTCCGCCGTATGATTCTTTTCTTGCCGTAATCACCAGATTTCCTCCGGTAACCTGCAAGTTCTGCGATCGGTCCGTATAGTATTGAAGCTCGTTGTTTCCCCATCCGCCGCTGCCCGTGCCGATCTCCGGAGTCCAATTGGAACGATTCAGCGCGGTTCCGTCAAATTCATCGCTCCACACCAGCTTCCAGTTCGGAGCCGCACTCACCTGTTTGACAGGAAATAAAGCAATCAAAAGACTGACTATGATGATTCCGCATAATCCTTTTTTCAGCATCTTGTTCCCTCCTCATCAAATTGGGAAAACGTCACAGACACTATAAGGAAAATCAGACCTGCATCATTAAGAGTTCGCCTTTGGGACGTTAATCACCTCGCTTTATGCTTGGTATGGGACAGCGGCAGGGAAATCTAGAAGTCTCAATCTACTAAAGCAAGCGCTTACATTGCTAGTATATCCGGTTTGGATAACATTAACAACCTTTATTTATATATTTTTACATTTAACTCATCATTTACCTCTCTTTATTCACTTGATCAAAATCACAATCATTATAGCTGCCGCAACGATGCTAATTACGTAGAAGCCTAGAAGCTTAAACCATTTTTTGCCCGTATCCTGGAAGTATTGTGGATTTTGTTCTTTATTGCTTTGGGATTGTCCTATTCTCATCGTTGCAAAGAGTCCCCATATTAATACGATCACGGCAAAAACCATCAGCCAGACCATGCTGTTCACCCGCCCGTCAAAGTAGATTTATTGCAGTTACATTATAATCACCATCGGACGTGAACACACCAGCCATTGCAATCGTTCCCTGACCATCCATTTCACTAAATGAAACGGGCCGTGTTCATGAAAACGCAAAACTTTCGGTGAGAAAAAGTCGGAAATCGTTAAGCGAATAAGATATATTGGAAAGGATGATAAAAATGTGTCGTAATTGTTGTTCGAGGAAGTGAAAACGTATGTGGGGTCTTGATCGAGAAAGTAAAAAACCATTATATCAGCAAATCGCCGACCACATCGAGCGGCGAATTTCGTTTGGGGAATTTCCGCCCGGCAGCCTGCTGCCTTCAGAAAGGAAATTGGCTGAGCAGATCGGCGTAAACCGGAGCACGGTCGTACAAGCTTTTGCGGAACTCCGTTCGCTCGGGATTATCGAAAGCCGTTCCGGCAGCGGAACTCGGGTGAGCCAGTTTAAGTGGGGCGCTTCACCGAAACATACACCAAACTGGAACAGGTATGCCGAAGGCGGGAGCTTTCTTCCGAACCTTCCGTTTCTCCGGAGAATTCGGGAAGCTCTAAGCCAGGATCCCTCCCTGGTCGATTTTGCAAGTGGAGAACTTGCGGCCGATCTGGCCCCGGCAAGCGAAATCAGCGAAATCATGAGCAGGCATCAGTACGCATCGTATTTAGGATACGACAACCCGCAGGGATATATCCCGCTCCGGCAAGCTCTCGTTCGATATTTGGCCGAATACCGCGGGGTTCAGGCGACGGAATCATCCATCCTGATCACCTCCGGATCTCAGCAATCGTTATTTTTAATTACGCAATGCCTGCTGTCCCCTGGCGACGCCGTTGCTATAGAGGACCCATCCTATTATTATTCGCTGCCGATGTTCCAGTCGGCGGGACTGCGGATCTTCCGGCTTCCCGTAGATCAGGACTGCATGAGGCCGGAGGAAATTCGTGGACTGTACAAAAAACACCGCATCAAGATGATATTTACGAATCCGAATTTTCAAAATCCTACCGGTACGCTGCTTGCCGACGACAGGCGCCACAAGCTCCTTCAAACTGCAAGCGAGCTCGGACTGCCGATCATCGAAGACGATCCTTACAGCCTAACCGATTACGAAGGCTTACCACGCATGCCTTTAAAATCAATAGATACGTCCGGGTCTGTCATTTATATCGGATCCTTCTCCAAAATCGCCGCTTCGGGACTGCGGATCGGTTGGATGGTTGCCCCGAATTCTGTCGTGCAGAGATTGGCGGATGCCAGGCAGCAGATGGATTTTGGACTTAGCGTCATTCCCCAGCAGGTGGCGGCGCAGTTTTTGGAATCGGACTTTTTTGAACCTCATCTCGGTCGCCTGCGGACGAATCTGATGTATAAGCGCGATCTTCTGATCGAAGCGCTGCGGAAGGAGCTGCCGGGGGAGATTCAATTCCATATTCCGAAAGGCGGTCATCATTTGTGGTGCAAGCTGTCCGAACCAGTCAATGACGCGAAGCTGCTGGAAGCAGCGATCCGGAACGGTGTCGTATTCGTGCCTGGCAGCGTGTACGGTTCGGATGCCGGATTCGTCCGGTTTACGTTCGCGCGTGCAAAGACGGAATGCATTGGACAAGGCATCGCCGGATTTGCCCGTGCGCTGCACAGCTTAAGGAATTAATTTGTTCCGTGTTTGGACTATGAAAGCTGCTTTAAGGCAAGCCTGTGGTCTAATTTTTCTTCTGATGGCCGGGGCTTTGGCTTGCGGTAATGTCGCGCACCTCTTCCGGCAGATGATGAGATATGCTGGGGACCTTTTTCGGGAAGTATTCGATCACATCAGACGACAATATGGACACAGCCATGCTGCCGCCGCCTGCAAACGCGCGAAGAAGGACCGGCTGGTTGTACGCGTTGTCAAAAACAAAATCCGGTCCGCCCCAGCTTACGGTTGCATCTCTGCCCGATGGCACATAGGGAACGTGACGGCTGTGGGAATATCGCTGAACGATCTTCAGCCCGGCGCGATCGGCGGCATTAAACAAGGTGGAGGATACCTGACAGATGCCGCCTCCTACGCCTTCAGATAATTCGCCCCGCACAATGACGGCGGCCCGGCGGTATCCTCTGCCGGTCGTTCGTATGCCGACTACCCGGTTAAACGAGAACCGTTCACCAGGAAAGATGACCGTACCGTCAATCGCTTCGGCCGCCAGAGCAATATTATGCGAGCGGTCTCGGTTGCCGGCGTTGTAGTAAGTAATATAATAACCGATTTGCTTCGAACGCAAAGACGCGAGCAGTTCCGTATCGACCTTCGGATATACCGGGTACGTCGGAACCTCAATCACGGCCGGCCCTTTCGTTTCGTACAGATACGCATAATACTTCATTAAAAAAGCTCTACGGTCGAGCTTGTACCCGTTCTTCCCCTCGACAATGCGCCCGCCGGCGTCAAAACTGGCGTTTTGCGCTTCCTTATAGGTTTTCCGGTCCAGTTCGTTGACCCACGCATTATATTGTTCCTTGTCCAGTAAGGGAAACACCCCCAAGCTGTGCGCGTCGCGATTGAGCACGGAGATGGTTTTTCCTTCATGGGTGACCGTAAGCTTGTCCTGTGCCTGTTCTTGATCTGCGGTCGGATTATGCAGCAGCATGAACAGGAGGCATGCCGCGGATGTCCATCTCAAGCCTCATCACTCGTTTCATCATGGTGTTTGGAGCAGATCCTGCTTTCATCCTGCTATTATGATGCGATTCCACCAAAATCATTCACCTCCAATTCTCATCCATTCCCAATTTATATTAGACATTTATATAAGTTTCTAATATATTAGTGACATGAAACCTAAACATCTATCCAAAGAATTGGATGTCGCCGATTTTGTTCGAGTGATTGAAAATCTGACCCGGATTAATATTCGACTGCCGTCCATTGAAAAGCTCAGCTTCACCGCCCTGTCGGTCCTGCACACGCTAACCCACAACAGTCCGATGCGCCTGACAGAACTGACTGCCACGGAGCAGGTAACCCAGTCGGCGATCACGCAAATTGTAACCAAGCTGGAGAGGGACGGGCTCGTCGAACGAAGATCCGATCCAAATGACGGCCGCGTTGTTCTCGTGCATATTACCCCCCGGGGAGCTAACGTGATCGATTCCCGTCGCCTGGAACGGATCGGTCGGATTGCCGGTTTTGCGGAACATCTCACGACAGAAGAGAGACAAGCGATAGCTGATGCCATCCCGGCATTGAGGCGCCTGGTCGAAATTGCTGGCGACGCTTAGCGGATTTTTCCCGCTTGAAACGTTCACCTTTTCATCGGCTCCAAATCACGTCAGAGGAGGATCACTATGTCCCATGCCGAATTTCCGTTTAAAGCAAGTCCCGTTCATGTTTCCGAAGAGGTACTGAACGATCTGAACCGTCGTCTTACCTCCGTCAGATGGCCCCTGGATGCAGGCAACGAAGACGGTTACTACGGCGTACGCCGCGATGAACTGAAAGCGCTCGTCGATTACTGGATTCACGAATTCGACTGGCGTCAATCCGAGAAGGCCATCAACGCCTATGAGCATTATCAAGTCAAAGTCAACGGTGTGCCTGTCCATTTTATGCGCAAGCCCGGAGTCGGTCCAAACCCGGTCCCCCTCATTTTGTCCCATGGCTGGCCATGGACGTTCTGGCATTGGTCCAAGGTGGTGGATCCGCTCGCTGACCCGGGGGCGCATGGAGGTGATCCCTCCGACGCTTTTGATGTCATCGTCCCTTCGCTGCCGGGCTTCGGCTTCTCTGCTCCGCTTCCCGACCATCCGGACATGAACTTCTGGAAGATCGCCGATCTGTGGCACACCCTCATGACGGACATGCTCGGATACGAGAAGTATGCTGCTGCCGGATGCGATGTCGGCGCGCTGATCACCGGTCAACTCGGGCATAAATACGGAGCTGAGCTGTATGGTATTCATATCGGTTCGGCTCTCAAATTGGACTTCTTTAACGGGGAACGCGCCTGGGATTATGCCGGCGGACGTCCGATTCCGGATGACTTGCCTGAGAAGATCCGGAATCAATTGTTGGAGCTGGACCGCCGGTTTGCTTCGCATCTTGCCGTGCACGTTCTGGATCCCGGCACGCTTGCTTACGGGCTCAGCGATTCACCTGTCGGCATGCTGGCCTGGATTCTTGAACGCTGGATCAAGTGGAGCGACAACAAAGGCAGCATTGAACAGGTGTTCTCCAAGGATGACCTGCTGACGCACGCCACGATTTTCTGGGTCAATAACGCCATAGAAACGTCGATGCGTGTGTATGCCAATAACAACCGGTATCCATGGGAGCCCTCCCATTCACGCCAGCCTGTTATTGAAGCGCCGACCGGCATCACTTTCGTGGGTTACGAAAATCCGCCGGGGGTGACTACCGATCAACGCGTAGAGCATTTTCTCAAGACCGACCGCGCAGCGTGGTATAACCACGTCAATATTACTGCCCACGAAGAAGGAGGCCACTTTATTCCGTGGGAAGTGCCGGAGCTGTGGGTTCAAGATTTACGCCGGACCTTTCACGGCCGCCGGTAACGGAAGAAGGACCACCCTTTCAGGGTGGTCCTTCTCTTGAGATTTGAATAGGATTATAGGATCTCATCGGATTTGTGAACTTCTGGAAGCGGATGAAGCCTGATTTCGATCCTCGTTCCTTGATGGAGCTCGCTGGTGACGCGGATCTCTCCTCCATGTGCCTCCACGATATCATGCGCGATGGCCATCCCCAGTCCCGAACCTTTATGCTTCTCGCCCGTATGGGTTCCGCGGTAATAGCGGTCAAAAATCCGGTCCAGTTCCTCTTTGCGGATGCCTTTCCCATGATCCTCTACGATCATCGTCACCGAATCCGCCGTTTTCTCTACCCCAACCTCAATGACCGTATCCTCTGCATTGTGAACCATCGCGTTGTAGATCAAATTGCTGACGGCCCTGCGAATGAGGAGGTCGTCCACTTTTACCTGAATCGTCTCTTCACTGTAGCTGAAATCGATGTTCCTGCCGCTGTATCGGGGATCATTCAGCACGTCGATAATTACGCTGCGCACCAGGCTGACCAGATTGATGCTCTTCAGGTTAAGCGTAATATTTTTGTTTTTAAGGCGGGTGGACAAGTTCAAATCTTCAATGACGTCTTTCAAGTAGTGGGATTTCTGTTCGATGATTTCCGCGTAATCGCGCATTTCTCCGGTCGTAAACTCATATTCCTTGTCCCTCATCATTTCGGCGTATCCTTGGATCGAAGCCAGCGGCGTTTTGATATCATGCGTGATGTTGGCAATCCATTCTTCCTTCATGCGGTCCAGCTTTTTACGTTCGGCCTCGCTGGCTTCCAGCTCCGCACTCAGCAGGTTGACATGATGGAACACGTCTTTGTAAACTCCCTGGGGCTCGTAATGAACCCCATATTTTTTGTGGGCGAGCTGCTTGATCGCATCGATCAGCTTATGAAGCGGCCGGGTCAGCTTTTTGCTGAACAGATATGCGATGCACAGCGCAATAAATCCATCGACCCCAATGACGGCCAAGCTTCCGATTTTGAAGAAATGCACCACGGAGCGCATATCATACGTGAGGACGTTCCGCTCCAGATAAGTATTTTGGAAACCGATTAAGTAGCTGTAGCGCTGCTGTTTGCCCTGCTTTTCCCCCACAAAAACGGTCGACATGAGCTCTTTTTCCATATACTTATAGGTCTGAACCATATCCATCGGCGTATATTTGGTCTTTGCATCCGGTGGGACGTGGTACCCGTAGACCTGCCGACCGTTCTCATCCAAAACTTGGATCCAGGCCTGGTTACGGTCAAGAAGTTCCTTCCCTTCACCTGTAATGGTCATCCCCGAATTGGAGAGAATAATTTCTTTGCCGAATGACCGGGTAATCAAATCCGGATTATTCTGTTTGCTTTGAAAAGAAAAATGGGGAAAGGCAAACTGGTTTAAATAAAGACCGGTCACAACCACGATGTTCATGAAAATGACAATCACGACGATGAGAACTACAGATACCAGGTATCTTCCGGTGAGCCTCCATTTCATCGCTTCGCGCCCTCCAGCGCCAGCTTGTACCCCAGACCCTTCACTGTGACCAAATACTGCGGATTGGAGGGATCGTCTTCGATTTTTTCCCGGAGTCTCCTAATGTGAACCATCACGGTATTGTCGTAGCCGAAAGAATCTTCACCCCAAACCTGATCATACAGGCTTTCTTTGCTGATAATTTGGTTCGGGTGCTTCAGCAAGTGGGTGAACAATCCCAGCTCTTTCGGCTTCAGCTCGATGATTTCACCGTTTTTCTTCAGTTCGATCTTTTGCTCGTCAAACACAAACGGACCTGCTTGCACGATATGCTCTTTTTCCACATCTTCAGAGGCAGCCTCCTGCCTGCGAAAGCGGGCTTTGATCCGGTATGCTACTTCCTTCGGGCTGAACGGTTTGGTGATGTAGTCGTCGCCTCCGATGGCAAAACCGAGTATTTTATCGATTTCCTCCGTCTTGGCCGATAGGAAAAAAATCGGTACGTTCGAAACGCTGCGGATTTGCTTGCAGACGTCATAGCCTTCTCCGTCCGGCAGCATAATATCCAGGATGACGACGTCAGGGCGTTTGTCCTGAAACTGTTCCCAACCCTCTTTCGCGGAAAAAGCAGCAAACACATGCTCGAAGCCTTCCTTCAGAAGAACGGTTTTCAAAAGCTTCACGATATCTTCCTCATCATCGACGATCAGTACTTTCTGACTTTGCGGCATACGTTCTGTACCTCCTTTCTTCATCATTTCCACCCTGCCATCTACTATAACTCTATTTTCAAGCCGCTGTCCCCTTTTGAAACGCTGTCCATCTCATTCCTGCGCGAAAGACTTAGCCATCGGATTGGCGGTTTCCCGGTCTGACGTGATTTTGCCTGTCGGATCCATGACATCATATTGGTAGTAATCCGCGCTGAAGCTGAGTGCATTCAGCATCTGAGCAGGGATTAGTTCCCTGCACCGTCCAGCTTCTGCTTCGCTCCTTCCGGCAGCTCATCGGCCTTCACTTCTTGGTAGGAACTGACCTCATCTCCTTTGACATAAACCCGCAAATAAGCGTCTTTGCGCAGTTCCTTCTGTGCCGTAAAAGTCAAAGCTTTTTCTTTTCCGCTTGGATTATAGCCATCCAAGGTGTATTCGTAGTAGACGTACTTCTCCCCGTTGTCCGATTTGTCTTCGAAACGTTTTCCGTCCTGGTTAATCTGCACATAATACTGCTGCGCGCCGAGGCGGTTCAAATTCACGTTTTGGATGAATACGACGAATCCGACCAGAACGATCAAAATAACCGCTATTGCGATGAGCCCTTTTTTCACTTCAATCCACTCCTCACTTTACATTCGTAACGATTTTGTAGTAGCTGTTGACGGTCAGGAAATAATAAACGAGATAAATGCAAATATAAATGCCCATGCAGCTGACGACGGGAACGACCAGGCTGGTCATCATCAGGTTCGATAAGGCCGATAAGGCCACGGCGCAGTGGGCAATGCCGGCTGCAAGGGGCAGCGCGAATACAAACAGCACCTGCTTGGCGACCGATTTGCGGATTTCGCTTTTTTTGACGCCGATTTTATGCAAAATCAAATACCGTGCTTTGTCGCTGCTCGCTTCTGTCAGCTGCTTGAAATAAATGATGCTGCCCGTCGCCGCCAGGAACACGAGCCCAAGGAATCCGCCCATGAAGATCATCAGTCCGGTAGACTCCATACCCCGCGCATAATCGCTATAGAAGCTTGCCAAACCGGCGTTCTCCGGCAGAATATTCTCCAGCTGCTTGGTCAGGTCCTTAGCCTTGTCCTGATGCATAATTTCGTACGCTTGAGCAGTCAAGCTCTTGGCTTTCGGCTGGAGCGCCGCAAACAAATCGTCGCTGACGACCAGGGTTGAATAAACGGTCCCGTGGTTCAGCACGCTGTACGTTTTCAATGCGGTAAAATGGATCTTTTCATGGATTCCCTTTCCCGTCAACACAATGGTGGATCCCTCGTATGCCGGCGAAATCCCCTTCATATACCCGGGCTCCAGCACCGCGGCATCGCTGCCTTGTAGGCTCAGCACGTCGTCCCGCCCTTGAAGCTTGGCCAGCTTGTTGAAGGTGTGGTTCGATATCACCGTAAACGTCTGCTCATTGGATCCGGCAGTTTGCCCCAGTCCGGTAGTATCGGCATCCACTTCAAGCAAAGGAATGGATTCATGGTAGATCACCTTGTGACCCGCAGCTTGTTCGATAGCCTGATTCGCTTTGTTCTCTGCAGCTTTGTCTCCCCCGATAAACATGTAGCTGTTCGGGTTCGCCAGCGCCACATTGATCCGGTTATTGTAATAAAGGCTGTATGCCGTTCCGACCGCTGTCAGCGTCGTTGCGCTCAGTACGGCGATGATTGTCAGCGTGCGTGCGTTCCCTTTCATCCGGTACAAAAGCTGGGAAGTTCCAATTAGATTCAGTCCCCGCCAATAGCTTCTTTTGCGTTTGCGGGCCAGCTTCAGCAGCGTAACGGTCAATGTGTTAAAGAGCAGATACGTGCCGAGAATAACCGAAACGAGGATAACCAGCGGAGTCACCAGCACACCGATTGTCTTCCACGCCTCTGATGTCAGCATGTTTTGCAGCGCAAGCCAGTAGCCGAAACCAACAAGCAATACGGAGAGAAGCGCAATCCATACGGATGACCGCGGTTCCTTCTCCCGCTCCTGGTCCGCCTTGAACAGCTCAATCAGCTTGAACCGGTAAATCAGGCGATAGCCTTGAACCGAAGTGATCAGCGTAATGATCAAGAACACGCTAATCGTATTCAGGACGGCTGCCAGCGAAATGGCAAAGTTCGGCATGGCGTCGTAACCCATCACGTTCATCAGAAGCATGACAAAAAAACGGCTGAGCACCGATCCGAGCGCAATGCCGAGGAGCAGCGCCAGGACGCCCATCAGGAAATTTTCATAAAAGAGCATGCGGCCGATCTGCTTTTTTCGGACGCCGAGTAATGAATACAGACCGACTTCCTTTTTGCGCTTACGCGTAAAAAACGAATTCGAATACCAGATAAAGATGGCGACGAAGACGATCAGGACGACGGCTGCTCCGCTGAACGCCGAGCTGATTTTCGGCGATCCGTCCGATGCCGATTGAATGGTATGATCGTACTTCAACGACACAAACGTAAAATAAATAACGATGCTGAAAATCATCGATGCAAAATACAGAAAGTAATGTTTGAAGTTATTCCTGATGTTTTTGCCGGCGATATTAAACAGCGTCATCTTCCTCACCTCCAAGCGTCGCCAGAACCTCGAGTATTTGACCAAAAAACTGTTTTCGTGAGAGATCATCCTTCCGGAGTTCCATGAACAGCCGGCCGTCGTTAATGAAAATGACCCGCTTGCAGTAGCTCGCCGCATTCGCATCATGCGTAACCATCATAATGGTAGAGCGATTAGCCTGATTCAGCCGGCTCAAGCTTTCCAGAAGACGGGTCGCCGACTTCGAATCGAGCGCGCCGGTCGGCTCATCCGCCAAAATCAGGCTCGGATTGGCCACGATCGCCCGGGAAGCCGCTGCCCGCTGCTTTTGTCCGCCCGAGATGTGGTACGGGTACTTATCCAGGATTTCACGGATTCCAAACGTGTCGGCAATCTCGTTAACCCGCTGCTCGATCTCCGCAGCCGGTACCTTGGACAGGGCCAGCGGGAGCAGTATGTTTTCCTTGACCGTGAGTGTATCGAGCAGGTTATAGTCCTGAAATATAAAGCCGAGCTTATTCCGGCGGAAATCGGACAGCTTTTCTTCATTCATAGTCACGATGTTGTGCCCATCAATGATGATTTCCCCGGAAGTCGGCGTGTCGATCGTCGAAAAAATGTTCAACAGGGTGGATTTTCCCGCACCGGAAGGTCCCATGATGCCGACATATTCGCCTTCTTCGATGCTAAGGCTGATATTATGCAGTGCCGTATATTGGTTTCCTTTGGTGCCAAAGGTTTTATTGACGTTCTCCGCTTGCAGTATCGTTTTCATGAGTATCTCCTTCAATTGGGTTGTATTCGTTCCTTATTGCTTACATCATTTATGTTAAATCCCGAACCTTTCAGCATGTTAATCCCAACCTTACAGGAACCTTAAATTTATGGAAGGACGCTAAAAAAGGAGAACGCTTGTCGCGTCCTCTGTTGGAGGCATGCATATGAAAACCTTGTTGATTGGAAGAAGCCTTTACCGATAAAATATATAGAGATCAACTTCGGGGTGAAGAATATGCACAGCAGAATGGCCGAGCTGCAACAAATTTTCCGTTTCGCACATGATTACTCGAATATGGATACGGTATTTACCGATCCGTCCCGCGGGATTTGCTGGGAGTTCATGTACAGTCAAATCCCCGATGCCCTTCAGCCTTATTTCAACAGCATAAGACCGAACCTCAATCCAGGCGATTCCGGTCCCGATCCCAGCATTAAACTCCATTCAACTTCTTTTCGATTGAACTTCATTTCGGTTCATTTCTATGCGGACGGGACAAGCTTTGGTAGCCTCATCGTGGGCCCTTTCCTTCTGGACGAGCCGTCCGTATCCAGTTTGAATACCGTATTACTTGAACATCATCTGCCTATCACCTTTATGCCCCTGATCGAGCAGTATTACTTGTCCCTGCCATTAATCAGCTCGAACAAGACCGATCGTCTCGTTGAGTTTCTCAGTTTTCTTTCATTCCATTTTCATCAAAGGAAACAGCAAAGCTCACTGAAAACGATCCAAATCGATGTTCAAAACGAATTCGTTAGGCTGCCGGAAACCGTCAAAGAGAAAACCGATGAGGCTATCCTGACGATCAATGATCGATACCGGACCGAAAACAAGCTGCTGTCCGTCATCGAGAACGGCAGTATCGAGAAGTTGGAAGCGATGCAGGAAGAACTGGCGATCTTCAGCAAACTGCCGGACCGTATCCCCAATAATCCCTTACGCTCGCGCAAAAACCTTGCCTTCGTCACCAATACGCTGCTGCGGAAAGCTGCGGAGCAAGGCGGGGTTCATCCGGTGTATATCGACAGCATTTCCGAGAAGTTTGCCATCCAAATTGAAAAAACAACCTCCATACAGCAATTGTCAAACTTGCACGACAAGATGCTCTACGAATACTGCGAAACCGTCCGTAAACTCTCTCTGAAATATTACAGTCCGGTGATCCGCACAGCGATCGAATATATAAGGCTGCATCTCGCCGAGCCCCTCCGGCTAGAGGCAATTGCGACTGCGGTTCATGTCAGCCCATCCGATCTGTCAAGGCAGTTCAAGAAAGAGACCGGGCAGCCCCTTACCTCATACATCAACAGCCTGCGAATCCGGGAGGCGCTGCAAATCATCCGCAGCGAGCCGATCTCCATCACGGACATTGCGCAGATGGTTGGTTTCAGCGACGTCAATTACTTCACGAAAGTGTTCAAGCAATTGCAAGGGGTTACGCCGAGCGATTACCGTAAAACGCTGCAGTGCAAAGCAGCAAAAAAGCCACAGACTTGAATCTAAGTCTGCGGCTTTTTTCCTTTTTTGGAGCATGCTATTTCGGCAGGGCTTCCTTTTTCTTCTTTAGATCGGCTGTAAGGTGCAGTGTCCGTGTTTTATTCAGCGGATACAAAAACACCACAATCAGGAAAATAGCCGATAAAATGACTGCCGGAACCAAAGTGGACAGCGTGTAGATTCCATGCAGGGTGGCTGGACTCTGGACGTTGAGCTTGGCATCGTATCCGACGGCCGCAATGGCAAAACCACCGAGTCCGCCGGCAATCGCCTGCCCGACCTTACGGGCGAAGGAGTATATGGAATAGATCGTTCCGTCCTCGCGAAGTCCCGTCAGGAACTCATGATAATCGATCACATCCGTAACAAAAGCCCAAATGACCAGATTAAAAAACGCGTAACCGAACATGGCGACGGCAAGGAGAGCGATAAACGCTTGAACGCTCAAGCCCGGCATCGCATACATGACTGCATAGACTGCAGCTGCAAGCAGTATTCCGGCCGATGCGGTTTCCTTTTTGCCGAATTTGGATACCAGCGGTTTGACAAGAGGCATCGCCACAAAGACGGTAGCTGCTTGGAGGAATCCCACCAGGCTTAGAGCCGCCGCGCTGTGAAACACATTTTTGAATAAATACACGTTGACAGCACCGACCAGCATGAAGCAAATCATAAAAGACAGGGAAGCCGCCAGAATGACGACCAGCGGTTTATTGCGAATCAGCCCTTTTAGCGTCCTGGCGAGATTGGCTTTATCCCCCTGAACATCGGGATCCACAATCCGCTCGACCGATAAACGATAGCAGGCCATGTAGCAAGAAAGCGAGAGGATGCCGAAAATGACCGCCGCCAGCAGAAAGCGGTTGGCATTGGCTTGATTATCCACAAATATGATGAGCGGACCGGCGACATTAATGATCAACCCCGCGAGGGAAGCACCCAGCGTCCTGAAGGTGGATAAGCTCGTGCGTTCCACCGGATCGTTCGTAATGACGGATGCCATAGAGCCGTATGGAATGTTGACCGTGCTGTAGAATGTCCCCCACAGGATATAGGTCACAAACGCATATGCTTCGTAGAATCCGGTGGACATGCCTGGGAGATGAATGAACATAAGCACGCCCGTTGCCACGAGCGGAAAGGACATTCTCAAAACCCACGGCCTGAACTTTCCCTGCTTTCCCGATTTTCGGGTATCGATAAATCTCCCCCAGGCCACGTCGGCTACAGCATCCCACAGCCTTGCAATGAGGAACAGGCCCCCGACCAAAGCCGCACTCATGCCGAAAATATCCGTGTAATAGACCATCAAGAATGAGCTGACTAGAATAAAGAAAAAATCATTGCCGAAATCACCGAACAAATACCCGAGCTTGTCTCGAATTCCGAATTTTCGCGTTTCCTCCCGGACGTTTAGTTTCTCTGCCGTCTTCAGTCCAAATTGTGGTTCCATGTGATCCCCCCGAAACAAAATGTTCAGTATGATCCAATCTCCAAATTCGTATACTGGGCAAACGAATCCCGCCCTCTACATCTTTTCTTTATAGTAGAAATCGGGGATGCCTAACCAGCGCTTGCGCAGTTCGTGCGCCGCAATTTTAGGCTTGCGGTCACGGGTAAAGATGCCCTTTTTGTTACCTTGTACACGAATGATGCCCTGGCTGGTGGCGAAATCGGCAAAGCTCCAGACTTGTTCGCCGGCAAAATGACGGAACTCGTCAAAGACTTCATGGTATGCCTTATAAAATTCCGCTTGAAACTCTTCCGTAAACATAACCGGCTCAACGTCGTGAAAACCGGTCACCGTGTCGGCGCCATATTCGGTCATCAGAATCGGCACGTCCGGACAACGCTGCGTCCAGGCGTTCAATTCGGCCCGAAGTTTCGCTTGTGCTGCGTTCAGGTCGCCGCCGTCCACATACCAGCCGTAATAGCGGTTCAAGCAGATCACATCCAAGAGATTAGCGACCTTGTCCTTGTCAGGCGTGGCGCCTAAATGTGTGACCAGTGTTACTGGACGGTGCTGCGGGTCCAGCTCTTTCAGCAGACGGATCAATGGTTCGAAATATTCATTCGCCCCTTCCTCTTCGGATGCCGGCTCGTTAGCGACGTTCCACATAACGATCGAAGGGTGGTTTTTATCCCGTGCGATCAACTCCCGGATGACTTCTTGATGGTGCTCAAAAGTTTGCAGCTCCTGCCAGGTGCTTCTGCTTCGCGGGCCGCCAGACAACATCACCATGAAATTCAAGTGCAGACCTACCGCAGGCACTTCATTGATCACGACCAGCCCTTCTCGGTCCGCAAGGCGTATTAGCTCCTCCGAATATGGGTAATGGGCTGTGCGGAACGAGTTCGCGCCGATCCATTTCATTAAATGAACGTCCATGGCGTTTACGGCTTCGTCAAAACCGCGGCCATGGATCGGAGCATCCTCGTGTTTGCCAAAACCCTTAAAGTAAAAAGGCTTATTATTGATCAGGAATTTCCCGTCCTTCACCGCGACGGTTCGGACTCCGAAAGGCTGATCGTATACATCCATGATCTTGTCATCATCCAGCAGTTCGATGCGAAGCGTATACAGATACGCATGTAAGGGCTCCCAAAGGTTTACGCGGGATATCGACAAAGTTCCTGATGCACCGTCTCCGGCAGCGGCAACCTCACCTTCTTCATCAACGATTTTCACTCGGGTCTTTAGTCCGCAGGATGCCTTGACCTCATATTTCACGAGTCCAGAATCGCCATTCGTTTCGGTGACAATGTCTACATCTTGGATGTACAGCTGCGGAGTCGTATAAATTTTGACCGGACGCTGGATTCCGGCGTAATTAAAAAAGTCAAAATTGGGCTCATTGCACGCTTTTTTCCCTATTCCCGGAATTTCTTTTTCATAATGGAATCCAACCGGGAGTGTGGACTGATCAACGATATTGTTGACAGCCACGTTTAAACGGTTTGGGCCTGCCTGAATGAAACGGTTGATCTCTGCTTCAAAGGGTAGGAAGCCTCCCTTATGCTCCATGACGAGTTCTCCGTTCAGGTATACTTTCGCCGCATGCGTAACCGATCCAAAGCGCAGTACGATCCGCTCGGATGCAAGCAGGTTCGGCACGACGATGTCCCGTTCGTACCATACCCAACCAATATGATTCCTGATCTCAGCCAAAACGCCGATATCGTTATAAGAGGCGGGTACGGGCATGGTCATCGCTTCGAATAGTCCGGACCGGTACCACTCCTCCTGGAATCCGGTGCCTTGGTCCAGCTTGAACTTCCAAATTCCGTTTAAGTCGATGATACTTCGGGTTGACGTTACGATTGGATACAACATATCTAGTGATCACTCCTTTTCAGAACCATCCTAAATGAAAGCGCTTTTTATTTCTCGTAAAAAATTGCTCATAATCGTAATATTCTAAAACAAGTTTGTATGGTACGCTGGATTGTTGAATGAATAATAGGATGATCACTGTGGTATTACAGTTGATTCAGTGCCTTACGGATAACAAATTGAACCACCAGAAAGGCAATGCATGAGAAACGGATTCCAAAATATAAAAAGTCCGCATTTCGCGGACTTTTCCTCTAACATGGATATGAAGAAGCTTTAAAAGCTGACGGGAAGACTCACCAATGATCGTAGCGTGCTGTAGTGATAGGCCAGGTCTTCCGGTTTCACGTCGAGACGCAGGTTGGGAAAGCGCCGCAATAGCGAGCCGAACGCGATTTGTCCCTCCATGCGGGCAAGGGGTGCTCCCAAGCAAAGATGGATTCCTCTGCCAAACGCCAAATGATCGGTTTCTTGTCTTGTGATGTCCAGCCGCTCTGGCGCGTCGAATCGGCTTGCATCCATATCCGCTCCGGCCAGCGAAACCATAACCATCTCGCCTTTTCGAATGAGTGTACCATGGATCTCGATATCTTCATCTGCTACGCGGCCCGTAATCATAACCGGACCCGCATACCGGAGCAGCTCTTCAACCGCAGCCGGCAGAAGGACCGGATCCTCGCGAAGCAGCTGCATTTGTTCTGGATGCTGAAGCAGTGCCAGGATTCCGTTGCCGATAAGATTCACGGTCGTTTCATGTCCTGCCGTAATGAGCAGCCAAATGGTAGAGAGCAGCTCGTTCTCGTTAAGTTTATCGCCCTCGTCATATGCCTGCAACAAACCGCTGATAACATCGTTACCGGGGCGCACCCTCTTTTCGGAAATCAAAGATTGAATGTAATCAATAAACTCCTGGAGGGCTTCTTGAACCAAGTTTGTTTGGCCGGGATTCAGCGCGCCTTGGGCCAGCTTGTGGGTCCACTCGCGAAAGCGCGCCTGATGATGGCCGGGGATTCCCAGCATCTCCGAGATTACGATGATAGGCAGCGGATAAGCAAATTCTGAAATGAGTTCCATCCTGCCCCGGCTAGCCACCTTATCCAGCAGCTCGTCGGCGATTTGTTGGATGCGCGGGCGCAGATCCTCAATCATTCGGGGCGTAAAAGCTTTGGAGACCAACCGCCGGAGCCGGGTATGGTCGGGCGGATCCACCATGAGCATATTAGGCATGTTTTTGAACCATTCGAGCAATTCATTGACGGAGCTTTTCTCACGTGAAGATTGTTGCTGTGAAGGGAACTTTCGCCGGTCCGAAAGGAACCGGGGATCTTTCAAAATCGCTGAGACATCCTCATACCGAAAAGCTATCCATGCTTCGCCCATGCCAAAAAAGTCGTCAAGCCGGCAAAGTCTTTCCTGACGATTGACCAGTTTTTGGTAAAACGCGTTGAAATCACGCATCGTTTCCGGTGCCACTAAATCACTGCTGGTGATGTCTTTCACGGCAGCTCACCTCTTCACTTTAGTTTTTCCATACCGTATCGGATCATGTCGCAAAATGCTTCCAATTCCTCCATAAGGGTGCGGGTATAGGCTTCGTCAATATGGCTCATCCCCTTGGTCTCATTCAGAAACTTCGTTTCGAAATGTCTGGTTACGGACATGACAAGCTCGAATGCATACGTTCGATTTACGCCTTCACGAAGGGGAACTTTGTCAAAAAGCTGTGCAAACATCGCATTCCGGGCTTCGCTCACCTGGCCGTACTTATCCTCGATTTCCTCCTTCAAGCCATCAGGTGTGGCATAAAATGCCTCATATACCAACTTCCATTCATCCGGATGATCGCGAAAATAGCCGAGCTTCGTACGGCTTAACTCAGTGATGGCTGTAAAAAAATCAGCATGGTCCGTAGTCCGCTCATCAAAATGGATACCGGTTCGGACCTTCTCAAAGCAGTGGTCCACTAAGCTAAGATACAGTTTCTTCTTACTCGTGAAATGATGAAAGATCAAAGCTTTGGAGATCCCGGCAGCAGCCGCCAGCATTTCCGTTGAAGTGTTCTTGTAACCGTTGCGCGCAAACACAGTTAAGCAGGCTTGCAAAATGTTCTCCTGTTCGTAGAGCTGTATCGGCAGTCTCATCACCTCTTTTTGAGTATGCTGACCAATTGGTTAGTAAAATCATACAACATGCTGACCTCTCGGTCAATATAAATGACAAAAAAATCCACCTGCAGAATGCAGAAGGATTTTTTGAAGGTACAGGGGTACAGGTTTCCTAGTTTCCTAGTTTCCTAGTTTCCTAGTCTCCTCCCCCTCCACAGGAACTGCAGGATGAGGAGCTGCACGAGGACGAGCTGCAGGAAGAATCGCTGGACGAACTGCAGGACGAGCTGCAGGAAGAATTACCGGAATCATCGCCACTAGAGCTGTCATTGTCCGGAGATGGGCCTGAATCGTCCACCCCTGGATCGGTCGAAGGATCGCTGTCTGAAGGATTCCAATCGCCCGAAGGGTTGTCATCATTCCAAGGATCCGTATCCATGGCCGTCAGAAACAGAATGGAGCTGAACGGATCTACCGTCACCCCGCTCTCCTCACTGCGGCGGATGCCGGTGGATTGACCACGGCGGCTTCTGGGAGGCAATGGACGGCTTGCCCTCAATGTGCCGGGTTTTGCTGACTTGACGTCACGATAATGTTTTCGGATCGAGCCGATGATGGCCAGTTGAATAGATTCGATTGCGGCATCGGAACTGCTTTGAAAATATCGGCTGCGGATCTCTTGATCGTTTAAATTGTCGAAGGTTTGAATGAATTCCTCATCGATTTTAAATTGGAAAAACGGATTCAGAAGTGCCTCGTTTGCCGGATAAATGTGAAACAGCATGCTGTAGATCAAATCATACCGTGCCCTCTCTTCTTCCGGTAACTTTTTATCATTCGTGTAGGCCACGTTAGGTTGATGATGAATAAACCGTCCTGCAAATGTGGTGCAGAAGCGATCATAATCGCGGGTAAACATCAGCATTTCATGCCAGATCAGGTCGGCATCTTTACTGAACATGGGAACCTGCTTGAGAATCGCGCACATGAGAAAGAACCTCTTCACTTCAAGCAGCATCCATTGATATTGGGTTTGGCTGATGGGATGGCGCTCCATAACCCGCTGCTTTACGTGCTCCATATAGTCCGTTCCCAGCGCGTTCTCCAAACGTATGACGAGATCGGATAAGCCTTGTATCTCTTTATTGATGCCTATGTATGATGGTATGGGTGTATCAAACCCGTGACCCTTATTCCCTTCTTTTGAGCTATCTCCGGAAGCCGAACCGGAACCCAGCAATCTTTTCAAAAATGACAGCAAACTCATGTTTCTCCTCCCTATGCCGTGGATTTCGGTCCCCAATGGAAATGAATCCCCTTAAATGAGATTACCATATCACGGGAAGGAAGCAATGACACTTTCGTTACTGGAAATCCGTTTCCTATAAAAAGGCAAACCCCCGCTTCTCTCAAAAACAGGGGTTCACCATACACCATTCACTTCTAGGATTAAGAGCTTTGTTTGGCTGACTTCAGTCTGGCCAGTTCTTCCTGAACTTCCTGCTGACGCGACCAATTCGTTAATTTGTCAGCCGCTTGATAAGCCAGCGTCCCTGCTTCTGCGAGCATCAGTTTCTCCTCCATGCGCTCAAAACCGCGGGAGATTTTGCTGATATCGGAGACCGGAGCGGTTCTTGCCGTATCCCGCATCGTATTCACCGCATTGGCACGAACAAGCAAAAAGGTGAGTTTGTCGGTGAGCTCTTTGTGCACGTCCTGCAGCCGTTGAATTTCACCGCGAAGCGATTCGGCCTGTTTTCTGACCGTTTCACGCTGCTCCGTATAGGTCTGCTCCAGCTTGGCGTGATGCAGCTTCTCTTGAATGGCCATCGCCGCGATATCGTCTTCATTGCGTTCGACGGCTAGCTGAGCTTGGCGCTCCCGCTTTCTGACGATTTCAGCGGTTGATGCCAGCAGCAGATCATACCGCTGCTCCGCCGCTATCTGGGTTTGCAGCGCCCCGCATGCTTGATCGATCTGGTCTTCAAGCTGTCTGATATAATGTTTGGCCATGCTGACGGGATCTTCGACCTGATCCAAGAGACGGTGCACGTCTGCTGCGGCTATATCTTTGATTCTCGTAAAAATTCCCATATATTAATCCTCCTTATGTTGTCTGCGTTCCCATTCATCCAGGAATTGTCCTCGGCTTGAACTATGCTCATATGATAACGGCGCCACGTCGGAAAAGCTCGGATTGGAAAGCAATTTACGCTGGCTGACAATCCTTTTATACAGCAGGAAAACGGCGATCAGAATAATCGTGCCCCATAGCGGGGTGAATAAGCTGAGTGTACACAGTGCAGCCAGGATGACTCCGGCCCATTTCAGCCCTCCCCTGCTTTTCAGGATCAGGAGCATCCCGCCGATCATCAGAGTGATTTGAAGCAGTGCTGTCCACACAGGGTTCATCCCCGCTTCCGAGCGCCCTCCCGGTCTCGTAAATCCCGGATACCCATGATGCCCCTGTTCGACAAGACCGTGCCAGGTTTTTCCGGGAACATCATGCCCGATAAAGAGGCTCCATTTCATGAGCAGCACAAGGAGAAGGACAGAAACCGATCCGATGACAATACCGGTAAGTAACGAAGATTTTTTCAAGGAACTCACCTCCTTTCCCGCATCCGTTTTGGTCATGTATGTTATGCCTTGTCCCTTTGCGTATATATAGCTTAAGAGAACAAGCTTTAGCGAATCTTAATTGTGAAAACAGGATGTTGACCGGCCCGATTCCCGGCACCGGGAAGCTGTGGAATATGGACGTGCCAATGCTGCGAGAGCACTGCAAACTCCAATGGCCGAACCTGTCCAAGCAAACGAAAAAGTCCGCGTTATCCGCGGACTTTCAATTTGCTCTATTTAATTGCTTTTTTGGTTTTGCAAAACACAGACTATTAGCTGTGCAAAGTGTGTAGCTTCCGGAACAATTTACGGATCCACCCGACGATCACGGGTACCAAAAACAGCATGACGAATCCGGCAGCGATGAGAACCCCGATTTGCGTTTCCTTTTCGTTGGAGAGCATTTCCTCTACACTGCTTCCAATCAAAATCATACGCTGATCTTCTCCCTCGCCGGGCAGATGAATGGGCTCCAGATGTCCGTTAACGGCCCGGCCGATCACCGTGATCCTTTGCCCTGGGCTAAGCGCGTGATAACCGTAAGCCGTTTCCTTAGGGCTCTCCACAAGCAGCGGGCGGGATGTATTTCCCTCATGGATAAAGGAAAGCTGATCCGGATTCACAGTTTCGGAATCAAGAGGCAGCCAGTCCGAGTAGAATTTGAACCGCTCACTTTCTACCTTAACGCCTTGAATGGTTAAACTTCCCCATACTTGAGGAGCGACGTCTTCATTCCACATATAGTTACAGCCGCTTTTGCTGCAGTGCCAATTAAACTTTTCCTTTTGAAGCAGCAGGTAACGCTGCATTAACTTGCCTTCATCCGCTGCAGCGGCCTCCCCCTCTGCGTTTCCTTCTACTCGGACGATTCCGTTCGTGTCTGCCGTCAGCTGCTGAACCGAAGCCGCATGTGAGATTAATGAGGCCAACCTGGCCGAGTCCCAATACAGCAGCAGTAAGCCGGCTAATATGAAAAAACCTAGGAATTTCAATAAACCCAGCCAAAAACGGGTAGCCCGGCTTCCGTCCGGTTTCCCCTTCCGCTTGGATTTACCTTTGCGAACCTCATGATGACGCTTTGCGCTGCTGTGTTTTGATTGACTTTTCGAATGCCTAGACACGCGCTCGTTCCCCCTGTGACCTCAAAAATGTTGTCTTTGTAACATTACGGAGCCGTACTAGATCGGGTTTCAGCAGCGTGCACCTATGCGCCTGATGAATTCACGTTCGTTTCCTGTTCCTGATATTCAGGCTTGCAATTTGCAGGATCTTCCATTACTTTTTGAATGATGCCGGTGAGTGCTGAGTCCTGCTTGCAGGTATCGGCTTCGATAAGACCAACTATGTTCGAATGACGAAAGGAGATGCCTATGAAGGAGTTGGGAGCTCTAGTTACTCCACCAAGGGTCTGGTACCAAAAGAAAAGAAACCTCCTGCGGATTGTCCTGCTGATGCTATGCTTGGCAGAACTGGCGATTGTCGGGGTGAAGTATGATGGTCATGTCCGCCAATTTTTGTGGATGGGAATCGCTGGATACAGCGCGGCATTGATATTTTTCAGCTATATTTTTACATATGTGGTGCTTCGGTATGGCAAACGGCAATCCGTTACGCGAAGAGCAGACTTGCTATTCGCTATTTTTATATTCTTCCTATCGTTATTCCCTTTAATTATGCTTGGGAGAGTAACAGCGGATATCGTTCAGGGGCCGGTTGTCAAAACCGTACACGTCGTCGAAATATGGGATCCTAGACGTGGCGGGGACCGCGTACGAACAGAGGACGGTAAGGAATACGAGCTCGCGGACAAGCATATTGTCATCGAAACTGGCGGCACATACCGAATCCAGGCTCTGGAATATTCGGGAATGATTCTGGCAGCCGAGGAGCAGAACTAAATAAAGGAATCGATAAACGGAGAGCATACCGAGCCCGCTGCAAAGCGGGCTTTCTTTATATGCCTTGTCAAACCGCCGCTTCCGATAAATTGGTCGAAATCAGCCCAGATTCTTTTTCATTTGCACCGTGATGATTTTGCGGCCGTCATCGAGCTGGGAAATTTTCAAATCAAAAGGTCTGAAGGAATGTTTATGGTAAAACGCCAGCCCTCTTGAATTCGCGTGATGACAGGAGAGGAAGAGTTCCCTCACCCCGTAGTTCTCTTTTGCCTTTTGCATCATTGCATACAATAAAAATTCACCGGCTCCTCGCCCCCTGTGACTTGGTGAGACCATGACGTTGCCAAGCCAACAAGCATGACCGCATCGGTTATATAAATTAGCGTAAGCGGCGATTTGACCGGAATCTTCTTCTATAACAACAGTTGGTTCAAAGCGGTTCATGAGTGAATCCGATATTTGTTCTGGTGTTAACGGAAACCTAAAACTTGGACCAACATAAAGCAGCTCCTGTTCCGTTTGCGGGAACCCGCAAATGTCTGTCAAATCCATCGTGGATAATGCTCTGTGAGTATACATATGCTTCGCTCCTAAAGCGGCGTAGCGTGGATAAAATACAATAAAGATCGTCCGCCCAAGCACTGATACAGGAATTAAATTAATTCGGGAAGCGCAAAGACGCCATGCTTCGTAAAGTCGCTGATGATCGCCTCAGGCAAATATTGAACGAGCTCCGACTTCGTGGCCCATCTATACTCGTCATGCTCGTGCGAGAGGGTTACACGCGGTTCGTCAGTCCTGCACAAATAAGATAACAGCACGATTTGCCTCCCCGGATCCGTAAAAAACGTCGTTGCAAACAGCAATCGATCGATACTTGCGTGAATCCCCGCTTCTTCTTTAATTTCGCGAATCAATGCGGTATCTAAATCCTCGCCAAACTCCAGATTTCCACCGGCCGTTTCCCAGCCTCCCGCGCCTACTTCGTCTGAACCGGAACGTTTGAGGATCAGTATACGGCCTTGATGGATAATTACAGCTTTTAAAACGACAACGATCTTACCTGTCATGATATGGTCCTCCCCCCATGCAGCGTCTCTCATTGTGATTGACGATACATGAAATGGGGATGGTTTTCAATTCATGAAATCGAATCTACCGCAATCCATGAAGCTGCCTCTTGAACAAAACGGCTCGGTTTCCCGATGCTGTACAATTGCAGTTCATGCATGGCCCGGGTACAGGCGGTATAGAACAGCCGCCGCAAGCTCTCTTCTCCGTATTCTTCGTCCGAAGCGTTATAGACGATCACAGCATCGAATTCGATTCCTTTGGCCAAATATACCGGAATGACAACGATTCCCTGTTTATATTCGATCGAACCGCTGGTAACGAGCTTGATATCCTCCAGATCGTGAAGGGATTCGAATACGGATGCGCTTTGGGCTGCGGATTTGCAAATAATCGCAACGGTCCGGTGCCCCTGTTCCCGGAATTGATTGACTTTTTCCCTAATGGACTGATGCAACTGCTCCGCGTCGGCAGCTCTCGTGAGGACGGGGCGGCTTCCGTTCCGGTCAAAAGGGATGATCTCTTCTCCGTTGGGGATAAGCGCCCGTGTAAATTCGACGATCGGTCTGGTGGACCGGTAGCTTCGGTTCAAGATAATGGCATCGGTTTGTTCCTCCCCGTATAATTCGGCCAGCATGCCGAAATCGTCCGTACCGTCGGCGTGGGCGAAGACTGCCTGGTTGAAGTCGCCAAGTACCGTCATTTTCGCCGCCGGGAACAGCCTTTTTATAAATTCGAATTGAAACGGCGAATAATCCTGCGCCTCATCCACGAGGACATGCCGGATTGAAACATTGGTCTGAAAGCCTTCGATCAGCTCTTTTAACAGCAAATAAGGTGTTGCGTCCTCATATAAAAGCTTCCCTTGGTCTATCAGTTGAGACGTCATTTCGCCGATTTCATTCCATTCGGGAGGGAGTTCTGCTCCTTCAACCTCGTCGTCAGTCGGATGGGAAACCAGCATTTGCTTATAGATGGCCGGCGTATCGATAAAGCCCATATCTTTAATTTGTTGCCGAATACGTTTGAATTTCCTGCTGACGATCCGGCGCGCAAGCTCTTTACGGACAAGTTCCAGATCCACATCCTCTTCCGATTCTTCGGTTAACCCGTGTTTTTTTCGAAGATGCGCATAAGCTTGCTGGTACTCATCATTGTCGACCAGCTCAACGGCGTCCTGCACCCAAGGCTTTCTCCGCTCGGCCTTCTCCGCTTCTTTGACCAGCTCCTTCAACCAATCCGACAACTTTTCCAGTCTGTTGGCAAAGCGAAGCGTCGTGTGCTCACTGTAGAATCTCTCCATGATTTCCTCGGCGGAAACGAGCGTTTTGCCTTTAATGGATATATCCTTGAATACCATTCCGGATTGTTCCAGCGCCTGGCGGCAGGATTGGATCCGATCAAAAAACGCCTTTGTCGCCTTAAAGCGGATACCCGCCATCCGCACCCGGTAGTTCGGGTCTTCCGAAGCCGTAAGGACGTACTCCAGCTGCGTGTAAGGATCTTCAACGTCGAAGGAGCTGCTCAGCCGGTGGTTCAGGTACTCCTGAAACGTAACCTGCTGCATATTTTCTTCCCCGAGTTCTGGCAGCACGTTGGAGACATAACTCTTGAACATGGCATTTGGCGAAAATAAAAGCATTTGGTCCGCCGTCAAACGGTTCCGGTATTTGTACAGCAAATAAGCGATCCGCTGCAATGCCGCCGACGTCTTGCCGCTCCCGGCCGCGCCCTGAACAATGAGCAGACGTGCGCTGTCATGGCGGATAATCCGGTTCTGCTCCTGCTGAATCGTCGCCACGATGCTTCGCATGTGCGTGTCCGCGGATTGACCGAGCACCTGCTGGAGAATCTCGTCACCGATGGTGAGCCGGGTATCAAACATCGACTGAATAACTCCGCTGCGGATGATGTACTGCCATTTCTGCTCCAACGTGCCTTGAATCGGCCCGCCGGGCGTGATGTATTCAGCCGGACCCGGTGTGCAGTCGTAATACATGCTTGAGACCGGGGCTCTCCAGTCATAAATCAGGAACTTTTCCCCGGTGGCATCCGTGAGTGAGGAAACGCCGATGTACACGCACTCTGTCTCGTTCATACCCTCTTCGGCAAAATCAATCCGCCCGAAATACGGCACATCCTGCATGCGCTGAAGCTGGGACAGCCGCTTGGAGGACTGGCGATGGCTGCCCTGGCTTAAGGAGAGGACCTCGGACTGCTGCCTTAAGCTGATAATCGTTTCTAGAAAATCGTCAAAATTGTCCGTGTTCACCGTAACGTCTTCCCAGAAATGCTTACGGATGTCCACAACCTCTTGCCGGCGGCGAGCCGTTGCTTCCTCATATTCGTTGATCTGATCTTGGATGATGCCAATCACCTGATTCACCCGCTGCTGCTCCTGTTGAAGTTCTTGACTCATTAAGAAACACTCCTTTACACAAATGATTGTGAGTTCCTGAAAAACGGGGGTTGACGGGACCGACGCAATGGTGTAAGATATAATTAGGAAATACTGATTAAATACATATACTTTCACATGACGCATATTTAAATTTATCATGTTGCTCTCATTTTGGCAACTCTATTTTTGTTTGCTTTCTAACTTCGCCTATTACGGGATAACGTTCCGTCTGGCGGAGTTTTTTAAAGATTATAGAATTTATAAATTTCAGCAAAGCTGAACCATTCTATAATCGCAAGAAAAACTTCAGCTAAATGCGGTCTGTCTTCTTTGAAGGTACGTCGATAGACGTTTTTCTTAAGATTATAGAATTTATAAATTTCAGCGAAGCTGAACCAACCATTC
>NZ_JBEPLV010000008.1:0-456249 GCF_040545415.1 Paenibacillus favisporus | reverse complement strand
CTCGCCCTCAAGGTAGATGTTGACGCGCGTCCTGATTGGGCTCCTTCATAGATGCTTGCACGGACGGTCGCACCCACGCGCGTGGGTTCTCTCCCACACAACCGCTCCAAAATAAAAAAACGCCATCGGCGTTGTTTGTTTTAATTAATATGGAGCGGGTGATGGGAATACTCAACATCCCGATCCAACAGCGAGCCTCCGGCTCGCCCTCAAGGAAGATGTTGACGCGCGTCCTGATCGGGTTCCTTCGCTGAAGCCTGCACGGACGGTCGCACCCACGCGCGTGGGTTCTCTCCCACACAACCGCTCAACAACAAAAAAACGCCTTCCGGCGTTACCTTTTATATTTATGGAGCGGGTGATGGGAATCGAACCCACGCTATCAGCTTGGAAGGCTGAAGTTCTACCATTGAACTACACCCGCATATCACCTGTAAAAGCAAAGCCGCCAAGGCGAATCTCGTACTTTCTCAGGGTGAATGTCTAGTATCGGGATGACACGATTCGAACATGCGACCCCCTGGTCCCAAACCAGGTGCTCTACCAAGCTGAGCTACATCCCGTTGCATTCAAGATATATCATCTTGTGAAGACAAGAAATAATATACCACGGATGCCGCGGGATTGCAATACTTTTTTAATTCAGCAGAAAGGTCCGTTCGAAATCCTCAGGCGAAATCGGCTTGCTGAAATAGTAGCCTTGTCCCTCGTGACAGCGCTGCTCTTTCAAGAAATGGAGCTGCTCCTCATTCTCTACGCCTTCGGCCGTTACCTTGAGCTGCAGATGATGAGCCATCGATGCGATCGTAGAGACGATCGCCGCATCGTTATGGTCGCTCATCACTTCGTGGACGAAGGAACGGTCGATTTTCAGCCGGTCGATCGGCATGTTTTTCAAGTAATGCAGCGAGCTGTACCCCGTCCCGAAGTCATCGATACTGATGAAGACACCGAGCTGCTTCAAGCGCCGAAGCTGGTCAAAGGCCGTCTCCTTGTCAAACGTCATGCTTTCCGTAATTTCCAGCTCGACGTACTTCGGATCCAAGCCGATTTCCTCCAGAATGGACCCGATGCGTTCAGCCAGCTGGGGCTGGAGAAACTGGCGCATGGATAGATTAATCGATACGCAGATCGGCTTATACCCCGCCTGCTGCCATTTTTTATTCTGCATGCACGCCGTACGGAGAACCCATTCGCCAAGAGGAACAATCAGACCGCTTTCCTCTGCCAGCGGAATGAATTCGGCCGGCGAAACGAATCCCCGTTTCGGATGCCGCCAGCGCAGCAGCGCCTCCATGCCAACGATCTCGCTGCTCTCCAAATGAACGAGCGGCTGGTACTCCAAATAAAACTCTTCCCGCTCGATCGCTTTACGCAGGTCGTTCTCCAAGCGGAGCCGCTCCTTCGCCTTCATCTGCATGGATGGGACAAAGTGACGGACGTCGACCCCATAGTCTTTGGCATGATGAACGGCGGTGTCCGCATGCTGAATCAGCTCTTCGGCCGTGTCTCCATCCTGCGGAAAGACCGCCATCCCTGCGCAAAGCGTGATATGATAATCGTTTTCCTCGATGACGACGGGCTTTTCAAAGAGCTTCAGCAAATAACGGATCCGCTCCATCCCCTCTTCCACACCGGCAAGCGCAGGCAGAATGATGGCGAACTCATCGGCGCCCATACTGAACACTTCCTCCCTGGACCGGGTGTTCCGTTTGAGGCGGTCGCCGACAAGCTGCAGAATCCGGTCCCCCGCCTGATGTCCAAGGGAGTCATTGATATTTTTGAAGCGGTTGACGTTAAAAACGACGACCCCTGTCATTTCATGTCCCGTATTTTTGATTTTACTGGAAATGCGCTGAGTCAACCGGCGTTTGTTCGGAAGTCCCGTCAAGTCATCATGGAACGCCAGATAGTTCATCCGCGCCTCCACCCGCTGTTGTTCCCGGAATGGATCCTCGATCGTCAGGCGGTAAACCCCTTTGAGCATCAGATAGTAAGCCACACCTCCGGAAAGGGTGCCAAGCAGGTAATTCCACTGGTATGTATGATTCGCCGTCATCATCAGCCCCTGTCCGAGAGCGGAGTAAATCAGCGCCCGGATAATAATAAGCAGCGATGGGGCCCGGTCCTTTCTGCCCCGGTACATGATCGATCCGATGCCAATCAGGCATACCGCAATGATCACCAGGTCCAAATATTTCTTCAGCCAATTGATGCTGCCATGGTTCATCAGCAAAGGAAGTTTCTGATGCCACAGGAAAAAGGCAAGCACACCAAATACGATCACGGCCGACGTGATCATAAATGCGAAGCGTTTATGGGTAATCGACACCATCGTGTCTTTCAGATTATAAATCGACAGAAGCCCGAGGGCGCACGCCCCCTTGGAGATGATAAGCAGCCACATGGCATCGTCCTGGTTTAATGCAAAGCCGAATAGAGGAATTCCGAGCAAGCTGACCGTCTGCAAAAAGTCAAATACAGCCAGAGACAAAAACAGCGCAGCAGTATACAGCCTATGCCGCGACAGTTTGTGCGAAAATAACAGCCATCCCTGAGCGAACACGGCAAAGCTGACAGCCACGCTGCTCCAGCCGGCAAGGACATAAACCGTCTTGAACCAGCCGACGCCATCATTACTGTATAAAAATGCAGTTTGAACGATCTGAACCGCAATAAAAAACAAGATTCCCACCAAGGCCGTCCTGATTGTTCGTCTTTTCTCTACTCTGGTATGCATGCAGTCCTCTGACCCCCGGGCTTTTTCTGAAATATTTATATATGAATTTCATGCTAAATAATTCCACGTTTATGCCGACATTCCTGCTAACATTAGACAATAATTTTGCATTGGGGCCATCGTTCGACATGTGTCGTTTTGCAAAAAAATGAATCCTCATCCTCCTTCATCCGTATTGTAGATTATAATACCTAAGGGGTGTGGCATTGTATGATCATTACAACAACCGAAAATGTAGCCAATCATGAAATTATCGAGGTACTCGGCACCACGTTTGGAGTCGTCGTTAGAGCCAGAGGCATCGGCGGGGACATTATGGCTTCCCTCAAGGGCCTTGTCGGCGGCGAGGTGAAGCAGTACACCCAGATGATTGAGGATGCGCGGCGGCAGGCGGTGGACCGGATGGTGCAGAACGCGCATGCCATGGGCGGGGACGCCATCGTGATGATGCGCTTTGACAGCGGGGATATCGGCAATAACATGAGCGAAATTGTTGCCTACGGCACGGTCGTTAGAACCCGTCCTGTTAGCTGATGGGAGGTATGGTCATTATTCTGCTCATATACGCCTTGGAGCTGGTCGCTTTTCTGCTGCTGTTATGGGTAAGCTGGCGCTTCTTCGACAAGAGATACCGCCGCCGGGACGACAGCGGAGGCAGCAGGGACATCATGAACGGATCGTTTACGCCGACTTCGGAAGTATTTATTGACCCGAAAGACGGTCATAAATACCAGGTCTATTATAATCACCGTACCGGTGAACGCGAATATATCAGACTCGATTGAAGCCAAAAAAGGGCTGCCCGTACTTGTGACGGGCAGCCCTTTTTCTAATGAACCAAATGAAGCGGTTTACTTGTGTTTCGGATCAAAGTTGACCTCCGGAGTCGTCAGCTTGTCGTAGAAATCCACGTACTTGTCCTTATCCTCCGATGCCCGGAGCGCCATGGCTGAACGTGGATGCTCCCCCAGCGTTCCCGTAACCATGTAAGGAATCAGGTAGCCCCACTCCTCCTTCTCGCGAAGCGGAATCATCAGGCGTTCGATCAAATCCAGCACCGGACGAAGGTTGTAATGGGTATTTTTCAGATGGGTGACGAGCAGCTCGGTCGGGCAGTTGCCAGCCGCGCGGCCCATTCCGTATACAGACGCATCCAGCAGCTCCACGCCCAGCTCCGCGGCGGTCAGCGTGTTGGAGAAGGCCAGCTGCATATTGTTATGCGTATGAACGCCAAGGCGCTTGTTCGGCAGGTGCTTCTTGAACTTCTCGACCAAGTACTCCATGTCCTTGTGGTCAAGGCTGCCATAGGAGTCGACGATGTAGACGACATCGACCACGCTCTCCCGGATCATTTCGAAGGCTTCCAGCAGCTCGTTCTCCATGACGTTGGACAACGCCATAATATTCAGCGTCGTTTCGTAACCGCGTTCATGGAACGTCTGCACCAGCTCCAGCGCTTTATCCACGTCCTTGATGTAGCAAGCAACACGGATCAAATCGAGCATGCTTTCTTCGCGCGGCAAAATATCATTCTCATCGACACGGCCGATATCCACGAGAGCGGACAGCTTGGTTTTGCCCTTCTGGGGGATCACTTCACGCAGGAAGGAATCGTCCAAAAAGCGCCAAGGTCCGGCAGAATCGGCGCCTTTCAGCAGTTTGGGTGAATTTTTGTAGCCGATTTCCATATAGTCAACACCGGCCTCATTCAGTCCGGCGTATAAAGTTTGTACAAACTCGACGCTGAAGTCCCAGTTATTAACCAGTCCCCCATCGCGAATCGTGCAATCGACAATTTTACAAGGGTTCGTTTTCATCCAACAAGCTTCTCCTTCCGGCATAAAATTTATTCCTTCATCATACTTGAAGGTGACCAGAAAAGTAAAGGTTAATTGTCCGGACGGTTATGACCGCGAATTGACGGCATACGAAATAAAGCGGTTATCCCGCTCAGGATTCCGCTTTACGTTCATTGGTCTTATGAGGATGCCGCTTGCGACAAAATCCACTCCAGCAGGGTCCGGACCATCACTCCGGTGCCTCCCTTCGGATTCACACCCCGCTCTTTTTGGGCGTAGGCCGTTCCAGCGATATCGAGATGAACCCACGGCAGCCCTTCGGCAAAAGTTCCGATAAACAGGCCTGCCGTAATCGCAGCCCCCCTGCCTCCGGTGCTGTTGCGAATGTCCGCCACGTCGCTTTTGAGCATATCCCAAAATTCCTTGTAAGCAGGAAGCGGCCATACTTTTTCACCGGATCTTTTCGAAGCGAGGATCAGCTCCTGGAGAAAAGTGTCATCGTTCGTTACCGCTCCTGTCGCCACATCCCCTAAAGCCGTCACGACGGCGCCTGTGAGCGTCGCCACATCGATGAGACGAACCGCTCCGAGCTGTCTGGCATAAGTCATGCCATCGGCGAGCACCACTCTGCCTTCCGCATCGGTGTTCAGCACTTCGATCGTCCGCCCGCTGAACGACCGGATCACGTCCCCCGGCTTAAAGGCACCGCCTCCAGGCATGTTCTCGGCACTCGGAATGACGGCCACGACGTTCACCTTCGGCTTCAGCGTTCCAAGTGCGTTCATGACACCCAGCACCGCAGCGGCTCCGGCCATATCGCTGATCATCTCTTCCATACCGAGCCGCTTCTTCAGCGAGATGCCCCCGGTATCGAACGTAATGCCTTTGCCGACAAGCCCTATAACGCCATCCCAGCTGTCCCTTCCTTGATACTTCATCACGATCATCCGCGGAGGTTGAATGCTCCCCTGGCCAACCGAGAGCAATCCACCCATGCCGAGCGCCTTTTGCTCTTCGACATCCAGCGTGTGTGATTCCATGCCATGCTTCCGGGCAATACGCTGCGCATGCTTCGCCAGATCTTCTGGAACAAGCATATTTCCAGGGAGGTTCGTTAAATCCCGCGCCAAACAGGTAGCTTCGGCCGCTGCTTTCCCTCGGACAATGCCTTGACGCCATTCTTCCGCTTCCCGGGGATCCGCGTTTCCTTTTCGAAAAAGCACCAGCTCTTTAATTCCAGGGTACGTCGGATGGTTTCGTTTGTACTGCTTGATCCGGTATGCGCCCAGAATGAACCCTTCGGTCAGGGCCTGGGCCGCAGTGATCGTGTTCTGTTCCGCAGTAAATCGCATCATGGTCATCGGCACTTCCCATGCCAGGCTTTGGGCTTGGATTTTGAGCGCGGTTTTAGCCGCCTGGGCGGCAGCAAGCCTGAGTTCTTCGGAGGTCAGCGGACGTTCGCCGATCCCGACTAGAATAACGGCGCGATGGCCGCTTGAATCAGGCACAGGCAGTGCGTGGATTTGATTGAAGGCAGCACCGAACAGGCGGCTGTCCCTGAGCTGCTGCACAATGGGTGCAAGACTGGGAGAAAATGCGTTATCCTCAAAGTCCTTTTGGGAAACCATAACAACAAGCGCATCCACACTGAGCTGAATAGCTTCCGTATGATCCTTCCATGTGACCGTAATATCTTGTCCTTCGGAAAACGGATGTCCATTCATCGGCGTCATCTTCCTTTGTCTTCAAGTTTTCGGACGATAGTCATATATATTATTCCACCGTTGTCCAAAGCAACTCCAAAGACAAAATGTTCCTGCTGTGCCGAATCAGGACATTTCAACGATCGGAAGCGAGATCACAAACTCTGTTCCCTTCCCTACTTTGCTGTCCACAGAGATATATCCCCGGTGATTCTTGATGATCCGGTAACTGACGGACAGACCAAGGCCTGTCCCGCTTTCCTTGGTCGTAAAGAAAGGATCAAATAAATGGCTCAGCGTGATATGATCCATACCCTTTCCGTTATCCGAAATACATATATTCACGTTTTTCTGGTCCTTGCGCGTGCGGATTTCAATCTTCCCGGTATGCTCATGTCCCTGATCAGCAATCGCATCCATGGCGTTTTTAATGATGTTGAGAATGACCTGCTTAATCTGCTTCACATCGACGGAAATATGAAGGGGCTTAGACTCATCGAGCAAAACAACCTCGCAGCCATTCATCAGCGCTTCGCTCTCCGTAAGGAGAACAACTTCCTTCAGCAAAGACGAAACCGGGATGACGGTCGTTTGCGGCGCAGATGGCTTGGACGAATTCAGAAATTCATAAATAATGTCGTTCGCCCGGTCGATCTCGGTCAATATAATGCGGGCATACTCGTCTTTTCCGAGCTTGGTCAAATGAGGTCTCAGCAGCTGAATGAATCCACGGATGGCCGTGAGCGGGTTGCGGATTTCGTGGGCGATCGATGCCGAAATTTTGCCGAGCATCGCCAGCTTGTCGTTTCGGTAGGCGGTTTGTTCGATCTGCTTGAAATCGGATACATCCTTGACACTAAATAAAAAATCACCGTCCATTTGGTCGCCGTAGGTGACCGTAAGAAGCCACTGGCGTCCGGTTTCATCACTTAGCTCATGGTATCTTTTTCGGTGAAAAATGGTTTCGCGGTAAATACGCAATATTTTCTTCTTCTTATACCTGCTTAACTGGGGATGACGCAAAATTTGAAGCAAGGTTAGGCCAGTCAACGACTTACGGGAAATTTCCAACAACCTCGCCATTTGCACATTAATAAATGTCAAAACGCCTTCACTGTCGAAAAGGATTACCCCACTGTCCAAGTGCTCCAAAATGTTCTCGTACTTGTTCTTCACAAGCTGCGTAGATTGAAACGCCTCCAGGGACTGCAACAACGTCTCTTGGATTTCGCTCACACGATGCCCCCCCTTTATAAGGAAATGACGGAATTGGCAAATCGTTAGCAGGCAGATATTCCATCTTTTGGCCAGTAATAAAGATTAGTTTAATCATAGACAAGCTCGCCGGAAAACTCAACAAGAGATACTGTCGAAAAAAGAAAAAATGGTCCCAGCCTGAAAATGATGGCCGTCAATCGGTGCTCTTTCTTAGCCGAAAGTCCCCGCTTATGCAGAAGTTTCTCCTGTAAAAATAAGGATGTCGCCTCTTGCGAAAGCGAATCTTAAAACAAAAGCATCAGACACAAAAAATTTATTTTTGTACCTGATGCTATGTCATGACCGGGCGCTCAGCCGGGACGATTTCCGCCGATTCGACGGCAGGCCCGGGTATCCGATGAAATTTTATGATTTATGCTGAAGACGCAGCCGGCGTTGGCTCATGACCGCGAGTCTTTTCTTCAGCTCGCTCTGCCATTTCTCGTCTTGAATTTGCTTGGCGACCGTCAACAAATCAAGGGCCATGTCAATCTGGCTCTGAATGATGTCTTTCGGATCTTCCTTCTCACAGTTGACCACATTTTCAAAAATGGTCTCTTCGTCCTCGATCACATAATCCTGAAAGTCAATTTCTGCCGCCCCGTCACCATGCGCATATTCGGCCAAAATTTCGTATTCATTCTCAACCTTGTAATGAACCTCAACCCGGTGGCACACGGGACAGAACAACAGGGGAACATTATGGACTTGAGTGCGATAATGTTTAAGTGTACCTTTCGTTCCAACCATACTTGCTCCGCAGCAATAACTCATTCCAGTTCACCCTCCTCTGGATTCCACCGTATTTCTTCATAATGTATTCGATTCCAAGCTCGACAATTCCTTTTTTTCAACCCTGACGGGACCCAAGTTTTCTCATGTATGCCTGCTCTTTGGTTTTCTATATCGCCCTGTTCAAATCCTGCTAAATAGATGAGTTCATTCTATATTAATGCCAAAACAAGACGTTATGCCGCTCCCAGCCATATTTCAACTTCTCCGAGGCATTCTAAACCCAAAACCATAGTTGATGAAAAACCCCCTTGGCCTGCATCAAGCAAGGCAAAGGGGGCTTGTCCGAATATTTAAAAATTAGTTGGTTACCAGATTTTTGTCGCCTGGTTTCCAGTTCATTGCGCACAATCCGCCGGATTGAAGCGCCTGGAGGACACGAAGGGTTTCTTCAACGCTGCGGCCGATATCGTTGTGGTTAACCACTTGATATTTCAGCTCGCCTTCAGGGTCGATGATGAACAGACCGCGAAGAGCAACGCCTTCTTCTTCGATGTACACGCCGTAGTCTTTTGCAACGGATCTCGTGATGTCGGAAGCCAGCGGGAAGTTGATTTTTCCAAGACCGTTCGAGTCGCGCGGTGTGTTGATCCAAGCCTTGTGGCTGTGGATGGAGTCCGTGCTCACACCCAGAATTTCAGCGTCAAGCGCTTTGAACTGCTCGTAAGCATCGCTCAGCGCAGTGATTTCCGTAGGGCATACGAAAGTGAAATCGAGTGGATAGAAGAAAAATACGAGCCATTTACCGCGATAGTCAGTCAGGCTTGCTTTGCTGAAATCCGTGCCGTCACCTGTTACAGTTTCCATCGTAAATTCAGGAGCCGGTTTACCTACTAAACGTTCTGCCATGTCAAAAATTCCTCCTTTAATATAAAGAACAACTGCTCTGTTCTAGATTGAGTATCGTATTGCATCCCAAGTGGAATCTACATTTCAAATGGTATCATTCGACGAAATCAAAGTCAAGATTATATAGGTTATTTATTTATAATAATTATAAATAAGAAAAAATCGTGAACTTTTCAACGCATCTTCAGCAGACGGATGTGAAAAAAGGGGCCGCCGATCACCCGGCAGCACCCTTTCCAAAAAAATCCCTTCATTTATATAGCGTTAAAACGACCTCAATATTACGTTGAAAATTACTTCTTCATCGCAGCCACGATCAGGTCGCCCATCTCCCGGGTGCCGATCGCCTTGCTCTTATCCACAGCGATGTCGCCTGTGCGATGTCCGGCATTCAGCACGTCAGCCACAGCTGCTTCAATCGCGTCTGCCGCATCGCCGTATCCAAACGTGAGGCGGAACATCAGCGCCAGTGACAGAATCGTGGCGATCGGATTCGCCAGGTTTTGACCCGCTATATCCGGTGCAGAGCCGTGAACCGGCTCATACAAGCCGAACGCGCCTTCTCCCATCGAAGCGGACGACAGCATGCCGATCGACCCGGTCAGCATGGCGGCTTCGTCGCTCAAAATATCGCCAAACATGTTCTCCGTCACGATGACGTCGAAGCTGGCTGGCCGGCGCAGCAGCTGCATGGCGCAGTTGTCGACAAGCACATGCTCCAGCTCCACGTCCGGATAATCCGGAGCGACCCGATTCACCACTTCACGCCACAGGCGGGAAGTTTCGAGCACGTTCGCCTTATCGACGGAAGCGAGCTTCTTGCGGCGCTTCTGGGCGATTTCAAAGGCTTGGCGCACGATCCGTTCCACTTCCGCCACATTGTACACGCAAGTGTCCACCGCTTCTTCGCCATGCTCGCCTTGGCGTCTCAGCTTGTCACCGAAGTAAATGCCGCCGGTCAGCTCCCGTACGACCATCAGGTCCGTGCCTTCCAGCACCTCAGGCTTCAGCGTCGATGCGTCCTTCAAGCAGTCGAACACCACGGCTGGACGCAGGTTGGAGAACAATCCGAGCGCTTTGCGGATACCGAGCAGGCCAGTCTCCGGACGGAGTTCCTTCGGATTGTTGTCCCATTTCGGTCCGCCTACCGCGCCAAGCAGCACCGCGTCTGCATTTTTACATACCGCCAGCGTCTCTTCCGGAAGCGGGGTCCCCTTCTCGTCGATTGCGATTCCCCCGAACAGCGCATGCTCCGTTTCAAACGAATAGCCGAACAGCTCCTCCGTGCGCTTGAGCACTTTCTCCGCTTCTGCGACAACCTCCGGCCCGATGCCGTCCCCTGCGATTACTGCAATCTTTTTAACCTCTGCCATAATATCAGTCACTCCTCCAGGTACAGGTACCTCGTTTTCACTGTCCTAATTCTCTATATACTGTTTTAACACATGAAGGAGAGCATTGACCAAGATATAGAATCTATGACCTTAATAGTATTTTCCTATAAGCTGACCAAATGGATTAAATTATTCTATACCTGCCCTTAACATGGCACATTTCTTTTCCTGATTATTCCGGGTACAATGATATTGTTTGGATTTATACTCTTCAATCGCAAAGGAGTTGAACGGATTCATGCAGTATACGTATTTGGGAAAATCGGGTTTAAAAGTGAGCCGCTTGTGCCTGGGAACGATGAATTTCGGTCCGGCGACGGACGAGAAGGAAGCGTTCCGCATCATGGACGCGGCGCTTGACGCCGGCGTTCAGTTTTTTGATACCGCTAACATTTACGGCTGGGGCGAAAATTCCGGCTTGACCGAAACCATTATTGGCCGCTGGTTTGCCCAGGGCGGCGGCCGCCGCGAAAAGGTGGTCCTCGCCACCAAGGTTCATGGCGACATGAGCGACCCGGCGGACGGTCCGAACGGGGCGCGGGGCCTGTCCTCGTACAAAATCCGCAGACACCTGGAAGGATCGCTCCGTCGCCTGCAGACCGACCATATCGAGCTGTACCAAATGCACCATGTCGACCCGAACGTCACTTGGGACGAGCTGTGGGGCGCTTTTGAAATCGCGGCGAACCAGGGCAAAATCGGCTACGTCGGCTCCAGCAACTTTGCTGCCTGGCAGCTGGCCATCGCCCAAAGCGAAGCGAAGAACCGCCATTTCCTCGGCCTGGTGTCCGAGCAGCATAAATACAGCCTGAACTGCCGCCTTCCGGAGCTGGAAGTGCTGCCGGCTGCGCAAAGCCTCGGCCTTGGCGTGATCCCGTGGAGCCCGCTCGACGGCGGATTGCTCGGACGCAACGCGCTGAAGAAGCTGGAAGGCACGCGCAGCGGCGGAAGCGCGGAGCGCATCGAGAAGCATCGCGCCAAGCTCGAGGCGTTTGCCGAATTGTGCAATGAGCTCGGCGAGCCGCAGGATAACGTCGCGCTTGCCTGGCTGCTGAGCAATCCGGCGGTGACAGCGCCGATCATCGGGCCGCGTACATTGGAGCAGTTCGAAAGCTCCCTCGGCGCGCTCGAAATCAAGCTGGATGAGGCCGTGCTGAAGCGGCTGGACGAAATCTTCCCGGGACCGGGAGGCGCCGCTCCCGAGGCGTATGCTTGGTAAGCAGGCGTAACAAGCCATGTAATTACCCGTCTACCGGTATCTGCTATATAGACGGCGGCTGCCGCGTTGTTCGCGGAATTCGGGAAGCTTCTTATCAGCTAACATCACTGCTTTCGAAATGCAAAAGGCGGATCCCCTCTAAATCCGGGGATCCGCCTTTTTTTATTGATGGATGAGTGCCGTATGTTATTTCTTGATCCAATGCATCATTTCGCGCAGCTGACCGCCGACAACTTCGATCGGATGGTTAGCTTCGTTACGGCGCGTTGCATTCAGGAATGCACGGTTGGACTGGTTCTCAAGGATAAAGTCGCGGGCGAATTTACCTTGTTGGATGTCGGACAGCACTTCCTTCATCGCTTTCTTCGTTTCTTCCGTTACGATGCGAGGTCCAGTTACATAGTCACCGTACTCAGCCGTATTGGAGATGGAGTCACGCATGTTAGCCATGCCTCCTTCATAGATCAGGTCAACGATCAGCTTCATTTCGTGGAGGCACTCGAAGTAAGCCATTTCCGGAGCGTATCCAGCTTCAACCAGCGTTTCGAATCCGGCTTTGATCAGCGCAGTTACGCCGCCGCAAAGTACGGCTTGCTCACCGAACAAATCGGTTTCGGTTTCTTCGCGGAAGGAAGTTTCGATAACCCCTGCGCGGGTACAGCCGATACCTTTTGCATAGGCCAGTCCGATTTGCTTCGCATTGCCAGTAGCGTCCTGCTCGATGGCGATCAGGCCAGGAACCCCGAAGCCTTCGACATACGTGCGGCGAACCATGTGGCCTGGGGATTTTGGAGCAACCAGGAGCACGTCGGAATCTTTAGGAGCGACGATTTGTCCAAAATGAACGTTGAAGCCATGGGAGAACATGAGCGCAGCGCCTTTTTTCAGGTTAGGCTCGATTTCGTTTTTGTACACGGATGCTTGAGTTTCGTCTGGCATCAGGATTTGTACCACGTCCGCTTGGCTTGTTGCTTCGGCAACGGACAGAACTTCGAAACCGTCGTTTTTGGCTTTATCGAAAGATTTGCCTTCGCGAAGACCGATAACGACCTTGACACCGCTGTCACGCAGGTTTTGCGCCTGTGCGTGGCCTTGGCTTCCGTATCCGATAACGGCAACGGTTTTTCCTTTTAAAGCGCTGAGTTCTGCGTCTTGCTCGTAATAAGTTGTAACTGGCATGTGAATAAATCCTCCTTTGTTTTTAAAAAGAACCCTTCATAAAGAGCGGGTGTTTCAAAGGACCCTGCACCCGGTTTGTCCCGCTTTCGGGATACGATCCTCTCAAACCCCCGCTCTTTAGCGGGAATTTAATGAATATGTTGTTGTGTATGATTATGCATTTCCGCGAATCATGGCGGTGACTCCGGTGCGAGAGAGCTCCCGGATTCCGTACGGCTTCAAGAGCTCGATCATGGCGTCGATTTTCGAGGAATCCCCGACAACCTGAACCATGATGCTGCCGCTTCCGATATCGACGACCGAAGCGCGGAACGTTTCCACGACGCCGAGGATTTCCGGACGTTCCGCCGGCTCCGCGCTGACTTTGATCAGCGCCAGCTCCCGCGCTACCATTGGCTTGGAGCTAAGGTTGATCACCTTGATGACATCGATCAATTTGTACAGCTGCTTCTCGATTTGCTCCAGCGTCATGTCGTCACCGATCGTGACGATGACCATGCGGGAGAGCCCCGCTTCTTCCGACTGCCCGACCGTAATGCTCTCAATGTTGAAGCCGCGGCGTCCAAACAGTCCGGATACCCGCTGCAGCACGCCCGGCTGGTCATTCACTAGAACGGCAATGGTATGTCTCATGCTCATAATTATGCATCCCCCATCAACATTTGATCAATGGTCGAGCCTTGAGTTACCATCGGATACACGTTCTCACCCTTGCTGACCACAAATTCCACAACGACAGGTCCCGGTGTTTCGAGCGCTTCTTTCCAGGCTGTTCTGGCCTCTTCCTTGTTCGTCGCCCGAAGTCCCTTCACTCCGTAAGCCTCGGCCAGTTTAACGAAATCCGGGCTTCCTTCCAGGTCGATATGGCTGTAACGGTTATCGTAAATCAGTTCCTGCCACTGACGAACCATACCAAGCACCTGGTTGTTGATGATGACGACCTTCACCGGTATGTTGTTGATGGCGCAGATGGCAAGCTCCTGAGAACACATCTGCATGCCGCCGTCACCATTCACCGAAATGACGAGCCTTTCCGGATTGGCCATTTGGGCGCCGATGGCGGAAGGAAGTCCAAATCCCATCGTTCCGAGTCCGCCCGAGGTCACCCAGGAGCGCGGCTGATTGAACTTATAGTACTGTGCCGCCCACATTTGATGCTGGCCTACGTCGGTCGTGACGATCGCTTCGCCCTTCGTCGTATCGTTCAGCAGCTCGATAACCCATTGCGGCTTGAGCTCTGTATCTGAATCAGCGTAGCGGAGCGGTTGCTCCAGCTTCCACTGCTGTACCCGGGTTCTCCAGGCTTCAGCCTTGCCGGCCCGCTTCACATCGTTGTTCAGCATTTCCAGCACCGTCTTGCAGTCGCCTACGATCGGAATGTCTGTCGGCACGTTTTTGCCGATTTCCGCCGGATCGATGTCGATGTGCACGATTTTCGCTTTCGGGGCAAATCCGTTCAGTTTGCCGGTTACCCGGTCATCGAACCGTGCGCCGATATTGATCAGCAGATCCGACTCCTGAATCGCCATGTTGGAGGCGTAAGTTCCGTGCATCCCCGGCATGCCCGTCCAGAGCTCGTGCCCGCTCGGGAATGCGCCCAGACCGAGAAGCGTGGTCGTGATCGGAATTTCGGTCCGCTTCACGAATTCGTACAGCGCTTCATGTCCGCCGGAGTAGATCACGCCGCCGCCGGCAATGATCATCGGCCGCTCGCTCTCTTCGATCGCTGCAACCAGCTTGTCGAGCTGAAGCTTGTTAGGCACCAGGCGCGGGTTGTATCCGCGAAGGTTGATGCTGTTTCCCGGTTCGAACAGCGTAAGCGCCGCCGATACGTCCTTCGGAATGTCGATCAGCACCGGACCTTTGCGGCCGGTCGAAGCGATGTGGAATGCTTCGTGAATGATTCTCGGCAGATCCTTAACATCTCGGACGAGATAGCTGTGCTTCGTAATCGGCATCGTAATGCCGGTAATGTCGGCCTCCTGAAAAGCATCCGTTCCAATCAGGCTCGTTGCGACGTTACCCGTGATAACAACCAGAGGGACGGAATCCATATAAGCGGTGGCAATTCCTGTGACCAGGTTGGTCGCCCCCGGTCCCGATGTTGCTATACACACGCCGACTTTGCCGCTTGCCCGTGCGTAACCGTCTGCCGCATGGATCGCTCCCTGCTCGTGACGAGTCAGCACATGTTTGAAATCCTTAAATCCATACATCGCATCGTAAATGTAAAGCACTGCCCCGCCCGGATACCCGAAAACACACTCGACACCTTCCAGCAGAAGGCTGCGAAGCAGTATTTCCGAGCCGGAAATGACTTCCGGCTTCATCCATTTCTCACGTAATTGTTCTGTAGACCGCACTTCAGGAATTTGCGCGCTCATCAGTCATCCTCCTCTCAAGAATACGTTCATTTTTTTGTGATGGTAAACAAAAAAACCTTCCATCCCTCATCACACAATGCTCTTGTGTGAGGGACGAAAGGTTGTTCTTCCGTGGTACCACCCATATTTGCTCCGCACTTCACAGTGCACAGCCTCAGCAGGTATAGAAAATCAGGAACGGTGCCTCATCATCGATGGCTCATCCGTTTCCATACCTTGAGTCCGTAACGTGGACCTGACGATTCTCCCTAATAGGCTTTAGCGCTTTTCAGGAGAACAGCTCCGAGGTGAGCTCGTATAAAAGGGGTTTTGGCGGAGGTTGCAGCAGATCCTCTCACTCTCTGTTCAAAAGAGCCCTTTAAACTTCGTCCTCTTCATTGCCGATGACTGTATACTCGATAAAATGTTTAGACACATTATATGACCCATCGATTCTATAGTCAATACCCAGATTCGGATAAAAAAATACATGTCCGCTTTTGTCCTCCATTTTCCCGGGAACTTTCGGCACACCGCCCACCCCTATTTTCATATGATGACGTATGTCGCTCATGGATGAATTGGGCAGCAGAACGGAGGACAGACTCTATGATTAGATACCGCAGACCCAAGCAGGACGATGCTGTCATCATGCATTTAATCGAGACCCAGCTTGTCCCGCTGTCCCATATGACCAAAAGCCAATTGGAGCAGGTGCGAAAGGATCTTCCCGGGCGCATGAACCGCGGCGTGACGCTCATCGCTTCCCCCTATTACGAAGGGGATCCAGTCGGATTTGTCCATTTTATGCTTCACGGCGATCTGCTCTATATCGATATGTTGGCCGTCGCACCCGAATCACAGCGCAAAAGATGGGGAAACCTCTTGATGGCCCATGCGGAAAGATTTGCGTTGTCACGCGGGTGCAAACGGTCGAAAGTCATGGTTGATTCTGGGAATGCGAACGGTATGATATTCTATCAAAAGTTAGGATATTTCAATATCAAGTACCACGCCAAAAACCAGTGCTACGAATTGGAAAAGCGGCTTTCCTAGCCGTGCCGAGAACTTCCTGCACTCCCCTTAATAAGTGAACCGGTAATTAAAGGTTTTACCAGAATCCACCGCCGTAAGGATAAGCGCCCGGATATCCGACGGGGCCGTATCCAGGGCCGTAGCCGCCATAAGGAACCCCGCCGTAACCCCCGTAAGGGCCGTAGGCGTATGGAGCCGTTCCGATCGCCAGCAGATCAAACAAGACGAGCGGAATGATCGCTTTGGTGTGAACCTTTTTCCCTTTATCCCGCTGCAGAATCAGGCGGTTGCCCGAGATGCGCAGCAATTTTCCGGTCACCAGGCTTCCGTCTTTTTTGGCAGCTACAATATGTTTACCAACAAACTTCTGGGCGTGTTTACGAGTCACAGACTGTTGCATGTAATCCCTCCTCCAATGGTCTTCACATCAATCTATTCGAATGCCCCGCACGGCGCTTGTTCCATAGCCCGGTTCCCGGGAAGATGGGTGAAGCAGGCATCGCGGGCGCAAGCATTGGAAGCATGTACTATGCCGCCTGCCAAGCTGGCGCTTAATCAAAAAAAGCTGCACTCCAGTTGAATGGAATGCAGCCTTTTTGCGGTTCGATCGTTATCTTTTTCCCGGATCGTACGGTTCCCCCAGCGCAGCCGGCGCAGACGAGCGTCCCACGGCCGCCACCAGAACGATAACGGTCAGTACGTACGGGAGCATGTAAATAAATTCCTGCGGAATGTCATGCGCCCAATCGAAGAGCTGGAAGTAGTTTCCGATGGCCTGGGAGAAGCCGAAAAACACAGCTGCCCCGAACGCACCAAGCGGATTCCACTTCCCGAAAATCATCGCAGCGATCGCGATAAAACCTTGGCCTGAAATCGTATTATGCGAAAACGTGCTCGTCGTCGTGAGCGTAACCGTAGCTCCGCCAAGCGCCGCCAAAGCACCGCTGATCATCACCCCGATATACCGCATCCGGCGCACTTTGACGCCGACCGTGTCGGCGGCGCTTGGATGCTCTCCGACCGCGCGCAGACGAAGGCCGAAGGAGGTTTTGTACAGAATATACGAAGCAACGATAACGACAATAATAGCCAGATATGTTGTCGGGTAATTGCTGAATATGCCTTCCCCGATAATCGGAATTTTGGAAAGGAAAGGAATCTTCCATTTTTCCAGAGACTCATTTAACAACGGTGTTTCTCCCGCACCTTCAAACATCAGCTTGACCATATACAGCGTGCTTCCTGTTGCCAGGAAGTTGATCACGACGCCGCTGATCACCTGATCCGCCTTAAAGGTGATCGAGGCGACGGCATGAATCAGCGAAGCGACTAGCCCGATCACGATCGCAGCAAGCATGCCGATATAAGGGGAAGCCGCTCCCATGCCTGCATCTTCCGCATAATAGGAAGCGACGCCGGCCGCAAACGCACCGAAGGTCATCAAACCCTCAATCCCGATGTTCGTTACCCCGGAGCGTTCAGAGAAGATGCCGCCCATGGCAGCAAAAATGAGCGCTGTCGAAAAAACGAGCGTCGTATTCAGCAGCTGGCCAATTGTTGTGATCCAATCCATTTACAACACCTTCTCTTTCTTGCGCTTCAGATAGAAGGGCTTCAGAACCCAGCGCACAATGCCTTGTGCAGCAATAAAGAATATGATGGATCCGATAACGATCCGGATAATTTCCGGTGGAACGTCCGCGCCAAAGCTCATGCCCGCAGAGCCGTAAGTCAGCGTACCGAACAAGGCGGCGGACAGCAAAATACCAAACGGATGGTTCATACCGATCAGCGCCACCGCGATTCCGTCAAAGCCGACGCCCGGAGACCCCGTGAAGATCGCCTGGTAATGAAATACGCCAAGCACCTGAAAGGCACCGCCCAATCCGGCGAAAACACCGCTGATGAACATGGCTTTCACGATATTGCTTTTTACGTTCATCCCCGCATATTTCGCGGCATCCCCGTTATGTCCTACGGCCCGCAGCTCATACCCCTGCTTGCTCTTCCACATGAACACATAGAAAAACACAGCTGCTAGAATCGCAATCGCGGTTCCCCAGTGCATACGCGCATCGCTGAACATGTCGGACAGCCAGCCGATCGAAATCGATGCCGTATCCTGGATGTCCTCAGAGCGCTGCTGGCCCTTGAGAAGCAGGAAGTTTCTCACGATATAGTTACTCAAATACAGGCCGGTCCAGTTCAGCATAATCGAAATAATAACTTCGTTTACGCCCCGCTTGGCTTTGAGATAACCGGTGATGCCAGCCCAGATCCCTCCGGCCAATCCGCCGGCAATGATCGCGACAATGGCATGTACGACGATTGGCAGCCCAGTCAGCTTGATCCCGACCACAGTCGCGGCGGTCATGCCGACAATATACTGCCCCTCCGCCCCGATGTTGAACAGACCTGCCCGAAACGCAAATGCGACGGCAAGACCGGTCATGATAAGCGGGGTAATTTCGCGGATCGTTTCCCCGAAATCGTACAGGTTTCCAAATACGGTGCTGAACAGGGAGCTGTACGCCAGTATCGGATCGTACCCCCCGATCAGCATAATGATGGCCCCTACGATGAGTCCAAGCACAATCGATACGAGAGGCGTCAACAGGCTGTTGACGGTAAAAATTTTAAACAATTTATTCATTAGACCTTACCTCCCGCAACCTTGCTGCCCGCCATCATCAGACCCAGCTCCTGGTCATTCGTGTCTTCCGGCCGCACTTCACCGACGATCTGCCCTTCGTAAATGACCGCAATCCGGTCGGACACGTTAATGATCTCGTCCAGCTCGAAGGAGATCAGCAGCACGGCTTTCCCCTTGTCCCGCTGCGCAACAAGCTGCTTCTGCACAAACTCGATCGCACCGACGTCAAGTCCCCGCGTCGGCTGCGCTGCGATGAGCAGATCCGGATCTTTATCTATTTCCCGGGCTATAATCGCCTTCTGCTGATTACCGCCGGATAAAGCACGAGCCTTCGTCTCAATGCTCGGCGTTCTGACGTCAAATTGCTCGATCAGGCGTTTCGCCTGGTCGTCAATGGCGCTTTTATTCAAAAAGCCGCCTTTGGTATAAGGAGCTTTATAATACGTTTCCAGCACCATATTTTCACTCATCGAAAAATCAAGGACAAGCCCGTGTTTATGGCGGTCCTCCGGAATATGTGATACCCCGCTTTCCGAAATGAAACGCGGTGGTTTATTGGTAATATCCTTGCCGTTGATTTCGATCAGGCCGCTGTCAACCTTGCTCAGACCCGTCAGCGCTTCGATCAGCTCGCTCTGCCCGTTCCCGTCAACGCCGGCGATGCCGAGAATTTCCCCTGCACGCACCTGGAGATCAAGCCCGTTCAGAACGGGAATCCCCTCTTTGTTTTTGGACACCAGATTTTTTACATTAAGCACGGTTTGCTTCGGTACGGACGGCTGCTTGTCCACCTTAAAGGAGACGCTGCGGCCCACCATTTTCTCGGCAAGCTCGTTCGGATTCGTCAGGGATGTCTTCAAAGTGTCGATGACTTTCCCTCGTCGAATAATCGTCACCGTGTCGGAAATTTGCATAATTTCCTTGAGCTTGTGCGTAATCAAAATAATTGATTTGCCTTCGGCGACCAGCCGCTTCATAATTCCCATGAGTTCGCCGATTTCCTGCGGTGTAAGCACGGCTGTCGGCTCGTCGAAGATTAGTATGTCAGCGCCGCGGTAAAGCGTCTTCAAGATCTCGACGCGCTGCTGCATCCCGACGGATATGTCGTGAATTTTGGCATGCGGATTAACCCTCAAACCATACTGGTCGGACAGGGCCTTGATCTTGGCAACCGATGCTCTGTAGTTCAGATGCACCCCGGCAATTTTGGGCTCCATCCCCAGCACGATATTTTCGGTTACCGTAAACGGCTGAACCAATTTAAAATGCTGATGCACCATGCCGATGCCCAGCTCGATCGCTTTATTAGGACTGTCAATGATGACGGGCTTGCCGTTCACTTCGATACTGCCTTCATCAGGCTGGTACAAGCCAAACACGATATTCATCAAGGTCGACTTCCCCGCACCGTTCTCACCGAGCAGTGCATGGATTTCGCCCTTGTGCAGCTTCAAGCTGATGGAGTCGTTGGCAACGATGCCGGGAAAGCGTTTGGTAATTTGCTTCAACTCAACGACAGGGGTCGCTGCATCCATGAGATCACCCTTATCACATATTTTGCGGCCTCTGTTTGGGCCATAACGTAAGACAAGGCTAGTCATAATAACCAGCCTTGCCGTTTGGTACACATGAATTATATCAGTTCAAATTATCATTATGGGGTTATTTTGCAGGGGTTTCAGGAACTTTGATCTCGCCGTCGATGATTTTTTGCTTGAACTCATCCACTTTTTTCAGGACGTCAGCAGGGACGTTTTTGCTCGAGGTATCGGCCAGACCTACGCCGTTTTCCTTCAGACCAAGAGTTTCATGCCCGCCTTTGAACGTACCGTCAATCACTTCTTTGGTCACTTTATCAACCGCGGTGGACACGCCTTTAACCATCGAGGTCAGCGTTACATCGTCGCCGAATTTCAAAGACTGATCTTTGTCTACGCCGATAACCCAAACTTTGCTGCCACCTGCTTTATTTCTTTCAATCGCTTCGTTGAATACTCCATTACCAGTAGCACCGGCAGCATGGAAAATAATATCTACGCCATTGTTATACAAAGTAGCTGCAGCCGCTTTACCTTTGTCAGGCGCGTCAAATGCACCGGTGTAGTTGACTGTGACTTTTGCTTCTGGATTCGCTGCGGCAACGCCAGCTACGAAACCAGCCTCAAAGCGTTTGATAACCGGAATTTCGGATCCGCCAACAAAACCGATTTTGTTCGATTTCGTCATGGAGCCTGCCACGACACCAACCAAAAATGCTCCTTCATTCTCCTGGAATGTCACGGAACGAACGTTAGGTGCGTCTACTTCTGCATCAATAATTGCCATTTTGGCATCCGGGTTCTGTTGGGCCACCGTCTTCATGTCTTCCCCGAGGTCAAAGCCGATCCCCCAAGTGAGGTCGTATTTGCCTTTGACATATTTGTTCAGGTTCGGAACATAATCTTCTTTGGACTTACTTTGCAGATACTGGGCTTCGATCCCCTTGTCCTTCTTCAAAGCTTCGAGAGCTTCCCAAGCGGATTGGTTAAAGGACTGGTCATTAACCCCGCCAACGTCAGTCACGAGACCGACCTTCACGCTAGATTTTGCTGCGCCGCCTTCTTCGCTGCCGCCGGACGAGCTGCTCGTATCTTCGTTCTTTTTACCGCAGCCAGCCAGTACAACTGAAAATGTAAGCAGCATAATCAGCGACAATTTGAACATTTTCTTCATTAACTTATAGTCCCCCTAGAATGAATTATATCCTTTCACCTGTCTTCGCCCTTCAGCAATTGATCTATGGTCAATTAATTGCTTGTGAAGGCTTGTTCAAATGTCGGACATTCCACAGAACAGATTATACATTTTACCTACGCCAAAATCCAGCAAATTTACGTCAGAAAATAAAACTTTTTTAGTGAAAAATCAAGGGAAAACGCTTTATTTTGCCATAAATCACACAGCCTGTTATTTCCATGGAAGAGTAGCTGTCCATAAGCTCACCTGATGTCGATTCTCGAATGAAAAGATACGTGAAATTAACATTCATACCCATTCATGAGTGCGGCACCCGGTACCTGCGACGCTAGGTTCTGATTTATGTTAGCAAGCGGGGCTTTTTCTTGTTGGGGATATGATTCATATATCTAAAGAAACACGTCTATCGGTGTACGTTCTATGAAGCCAGACCGCTTTTAGCGGAGGTCTTTCTTGCGATATATGGTAGTTTAGTCTCTGATGTATTTTCTTTCTTATATCTTAAAAAAACCGCCGGTTAGGGCGGTTTTAATATGCATTACAAGTATATTACGCGTTGACTTTCTCTTTGGCAACCGATGCGATCGAGTTGAACGCGTTGATGTCGTTAACGGCCAGGTCAGCCAGCATTTTGCGGTTGATGTCCACGCCAGCCAGTTTCAGACCATGCATCAGTTTGTTGTAAGACAGTCCGTTCATGCGGGCTGCAGCGTTGATACGCACGATCCACAATTTGCGGAAGTTCCGTTTCGTCTGACGACGGTCACGGTATGCGTACACGAGGGATTTCATAACCTGCTCGTTAGCTGTTTTAAAAATGCGGTGTTTGGAACCGAAATAACCTTTTGCAAGTTTCAATACTTTTTTATGTCTACGACGAACGACGAATCCGCCTTTTACTCTTGCCATAATATAAACCTCCCAAAAATGTGTGATTAACTATTTCAAGTTCGCCAAGCCTTGTTTCAAGCGTCTTACGTCCCCCGGCGCCATTTCTGGGTTGCCTGCCAATACGCGTTTAGCGCGCTTGGACTTGTGGGAAAGCAAATGGTTTCTGTAAGCTTTGTAGCGAGTCACTTTACCGGAACCGGTAACTTTGAAGCGGCCTTTAAGGCTGCTGTGTGTTTTCATTTTAGGCATTGTACTTCCTCCTCAGGATCATTGGGCTTTTGGAGCCAAAATCATAATCATGCTGCGTCCTTCCAGCTTCGGCTGACGCTCAACGCTGGAGTGCTCGGCAACTTCTTCCCTTACACGCTCCAGAATCTTCTGGCCGATGCTCGCATGCGCGATTTCGCGTCCGCGGAAACGAACGGAGCATTTGACCTTGTCGCCTTCCTTCAGGAACTTGACGACATTGCGGAGCTTAGTCTGGTAGTCGTGCTCATCAATGTTTGCTCGGAACCATACTTCTTTAATATCAACGATTTTCTGATTCTTCCGGGCTTCCTTCTCTTTCTTCTGCTGCTCGTAGCGGAACTTGCCGTAATCCATGATGCGGCACACCGGCGGCTTCGCCTGCGGCGCCACGTTCACCAAATCCAGATTCAAATCCGCTGCCATCTGCAGAGCCTCACGAAGGGGCTTGATGCCAATCTGTTCGCCTTCAGCGCCTACCAAGCGAACTTCCTTCGCCCGGATCTCCTCATTGATCATATGTTCCTTACTGATAACCGTCCACCTCCAGATCTAATAGGTATTTCTGTGTGCAGAAGCAAAATAAAAAGGGATGCGGGTATCAGCACCCAGCATCCCTATGATCAACTCTTCATGAAATATCGCATTCACAAATCATTGGATCAGTAACCCGCCAACCTTCGTCGGTCAGGTGAGAAGCTGGAGCTTCTGCTTTGAATCCATTTCATATTTAAAGCACTTAAATAATTTAACACAGGGCCCGGACAATGTCAACCCGGTTCCATGCGTTTACCCCTGTTTGCTCTGCACCTCTTCCAGTCTTACCACACGGGTATGCTGGGTATGGCTCCACTGCTTGTTGTTCTGCGTGAAGAACGCATAGAACGTGATTGGATACCAGGAGATCAGATAGATCGGGAAGAGCACCAGGTACAAGTAGACCTTCTTGAAGGTGACCTTCTCCAAAATCATCGCAGCCAGGAACGTAAAGACGTTGGCACCGATCGCCACAAAGCTCAGCCACAACGGCAGATAGCCGTAGAGGTTGGCGATGTTCGGACCGTCGAAGAACGTATTGTCCACCCAGATCGTGGCCGTCATCAGGAATGTCAAGAGAACGATGTATACGTTCGCCCCGTACAGCGCCAAGTCCAGCTTGACGATGCTGCGTTCCTTGATACTTTGCCAGATCAGCGGGAAGAAATAGCGGCGCGCCACCGTAAAGTGTCCCTGCATCCAGCGCAGGCGCTGTCTTGCGGAAGCCTTGAACGTCAGCGGCTTCTCGTCGAACACCTTGGCGTCGTAGTTGAATTTTGGATAGACGCCGCGCTTCACGCTGCGCATTGTAAACTCCAAGTCTTCAACCAAGCTGGTCGCCCCCCAGCCCATTTCCTTCAGCAGGTTGGTTTCAAAACACATCCCCGTACCGCCGAGAAAGTTGGCCATGTTCATGTTATGGCGCGACAGCTGCCACAGACGGTTGATGTACCAATACGAAATCCCGTAAGCAGCCGTAATCCAGGAATCCTCGGGATTCTTGGTGTCGATGTATCCTTGAATGACGCGTGCGCCGGAGCACAAATCGTCGTTCATTTCTCTCAAGAAATTCGTATCTGCCAGGTTGTCGGCGTCAAACATGACGACCGCATCATACTGGCGGGGCATGGCCCACAATTCCTTCAGCATCCACTCGATAGCGTAGCCTTTACCACGAAGATTGTTGTTGGTGCGTACGCAGGCGTTCATGCCATGCTCGCGCACGATGCGTGCCGTACCGTCCGTGCAGTTGTCACAGATGACAAACACGTCGTACAGCTCCTTCGGATAATTCAGCTGCTTCAAGTTCTCCATCAGAGCCCCGACGACCTGCTCTTCATTGTGCGCTGCAACGAGCACAGCGAAGGACTTGGTCGGTTCAAAATGCTGCTTCCTCTTTTTCCTGTACAGTCCCAAAACGGAAAATACAAACTGGTACACACCGATCGCGGCCAGCAAAACCTGGAGCGCGATAAAAATGGCGTCTAACATGACTCTCAGAACCCCCCTTTTTTACCCCTCATAATCATGTTTCTCTCTGTAGATAGATTGAACTAAAGTTTGTTGAACTTCCTGTTATATCGGTCCAATACGGCCCTGTAATGTTCATTTCTTTAGTTCATTCTATATAGATTACGGTAAAGCCGTTACCCTTTTCTAATTCTTTATGACCCTTTTGACCTTTTACATTCTTTTACGTTTTGTTAACGCTTCGGATGACCCTATCGATTTTCCACACTTTTCAGTCATTTGTCAAAACCGTAAAACCTCGTAATCGTCTAAAAAAACGGTAATGAGGCGGTTTCCTGACGGTTCAGCCCCTTACGGGCTCCTATTCATGACTGTTAGTTCTTATTTTCATCTCTTTTCCGGGTTTTTATTTCTCAGGTCCCCCCTTTTTTTAGTCATCAGTTTCCATGATTATCGGCATACTTTATAAATAAACGAGATAAAGCCAAGAAAAGTTATACTTTAAACATCAATTCTTTATAAACGGATTGCACCCGTTTGAATCATTGTAAAGGTTCCTCCGGGGGAAGTCAAAACTGGCCAATTCCTTGCCGGGCCCCATTTTTCCGCGAAAAATGGCTTTGGACAAGATCGGCCGATTCCCGACAAAGTTCTCGGGCGGCGTCAAATAACGACCCTGAACTGGGTTATATATTATAAGAAGGGGACTTACGAAGTTATAGTTTCTGCTCCCTTCGGAAATATGATAAAATTTAGAAAAACATCGCATGAGTTGTCCATGATCTGCCATTATTTCATAGAAGATTGGCTGTACACGGAGGGATGGAATGAGACGTTTGTTCAAGAAACTTCAATTATGGGACCGGCGTCTTTTCCAATGGATCAACGGACGTCTTCATAATCGTTTTTTCAATTTTTGGCTGTATTATTTAACGCATCTCGGAGGGGCTACGTTTACGATCTGTGCCTGCCTCCTGTGCTGGGGCCTGGCCCCGCCGTCATGGAGCACCCAAGGCGCCCAGGCCGCCGTCGCTCTGGCCGTCAGCCACATTCCGGTGGCGGCAGCCAAGAAGATGTACCCCCGGGTCAGGCCGCATCTCGCCCTGCCGGGAACCCGCACCTTTCGTAAGCCGCTGGTGGACCATTCGTTTCCATCCGGGCATACGACGGCAGCATTTTCCTTGGCAGTTCCTATGATGATCGGGCATCCTGAGTGGACCGCGCTTTTTTTGGCTTTAAGCCTCGTGGTCGGATTTTCCCGGATGTATTTGGGACTTCATTACCCATCCGATGTGCTTGCGGGAGCTGTAATTGGTACTTCCGTAGCTACAGCAACAGTTGCATTGTGGCCCTAAAGTCGATATGGTGGGTATAAGGAAAAACATGCAGGAACAGGTGAATTGAGAGTGATGAAAAAAAGAGTATTGTTATTATCTGAAGGCTTCGGTGCGGGACATACTCGAGCGGCTTACGCACTCTCAAGCAGTCTGCGCAAGCTGTCGCCGAGTGTGCAAACCAAAGTGCTTGAGCTCGGAAGCTTCCTGAATCCCAAGGTCGCACCGCTCATTATTACCGCCTACAAGAAGACCGTTCTTTCGCAGCCGAGGCTGGTTGGAATGATGTACAGGCACCAGTATAAAAAGTCACTGAACCGGTTTACGACATTAGCGCTTCACCGCATTTTTTATACACATACCAAAAATATCGTCAATCAGCTGCGGCCCGACATCGTCGTCTGCACGCATCCGATTCCGAGCGCGGTCATTTCCCGCTTGAAACGGCTCGGTTCGAACATTCCGCTGTGCACGGTTATCACGGATTACGATGCCCACGGCACCTGGATCAGCCCGGAAGTAGACCGCTACCTGGTCTCCACCCAGGAAGTGAAATCGAAGATGCTGGAGCAGGGCGTCGCCGCATCCAAAATCGAGGTCACCGGTATTCCGGTGCATCCGAACTTCTGGGAGCATCCGGTCAAGGAAGAGATTCGGGAGAAGTTCGGGCTGAAGAACATGCCCACGGTGATGGTCATGGGCGGCGGCTGGGGCATTATGAATGACGAAGTCATCAACAATTACCTGACCCGCTGGAGGGACCAGATTCAAATCGTGTTCTGCCTCGGCAACAACGAGAAGGTCCTCCGCAAGCTCGAACAGGATCCGAGCTACAACCATCCCAACATCCGGCTGATCGGGTTTACCCCCGAGGTCGATAAGCTGATGGAGGTTTCCGATCTGCTCGTGACGAAGCCTGGCGGCATGACCTGTACGGAAGGTTTGGCCAAGGGCATTCCGATGCTCTTCCATCACCCGCTTCCCGGACAGGAAGAAGAGAACTGCCAGTACTTCACCGCCCAGGGCCTTGGAGAGCCGATTTCCTCTCTGGAGGTCATCACGAAGTGGATGAACAAATTGATCCACGAATACGATTCGATCCAGCAGCGCCGCGAAGAGCAGCTGAAGAGCATTGACCGCTACCGGCCGATGCAAAGCGCCCAGAGCATCATCGACATGCTGGAATCAAATAAGGTGCCTTCCTGAGGGAAGGCACCTTATTTCGTATCTATGCTCGTTCGCTGGAGGCCTCTTCCGGCTGCCCCGGCTTGTCCGGCCGCAGTCCGTATTTGTCCAGCCGCTGTTTCTGATACCGGCTCAGCGCTTCCTTGCCCACAATCACTTCGCAGCGGTGAATGTTGATGCCCTGACCTACAAATTTAGTCTCATACTCGGTCATGACATGCTCTTCGTTCGGTCCCTCTCGGTGCAGATTCAGCGAGATATTCGTCATCTGCAGACCGTAATCCGCAAAGGAATTCAGCGAAAATTCAAACAGCGTCTGCGAGTCGGTCTTCAGATGAATTTCGCCGTTATCGTTGAGCAGACCGCAGTATTTGTCGAGGAAACGGGGATGTGTCAAACGGCGGCGGGCATGTCTGGCCTTCGGCCAAGGATCGCTGAAATTCAGGAAAATCCGCTCGAGTTCTCCCGGCGCAAACACTTCCTCCGCATATTCGACATTGGCCAGCGCCAGCCGCAGATTCGGCGGATATTCGACCTCCCGCTCGGCCCAGGCGAGCTTGGCTTTCTCGCTGGCCCGGCGAATGAGTTCATCATACATATCGATGCCTATAAAATTAATGTCCGGGTTGCGATAGCTCATCTGACTGATAAACTGTCCTTTGCCCATGCCAAACTCCACGTAGATCGGCCGGTCGTTGCCAAAGAGCGATGACCATTTTCCTTTATACGACCGGGGGTCCAGAACGACGAAGCCCTGCTGTTCTTCCAGACTTTCCCGGATTCCTTTTCTTCCGCGTAAACGCATCTCATACCTCCGCTAGTTATACTTCCGTCCTGCCGCGGCACTTGCGGCTACTGCAATATTGTGCCGAACTTAAGCCGAAATGTAAAGAGGGAAAGCTTGACTCGCCCCAAAAGAAAAAGAATCCCGGTCTCTCTCATGCGAACACGAGGAATTCGGAATTCTTTTCCATTATCTATTTGGAATTGGGGTCCAACGGTTTCATTGTTGATAGTCTACCGCATCTTGATGCTGAAAATCAAATGTCTTTTCGAAGGCGTTGCGAATTTTGCGGCGGGCAGCCGCTTTCACTTCCGGATTGCCGTTAAACTCTACGCCTGTCAGGGCAAGCGCCTCATCAGGAGTCAGCTCTACAGAAATCTTGCCTTTACCTTGTGTCTCAGCAGTTGAAGAATTCATCATTATCACCTCACGGTTAATATGTTGGCCATGACGTCACGCTTTTATGAATTCTATAAAATATTTACCCCGAAAACGGGGTGCTGACGCTAATTAAAATATAACACTTCATGTAAGTTTTATCAATGGAATATTCGCCTGATTAGCGGCATAGCGGCGCTGTTTTTGAAACATTTTTTTGCAGTCTATGAACCTGAAATATCCGGGTATTTCGCTCCGATTCATGGAGAAGCTCTATATTAAATAACTGCTCAAAATCCAAGGGGAGAAAAGCCCGTAAATCTCAGCGTTTCCCACGGGCCTCCTCATACCCTTTAGGCCTGATTTTTGTTACAATAGAGCAAGCGTAAGCCGCAATGCACAATAAAGGAGTACCATCCATGAACAGCCCAACCCTTTCTTCTCCCCTGCTGTGGGGCGATAAAAGATTCCATACGTGGAATTACGAGATGCGGGAACAGTTTAACGATAAAGTGTTCAAGGTCATGCTGGATGCCGGATTCACCTGCCCCAACCGCGACGGTTCAATCGCAAGGGGCGGCTGCACCTTCTGCAGCGCCCGGGGCTCGGGCGACTTTGCCGGCAGCCGGCGCGACGACCTGATCACCCAGTTTAACAGCATCCGGGACAAACAGCATGAGAAGTGGCCGCACGCCCGATATATCGGTTATTTCCAGGCCTATACCAACACGTACGCGCCCGTCGATGTGCTGCGCGAGTACTATGAAGTCATATTGGAACAGCCGGGTGTTGTCGGCTTGTCCATCGCCACGCGGCCGGACTGCCTGCCGGACGATGTGATCGAGTATTTGGCGGAGCTGAACGAGCGGACCTATCTATGGGTCGAAATGGGGCTGCAGACCATTCACCAGGAGACGTCCGATCTGATCAACCGCGCGCATGACACCCAGTGCTTCATCGACGCCGTGGAGAAGCTGCGGAGGCATGGCATCCGGGTATGCGCGCATATCATTTACGGCCTGCCGCAGGAAACCCACGAAATGATGCTGGAGACCGGGCGCGCCGTGGCGAACATGGACGTTCAGGGCATCAAAATCCATCTGCTTCACCTGATGAAGGGCACGCCAATGGTCAGGCAGTACGAAGCGGATCTGCTCCGCTTCCTGGAACAGGATGAATATATTAAGCTGGTCGCGGACACGCTTGAATTTCTGCCGCCCGAAATGATCGTTCATCGCCTGACGGGCGACGCCCCGCGGAAGCTGCTGATCGGCCCAATGTGGTCTCAGGAGAAATGGGAAGTGCTGAACGGTATCGACGCCGAACTCGAGGCACGGGACAGCTGGCAGGGTAAGTATTGGAGGAAGGCATAGCATGGGATTTCTTTCCGTTCTTAGCTTTGCCCACAAACAAATCGCTGAGCGACTGAGTCCCGGAGATATTGCCGTGGATGCCACGATCGGTACAGGGGCTGATACGCTCTTTCTGGCCAAGGCGGCCGGACCCAAGGGGCACGTCTACGGCTTTGACGTGCAGGAGCAGGCGCTGACCCTGACCCGGCAACGGCTGGCGCAGGAAGCACCGGAGCAGATCGCTCCGGTGACGCTGTACCTGCAGAGCCATGCCGCGATGCGGGAAGCGCTGCCGGAGGGCGTGCACGGCCGGGTCGGAGCGGTGATGTTCAACCTCGGCTACCTGCCTGCCGAGGAGGCGGACAAAGCCGTCATCACCACGCCGGACAGCACGATTGAAGCGCTGGAAGCCGGCTTGTCCCTGCTGAGACGGCGGGGCATTATGACGGCCGTGCTGTATCCGGGTCATGCCGGCGGCGATCTGGAGGCCCAGGCGGTAACCGCTTGGGCCACCGCCCTGCCCCAGTCGTCGGCCCAAGCCGTCATATACAGGCAGCTGCAGCGCGCGGATGCCCCTTATGTCATTGCGCTGGAGAAAAAATAGCGCGCTGGCCGCTTATGCGGCTCATGCCGCGAGCTTCCGCCCACCAGGCGTCGCGACATGCTGAACACTTTGAACACTTTGAAACCGTTTGTGCCCGGGGCCCGGCGCCCTCTTCATCCGGATGGATTCCGGTCCAAAGGGGATCGGCCCGGCCCAAGGTATTGTTTTACATAGTAGCGGTTTATCCCAAGCGATCACACGAACCCAAGAAAGGAACGATGAAGACATGACACAACCTTATCCATTATTATTTCAGCCGGAGTTTAAAGAACGCGTATGGGGAGGCCGGGCGCTCGAGCAGTTCAGGCTGCAGATTCCAGAGGGACATATCGGCGAAGGCTGGATGATCGCCGATCATCCGAACGGCACGACTTCCGTGATTAACGGGGAGCTGAAAGGCCAAGGCCTGGACCAGGTCCGCGAACAATTCGGCAAGGAATGGTTCGGCGCCAAGGGCTTTTCCGAGAAAAACGGCCGCTTCCCGCTCCTGATCAAGCTGCTGGACTGCAATGACGACCTGTCGGTCCAAGTGCATCCGACTGACGACTATGAGGGGCTGCCGAAAGGCGAGCTCGGCAAGACGGAAATGTGGTACGTGCTGGACGCCAAGCCGGACGCCAAAATCATCTACGGCCTTAAGGAAGGCGTCACACGCGAGGCGATGAAAGAAGCGCTCGAGAACGGAACCGTCATGGACAGCCTGCAGGAAGTTTCCGTCGAAGCCGGAGACACGTTCTATATCCCTGCCGGCACGGTGCATGCGCTGTGCGCCGGTGTAGTCGTGGCTGAAATCCAGCAGAACTCCGATACGACATATCGCCTCTACGACTACAACCGTCCGGGATTGGACGGCAAGCCGCGCGAGCTGCACATTGAAGATTCGCTGAACGTCATCGCCTACGAAGGATCCGGCGCCACAACGATGAAGACCGCCGGCAGCGCTGCGGGCGAATGGCTGCAGCTGGCGAAGTCCCCTTATTTCATCGTGGAAAAGGGAATCGTGGACGGAGCCTGGAGCCTCTCCACGACGCCGGACAGCTTCACCATCTTGGTCGTATGCGACGGCAGCGGCTCCATCGCCTGGGACGGCGGCTCGCAGGACTACAAAGCCGGCCAGTGCTTCCTGCTACCGGCTAATCTCGGTCAATATGAGCTAAAAGGAAATGCTACCGTTCTTCGTTCCTACCTGCCTTAAGCCTATAAGGCACGGGGCATTTCTTCTGATTCATCTGTCATTCACGAAAGAATGAAGGAGTGACCTCCATTGCGGGAACAAACGTTTACGATGACGGATCCGCTGGGCACGCAGATCCATGTCTATGCCTGGCTTCCCGACGAGCCGGCTGGAGTGAAGGCCGTCCTGCAGATCACCCACGGCATGTGCGAAACGGCCGAACGCTACAAGCGGCTCGCCGCGCTGCTGACGCGGTTCCGCTATGCCGTATATGCCCACGACCAGCGCGGGCACGGCTTGACCGCCGGCAGTGTGGAGCGGCTCGGCCATACCGGCAAGGACGGCTTCCAGCATATGCTCCAGGATATTCAGCAGCTCGGCGGTATCGTTCGTGACCGGCACCCGGATATTCCCCATTTTCTGATGGGACACAGCATGGGGTCGTTCCTCGTGCAGCGGGTGATGGAGACGGACGGCGGACCGTATACCGGCTTTATTCTGTCCGGCACGAACGGCCCGCGGAGCATGCTGAACGCCGGCAAAGCGGTCGCCAGGCTGCAGGGTGCACTCCAGGGAGAGTCGCACCGCAGCGTCCTGCTGAACGCAATGGTCTTCGGCAGCTACAACCGCAGCTTTGCCCCGACCCGGACGCGGTTTGACTGGCTCTCCCGGGATCCGAAGGAAGTCGATAAATACATTGAAGATCCGTACTGCGGAGCCATTTGCACGACCTCATTCTTCTACGACTTCTTCAGCCTGCTGCAGGATATTCAAAATCCCGGCAGCTATGACGGCATTCCCCGTGATAAGCCGGTGTACCTCTTCAGCGGGGAACTCGATCCGGTCGGGGAACAAGGCAAGGGCGTCCGGCGGCTGGAGGACATATATCGCAGCATCGGCATCAAGGACGTGGAATGCAGGCTGTACCCGAACGGACGCCATGAAATGCTGAACGAGATGAACCGGGACGAGGTCATGACCGAGCTGCTCGATTGGCTGGAGCGGCATGTGTAGTGCCCTTCCCCTACTTCGAAGAAATACCCGCAGGTTCAAGGCCTGAATGAACAAAAGCCGCTGCACGGTGGTCATAACCCCGTGCAGCGGCTTTTCTGTGCATATTATCGACGCTCATAATTTGCCGATCTTAACGCGTTCAATTACAGCAACTCCGCCGGCTGCAGCTTCATCGTATAGAACACAGGCAGCTCGCTCTCGTTCTGCTGGTACAGTACGATCAGCACCGTCCCCCCGGAAGCCTCCGCTCCGTCGTCTCTGCCGGCCAGCAAGTCATCCAGCGCAAACGGCAGCACTTCAAGCACGGCATGCTTTTGAAGCTCCCGTTCGGACAAGCCCAGGGAAGCGAAGTTCCCCGAGACGAGCTCCGGATGCTCCGTAACCTTTCGCATCAGGCTGCTCCAATCGTCCTTGGCGAGCGGCTGCTCCCACCAAATTTTACGCGGCTTGTACTTATGGTTGAGGAAGTAATCCAGCTTCATCAGCCCCAGAATCACATCCATGCGCTTCGTCTCCCGCTGCTTCAGGAAGGCGGCCAGACGCGTGAACAGGTCCTCGAGCTGATGGCCGATCTTCTGCCAGCCCTGCCCTTCCCAATAGTCGCCGAATTCCTGGAAGAAGTCGAACGGTGACGGAAATTCATGGGTCATGAGATAGTTCAGCGTATGATCCATCCGGTGCGCATTCCAGTATTTCTCAAGCACATCCTCCAGCCGCTTAAGCCGGACGATGTCGGCAAATGGCAGCTTATGGCTGCCAAGAATTTCGTAAGGCGCCTGATCCATGTACGTGTAATCGTACTTGCCGGCATCGCGGCGCAGGCCGGTGCCCCGCAGCATTTTCAGAAAACCGAGCTGCAGTTCTTCCGGTCCCAGGGCAAACACGTCGTTAAACGTTTTGCGAAACGTTTCATAATCCTCTTCCGGCAGACCGGCGATCAGATCCAAATGCTGGTCGATTTTGCCGCTGTTTTTAATAATGCTGACGGTCCGGGACAGCTTCTCGAAATTTTGCCGCCGCTTGACGATGACGTTGGTCGGATCGTTCGTCGACTGTACGCCGATTTCGAACCGGAAAATCCCCGGGGGCGCGTTGTCGGCAAGATATTGCAGCACTTCGGGACGCATGATGTCTGCCGTAATTTCGAACTGGAACACGCAGCCGCGGTTATTTTTAATGAGAAAATCAAACATCTCCAGCGCATACTGATGGTTAATGTTAAACGTGCGGTCCAGAAACTTGATGATCTTCGCGCCGTGGTCGATCAAATACGTAATATCGGACTTCACCCGCTCGATGTCGTAATACCGGACGCCGTTCTCGATGCTGGAAAGGCAGAACTGGCACTGGAACGGACAGCCGCGGCTCGTCTCGAAGTAGACGATTCGCTTCCCCAAATTCGGGATATCTTCGGGAAAACGGTGCGGCGTGGGCAGCGTATTGAGGTCGCTCTTCGGCCGCGGCGGGTTGATGATCACTTCGTCGCCCTTCCGGTAAGCAACGCCATAGACAAAATGGAACTTGCGGTCTCCTTCGATCACCTGCAGCAAATGGTGGAAGGTCTCTTCACCGTCGCCCATGACGATGAAATCGACCGCCGGCATCCGCTCCATCCAATACTGGGTGTCATAGGAAACTTCCGGTCCGCCGAGCACGATCGTGACTTCCGGCATGACCTTCTTCACGATCTCGATCACTTTCAGCGTCTCTTCGATATTCCAAATATAGCAGGAGAACCCGATGACGTCGGGTTTCCGTTGAAACAGGTCGGACACGATGTTCATGACCGGGTCTTTGATCGTATACTCGGCCAGCTCGATATCAAATTCATGCTGGCTGTATGCCTTGAGCAGGCGGATGGCCAGGCAGGTATGGATGTATTTGGCATTCAGGGTGGATAACAGGACTTTCATCGGTTCACGACCTTCTTCTTATTCATCATATCCGCCAGCGTAGGCGTCATCGCTCTGATTTTGGAAAAAATCAAGAAACGGTCTGCCGTACTTCCGGAACTTCACCTCGCCGACGCCTTTAATATTCAGCATTTCATCTTCGGTCTGCGGGCATACCACGCTCATCTCGCGCAGCGTCGCATCGTTGAAAATAATATACGACGGCACATGCTCCTTGCCCGCGAGCTCGCGCCGGATCAGGCGCAGCTGCTCGAACACGGTCTCGTTGACCGCCGACGGCGAGACATCGCGGCTGCGGGAGCTTCGGCTGCCCGTTTGTGCCGCTGCCGGGCGTGCGGTGCGCTGCAGCACCTGCCGCTGGCCCTTCAGCACTTCGGCCGCCAGCGGCTGCAACCGCAGCACGGGGTACTGGCCTTCCGAAAGCGCCAGGTACCCTTCCGAGGCGAGCACGTTAATGATCTCGGAAATTTCCTTCTCCGTCCGGTTCGCCATCGTCCCGTAAGTGGACAGGCTGTCAAAGCCGTACTGCAGCACCTTTTTATTCTTCGAGCCCTTCAGCACCGCCGCCACCAGTGATACGCCAAAGCGTTCGCGCATCCGGTGGACGCAGGAGAAAATTTTCTGCGCATCGACCGTCATATCGACCAGCTCGCGATCATCCGTACAGGAGCTGCAAATCCCGCAGGGCTTGTCATCGTGAGATTCGCCGAAATAGTCCAGCATCGCGCTGCGCAGGCAGCGGGTCGTATAACAGTAATCGACCATTTGCTGAAGCTTGCGATATTCGTTTGATTTGCGGTCCGTTTCCTGCGGGTTCTGCTCGATCAGAAACTTCTGCGTCATAATATCCTGCGGGCTGAACAGCAGAATACATTGGCTCGGCTCGCCGTCCCGGCCGGCACGGCCGGCCTCCTGGACGTAAGCCTCCATGTTTTTCGGCATGTTGTAGTGAATGACGTACCGGACGTTGGACTTGTCGATGCCCATTCCGAACGCGTTGGTGGCAACCATCACCTGGATGTCGTCGTACAGAAAAGCCTCCTGGCTGGCGGCGCGCTCTTCATCGCTCATCCCCGCATGGTAGCGGCCTGCGGCCAAGCCCACGCTGCTCAGACGCTGGTACAAATCGTCCACGTCCTTGCGCGTCGCCGCGTAAATAATTCCCGGCTGGCTGTTATGCGCCTCGGCGTAGCTCATGACAAAATCGCGCTTGTTCTCCCCGCGCAGCACCGACATGGCCAGATTGTCCCGGCCCAGCCCGGTGACGAACACTTCCGGCTCCTGAAGCCTCAGCAGGCGGACCATGTCTTCGGTCACTTCCGGGGTAGCCGTCGCGGTGAACGCTGCCAGGATAGGCCGCTCAGGCAGCCCTTCCACGAACGGAGCTACCGACAGGTAGCTCGTCCGGAAGTCATGCCCCCACTGCGACACGCAGTGGGCCTCGTCGACGGCCACGCAGGAAATTTCCAGCTGGGCCATTTCGTCGCGGAACCAGTCGAGCTCAAGCCGCTCCGGCGCCACGTACAGGAGCTTCAGCTCCCCCCGCTTGGCCGCGCGGATCCGCTCGTTCACTTCCTTGCCGCTCAGCGTGCTGTTGATGTATGCGGCGGCGATGCCCATCGCCGTCAGCGCATCGACCTGATCCTTCATCAGGGAGATCAGCGGCGATACGACCAAGGTCAGGCCCGGCAGCATCAGCGCCGGAATCTGGTAACAGATCGACTTGCCCCCGCCCGTCGGCATAATGCCCAGCGTATCCTGATGCTTCAGGAGGCTGGATACGATATGTTTCTGGCCCTCCCGAAAGTCGGGATAGCCGTAATATTTTTGCAGCATTTCCTGTGCCCGTTCCAAAGAAGGGGTCTCCACACTCATAAATAAGAACTCCTAACGATGCAAATTCAGCGGCGGCCCATGCAGCTTCCAAGGCTGCGCCACATTTTTAAACTTAACCTTTGACTTTAGGGAATAGATACATGATGACTTTCGAAAATGACTTGATTCAGTCCAATTATAAGTTTACCGGGGTTTCCGGGAATGAGCAACCGTGGTAAAGGGATTCTGCCCGTGCTGGGAGTGCATTTCTTGTTGGTAAAACAGAATGTGCCAGCAGTGGTTGCAGCTTAAGCGGAGAATGGGATGCAACTCTTGCCGACCGGTTCTCGTCATAAAAGATACATGGGGAGGGAGTGCAATGAAAAGAGGATGGTTATCTCTGCTTATCGCTATGATGTTCCTGGCCGGGTGCTCTCAGGATTCTGATTTGGATAAAGGTAGCGCTGCACCGTCAGCAGAGATGGCAAATCAGGAGGCTGGTATGCCTGCAGACATGCCGGATGATTTTAATTTCGTTGTCCGTTTTGGTTATGGCGATGTCACTAAAAATGAGATAAACACCTTTCAAGGGACCGTAACGAAAGATTTAATTACGAAAGGAACGGCAACAGCTCATCTCAAGTTTACCCCCAATGAAATGCGGGAGATCTACGGCAAAATGAGAGAAATCCACATCATGGCACCAAAGAAATTCACGAAAAGCCAAAACTGCTCCATGTCGCCAAGCAATGAAGATGAGTGGACGGTAACCGTCGATGGTAAAACGGAGTCGTTCTCGTGGACAGACCGGAATTGCGAACTGTCCGACGATGCAATCGCGTTGTTGGAATTAAGAAATTTCATTCAATCCATCGTAAACGCCAAAGAAGCCTATCAGGCCTTGCCGGCAGCTGAAGGCGGTTATGACTAAGGGACGCTTGTTCATGGCCGAAAAAAGTCGGCAGCCCGCCAGGCGCCTCCCATGATCGATGGGTCCATATGCACCGGCGGACTGCCGCTTAGCGGCGATATTCAGCTTTTGTGGAGCTACGCCTCGTGAAAAGTTCGTTAAACATCGGATGGATCCGGCGCGGCTAATCAGGTCAGCGCTGCTTCGAGACTGCTCCTTGAGCGGTATCCCAGCGGTGGCTGTACTGCTCAAGCTTTGGATGCACAGCCTTCGGCTCCTCCGTCAGCAGCAGCCTCAGCTTGACGATCCATTCTCCGAAGGTGCTGTAGCCCGCAAACCGATTCGCCATATCCGGCGTCAACAGCAGAAAATGCGGCCCGGGATATTTTTCCGTCAGATGGCGAAGGGCGGCTTCCACTGGCGTATATTTTTTCCGGCGTCCCTCCCAGTTCTCGATGACCGTTTTCCCGTGTCCTTCAGACCTCCAGGCTTCCAGCCGTTTCTCCCGTTTGTAATACGGGCTAACCGGTTCCTTGGTCATTCTCCGCACCGTCTCCTCATGCAGCGGATACAGCACCAGCTTGGAAAAGGACAGCACGCCGGCCAGCGACTCCGCTTCATTCAGACCTTCTTCATCGGTCTCTTCAAACGTATCGTAATAAATGAGCGTACCCTTACGCTTCTGCACCGGAGGCTCGTACCCGTAGGGAACCGTCTGTACCGTATGCTTCATCCTCATCACTCCCCAGATTCATCCTATATGTAATGTACCCGGCAGCGGATGACGTGATCACTCCACTCCAGTTTGCGGAGGTTCGAAGAGCTATTCGTCGACCTCGTCCAGGTGGTCCCGGCAGAAGTTTTCGAGCAGCTCCACTTCGTCCTCCTCCAGGTCAAAATCGAGGTACTGCCCCGTCGTTTTTTCATAAATTTCGTATTTCACGATCGCGGATTGGTCTTCGTCGACCTTGTAAATGACCCGGACATATAGTCCATTCTCCGTATAAAGCTCATCGTCATCAGGCACCTCGATGTCGAGCTTGAATTCATAGCGGGTTCCCTGCAAAATGCGGAACGGGTCCTTGATCTTCTCCGCTTCGTATTCCGTTATCGTCAGCATGTTGTCATCCTTTCATTCATCCATCCTATTCTTTATTGTACCAGACCTGTCCCGGTCCATTCACGGACACGAGCCCGCCAGGCATATAATAGCCTCATAAAGGGAGGCGTTAGCCATGATTTATGCAGTCATGCAGCTCATCGGCGGATTTATTTTGGCGTTCGGCTGGATTCCGCAAATTGTTCAGGTCATCCGGACCAAATCGGTCGCGGATCTGAGTCTGAAAACGTTTGGTTCGCTCGTAGCCGGCATCGGCCTGATGGAGGTCTATGCCATTCATATCGCACAGGGCGGTGTAGGCATTCCGTTTCTGATCACCAATACGCTGTCGCTGGTACTGATGCTGATTATGATCGGCTGCATTTTAAAATACCGCAAGCGGCCGTAGCGCAATACTGACGCATACTTTCTGCCCCATCAACCCAGCCATCCGATCATCAGCGGCAGCAGCACAAAGGAAGCGAGCGTCGTCCATAATATGCACCGGGTCACAACTTTGGGGGCCGCATCAAACTGCTCGGCCAATATGACCGCGTTCACTGCGGCCGGCATGGAACTGAGCACCAGCATAACGTTGAACAATACGCCCTGAATGCCGAGCAGGTACAGGAGCAGCGCGGACGCCACCGGCGAGATCACCAGGCGCATCGCCAAACCGGCGTAGAAAGCTTTGTTCATCGCTGCCGTATAAGCTGACTTCCCGCTCCTGACACTGACCATCTGCGCCCCCAAAATAAACAGAGCCACCGAGGAATACGCGCCCGAAATCATCGATATTCCTTGATTCAGCTCCTGCGGCAGCTCCACATGCGCTGTCCGGCAAATCACGGCAAGCACAGCCGCGTAGATCGACGGCAATTTGAAGATCGACAGCGCCGCCTGCTTTACGGAAAACTGCGAACGTGCGGCAAAATACACGCCCAGCGTATTGACGATGATGATCTGTAGAATAACGTACACTGATGCCTTATCCAGCCCCGCTTGCCCAAAGGCCAGCAGCACCAGCGGCAGACCATAATTGACGCAGTTCGTAAACAGCGCCGTCAGCGTGAGGCCTGACCGTTCGGCGGCCGGGAGCGACCACGCTTTTCCAATCCCTACGGCAATTCCCCACAGCAGCAGCATATTAAGGACCGTGAACAGAACCGTATCCGTAATCTCACCGTAGCTGATGTCGGCCCCGATCAGCGTTTCGAAAATAAGAGCCGGACTCAGCAGGTACAGGGACAGCGTGGAGATCGGCTTAGTATCGATCGGCTTAAAATACTTGATCAGCGCCCCTCCGATTACCGGCAGCGATATCGGGAGAAACACCTGGTACACTGTAGTCACAAACGTCTGCAGCATATGTAATCCTTTCCTGTCTTTGTGCTATGTTTAATCCCAGACGGGGGCCTTCTCCGGATGCCGCATCAATTCAAACATCAGCCTGATCTGCTCATCCGTATTACGTATTTGCGACAGGGCGGGAAGGTCGTCCTCTGCAAAAAACTGAACGCCGCTCGTCTCTACCCCCTCAGTCGCTTCGCCGCCGGTGATTTCGCAGGCGATGAATATTTTATACACATGATACGGGCCCGGCGGATTATGCTTCAGGTTGTCGAGCACGGCCAGGAGCCGGGTCGGTTTAACCACAAATCCGGACTCCTCCCGTACTTCCTTCACGGCAATTTCGGAAGGCGACAGCCCGATATCTGCCCAACCGCCTGGCAGCGACCATTCCCCTTCGGCCTTTTCGCGGACAAGCAAAATTTGATTTTCCTGAAAAATCACCCCCCGCACATCCACCTTCGGTGTGGCGTATCCGTCTTCCCCGGCAAAAAGTGCCGTCAACAGTTCGGTCTCAACATTGGTGTACTCCCGCATAATCTCTACGCTCAGTGCCCGAAGCTGTTCAAAGCGTTCCAGGTCATATACGTCCCGCGAGTATGCCAATCCTGTCTGGGCCACGGCTTGAATCTGTTTGGCCCACTCCAGCCATTTCAACGGTTTGTTCATCGGCAGGTCTCCTCCTCTGAATCGAATTCAACATTTTTTCATAAAAATTAGTGAGAAAGATTATCATTGAGAATGAATGTGTGATACAATGATCTCGAGTTTATCATTCATTAACATATCATAAGGAGTCGACGACCATGGTGAAAGCCCCTGATCAAAAATACGCTTCCTTGCGGGTTGACGATTATCTTGACCTTTTAAACCTGGCGAAGCAGTTGCAAGACACCCGGTGGCAGAAGGAAATTATCCGCAAGCTCGAACGCCTCAACAATACATCGATCCATCCATTGTCCTGTTAACATAGAAGACCGCGGGGCGCGTATTTTGATAGTACCATGCCTTCGGGGGAATCTGAACATATTTTCCAAAAGTATACCTTGAGCGTATTTGATATTACAGCAGGGGTGCCCGGAGGGTGCTTCTGCTTTATTTGTGTTGGTCACCCTGCGACTTCAGCCAATTTTCCCACCGGCGGGTCATGGACAGGCGTGCCTCAGTGCTTCGCTCGGAATAGGTGCCTTGTCCTTCCCTCCACTCCGGTATGGGTGGAAATTGTGCCCCTGTAATCTGTTCTAGTGCACTGCAGCGCTCGCCAAAGGTGGAAGCCCGTTGATGATTCGCTTCCTCAGCTAATCCCGCGATCAAGGGCCGGACAAACAGTGGATCGTTGATGTTTGCTGCGAGACGGACAGCCCAATACCGAATATCTAAGCTCGGGTCCCCAAGCAAAGGAACGAGTTCCTCTGTGATTTCATCCCACCATTCTGGGTGCCTCTGGATCGCATACACCCCAGCCATGCGAACATGGGGACTTGGGTCCCGCAGCACCTCCCGTACCAATTCGGTCGTATACCACTCCGGATGTTCCGACAGCAGCAGGGCGGATACGCAGCGAACTTTTTCATCGGGATGCTGAAGCCATGTATACAGTGGTTGTTTCAGTTCGATTAGGGCGGCATCGGAGTAAAAGGAGAGCAGCGACTTCATCACTATATCGGTGTCACCACTCTGCAACGCTTGCAGCCTGTCGGCCAATCCTTTTCTTTTCCACCGTTGCCAACAAGCGTAAGCCCCCTCCCCCTGTATTTGCTCGATTCCATGATCAAAGTTCACAGCTGCATAGACATCAACAACGCCTGCCTGGAGTTCGTTCCATATCGGGAGCGAGGCTCGGCTGGTCGCCAGTAGAGCAGACTTCACCTGCCGGGAAGACCAGTTTGGTCTAGCCTCCCAGATGCAAGCGGCAGCTCCCAAGATCATCGGGGCCGCAAAGGAGGTTCCTTCTGTCCTGGCATAGCCCCAAGGCAAAGAATCGGATGAGGCAGTGAAATGATTCAGAAATTCCTCTCTGGACTGGAACGGAGTGGGCAGCACGATATTAGCGGCAGGGGCCAAAATTTCCGGAGTCCACTTATTTTCAAACGTCACGCCTCTGCTATTGGGATACGGGAGCGCATGCTCCGCCTTCCCATCTATCGGAATGATCACACCGCCTACCGACAAAACCGACGGGGCAGCTGCGGGTGCGTTGCTAATCAGCTCACGGGTATTCCCGCATGCCGAGACCAACAGCAGCCCTTCGCCGGCCAGCTCCTCGCATAATCTGCGAACGGGATCAGCCTGCCAAGGCAGCAGCCCGGTGTCTCTGGAAGCGCTCACGGTCAAAACAGCCCCGCGAATGCGGTATTGGCGCCAGTTCGCTTTTAGCCAGAGGAGTGCCCCTCCAATTTTCTCTTCAAGATCCTTGGGAGTGTGTAGCGGTCCTGCTTCGAGCAAAAATAAATGGGCTTCAGGTGCTGCCCCAGCGTACTTTCCTTCCGAAAGCTCACCGGATCCGGCAGCTGCGGCTGCGCTCATTAATCCGTGATGCCCTCATCCCAAGGCCCTTGGTCAGCAGCTAGAAGTTCAGGCACTGCCTGGAAGTCTGATGTGCGGACCAGATATGTGTCCCTCCGTTTGTTTGATGCAATGTCAGGATGGTGCGGGAAAATGCCGTCAATGACGGCGATATTGACGTTCTTCCCCGTTAAATGGTCTGGAATAGCCAGAAATGATCGAATCGATGGCCACATGCTAATTTCCTCCCTCATTTTGGTATGAAATGCTTCCTGCTGCCTCTCCTCAAACGCACGAAAAAACGGACTGCCTGCAGGCAGTCCGTTTCGTTGTATACGTTCAGGTAAAATATGATATTAACCTTCGAGCAGCAGAGATTCCGGATCTTCCAGCATCTCTTTGATCGTCACCAGGAAGCGTACGGCATCAGCGCCGTCGACGATCCGGTGGTCATAGGACAGGGCGATATACATCATTGGACGGTTCTCCATCCGCTCGGCGTCGATGGCCACAGGGCGAAGCTGGATGTTGTGCATGCCCAGGATACCAACCTGTGGTGCGTTCAGGATCGGCGTGGACAGCAGGGAACCGAAAGTTCCGCCGTTCGTGATCGTGAACGTTCCGCCTTGGAGCTCGGACAGCGCCAGCGTATTGCTGCGCGCCTTGCCGGCCAGCGTGGCGATCTCTCTTTCGATGTCGGCAAAGCTGAGGCGGTCGGCATCACGGACGACAGGCACGACGAGGCCTTCTTTGGCCGATACGGCGATACCGATATCGTAGTATTTCTTCACGATAATGTCTTCCCCGTCGATCTCCGCATTCAGGTGAGGGAACTTCTTCAGCGCACCCACCACCGCTTTGGTGAAGAAGGACATGAAGCCGAGGCCGATCTCATGCTTCTCTTTGAAAGCATCTTTGCGGCGCTTGCGGATGTCCATGATCGCCGTCATGTCCACCTCGTTGAAGGTCGTCAGCATGGCGGCCGTTCTTTGCGCTTCCACCAGGCGTTTGGCGATCGTCGCGCGGCGGCGGGACATGCGTGTACGTTCCGCCGGTTTGCCCGGCTGGGATACTGCTGCTGGAGCGGCTGCCTGCGGCGCCGGTGCAGCAGCCTGTGGCGCTGCCGGAGCTTCTGCATGGTTCTTCACGTTGTCCGGATAAATGCGGCCTTTCGGATCCCGGCTCGATACCTGATCCAGGTCGATGCCCTGTTCGCGGGCCATCTTGCGTGCCGCCGGCGACGCGGCGAGGTAACCTTCGCCTTCGCCGGAACGTGCAGGCTCGGCTGCTGCCGGCGCTGCCGGTTGGGCTGGTGCCGCAGCCGGTGCAGAAGGCTGCTGAGCCTTCGGCGCCTCTTCCTTCGCTGCCGGTGCGGATGCCGGTTTGGCGTCGCCGCCGGTGCCCATACGTCCGATCACTTCACCGATTTGAACCGTATCCCCGTCTTTTCTCAGAATCTTCTCCACCACGCCGTCTTCTTCGGCACTGATTTCCAAATTGACCTTATCCGTTTCAAGTTCGAGGAGGACGTCGCCCTGGCTGACTGCCTGGCCTTCCTCCACATGCCATTTAAAAATCGTTCCTTCTGTGATGGATTCTCCCATTGCCGGTACTGTAATATCGCTCACTGCCGCTACCTCCCCAGAGTGATGTTATGTTTAATGGATTTTTGATTTAATGCTGCCGCAACGATTTGCTGCTGCTCGAAGGCGTGTACTTGTTGGAAGCCGCTCGCCGTACTGGAGCGTTCCGGACGGCCGTTGTAGTTCACCGGCGTATCCTTCGGCGCCACCTTGCGGAGCTTGGACTCGATGTAGCGCCATGCTCCCATGTTCTCAGGCTCTTCCTGTACCCACAAAATTTCCTTCACGTTCGTAAAGCGGGCCAGAATGCCGGCGACTTCCTTCTCAGGGAACGGATACAGCTGCTCCACACGGAGGATGTGCAGCCATTCGTTCGCCTCGCCGCTCTTCTCCAGTGCCTCTTCCAGCTCAACGGCAATCTTGCCGCTGCACAGGACGATGCGCTCAACGCGCTCCGGACGTCCGCCCAGACCCGGCTGTTCCAGCACAGGCTTGAAGGTGCCTTCGGCGAATTCGGCCGGGCTGGAAGCCACGCGGGCATTCCGGATCAGGCTCTTCGGCGACATCAAGATCAGCGGACGCGCATCTTCGCTTTCGGTCAGTGCCGCTTGACGGCGCAGCAAGTGGAAGTACTGGGCTGCCGTCGTAACGTTCGCTACCGTAAAGTTCTCTTCCCCGCCGAGCTGCAGGAACCGTTCCAGACGGGCACTGGAGTGCTCCGGTCCGGCGCCTTCGTAGCCGTGAGGCAGGAGCATCACAAGGCTCGATTTCTGTCCCCATTTAGAGCGGCCGGCCGAAATGAACTGGTCGGTGATCACCTGAGCCACGTTGGAGAAGTCACCGTACTGGGCTTCCCAAATGACCAAGGTCTCCGGCGAGTACACGTTGTAGCCGTATTCGAATCCGAGCACCGCTGCTTCGGACAGCGGGCTGTTGTAAATTGCAAAGGATGCTTTGGCGTCCGGCAGATGATGAATCGGGCAGTAAGTCGAGCCGTTCTTCGTATCATGCAGCACCAGGTTGCGGTGTGCAAAAGTGGCCCGCTCGGCGTCCTGACCCGTCAGCCGGATCGGCTTGCCGTCCGCGACGATCGAGGCGAAAGCCAGCGTCTCTGCAAGACCCCAATCCACCTTCTCCCCTTCGTTCAGCGCGGTTTCCCGGCGCTCCAGAATACGCTGCAGCTTAGGATAGACGTTGAAGTCATCCGGACGGCTCAGCAGATCCTTATTGATCTTGCGCAGCTTGCCAATCGGCACGGCCGTCTTGATCTTGGCGATCCGCTCTTCGGCTGGCGTCTGGTGATACGAGTTGGCCGGATCCTGTTCCTTGTCCTTAATCCGGTCGTATGCCGCCTTCAGACGCTCCTGAACCTGCTGGATGATCTGCGCGGATTCTTCCTTGCTGATCACGCCTTCCTTGATCAGGATATCCGCATAAATGGCGGCAACCCGCGGATGAGTCTTCACTTTCTGGTATACGAGCGGCTGGGTCGTATCCGGATCGTCCGTTTCGTTGTGGCCGTAGCGGCGGTAGCCGACCAAGTCAATCAGGAAGTCCTTCTTGAACTTGTTGCGGTATTCGCTGGCCAGGCGCATCGCGTTGATGCACGCTTCGGGATCGTCGGCGTTCACGTGAACGATCGGAATTTCATAACCTTTCGCCAGGTCACTTGCGTAATGCGTCGAACGGGAGTCTTTACTCTCCGTTGTAAAGCCGATGTTGTTGTTCGCAATAATATGAATCGTTCCGCCGTTCTGGAAGCCCGGCAGCTTGTTGAAGTTCAAGGTCTCGGCCACGATGCCTTCGCCCGGGAATGCGGAATCCCCATGAATCAGCACCGTCGCGGCTTTGTTTACGTCCTGCTGCGGATATCCCGGCTCGGTGCGGTCCTCCTGGGCGGCGCGGGCAAAGCCCTCGACCACCGGATTAACGTACTCCAGATGGCTCGGGTTGTTCGCGAGCGTGATCTTGGCTTTGACGTCGCCGCCTTCAACGGTGCGGTTCGCACCCAGATGGTATTTCACGTCTCCGGTCCAGCCGAAATTGATGCCCATCGATCCTTCTGAAGGGAACATCTTCTTGTTCGGGGAGTGATGGAATTCCGCGAAAATTTTATCGTAAGGCTTGCCGAGCACGTGAGCCAGCACGTTCAGACGGCCCCTGTGAGCCATGCCCATCAAAATATGCTCCGCGCCTTCGTCCACCATGTGGCGGACAAGCTCATCCAGCATCGGAACCATCGTGTCGGTTCCTTCGATGGAGAAGCGCTTCTGCCCGACAAAAGTTTTGTGAAGGAACTCTTCGAATTGATCTACTTCCACCAGTCTTTCGAGCAGCGCCTTTTTCTGCTCTGCGTTCAAAGGAACCACAGACTGGTTCTCGACCTGGCGGTTAAGCCATACGCGCTCCTCCACTTCATGGACGTGGCTGAATTCATAAGCAATCGTGCCTGTATATGTTTGACGCAGTTTCTGGATGGCTTCCCAGCCAGTTCTCACGTTATCGGGAGCTCCGTCCCAGATCAATGAAGCCGGAAATGCTTCCAGGTCGGATTGGCTCAGCCCGTACTGCTCTGGCTCAAGCACCCGTGTGTCGGCTTTGGTGAGAATGCCCAGCGGATCAATGTCTGCCGCCAGGTGTCCATAAGTGCGGATGTTCCACACCAGCTTGCCTGCGTCAACGCCCTTCTTCAGCAGGTTGCCATCCAAAGCGACGGATTTCGGTGCCGCAGCCGGCTCCAGCTCGGCAGACGCCATCGGCGGCGCTCCCCACAGCTGGAACACTTTACGGTACGTTTCGTCCACCGATTCCGGATCATTTACATAACGTTCGTACTGTTCCTGGACGTACCCCAGATTGGGCCCGTAATACGATTCCCAAGCCCCCTGCGCTTGCTCGTCTCTCTTATTGGTTATCATCGTTAACGTGATACCTCCGCCTTGATTTTTTAATAGTCATATAGAATGAATAAACCGCTTCATTGTTCAATCTATATTTGGACGGAAATCTGAACAATCAATGCAATGTAAGCCATTTCACGATAATGTAAGCGGCTCAATTTCTATTATAAACAAATCGGAGCCAGACCTGAAATAACCATTTAATATAGTTATCATCTAAAAAACAGATGGATCAAGTTTGTCACCCATTCTCGTATATGACAATATTTACAGCTCCCCTTCGCCAAAAAGCGACAGCTGTCCCGGAGGCTTCTCCGGGGTCTTCATGCCGAGCATGTCCATCAGCTGAATTGCATTGTCCGCCGCATCCCCGCCCGAATTGTTGTTAAAAATGACCCAGCATTCCCGGGTTTTCTCCAGCAGCTTCCCGATATGCTCCTTCCATTCCTCAAGCTCCTTGTCGCTGTACCTGTATAAATACCGGACCTCCCGCCAATTGGGCTGACCGCTGAAATGCCATCCCGCCGTATTGCGGCCATGCAGCCGCACAAGCGACACGTCTTCACGGGTCGCTTCCAGAACGAGCGGCACCGATCCCTCTCCGGCCTGAGGCTCGTCGCAGACGGTATGAATCCATCCTTCTTCCTTCATAAAGGCCAGCGTCTTCTCCCTCATCTCCCCGGCAAACCAGCTCTGATGACGGAATTCCAACGCCAGCGGAAATCCGTCCATCCACTCGCGGGTCCGGCGCAGAATGTCCACATGCTTGCGCTCACAGTCGAACCACGGCGGATACTGAAACAGCACGGCGCTCAGCTTGCCGGCCTGGCGCAGCACCTCCACAGACTCCCGGAACGCTTGAAACATCGTCCTGGAATCGGGATAAGGGCTTTTACCCCGGGCGTGTCCGGTCATTCCCTGATAGGCTTTCACCACAAAACCGAAGGAATCCGGCGTTTGGGCAGCCCATTTCTCCATACGCTCCGGCGAGGGAGTCGCATAGAAGGAGTTGTCCATCTCCACGATGGGGAACACGTTGCCGTACATCCCCAGCTTCTCTCCCGCCTTGGTTCCCTTTTCGTAAATGTCGTCATGATCCCCCCAGCCGGAAAGTCCGATTCGAACCCGCTCGGCGGGGGTTATCGTCTCATCCATAGCCATCGACTCCATCCATAGTATTGACCAACAATAATTTTCCAAGTATAAATCCGCTTACCATACCTATACCCGATTGAAGGAGACGTCCTTCAGATCTTGCGATATTCCAGAAAGTGGATATGATAAGAGATATGCGTCAGCTTTACGATCTTTAGTAGCAAAGGAGCATGAATGTATGAGCCATTCGTTCGTCATGTTTTCCGGCCCGCACCTTGCTGCGCTGACGGTCTTCGTGCTCGCCTGCATCCTGCTGTTCCTGGGCAGAATCCGCCTTCAGGACAGCGTGCCGGCCAGACTGGCGGTCCGTTACTTGATCATCGCCTGTCTGATCGCCTCCGAAATCGCACTCGACATATGGAACATAACAGAAGGCTACTGGAACATCAAGTCCACGCTGCCGCTCGAGCTGTGCAGCATTACGCTGCTGCTCTCGGTCGTCATGCTGGCCGTCCGCAGCCGCTTCCTCTATCAAATCCTATTCTTCGCCGGGATCGGCGGCGCCCTTCAGGCCCTCATCACCCCAAGCCTGGATTTTGCCTACCCTCATTTCCGGTTCTTTCAATTCTTCGCAGCCCATATGCTTATCATCCTGGCATCCCTGTACATGACCTGGGTCGAAAAGCTTCAGCCCACCTGGAGATCTATCGGCTGGACAATGATTTTTCTGAACGTTCTTGCACTTGGAGTTGGCGTCATCAACTGGATGCTGGGGTCCAACTACATGTTTCTGATGCACAAGCCGCCGACCGCTTCGATTCTGGACTTTCTCGGTCCGCACCCCTTATATTTGCTGGCGGAGGAAGGAATCGCCCTGCTGATTTTCGCATTGATGCAGCTGCTGTTCTTTGTCCTGCCCGCGAAAATATCCAAAGCGTCCGCGGCAGCCAAAGCCAGGGACAAAAGCGTTCATTAAGCCGGCCATAAAGCCTTTCACGCTGCCCTCGCCGGTATCCCCTTCCGCTGCATCTACGTTGTGATCTCCCTGCCGAAGTTCTATAATGAACGGAAAGCTTAGAAGCTGTGAACCGGCTGATGAACTGACAAGGAGATGGACCCCATGACTGAACCGAAAGTTGTGCAAAATATTACCGAGCTCATCGGCGATACCCCGGCGGTCAAGCTCCGCCGTTTGGCGGGAGAACAGGATGCCGACGTGTACGTGAAGCTCGAATACTTCAACCCTAGCGGAAGCGTCAAGGACCGGGCCGCTTATAATTTGATCGCGCAGGCGGAGCAGGACGGCCTGCTGAAGCCGGGCTCGACTATTATCGAGCCGACGAGCGGAAACACCGGCATCGGGCTGGCGATGAACGCGGCGGCCAAAGGATACCGCGCTATTATGGTGATGCCCGACAACATGACCAAGGAGCGGATCAATCTGCTGAAGGCCTATGGAGCCGAAGTGGTGCTGACGCCAGCAGCGGAGCGGATGCCAGGAGCCATTCGCAAGGCGCAGGAGCTGCACCGGGAAATTGAAGGCAGCTTCATTCCCCAGCAGTTCGAGAACCGGGCTAACCCGGATATCCACCGCCGTACGACGGCGCTGGAAATTCTGGAGCAGATGGAAGGGCGGCTGGATGCCTTCGTCGCAACGGCGGGCACCGGCGGAACCATTACCGGCACGGGCGAAGTGCTGAAGGAGAGACTCCCCGGCATCGGCATCTATGTCGCCGAGCCGAAAGGCTCGCCCGTGCTATCCGGAGGCCAGCCGGGACCGCATAAGCTGGTGGGCACCAGCCCCGGATTCATCCCGCCGATCCTGAACACGGACGTCTACGACGAAATTTTTCAGGTCAGCGACGAAGATGCCATCGGAACGACGCGCAGGCTTGCCGCCGAAGAAGGCATCCTGGTCGGCCCCTCCTCCGGCGCTTCCGTCTGGACCGCGCTGCAGGTAGCCCGGCGTCTGGGACCCGGCAAACGGGTGCTGTGCATTGCGCCGGATACCGGAGAACGGTATCTGAGCATGGGCATCTTTTAGTCGTGCGTAAATCATCGAAAGGCATCAACCGGTTTGTATACCCGGCTGATGCTTTTTTTGTGTTGTTCATCGGACGGGACGGGCATATGCCCGAATGGGAGAGCAACATCTCAAAATCCCTCTCATGCTATAAATGACTCAAGCAGGTCACAGCCCTGTTAAACCGATGAGGAGTTGACAATGAATGAATAGATTGACTGGAAAAACGGCACTGATTACCGGAGCGAGCCGCGGCATTGGCCGGGCCATCGCGCTGCGCCTGGCCGCCGAAGGAGCGCTGGTGGTTCTCCATTATGGACAAAACCGCTCCGCCGCCGAGGCGGTCGCCCGCGAGATCGAACAGCAGGGCGGAACGGCGCTGCTCCTCGGGGCGGACTTCAGATCCGTTCGCGGCATCCCGGAGATGTATGAAGCCCTGGATGGCCTTTTGCAGAATCAAACAGGCAGCCCCGGCCTGGACATCCTTGTGAACAATGCGGGCATCGGACTTTCCCTTCCCATCGAGGCGACAACGGAGGAAGCCTTCGATGAGGTGATGAACGTGAACGTCAAAGCACCGTTTTTCGTTATTCAGCAAGCACTGCCGCGGCTGCGGGACGGCGGGCGGATCATCAACATCTCCTCCGCGACGACCCGGATCTCGCTGCCGGTGATTCCCGCCTACAGCATGTCCAAAGGGGCGATCAATACGCTGACCCTGAATCTCTCGACTCAGCTTGGCTCCCGCGGCATTACGATCAACGCGATCATGCCGGGATTCGTGGAGACCGAGATGAATGCCGAGACGCTGCAGACGCCGGAAGGCCGCGAGTTTGGCGCGAACTTCTCGATCTTCAAGCGGTGGGGACAGCCGGAAGATGTCGCCGATATCGCCGCCTTTCTGGCTTCGGACGACAGCCGCTGGATCACGGGCCAGCTATTGGACGCCAGCGGCGGAACGCATCTGTAACGGGGCTTGCCGTGCCTCGCGTCCGGCTGCCCTGCAGACTGCCATTACAAGCAAAAAATCCAGTGCCCTCGGCGGCACTGGATTTTCTTTTACCCGAGATTTATGGAATATACTGCTGCACCACTTTGACGACTTTGCCGTCCTTCACCGTCAAATGAAACGGAAAAGAGCGGATGTCCAGCAGCTTGTCGTTATGGTAAATCGCCAAAAATTTGTTCAAGCTGACCGGTTCGTTCCACTGAATGTTCATTCCTTCATAGGTTCCGTCGTGATCATACAGCTGCATCAGCACTTCAGCATCCGGAGCGATTTCGTACGTCTCCAGCGTCTCATCGTCGTTGACGATGTAATACCCGTCAGGAGCGCCGCCCAGTTCTTCGGCATCCGGCTCCCGTTCAAGGAACTTCTTGTCCGCCGCCGCGCCCTCGTACCATTCGATCGGATCCACCGTCACGTAGAGGTGGCCGTTCTTGTTCCCGATGGTCGACAGCATCGCCGTCACCGTGTCCTCGGTTTGCGGAACCGGCTTATATTCGTTATCAGACCCGACTGCACTCGTTGAAGTCACTACCAGCCCCAGCAGAAAAACGATCATCAGGGAAGCGAATACGGTCATCTTTTTTTTCATTTGAAAATATCTCCTTTATGGAATCATGATTTCTATCCATATCAACCATTACCCTGCGGGATTGTTTTCAAACGCTGCGAGAGGGCTCTGTGATGTAACTTTATTGTAAGCCACAGCCGGGACCCAAATCGTCACAAATTCGTTACAGCCGAGTCAAATTGTTGTAAATTCTTCAAGCGCTTTCGTGAATGGCAGACCCGACAAGCCCGGTCAGCCCTTCATCTCCAAAATGTCCTTGATCTCCGCCAGATCGTGGATCTCATAAGTCGGGACGATGCCGGTTTCGTTGGGCAGGCGGTTCGGATTGTACCAGCACGTATTGATGCCGATATTGTTGCCGCCCTGAATGTCAGAGGTGAGGGAATCGCCGACCATCAGCATTTTATCCTTGCGGTCCTCCTGAATCACCCGGAAGGCATGCTCGAAAATGCCCGCCTGCGGCTTCTGGAATCCCGTATCCTCGGAGACGATGACCGCCTCGAAAAAGTCCTTCAGGTCGGAGCGGCCGATCCGTCCGAACTGCACCTCTTTAATGCCGTTCGTGATGATGGCCATTTTGTAACCGTGCTCCTTAAGATAGAGACAGATATCCAGCGCACCCGCCAAAATAAACGCGCCTTCGGCGAGCGATCCCAGGTAACGTCTGCTCAATTCCTCGGCGTCGTCGCTCAGCCCCTGCTCGCGGCCGAATCGGCGAAAGCGCTCGACCCGGAGCTCCGCCGAGCTGATCCGTCCCTGCTCAAATTCGTGCCAGAGCTCCTCATTGATCCTTTTATAGCAGCCCGTTATTTCCGTATCATTCGCGTCCAAGCTGCAGCTGGTGAGCAGCTGGTTCAGCGCGTGGCTCTCTGACATTTTAAAATCGAACAGCGTTTCATCGGCATCAAACAAAATCCATTCGTAAGACAAGATGTACCCTTCTTTCAGTAAAGTGATATAAACGGCGTCAGCGTGCCTCAATCAAAGTCATGCAAAGGCATCACTCGGTTGGTTTGTGCGTTTCTATTGTACCATGCCGCCAAAAACGCCTGCTTGTGTCCATGTCCGCGACCCAAACCAAAACGAATGAGTGATTCGCTTTCGGCATCAGCCGCCATCTGGCTCTTGGAGAGCCTTATCCCAGGCAGACGCGAAGTCGGCCACAGAGGCGTACCGCCCGGCCCGATCGGCATGTACCGCCTTAAGCGCAATGTCATACAGGGACCTGCCGGCATCCCATTGGTCATAGGAACGGTCCAGCTCCCCGCCAAAGATGAAAAAGGCTGTCGCCCCCATATTATACACATTAGTCACGCCGTCAATCGCAGCGCCGTATCGAAACTCCTCGGGGGACATAAAGCGGGACGATCCCCACAACCTGCCCATCCGGTTCTCAAAAGGAGCTTTCTGGTACAGGTCGATATCGCAGATTTTCGTCGTGTCAGTGGCAAAATCGTAAAGAACGCTTCCGTCATAGAAATCAACCGCTATGTACCCTTTTTCCTCGACGTGGACATGAAAATCAAGAATAGCTCTGTAGGACGCCAGCCGCTTCTTCAGCGGCAGTCTGCGGTATCGATAAAAAGGAGACCTCGGGTCTTCATATTTAGCCGGAGGCGGAAATGACCAATGAGGATGCAGCGACTCCCCGTCAAACCATTCGAATACGGCGGCGTAGCCGGTTCCGGCTTCAAAATGGCTCAGCAGCCGCACCAAGCTGGGATGATCTAAATCTTCGTAAACTTGAACAGCCTGCTTCAAACGCAGGATGGCGTCCGCCGGTTCCCCCTCGAACTCCGTGGTAGCCGCTCCGGCGTACTTGATGAACCGTCTGACCCCATCCTTTTCCACGCCAAACGAAAGGTTGCCGGAGTCCTGCTTGTCAAACACCGCAAACACTTTGCCCCAGGCGGGCAGCCATTCCAGCGGATGCGGCTTTTTCAATTGAAATGTTACTTCATCGATCTTGATCGTAAGCGGTTGATTCATCCGTTCAACTCCTTTTTATGGTTGTCTGGGCTAATCGTCCTTGGCGTCATGCCCGTTATTCCTCCCTCTGGGTAGGATTGCGTCCCTTTTCCGCTTCTTCCGCACTGCCAGGTTCCTCGGCCAGCTCCCGTTCGAGCTCCGCTTCAATGTCCTCGTCGCTCATCTGGTAATCATCCTCTTCCGACACGCCCAGCTTCCTTTCCAAAAAGCTCACCCTTGCCCTCAAGTCTTCCACCATGCCGTACAAATAGCTCAGCAGGCCGACCATAACCAGAAGGGTCAGAACGGTCCCCCAAGGGCCCAACACCCAGGTTGCGATCAGCCCCCCGGCAAGAAACACGACGATTCCCATGATAAAATAAACCATTGCCCACTCCCTTCTACCGCCGGTTCAGTATGCGTCACCTTGGGGCTGCTAACTGCCGCTGCGGCAAGCTTCTAACGGGCGCCCAATCCTTCCAATACCATATTCAAAAAGTAATCCCGATTCTCAGGATGACAAGCGATCAGGTAAGGCTCTTCCGTCATGGCGTCAAATGGTTTTCCTTCAAAGTCCATGACCAGCATCCCCGCTTCCTTCGCGATCAGAACGCCGGAATAGAGATCCTCCCCTTCGGAGTTATACAAAATGATGGCATCGATGTTCCCTCTCGCCAGCATGCACCACTGCAAGGTCGGCGCCCACAGCCGCATCATCCGCTTCGTATGCAGGTCGATATGGTTTCTTAGCCGAGTGGCGCGGTCATCGCTGCCTACCACATGCCCCTGAATCCAGGCGACCGTTGCTTTATTGAACGCTGGTGCAGGCCCGTTCGTTACGGGCAGTCCATTGCAGGTAGTTCCACCGTTACGGGTGGACACGAACAGCCGGTCAATCATCGGTTCGTAAACCACCGCCACGACCGGCTTCCCTTGGTGCATCAGTGTAATCGAGCAGGAGAACGCAGGCAGGCCGATCGCATAGTTGTTCGTTCCGTCCAAAGGGTCTACCAGCCACAGCCAGTCGCTGCGCTGGCCATGATCTCCCGATTCCTCGGCCCGGATCCGGTGATCCGGGAAATTGCTGCGGATATGCTCCAGGATCCGCTCCTCGGCCAAATGGTCCACCACCGTGACGAGGTCGCCGTTATCCCCTTTTTGGTCAACCTTTTCCAGCTTGTCAAAATACGCCTTCGCGATTGCTCCCGCTTCCTTGGCTGCGGCGACCGCCAGCTGCTTCGCCTCTTCAATGATCCGTTGATCCATATGTACCATCCACTCCTTTTGCCTAGTGTTCATATTGCTGCGCCCGCCTTCGCACCTTCAAGAAAGAAAAAACCCTGTGCGTCAGGGTTTAATGTCAAGCATTATACTTTCCGTTTGAAAATGGCGATGACGTCCCGCGACTGTCCCTGGGATACGCTCGTGTCAAAGCACGATACCAGCTCCCAGCCCTCGTAGCCATAGCTGTTCAGCAAATCCTCAAATTCCTCCTCGTCCACCTTGCCCCCCAAAAAGCCTCCTGTCTTATACTTCACTGTCTTGTAAGACCATTGTTCCATCATTTTACGCTTCCTTTCATCGTATCGTTTGGCCGCTCACAACATGCCAATGCATATGTTTGGATTCCTGGTAGTCTCCTAAGTTAGTTACGACCTTGGCTGCTCCCGTCTGCCGCACCATGTCCGAGGCGACCTTCTTAATTACCCTTAAAACCTCGATCAGCAGCTGTTCGGTATTCTCCTCTTCTCCGGATATCAGCGATCCTACATGAATCTTCGGGATTACCACAACATGATGCTCATAATAAGGGCGCGTATGATGATAAGCGAGCACCCGATCCGTCTCATACACGCGGTTGACCTGCGTTTTGCCGTTTAGCACCTCGTCGCAATAAAAATCGTTCGACACGCCGCTCACCCTTTCCTTATCGCAGCTGCTTCAGCAGCTGCGAAACTTCCTCCATCCAGCAGCCTTCGGGATCCGCGATTACCGTATGCCAGCCCAATGCCTTGGCAGGGATCAAATTTTTCTCCTGATCGTCTACATAAATGCTGGGTCCTCCCCCATCGTCGAGCTGCTCGCATACGAGCTGATAAATGCGGGGATCCGGCTTGCAATACCCTGCTCTGCTGGATATGGTAAGGCTCTTCACCTGCTCCTTGACGGGTGTCAGCAGCCCGCTCAGCCATTCCTCCCGGTGGTTGCTCAGCAGGTGGATATCCGCGTCCCTGCTCCATGTGGCAATACGCCCCAAAGCGGGGAGGGGTTGTAAATACCTCATTGCCAGCGCGCTAAGCCGTTCCATGCTCAGATCTGGTCCATGCCCGGCAAGCCAGTCCCTAAACTGCTCAATGGTGATGCCGCCTGTCCAGAACGACTCGCGAATTTCCCGACTGAAGCTGTCTTTTAACTGACGATAGGTCGTGCTTCCGGCCATGGCAGCAGCCTCTTCCCAAAATCCAGGCGAGAGGTTCGTTGCAATGACACCTGCGACATCCAAAATAAGCTGGGGTCTGTTCATCGGCTCCTCCCCTTCCAAGCTTCCAGTCATCATCAGCCGGGATTGGTGCTGCGCAAACATTCGTCTACCCATTCATAACAGCGCTGCAGATCCTCATGGCTGACCAGGTCGGAGCGGTGCTCGAACTGAATTTTGACCTGCGGGTTTTCCTCGCGGATAACGGTTAAATAATCTACGATCGGGGCCCATCCGTCCTCCGGACGCTGTTCCGGCAGCACCGGGTAGCGCAGCTTGACGGACGATTTCGTGTACTGAAGATTCCACAGGTGGATAACCTCCGCATACTTCGCATATTTGCGGATGACCGGCAGGGCTTGAAAAGAAGGGTCCACGTTCTGCTGCAAAAACAGCCTTCCCGTATCCAGGCACAGCCGGATGTCCGGGTACTTCTTCAGCAGCGCTTCCAGCACGTCATGCTCATAAATATAAGAATTCAGCGCATCGAATTCCAAAACCGGCGTGAAGCCGTATTCTCGGGAAGCGGCGCTAAGCCAGGCAAAAAGCTGATCGCTGCGCTCCGCAAACAATTCAAGCGAATAATCGCTATCATAGACATACTCCGTTCTATCGGAAAAATGCCATTTGTCCCAGTTCACCCGGTCATCCAGGATAACGGGCTTCGGATAATGGAACAACACGTAATCCGGCCGTACGTTCCTTAAATAGTCGAGCTCGTTTCGGATCAGCCGGAGCGCTTCATCACGGACATGTTTGTCCGCATCCAAAAATAAGGCGTCCCGAAGCAGCGACTTCCCCGCACGAAGGGGAAAATGAACGCCGATGCGGAAGTCCCGCACTCTGGAGGCGCTCAAGAGCTTCTGCGTGTCCGATTCATTTTCAAACAGACAGGCCTCGATTCCGTAAAAGCCGTCTCTGAAATCGCACTCCATCTTTTGCTCGTCAAACGAGCCGTATTGCCCGATCAAAAATCGCTTCATCGTCATCCCTCCGGCAGCGGGGTGTGAACCATTCATATGAAAATTTAACCATTACTTCCACGTTCCGTCCAGTATTCATTGAAAACCGGCCTGCAAGAAAGCCTATGAATCTATCAATAACAAATTGAAATGGATGATGGGAGCAAGTGCGTAAATGTGCCCACGATCGGATGATCAGGGACGAATCCCCTCCTCCGTCATCCGCTGCTTAATCGCGTTCAGCATATCCCGGGCAAAAGCCTGAAGCATCCGGGGTTCCACGCTCACTTCATCCGTCTGTCCTCCATACTGTAGAAGACACTGGCGCAGGAGCGGCTCATACGCAGGCGGAAGGGCCGCGAGCCCCCATTCGCCGCCTTCCTTTTTGGAGGAAACTTTGCCTTCCCGCAAAAATTGCAAAATTCTGCACAGATTAAGCGTGTAATACACCGGCGCCTCGGCGATCTGCTCCACGGCATGCTCCACATCAGACCAGATCGACCGGATGTACATCTCTTTCTCCGGCCTGAACACGGACTGTGCGGGCTCCCCATACAGCGTTATCCCACGGTGGTAAATGACCATCATATGGGCCGCAAGATCAGGGTCTTCATAACCGCCGCATACATACTGCGCATCAGACTCATACCGTTCCCGGTGCGCCTCCGAATAATGGAATTCAAACGGTGTTGGGTGCAGCGGCTCCCCGGCGTACTGCCTGAGGATGACGCTGACTTCCATCCCGCGGTGCCCCGGCATCTGCCCGTGAAGCTCAAGAAGGCCTCGGGCGAGCCGAGTCCAAACCTCGGAGTCGAGCTTCTCTTCAATGACCGCCAGGAGATCGATATCGCTCCGGTCTTCACGGTAACACCCCATCGCCAGCGAACCGTGCAGATATAAGCCGGTCAACGGTGCTCCGAGCTCGGTAATAAAAAGCTGTGTCAAACGATCCAGCACCTGCTGCGTATTCATAACTATCCTCCAATATAGAAAAATGGCTGCCCCCTTACCGGGAACAGCTGTCATTTCGGCACTATGACCCCTTTTTGCCTGATCCGAAAGCAATCGCATACCGATCCGGATCGACCAGCACGAAGTCTTTCCAGTCCCCCCATCCCTGATGTTCCAGCACCGGCTCCTGAATGAACTGCGCTCCTCTAGCTTTGAAATGCTCATACAATTGATCCAGTTCTTCATGCGTTTCGACATATGCGTAAGTGTCCCATGGAACCTTCTTGTTGTTCCCGGAAGGGTTGGGACGGACATCTTCCGCCTTTGCCGCCTGAATCAATTTGAAGCCGAGGGCAAAATCATCCCTTACCGCCCAAACGTCCGACACGTCACAGCCGAGCACATCCGCATAATAGCGCTTGGACCTCTCTAAATCCGAAACCAATCGAACCTGAACCGAAAAGTGAACTTTACTCAAATGAACATCATCCTCCGAATGGTCGATTCTCCTTCGTACGCTCAACCTCTTCCTGGATTGGCCGCAAGGCCAATGGATGAGCTCGAAGGGTTGCCCTATGAAACTGGAAGATACAGCGCTTTCAGTCTATCACAAATTTTAACAATGATACATATGATTTCCTACTCTTTCCACATCCTCGTCACCTGCCGCAGGGTCTCTCCCTCCCATTCCGTCTTGTAAATATCCGGCATGGAAGTGGATTCCCAGAAGGCGTAATCGAACCGCGGGTCAAATTCGCCCAGCATCAACGTCATAATATCGCCGTGAGTCCCAATGACAATCCGCTTTCCGGCATGCTCATCCAGCAGTTTCCGGACCACCTGGGCCGCTCTATGCCGCGCCTCCATGCTCGACTCTCCCCCCGGAAAAGCAAAAGCGGTATCGCCGTATACCTTTTGCTTCGCTTCTTGAAACGATAGGCGCCCGATCTGCCCGATTTCCCGTTCCCTCAAATCTTCTTCTATGATGATTTCCCTGCCCGCGGAGTCGGCCGCATCCCGAATCGTTCGCACGGCTCGCTCGTAGGGACTGGAAATGTACAGGTCAATGCCTTCGCCCAGCAGTCTGTCCTTGACCGCAAGCGCGTCTGCCAGCCCCTGACGGGACAGTCCCCGTGTTCGTTCCCTGCCTTCCTCATAAGGCGATTCGGCATGCCGGACAAAATAAAGAAACGTGCTCCGCTTCAGGTGATGTACTGAATTCGCAGTCATGAACCAGCAACCTTTCCATTTTATTGGGTTAAAAGAGAAAAGCACCCGCTTCAACTCCATCATACCAGCGATCCTGCCGCTGACATATCTGAAAGTTTCACGGGTGCTTATATGAAGATAATAACGGTTCAAGCTCTTCTCGCCAGCTCGTATGGCAGACACAGCGGGACTCCCGTCCGGGGGTCGACGAGGATGTCGGCTTCAATAGCGAAGACCTCCCGCAGCACTTCCCGGGTCATGACTTCACCGGGTGTTCCCTCCGCCACGACTGTGCCTGATTTGATCGCCACCATATGCTGCGCATACCGTGTGGCATGGTTCAGGTCGTGAACGACCATGACGATCGTGCGGCCCTCTTCCTCATTCAGCTTCTGCAGCAGCTGAAGCACTTCCAGCTGATGCGCCATATCCAGGAAGGTCGTAGGCTCGTCGAGGAACAGAATATCCGTCTGCTGGGCCAGCGCCATGGCGATCCATGCACGCTGACGCTGTCCGCCGGACAACTGGTCGATCGCCCGGTCTCTGAAGGCCCCAAGCCCCGTAACGTCAATGGCCCACTCGATAACCTCACGGTCCTGCGCGCTGATGCTGCCAAATCCCCGCTGATGCGGCGAACGGCCGAAGCCGATCAGCTCGGTTACGGTCAGCCCATCCGGGGCCGTGGGGGTTTGCGGCAGGATCGCGAGCTGCTTCGCTACGTCCTTGGTCGGCTGGCTGTGAATCGATTTGCCGTCGAGCAGCACCGCTCCGGAGGATGGCTTCATCAAGCGGGCCATCGTTTTGAGAATCGTCGATTTGCCGGAGCCGTTGGAGCCGACCAAAGCCGTAATTTTACCCGCCGGAATGCTCAGGTTCAAATTGTTGACAATGAGCGTATCGGCGTATCCGATGTTCAGCTGCTCGGTGCCGAGCCTCGACTGGAGCTGCGCTTTATCCTCCGTGGCGATCTCTTGCTCCGGCCAAGCCAATGTGTTTTGTACCATACCGTATCATCCTTTTTTAGGGATTGTATTTCGCGGCGGGTTCGCCGCTCCGCATGCAGGGTGCCTTATGCTATGTTCAACGTTGTCGAAAATGCCGTATCGTCTAACGCATGATTGCCTTTGTTGACACATTATGCGTGGAAAAGTTCAATTTATGTGTATGTATACACACTTATTATGATAATGATTCTCAATTTCATTGTAAAGTGTTTTTTCCCTTTTCTCCGTCTGATCTCACGAAAAAAAGACAATGGAACTCATGGTCCCATTGTCCAAATATTGCGTCCTGCTTAACTACTCAAAATGTCCGCCAGCTCCATTAAGTCGTTGATCGAATAATCCGTCTCACAGCTCGTGTCTCCGGCAGCCGCCTTCATCCATACCGCCTTCATCCCGACCTTCCGGCTGGCCTCGACATCGTTAACAGGATGATCCCCGATAAACACAGCCTCCTCCGGCTGGAGCTCCAGCCTGTCCAAAGCCCTACGGAAAATAGCCGGGTCCGGCTTGCGGAGCCCTTCCAGCTCGGAAATGAGAATGGCGTCAAAATCATCACCAATGCCGAGCCCTTGAATGCTGCCCCATTGAAACTCGCCGAAGCCGTTGGAAATGATCCCGAGCTTCATTCCTTGGCGCTTGAGAGCAGTCAGCATTTCCCGAAGATGCGGATAACCTATGCAGTGAAGGCGAAAACCCGCGATATAGTCCTCCAGAAGGCGCTCCCAGGACAACTCCAAGTCCATTTCCCGCACAAGCTGTTCATAAACTTTGTCCTTCCAGACGTACCCCCGCGCATCCAGCTCTACAAAACGGCGGATATATTGATCCCGGTCCACACGTTGAAGCTCCGGAAACCGTTCATATTGATCCTCCGTAAAGCGCAGCAGCGAGGTATCCCGGTCCAGCAGTGTGCCGTCCAGGTCAAACAGCACGCCCTTGATCATGCCCCGCTCCTTTCCGCCAGCTGTTCCTGCTTTACAGCCGTGACCCGGGTCGTCTTCTTGTCAAAAGAGACGTTGACCTCCTCCACGAGCTCAACCTGCCCCTCCGCGAACGTTAGGATTAGCGTGACCCTATAGGGTGTCTCGATGTACATCACGGTTAGCTCGAGCTGCAGATCCTCGGTCAACCTGGCCGAAATGACGGCTTCCTGCCGATGCATGGCCAGATCCTTCCGGAAGATGTCTTTGGTGCTTACCCTCTTCGTCAAATCAAAGGGAAGTTCGCGCCGGCTGCCATCGGCATAACGGATCCGAAGCTCGGACCGCTCATCTAGGCTGCACACCGTAATCTCGGCAACGCCGCCTGGCTCTGGAGCCTGGACACGGTAGTGCCCTGCCCAATCATCCGGCATAGGAGACAAAGCAGAAGGTACCCGGTGCTCAGCGTCTTCCTGCATTCGCGCGATCCGCCGCAGAAGCAGCGGGTACGCTTCGGAGCTGACTTGTTGCGATCGGTCTACCCGGTCCACAATATGCTCATAGATAAGGTCCAGCAGCAGCGGCAGCTGCTTTTTCATATGGCTCATGCCGGAAGAGGCTGCAATGACAATGCCGTGCTTCGGAGCAACAAAGCAGAGCTGCCCGAACCCGCCGTTTCCCATATAACATCCCTGCCGGCACCGGAAAAATTGGTAGCCATACCCTTCCGAAAAATCGGCCCTCGTCTCATTGCGGCGGTTATCGCTCTGCTCCGTGGTGGCTAACCGGATGTATTCCGCCGATACGATTCTCCGGCCGCCATACACGCCCTCGTTCAGCAGCATCTGACCGAACTTCGCCACGCCATCGATGGGAATGCTCAGCCCCATGCCGCCTGCGGCCACTCCCATCGGGCAGGTCTCCCAATCCACCAAGCCAATTCCAAGCGGCTCGAACAATCTCGGTTTTACATATTCGACGAGGCTCATGCCGGTCGCTCTTTCCAGAATGGCGGCAACCATATAGGTCGCATGGGTGTTGTACACGTAATGGCTTCCCGGCGGATGCTCCGGCGCCAAGGATAAGAACGTTTGGGCCCAGTCTGGCCCGGATTCCATCACCCGGCCGTAGATGTTGTCATGATGTCCTGTATTCATCGAAAGCAGATGGTGGATGGTCATCTGGGATAAGTAGGACGGGACGTCACCGGCAAGCTTATCGGGAAAATACGAAACGACCGGATCCGTCAGCCGGATATATCCTTCGTCCCTGGCAATTCCCGCCGCAATGGAAGTGAAGCTCTTGCTGAGCGAAAATAATAACGTGGGTGCCTCTTCCCGATACGGCTGACGGTTGAAACGGGCCGTAACTTTTCCATTCTGAAGCAGCATCAAACGGTTGACCTGAAGCTCCAGTTCCTCGATCCGTTCTAAGAACCGAAGTACATCCCCGGACGACAGGCCATGGCTTTCCGGCTGTGAGGTTTCCAGTTCCAATCCCAATCGTACACCTCCAACATTCTTATTTATTGAAGTTCCTTAATGAAAAAGAGATTCAGATCATCGTCCACCCGGACCATCTCGCCCGGCACGACCGGCTGGTTCTTATACACGATGCCGTTGCCATCAGGAATGTAACCTCTACGGCAGTAAATGCGCTGTGCCTTGCCGTAGTCCTTGAACAAGCCCACACCGATGCCGATCCGTTTGCCCTTGCGGCTTACGATCGATTCAAACTCCTCCAGGATCCGGTTGCCGATTCCTTGGCGCTGGAAGACAGGGAACACATTGAGATCATTCACTTCCGGAATTCCTTGCTCTTGGAAAGGGGGGTAGTCCGATTCGTATTTCAGGTGACATACCCCGGCGACCTGGTCATCTGCATAGGCGATGATCGTTTCACGGACACCCGCTGCGTTTTCAGCGAGACATTTGTCGTAGTACTCATCGGGGCGAAAGATGTCCTGTTCGTTAAAAGCCTGCTTCCACTGCTGCTTTAATTCCTCTGAAGTGAGCAAAGTCAGTGTGATTTTCATATACAGCACCTCCATATCGAATATATTTTTGTCCCCGTGTTCCGCGGCTCTCTTTTAAAAGTTAATGTTCACTTACTTTAGCATTGATGATTAAAGAGATTCGCGATTATAATATGTATAAATATGCCACGGCTTGATAGTAGAGAGGGGAACTGCCATGCGATCCGCTGAAGTCCATAATTACGACTTTGCCTTTAGGCAGGCCGCGATCGGCATGGCCCTTATCGCGCCTGACGGAGCCTTCCTAGAGGTCAACCCCGCTTTATGCACCCTCCTCGGTTATTCACCTGACCATTTCACTTTGCCGGATCTTCTTCTTCCTGCGATTCAGGAACTGTCCCGCGACATCGTTAAGTGCGGGGAGTGGCTGCAGTCCATGAAACGGGATCAGCACCGGATCGACCAGCATTACTATCATCCTTCAGGACAACGGTTATCCCTTGATATCCGCATCTCCTTGATTCGAAATGAGGCCGGGAAACCTGAGATTTACTTCACCCAATTCGAGAACAGGACCCAGATGATGCAAATGGAAACCCGGCTGCATTATACCGAAACCCATCTGCACGAGCGGGAGGATTCCTTCATGCAGCTGCTGGATGGCCTCCCCCTGTCCGTGCTGATTACGAACCACGGCCAGATTCAGTATGCCAATCCTGCCGGACTCCGGCTCATTCATGCAGACAGCCTTGAAGCCGTGATCGGCATGTCAACGGACGATTTGGTCGACGCCGCCGACCACGAAATTTTGGCCGAGCGCAAGCAGCGGCACTACAGCAACATGCCCATCGGCTCCGTGCGCTACCGCATCCGCTGTCTCAATGGACAACTGAGGCATGTGGAAGGATTTTCACTGAAGATTACCTATCAAAAAAAGCGGTGCGTCATCGGGATCTTTAAAGATATCTCCGACCAGAAGCTTGAGGAAGACCGGCTCATGCAGTCCGAGAAGCTATCGACGGCAGGGCAGCTTGCCGCAGGCATCGCTCACGAAATCCGCAATCCGCTGACCGCCATTTTCGGCTTTTTGAAGCTCCTCCGCACTTCCAGCCATAACAACGACCAGTACTTTGCGATCATGGAATCCGAGCTGAAGCGGATCGAATTTATCGTCAATGAGCTGCTGGTGCTGTCCAAACCCCAGGTTTCGCATGCGAGCAAGCCAATGGACATTTTGCCGCTGCTGGACCAGGTGATCACGCTGATGAACGGCCAGGCCGCATTAAAAAATATCGAGATCGTTTCCGCCTTCTCCGAACCTTCCATCTGGATTGCCGGTGAGGCTAACCAGCTGAAACAGGTCTTCATTAACCTGCTCAAAAATGCGATGGAAGCCATGCCGGAAGGCGGAATCATCCGGATCCACGCTCTCTCCCGGAGCAACGAGGCCTTCATCAGCGTTCAGGACGAAGGCTGCGGCATGACTGCGGAGCAGATCCAAGCGCTGGGCAAGCCCTTTTTCACGACCAAGGAATCAGGCACCGGTCTTGGGTTTATGATCACACACAACATCATCCATAATCACGGCGGGAACATATCGGTCCAGAGCACTCTCCGGGAAGGCACCACGTTTACCGTGACGCTCCCCGTTATTTCCGAGCCGGAGGCAGCCTCATCATAACAAGCCTAATCCGGAGATGAGCCGGTAATTTTAAGTTTCACATCCTGGGACCAAAAAAAGGACGGTACTCCCGCGTTATGCTCCTATGTATTGGAGGAATACAGCAGAATGCCGTCCCTCCGGCTCCAGCCCGATTTGGCCCAAAAATAATTGCCGATCTCATTCTCCTCGATCACCATGATATGGCACTTGGCGATGCCCTCATCCCGGAGCTTATCCAGCCCGGCTTTCGCCAGTTTCTGTCCGATGGCGCGGCCCCTGCAGGCCGGATCGACCGCAACGTGGTAAATATACCCCCTTCGGCCGTCATGGCCGCACAGAATGGTGCCGATCACCCGATCACCCTCGGTGGCGACAAAGCTCATACCCGGGTTCCGAAGCAGGTACCGGTGTATCGATTCTTTCGAATCGGCGTCGCTCAGCGCCATCCCTTCCGTATTGCCCCACAGCTCCATGCATTGTTCGTAATCCTCAATCAACAGCTCTCGCAGTGTTTCCATGATGTTAGTTTCCTCCAGTCATTAATTAGAACAAACGTATATCGACGTACATTCAATGAAGCCAGCAGCACCCGGACTATGTCCCGGCCTCCGCCCGCTCTACCGACTCCGGACCGAGAATCTGTCTAAAGTGGTGCCGCATATGCTCCAGATAATCGTTCACCAGCCAATCCAGCGTCGCTTCACCGCCGCCGGGAAGAATGCAGGTTTTGCCGTAATCGTCCGCGGTCAAACTCTCGAGAACATGGACAATTTGCCTGTTCAGCATAACCCACAGCGTAATGATATCCGCCTGGTTGTATTGCTCCTGATACCCGTGCAGGTCCACCCACCGGTCCTGATCATATCCCTCAAGGGATACCGGATGCGCCGACAGTTTTATTTGGACAAACCGAAGATGGTTGTTCGCCGCCGAATCGCATAAGTGGCCTACGATCTCCTGCTTCGACCACTTGGCGGGTCCTTGCTTGTGTCTGAACACCTCTTCGGGCACAGCTTTCAGCTCGCTCTCAAAATATCCGACTAAACGGTTCAAGGTTTGACTATAATGATTCATCCCGCTTCTCCCCTCCATTGGCTGCATTGTATTCGATCAGCCAGCAATCGCGGTACTCTCCTTCATGCCATTCGCGTTTTTCCAGCAGTTTGATCTTGCGGAAGCCGCATTTTTCGTATACGCGCAGGGCCCTGGCGTTCCAGGTTTGCGGGTCCATGACAATTTTATCGGCTTGAAGCGTGTTGGTCAGATAAGAAACCATGCCTTGAATCAGCCTTGTGCCGATTCCCCGGTTCCAGCAGTCGGGCTCCCCTATAAACTGATCCATGCCGAAAATCCGCCCGTCCCCTTCGCCATAGCCATATACCTCGCGTTCCTCCGGATCGACATGATAGTACTGGATATAGCCGATATCGCGGTCGTCCAGTTGAATGATGCAAGCTTCGATTTGATCATCTCGGTAAAAGTGTTCCTGCACCATGGCCATATCATGCGGACGGTCCCGGCCTTCATAATATTCGAGGACGCGTGGATCGCTGAGCCAACGGACCAAATGGTCCGCATCGCCCGCCTCCAGTTTCCTTACACTGACCCCCTGCTTGCTCCAAAGAATCAAAATTACGCCTCCTCCCTCATAACTCAAGCACGCAGCGTTTGAGCCATTTTATATGAAAAGCTTAACGTTTTTGACCACGTAATGGTACCCCGACAAGACGGTCATCATCACGGCGATCACCATCAAGAAGGAATCGACGCGAAGGCTAGTCAGCCATTGAAAAGGATAGTTATTCAGCAGCACGGCCGTAATGGCGACGACCTGGGACACCATTTTCCACTTGCCGTATCGGTCTGCCGCCAGAGCGATCCCCTGGGCCGACGCCGCCAATCGCAGAGCGGTAATCATGAATTCACGGCCGATCATCACGAAGGCCATCCAGGCCGGAATCATCCCGGCTTCGACCATCATGATCAACGCCACCGAAACAAGCAGCTTATCCGCAAGCGGGTCCAGCAGCTTCCCGAGATTGGTAACCAAGTGGTATTTGCGGGCAATATACCCGTCCAGCTTGTCCGTAGCGGAAGCGAGAATGAATACGGCCACCGCCATATAGGTTCCGTACTGATTCAGAAATTGAATGAACGCGTTGGAATCCGCCAGCCGTACGGGGTACTCTGCGAAAAAAACGATAAACACCGGGATCAGCATGATTCTGGCCAGCGTCAGCTTGTTCGCCGGGTTCATGCATCCTTCCTCTCAAAAAACGTGATCCGGTTACCGAAAGGATCGATCACGCTCACCTCCATATCCTCAAGCCCAGGGCGCGCATGCTTGTATTTCTTCGCTATCAGTTTGGCATGGAGGCTCTGAATGTCTTCGACTTCAACACGGATCGCCGAGCCGGGGGTGCAGTCGCCGTGATGCCCGCTCAAATGGATCTCGCAGTCCCCGCTGGACACCTGCATGTATAAGGGAAGATCGTCTTCATAGCGATGCTCCCAGTCAATCCGGAATTCCAGGAAATCCACGTAAAACTCCTTGGCCTTGTCCTCATCGAAAATCCGAAAGATCGGTGTTACCTTCTTCATCACTTATCCTCCTCTAAAAGTTCATCCAAACTTATGCCCGGCCCGGCTATCGTACTGGCAATGCGGCGGCAAGCTGCATAGGCGCCGACAGTTGAGCGTACCGGCTCTCCACATAGGGATTGAACCAGACCGCGTGGATGACCTTCATCCCTGCCTGATGCGCCCCATCCAGCTCTCCGGAGCCTCCGTCACCTACAAACACGCAATCCTCCGGAAGCACCTGCAGCCGCCGGCATGCGAGTTCATAGATAGCAGGGTCGGGCTTACAGCATTGTACCTCGTATGAAAAAATAACATCGTCAAAATACCCGGTCAGCGGGGAATCTTCCCAGCCCCGGACTTCCTCCTCCGAACAGTTGCTGATCAGTCCCAGCTTCCAGCCATGGGTACGGAGATTTTCGAGCATGTCCAAAATGTCAGGGCGAACGGCTTCAAAAGGAATCCGCTTCTCCTGGATCCTTGACTGGTAGAGCGACTGAACGGACTGTTCGTCCGCATCCAGGCCCCTGCTTCGGCAAATATCCCGGATGACGTCCGGAAAACTTGCCAGCTCCCCACGCATCCGCCGCTCCACCCGGCTTCTCCATTCCAGCTTGAACTCTTCCTGGCTCAGGCCAAGCAGACCCGGGTAATCGTAGCGACGCCCCGATATCCGCCGGCCATCCGCATATTCGGTGATCAAGGTCTCGAACAAATCGAACAAAACGGCTTTCGTGCCCAAGCGGCATCCTCCTTATCGGTATTCGGGATTCCGGTTATATCATAGCCCGGCCGCTTCCCCCAAATATACGGTTGGAATGACCGTCTCCACCACATGCCCTTCCATGGCTCGCACCTCGTAGGCTTTGGCCTCAGGACGAGAGCTTACCGCCCGATGAAAAACACCATCTACATAATGCAGTGCCGCTCCGTCATCTGCGGCTATTCCCCCACCGATTTGTCCGCTTTGGATCAGCCGATGATAACTGGGCCTTCGGTCCGCTTCCCCGTCATAATGGGGACAGTGGCTTCCTGAAAGCAGGCCGAGGCCCTCCAGCCGGGTCAGATCGCCAGGGATGGAATCCGTCACGCCTTCCTCAAACCAGCAAATGGAACCGGCGCTTAGCCCGGATAGAATCACCCCATTTTCCCAGGCCGTCTTTAAATATCGATCCACACTCCGTTCCTTCCATACCGCAAGCATTGATTTCGTATTGCCGCCCCCGACATAAATGATATCTTTGTCCAGAATAAAATCCTCCAGATCGACGGTTGGTGGTTGGATCAGGGAAAGATGAGAAGGAGTGCATTCCAGACGCTGAAACGCATCATAAAAACGATCAATATACCCTTGCGCGTCACTGCTCGCCGTTGGTACAAAGCAAATCTTGGGGCGGCCGGTGCCTGCCTGCCGAAGAATGTACAGATCCAGCAAGGGGTTATCCGGTTCCATTGAGAATCCTCCGCCACCCATAGCGATAATTTGTTTGATGCTGACGCCCTCCTTTCCGTAACGTGTCATAAAATCAAAGTAAAACTGCCGCAAGCGATGTTAATTTACCTATTCGACGGGAAAACGCCATACCCTTTCTTCGCCGGGTACTTGCTAAAAATGGATCGATATGGTAGCCTGTTAGTAATTTACGAAGAACGGAGGGTTACGTGTGGTAGATCAGTTTATCCGGGTTCGCACGTTTTGCAACTAACATATTGCAAAATTCTCTGCTTGTACGCGGAGGACTCAGGATTGGTCTGCCATTTTTTAAAGGTAACCCAGGTTTTATAACGACTATGGCTGAAGCATCGTCTGCAGGAACACGCATGATCATGTCCGGCCTGCCTTTAAAAATTCATCTCACATGAACGCATTGCGGAATCGTACCCTCAAGGGATAGGAATGATCGTCGTCTCTCCCTGCCCTTGGGCCTCTTCCGGCTTTCATGTAAGACCTCATATCCTGCGGCCGAGGAACAGTTGTTCCTTGGACCGGTCGGTCCTTTCGCGAAACGCTGACACAGGCAGACAGCCTGTGTTTTTTTGTGCTTATTTTTAGATTAACGATGATTCTGGTGAGGAGGGTTACGTGTGGTAGATCAGTTTATCCGGGTTCGCACGGTGTACAGCTGCTAAGAAAAAAAGCCGTTGGCTTTGCTGTGTACAGAGAAACTCAGGATAGGTCTGCCCTTTTTGCCAGGTAACCTCCTTTTTGCTCAGGAAAAAATATCGCTTGGTCGATGCATAATGTGCCGCCACCCGCCGCTTCAATGCCGGGCTTATATGCCGATGAACTGCTCTTTCATGCAGTGCGTCCGGCCCGCACAGGTGCCTGTCATTCGGTGAAATCCGCCGGATCCCGCGGCGTTATCCTGAGTCTCTCCACTTCACAGCACAGCCGATGGGCAAGAAACCATCGCTGGAAAACGGAGGGATTCATGGATGCATAAACATCGACAACGTCATATTAAGACGCACTTGAACATAGAGAAACCCGCAGCAAAAGGACAGCACCTGCTGCACCACGAGCCGGTCATTCACGACATGATCGGAATGGCCGGCGTCACAAACGCCGACACGGTGCTCGATCTGGGCGCCGGGCGGGGAGCCATCACGTTCCCGCTTGCGAAGAAGGCTGGCAGAGTGCTGGCCATTGAGAACGATGCCGCATTCGCCGCCGCCCTTAGGCAAAAAGCGGTTCCCGGCTCCAATGTGGCCGTTATTGAGAGGGACATTCGCGAGGCTTATCTTCCGAAGGAGCCGTTTCATGTTGTAGCCAACATTCCATTTTTCATGACGACATTCATTCTCGAGAAGCTGCTTGACCCGCCGGGGTCTGCATTCCAGGGGGCGGTGCTGATTGTGCAGCACGGAGCAGCCAAGGGATTTACAGCAAGGCAGATTCGCAGCCCGCGTCTGCTCAAGTGGCGAATGTGGTTTGACTTCGAGCTGGTGAAGATCGTGCCCCGGCGGCATTTTTCACCCCCACCTCAGGTGGACGCAGCCGTACTCCGCATTCGGAGACGGAAAACACCTTGGCTGCAGACGCGGCATCATCATGCGTTCGGCGGATTGGCCGAATACGCGCTGAACGAGCCGGCACTGCCGGTGTGCGAGGCACTGGCGGAAATTTTTACACCGGTGCAAATCAGGCACCTGCTGCAGCACATCCGGGTAGAACGGAATACGCCGGTATGCTTGCTGCGCGAGCGGGATTGGGCCGCCGTATTTGATACGATGCGGGAGAAGGTCCCCTCTTATCGCTGGCCGAAAGCACCAACGAAGAAAAAGAGCGCCAGGTAGGCGTGAATTGAAATCTAAGGAGGAAACACAAATGACAGAACAACTCATTAAAGTAGATGGTATTGAACTGTGCACCGAAAGCTTTGGACGAAAGGAAGATCCGGCAATCCTGCTCATTATGGGCGCCACTGCCTCGATGATCTGGTGGGAGGACGAATTTTGCCAGCGACTTGCTGACGCGGGACGGTTTGTCATCCGTTACGATAACCGCGACGTCGGCCAATCGATGAATGATGAGCCCGGTAACCCGCAGTACGGTTTAGAGGACATGGCCGATGACGCCATCCGCGTGCTGGACGCCTACGGAATTAGCCGGGCCCATGTGGCAGGCATGTCGCTCGGCGGCCTGCTGACGCTGATGGCCACGGTCAAGTATCCCGAGCGGGTGCTGAGCGATACGCTGATCATGACCTCTTCGTTCCGTGACCCGAGTCTGCCGGAAATGGAAGAAAAGGTAGCTGCCTTTTTTGCTTCAGCCGATCAGGTCAATTGGGAGAATGAACAGGCGATCCTGGACTTTAGCGTTCAAAAATGGAATCTGCTCCGCGGGTCAAAGCACGCTCCGGACGAGGATAAAGTCCGCCGGCTGGCCGCACGGGAGCTGCAGCGGACCCGAAATTGGACGGCGAGTATGTTTAATCATGGCCTGCTGACCGGCGGAGAGGAATTGATTGCCCGGGTACCGGACATCCGGGTGCCGGCCCTTGTCATCCATGGCACGGAGGATCCGATCATCCCTTATGTCCACGGTGAAGCATTGGCACGGGAAATTCCAGGAGCCCGGCTGCTGACCCTGGAAGGAACCGGCCATGAGCTGCATGAGGACGATTGGGATGCCATTCTGGATGCGATCATCCAGCATACCGCAGACATCCAGCAGAGCGAATCGGGATCAGTTAAGTAATTAGCAAAACAGCGGGCAGGGACTCATCCCTGCCCGCTGTGTGTATGTAACCCTACAGATGATGAATCTGATGCTTCAAGTCAGCGCTGCCGTCAATCACTGACAAGATGTCTGTCTTCAGCTCAACCGGATATACCGACACATCGCTCATACCCAGCTTCCGTTTCGCAGCAGCGGCTCGATCGTGCCGTCCTCATGCTCCGCATCGATGCTCAGTTCCGCCGAACCGACCATAAAATCTTCGTGCTGCATGCTGACGTTGGCTCCGCGGGCAAGCAGCTCCTCATCGCTGAGCCCCGCCCCGCCCTGCAAATTGGTCGGATATGCGTTCCCGAGCGCAAAATGGCAGGACGCATTCTCGTCGATGCCCACGTTATAGAAAACCTGGTTCAGACGGGAGATCGGCGAATCATGCGGTACGATCGCAATCTCCCCCAAATATCGCGTCCCCTCATCGGCATCCAAAAACTGCTTCAACGCCTCATATCCAGTCTCCGCCGTAAAATCCACCACACGTCCCTCACGAAACGTCAGAGTGAAGCGGTCCACCAGTTGCCCGTTCAGCACAAACGGCCGGGTGCTCGATACCGTTCCGTTTGTCCCGGCGCGGTGCGGCATCGTATACACTTCCTCGGTCGGCATATTCGCCACGAACGGAATCCCGCTCTGATTAACCTGGCCGCCGCCAAGCCAGATATGGCCGGGAGCGAGTTCGACCGTCAGATCCGTGCCGGGTGCCTTGTAATGCAGCCTGCGGTACTGCTTCGCGTTCAGCTTATCGGTGACGGCTCGTAAATGCTGCGTATGCCTCCGCCAGGCAGCTACCGGATCCTCTTCATCGATATGGTTCATGCGGAAGATCGATTCCCATAATGCGTTCACCCGCTCTTCCTGCGGGCGGTCGGCAAACACTTGATCCGCCCACGCCTGGCTCGGCACGTTGACGATGCACCAGCTGATCCGATTGGTGCGCACGTATCCGAGATAGTTCCTGCGGGCGGCGGCGGCGGCTTTCCGGGAAGCCGATATTTTCGCCGGATCCACGCCGTCATACAAATTCGGGTTCTCCCCGTCCAGCAGGAGAACCGCTCCGCCGGACTCCGCGATGCTCTCCATCATGTGCGCCGTCCAAGGGGGATAGAACGCAAACGACTCCGGTCCCGCCAGGTCATAGCGCATGCGCTCTACCGTTTCATCACGCCAGTTCAACTGTACATACTTGGCCCCTGCCTGGTAGGCTTTAGCCGTAACCAGCCGCGCAAAATCAGCCGACTCTATAGGCGATTCCACATAGAGCACCTGACCCGGCTGCACATTTACGCCCACTTGGACGAGCAGCTCCGCATATTTTTCCATTTGCTTCTGAAACTCCGTCAATAACATCCCCTGCCTTATCTATTTATAAATTGTACGATCTTCATAACGAGCCGATTAGCCGGGTGACCAGAGGAAACGCATAAATGACCACCATGCAGGCCAGCAAAATCCAGCTGAGGATCCGCGGATACTTGGCACGGTACATTCTCACGGTACAAAATATGCCCGCCACGAGCAATGCCAAACCGGCGATGACCGGCAGATGATACCGGGTCGAACCTGGCGCTGAACTCCCTATCCATGGATCCAAACCTAAGCTTGAAAAAATCATGTCCCCCACGGATACATCCTGATGATTTTGCACCAAAAGGACCAGCGCGGCCAGAATCATCAGGAAATAGGGTATTCCCTTTTTCACGCGTAATCACCTCCCTCGGAATCTGCTCCGCTTCGCTAATTCCTTTCCAGCATCCAATCCAGGTGTTTCTTACTATGGTTCCATATCCAATGGGTCCCCGTCTCGATCTGGGGCAGCAGCCCATTCAGGGTTCGGTGCGCGAGCACGAAGTCCTCCTCCGTAATAGCCGAACTGCGAAGCGCGTCGCTCAACTCGTCTTCATCTTTGATCACATAGCTGCCGTCAGGAAAGACGACCAAGTCCAGATACAAGTCATCCCAGTAAGGAATGCCCTCCCCGCTCAGACCGTTCCGTTTCGTTATATCTACATACCACTGGATGACCTCACGCTCCGCATTAAACATGGTGGTGACCGCGTAGTGCTCCTCTTCCGGAAAGTGCTGCATCCAAACGTATCCCTGATCCGCCAGGCACAAGTCCCGGTTCTGCATCTGTACCACAAGAGGTTCGCTGATTTGATGAATCGAGATGAGTGTCACATACCCGTTAAATTCGTCGGATCGGAGCGGCCTGCAAGCAAAATCTCTTTCCAGCACCCGCCGCCAATCCCGACGGTCGGCATATTTTCGCTTCACTTGCTCCCCTCCCGAGCTCTCCGCTTCTGCATAACTCTGGCCGCCGCCGCTAAGCAAGCGACTGAGACGATGCCGATCCCTGCGTACAACCACCATATCGTTCGCATCTCCAGCCCTCCGGAATAAGCTCCCTGCTGAATCGCCAAAATGTACGTATCTTCGCCTGTTCGAACCGCAATGGCCTCATGACTGCTCCGCCCTTGAATGGCGTAGTAACCTGTTCCTTTGGGATACATATTGGAGAAATTCCCCCGATACGTCCCTTCCCGGTCCGAATACTTCGTGACTTTGCCGATTTTTTGGCCGACGTCCTCGGGCTGTATGGCTTGTTCCGTGACCCGGTAAATATTGCCCGAGTATACGACAAATGGATAGGCCCAGCTCGCAGAGGCGATCGATAGTGGAAAAAGTAGGATCAAACCAAGGAATAGAGGCAGCACTCTTTTCAAATGACATCCCTCCCCAAAAAATAGCCATCAGCAAAACGCTAATCCGTGACTTTTTACACGACAACTGGCAGCTTATGCCTGAATCCATGTTCCCCGGGTATAGCCCAGCTTCAGACCTGCCCGCTCCATGTTGCGGTGGCTGGTCGAGGCGTAGGCCGCCTGGCCGACCACGATCCGGCAGCCGCTTCGATGCGCTTCGGTGATCCTTTTTTCCAACAGCGCCTGCTGAACCCCCTGGTTGCGGTATTCCGCAAGTGTAGTGGCAAACGTCAGCGAAGCCGTGTCATCCTGGATATACATCACGCCTACGCCGGCCGGTCTGCCGTTGACCCATGCCGCATAGAATTTCCATCCATCCCTGTCATAAAGAACGATGTTGTTGTCGGCGATGTGGTGTTTGCCGGATATTGGCAGACCGGTGCCCAGGCAGTGAATTTCGGCATACAAGTCCATTTCGTCTGCGCTGAGTTCCCGGATCGTAATATGCTCTCTTCCTGTCTCACAAGAGCGAGGTTCGCCGTATAAAGTCGCATGATACCCGGTCTGGTAATAGCCCTGATCAAAGAGAGCCTTCATCAGCTTAGGATGAGATTTGGAAGGAGCCACCTCAAATTGGCATCGGCCCTGCCGCTTCCGATAAAATTCCAGAATTTCATCCAGGCGCTCAGCCTCTTGCTCTCCAATTCCCTTCACCGTATTAAACTGCGGCCACGGCATCGCTTGACTATAGAACGCGGCAGCACCACCAAAAGTTTGAACGTCGATCCCCATCGGATTGCCGGGCCGCTCCTGAATCGCCTTCATTCGGTCGATCATGTAATCGATTTCGGATTGCTCCATCAGATCGGCCAGTTCTTTGCTTATGTACATATTATGACGTCCTTTTCTGGCTTGATCGTTAAAGAACCTATCGGAAATCGCAAAGCATCAAGCGCGCTCATCGTTCTTTTCCCCTTCTGTCATCTTCTGCCTCGTGACGCTTATGCATGACGACCTGCCGGGTCGGCTTGTAGCCGGTCTGTTGATAAAAATCCACCAGGCCACTCTCGCAAAATAAGCTGACCACGTGGATATTTTTCAGTTCTGCGGTGATGCTGTCGACGATCTCCCGTCCCAAGCCGCGTTTTCTGTAATCCTCGTGCACGCCCATATCCTCGATATAGGCACGGAACAAGCCGTCCGAGACCGCTCTCGCAAACCCGACCAGCCTGTCCTCGTCCCAGGCGCCCACAGCAATGGATGAGCCGAGCATGGATTCGATATCGGCCAATGTTCTTTCCGGCCACCAGCCCAGGTGATCATACAGCTGTTTCACTTGAGCGGCGGGGATATTTTTCTCCTGATACGTCCGTACAGTGATTGGACTCATAATTTCAGCTCCTTAATATAGAATTTTTCTTTTGCATTAAATCTTCAAAAACAGGCCGCTGAACGGAACTGATCGGCAGCTGTTCGATTTCATCCATGGACTTGAATTCAAGCTGAAGTGACTCCTGATAAAGGTCCTGAAAAAGAAGTGCCCTTCCGTTATCTGAAAGGCTTCCCTGCAAGTTTGCTTCCGCCTTGAAGATGAACATGACAAACACAACCTCGTTCCCGTCAGGATAGGTGTACTGCATTCTCGGCCCGCTATAAACACCCATCAGTTCATGTTTCAGGACGACCAGTCCGGTCTCTTCCAGCACTTCCCGCTGCATCGTCTCCTCAATCGTTTCTCCGGGCTCCATCGCACCGCCGGGCAATCCCCAATCCCCATAGTCAGACCTGCGCTGCATGAGGATGCGGCCGGCTTGATCCTGAATAACAGCGCCGCCTGTCACGATAATGCGCATAGCTGCTTCCTCCCTCCTGATGCGAAATCAGCTTTTTGCCCACGCCCGCGCCTTCTCTAACAGCTCAGCAATCGTTCCAGACTTTTCATCCGAGTATTTCAGCAACGTGTTGATGCCGCTGGCCACCGTGTTCCGTTTGGCCTCTGCATAGGCATTCGCCTGCTCCGGATGGGTACGCAAATAATCCCTGAACAGCAGGTTATCCCGCCAAATGGCGGAGTCCCACTCGGTAATCTGCAGATTGATCTTCTGCCCAGTACGTTTACGATAATGTATCCGCCCCGGCACTCCCGCCACACCCATGCCCTCATACTGTAAAGCAACCAGCCGCCGGTCTGTCTGCTCGTCAATATGAAGCTCCTTGAGGCCAATCAGGATATCGACAATCGGTTTGGCCGTCATTCTCTCGATAGACGTGCTACCGATATGGGCAAACTCCACCGCTTGTTCCGCAAATACAGGCTCCAGCTTCCTCTTCTCTTGCTCATAGATGTCCTTCCATTCATCCTGATAAGATGACAGCTCAATGATTTCATCAATACCCATCAGTTCCCTCCGATCCGATCATTGCTCCTTTTTTTGGACAGCTCCTTATTTGGAAAAATCCAGTCCCTTGTCGGCCATTGCCCGCCGAAGCTGTTCTACCGCCGTAGGTCCGATGCCGTGAAGCTGCTTCAGCTCCGGTTCGGTGAGTTTCGCGACCTCTTCTAGCCGGGTAATGCCCGCATTCCGGAGCGCGCGTACCGCCGGCTGGGCCAGATTGGGCAAATCGCTTTCCGTCAGATCCTGCTTATCCTTTGGCATGGCTTATAAACCTCCATAAATAGATGGATAATACCTTCCAATCACGTTTTCATCCCAAATCTGTGCCTCAATGTATCGCTCTGGCCCCCGGTCCCCGTGCTTGTTCCATTCCTGCGGGAGCCCGTACCTGGCGATAGCTTCCCGGATTTCATCCTTCGTATATACCTGCTTGCGGTAGGGCCAGCCATCTTCGTAGCGCATTGTCGGAAACAGATCGCCGTACGTAAAACTGATCGAACGATCATCGAATTCGTCCCAATCGATTTGAACCACGTTTGGTTCCGTATACCAAGAAAACAGCCAATCGCACGGTCCGAGGGTCATATAATGCGGATACGGATTTGCGGGCTGGCCGCCTTTGGCTATAAACGCCTCTCTGGCTCGGCTCTCCAGTTTGAGCCTTGTATCCATGTAATCGCCTGCCCTTTTACTGGCAAACGTTTTTCCTTCCTGCACGATCTGCCCCAAAATTTCACGAGCTTCTTCCAGCGGCAGACACGAAAGGTTTCGAAAAGGACCCCTTGCTGCTTCATAATAGTGATACAACACCAGCGTCATGGCCATCTCCCCTTTCGGCAGCTTGGTTTCACTTAGCCCCCACTCAAAAAATAAAGCATCAGAACATACCGATGATGTCTGACGCTTTACGTTTTATTCCATTTTAGTCAAAAGGAACATCCTTCTCAACGAAAACTGTTGTTTTGAGTATAAAAGGATTCCTCCGCTGGGAAGGCGCTAAGAAACACGGTAATCCGGCATTGGAAAATTGAATTAAAACCCAGCCACTCTTCGTTGATTTTCTTCGCATAACGATACACATTAAAATCGCTGTACTCCACATAAAATCCGTCACGAATCAAACGGTGGTATTCCGGATTTATCCCAAAAGAAAAGGATATCCGTGGACCTTGGCCCGACTGCCCGCAGGGAATTTCTTGCCCGCTCCTGTCGGTTAACCGGAGGTTCGGTCCCTGGGTTGTGACGGAACCGTCCGGATTGACCTTCCCGTTATACATAAATTCACCCGATCGATGTTCCCACCCGGGGAACGCCTCAAAACTGAAATAAATGTCATTGCCCCGGTTCAACACATCGTTAAGCAGGATACGCGTATGATTCATCTCAAGGACTTCGGCTTTTAAATCTTTCCGTTCGTCCTGTCCGAATGCGATCCATTCCGGTTTGACAAAAATTTTGACGGGTACCTGCTCCTTTACGAGATTCACGTCATACCCCTTATGGGCGATGACATGATCCATAATGCCTTCATCCGAATAGTTCAATGCATAGATCCGGTATCCGCCCACAATGACAATGATCACCGCAATGATCGCTACTGTCCGTTTTCTTTCTGTGCTCATTAAAAGGACTCTTTTCAGCCACCCATGAAAATAATAGTATCTAACGCGTTCCACCGCCCTACCCGATCAGCTTATCCACCGTTTCGCGGTCCAGCTTCTTGATCACCGCCGTCAGCAGGTCGGCTGCCTGGCTAAAATCGGATTTGGACATCACGGAATTATGGCTGTGGATGTAACGCGTGGCAAATCCCACGGACAGCGTCGGGCAGCCGATGCCGCTCGTATGAATCCGGCCGCCGTCGGTCGTGCCGCCGGTAATGGCGTCAAACTGCACGGAAATGCCCAGATCCTCCGCCGTGTCGATTACAAGGTCCCGCAGGGCGGTATTCGGAATCATCGAAGCGTCAAAAATGAGCACCAGCGGTCCGTCGCCCATATTGCATTTCATCGGGTTCGACTCGCTGCCCGGCGTGTCATGCGCGATACCGACGTCCAGCGCAAAGGCCACGTCCGGCTGGATGAGGTTGGCGGCCGTACCCGCACCGCGGAGACCTACTTCCTCCTGCACCGTCGCTCCCGCATAAATGACGTTCGGATGCTGTTCATTCTGCAGACGGGACAGGATTTCGACCGCCAGCGAGCAGCCGGAGCGGTTGTCGAGCGCTTTGCCCGCCCACAGCTCGCCATCGCGCATCGTAAAGAAATCGCTCACCGGTACGACCCAGTCGCCCGGACGAACCCCCATCTCCTTGGCGTCCGCTTCATCTTTAGCCCCGATATCGATATACAAGTCCTTCAGCTTCATGACCTTGGTCCGCTCCTCGGCCTCCAGCACATGGGGCGGCTTGGAGCCGATGATGCCGATGTATTCGCCTTTGCGCGTCTTTACTTTCACCCGGTGGGACAGGACGTTATGCGCCCACCAGCCACCCAGCTGGTTAAAACGCAGAAATCCCTTCGGCGTAATCTGGGTGACCATAAACCCGATCTCGTCCAGATGGCCGGCAAGCATGACTTTAGGTCCCCCGGCAAGGCCGGTTTTCACCCCAAACACGCTCCCGAGCCGGTCCATAACCAGCTCTTCGCTGAGCGGTTCAAGATAGCTTTTCATTTGGGCGCGGACGGCGCCTTCGTGTCCAGGCACACCGTCGCACTCGGTCAATACCTTCATTCGCTGCGTCATTTCATCCATCATGGTTATTCAACCTCCAAATCTGGGTTTTAAAAAGTATAGCATTCGGACGAACTTATCCATGTTTCTTCGTATTATTGCTTCGCTCTCACCAGCCAATTACCTCCCTAGGCGTGGGAAATTGCTTTTTGGACATTCCCTTTGCACTCCCCGGCTCGAGCCTACGCGTCTACGATGACTGTTCATACGCTTCCATGCTTACCGGATGACACCCGTTTTTCTTTTCAAAACAAGAGAGGTACAATATTTCTAGACTTATCTTCGCAAAGAAAGGACGCACTCCCTATGATCATTACACCCAGAACACGCGGTTTCATCTGCACGACGGCGCATCCGGAGGGCTGCGCCAAGCAGGTGCAGGAGCAGATCGATTACATACAGCAGCAGCCCAAATTGAACGGCCCAAAACGGGTCTTGGTTATCGGAGCCTCCACAGGGTACGGCCTGTCGGCCCGGATCACCGCCGCTTTTGGGGCGGGAGCCGCCACCATCGGCGTCTTCCGTCCCAGCTCCGCCCGGGACAAACGGACCGCATCGGCGGGCTGGTACAATTCGGCGGCTTTTGAGCGGCGGGCCGCCGAAGCTGGCTTGACATCCGTCAGCATTACAGGCGATGCCTTTGCGGATGAGACGAAGGACCGCGTCATGGACACGATTGCCAAGGAGTTCGGCCAAGTGGACCTCGTCGTGTACAGCGTAGCTTCGTCCCGGCGTACCGACCCGGACAGCGGCAAGACGTACAACTCGGTTTTGAAGCCGATCGGGGAACCTTTCACTGGCAAGGCCGTGAACTTTCATACCGGCGAAGTGACGGACGAAGTCACGACCGAGCCAGCGGAAGGTGACGACATCGACCAGACGATCGCCGTGATGGGAGGCACCGATTGGCAGCGCTGGATCGACCGGCTTCGGCAGGCGAACCTCCTGGCCGACGGAGCGATGACCATTGCCTACTCCTATATCGGCTCGGAGCTTACCCGGGCCATCTACCGGGAAGGCACCATCGGCAAAGCCAAGGAGGATCTGGAGGCAACCGCGCAGCGGCTGACCCGTGAGCTGTCCGTTTTAGGCGGAAAAGCTTTTGTCGTCGTCAGCAAAGCCCTGGTCACCCAGTCCGCTGCTGCCGTTCCGGTCTTCCCTCTGTACATTGCCGCGCTCTACAAAGTAATGAAAGAAAAGGGCATTCACGAAAATACGATCCAGCAGTCGTACCGCTTGTTTGCCGACAAGCTGTACCACGAGGGCGGAACGCCTGTAGACGAGGCGGGCCGAGTCCGCATCGACGATTGGGAACTGCGCCCGGATGTCCAGCAGGAAGTGGCCCGGATCTGGGATCAAGTCACAACGAATAATGTATATGAGCTGACGGATCTGAAAGAGTACCGCCGCGAGTTTTTCCAGCTGTTCGGATTTGAAACGGACGGCATCGACTACGGCAAGGACACGAATCCGGACGTATCCCTTTTAAACGTAAGGTAAGAAAAAAAGGCAGCCGGTGAATCCGGGCTGCCTTTGGTTTTTTATACTCCTATTCATCACTCATCGTCTTACGAATCAGCTCGTCGATCCAGCGGATCTCCCCTACGACCCGCGATATCGTTTGCTGAAGAACCTCATTCAGGAACATGTCATTCGCCACGCTTCCTTCCTGACGCTGCTGAATGCCGGCCAAGAGGGATTCGAGATCCTTTTTGCGCATATCCAGAATCCTCAGCCGATTCTCACGGGAAATCCGGTCAAACAGGGATACCCGGATCATGAACTCAATTTCATGCTTGGCGTCCTTTTCAGTAAAAGCGTTGATCAGCTCGGCGATTTTCTCCCTGCCCACATCGGTAATTTCGTACACGTACTGGCTGGGCCGGCCCTCCTGCTCATGACGCTTTCGGATAATGGCCCCTTCCGACGTAAATCGGCGCAGCGCCGGGTACAGCAGGTTATGATTCACATCCATCAAATAGCCGAGGTCTTTTTGGATCTCTTTTTTGATTTCGTACCCGTGTTTGGGGGATTTTTCAATCTGGATTAAAATGAGTAAGTCGATATACATAGATCCTGCCCTCTCGTCTGATTTGACCGCTGTCCGGGTTTATGTATTTAATAGCATACCAATTCGGTTATGGTACTTCAACGAATTCCGACAAACTCCGCATTTCCTACTGCACCCAAAGTCATGGGGCGTTGGGCAGTGGCTCCCCTTCGGTCAATATGTTAAATTAACATATGATATTTTAAGCATGAAGTCACCTACTATTCTTCAACACGGGAGGGAATGGAATGCAAGAAATCATTGCTTTGGCCGATATCACCCAGTTCCGATCACGATCCGAAGAATTCAACCCGTACGATTGGTACCGGAACAAGCTGCAGAACGAGCCGATCAGTTACAACGAAGCCACGAATACCTGGAACGTATTCCGCTACGACGATGTCAAACGGGTGCTCAGCGACTATGAGTATTTCTCCAGCGTGAGAACGCGGACGACGATCAGCGTCGGCGCCGACAATGACGAAGGCCGGGGAAACGACAAAATCAACACGATCAATGCCGATCCGCCGGAGCACCGGAAACGCCGTTCCCTGCTGTCCGCCGCTTTTACACCGCGAAGCCTGAAGCTGTGGGAGCCGCGGATTCACGAGGTCGTCCGTCAACTGCTAGATGAGATGGGAGATGCTCCGGTCATCGACGTGGTCAAGGATTTTACCGGCGCATTGCCCGTCATTGTGATGGCGGATCTGCTCGGGGTACCCTCCAAAGACCGCCTGCTTTTCAAAGAGTGGGTAGACACCTTGTTTCTTCCGTATAACAAAGACAAGGCAGCCGAAATCGGCGAATTGAAGCGCAAGGCTGCCACAGAGTACTATACTTACCTTTTTCCTTATATTGTTCAGAAAAGATCCCAGCTCGGCGATGACATTATTTCCGATCTGATCCAGGCCGATGTGGAAGGAGAACGGTTCACGGATGACGAGATCGTCCGCACCACGATGTTCCTGCTGGGTGCTGGCGTAGAAACGACAAGCCATCTGCTCGCCAACTCGTTCTACTCGTTCCTGTACGATAACGATCAGATCTACGGGGAAGTCCGGGCGAACCGGGAGCTGGTTCCAAACACCGTGGAGGAAATGCTGCGTTACCGCTTCAATATTTCCAAAATGGACCGTACCGTCAAGCAGGATAACAACGTGCTCGGCGTCGATTTGAAAAAAGGCGATGTCGTCGTCGCCTGGATGAGCGCCGCCAACATGGATGAACAGGTGTTTGAAGCCCCCTTCACCGTGAACATCCACCGTCCGAACGCCAAAAGGCATCTGACCTTCGGGAACGGGCCGCATTTCTGCATGGGCGCGCCGCTGGCACGCCTTGAGGCGAATATCGGGCTGGAGCTGTTCATGGATTACTTTGAGATGATCGAGCCGGTTCCCGGCTTCCAGCTGGAAGAGAATTTAACGCCTTCCGCCGCCGGCCAAGGGCTGGTAAGCCTGCCTGTGCGGGTCAAGCGGGCCTAAGATTGGTATATGAAAAGCCGCTTCCGGTAATCGGGGGCGGCTTTTGTTATCTTTTATTCCGGATCCTCCTCCAGCAAAATGTCCAGCATCTGCCCCGGGCTCTCCATCATTTTTCGGGTGATCACGTAATGGTCCGTATCCTCCAGCTTCACCGGGCGCATGCCTTGATCGTCCAGCAGCCAAATTTCCGCATAGGGGTATGACATCAGGATCGGGGAATGCGTGGCGATAATGAATTGCGACCGCTTTTTCACCAACTGGTGAATCCGCGACAGCATGGACAGCTGCTTCAAGGGAGAGAGTGCGGCCTCCGGCTCGTCCATCAGGTACAGGCCCCTTCCCCCAAACCGATTCATAAACGTCGCAAAAAAGCTCTCCCCATGGGATTGCTCATGCAGCGATTTGCCCCCATAGGAATCCCGAATCGGAGGACCATAGCTCATCTCCGCATCCAACTGGTCGATATTCGTCGCCACGTTATAATAGCTCTCCGCCCGGAAGAAAAAGCCGTCCTTCGGCCGGACGACGCCGCGCACGAGCCGCATGTACCGATGCAGATCCGAGTGGGAGGACATCGTTTCAAAGGAAAAATTAATTGTGCCTCCTTCGGGATTAAATCCCCAGGCGACCGCCATCCCTTCCAGCAGGGTGGACTTGCCCGATCCGTTTTCGCCGACGATAAACGTCACCGGCTGCTGAAACGACAGGCTGTGAAAGTCATGGACAGCCGGCAGGCTGAAGGGATACGCACGAAAGGACGGCACTTCCTCTCTCCTCAGCATCACGCTCCGCAAATATAATGAACGTGCATCCAGCATGAATCGATCTGCTCCTTTCCATCAGAAAATATACTTCCTCGACGTAGAGGCCCGCCCCGTCCTCCTTATTGCAGGCGGTACCATGCCGGCGGCCCCCCGTTTTGAAAGTCATGCGTGTTGACCGTCCGCTCGATCTTTTTCAGCGTTTCCTGAACTCTATCATGTTGGATGCCCCCGATCAAGGTCGCGTGCTGGTTCAGCGCCACAAACAGGTTGTATTTCGGCCAAAAGTCATCCGGAATGCCATCTTGGAAATATCCGTGGACCTGGCCCTTGGCAAAATACGGGCTGACCTGGCAGGTATACTTCGGCAGTTTGAAAAATTCCTCCCACGGGTCTCCCCAGTCAAACCGGCCAAAGTCGATCACACCGGCAAGGCATCCATGTTGAAAGATCAGGTTGGACGGGTGAAAATCGTCATGCTGGAAGGATACCGGACTCTTTTCAAGCAAGCCCAGGTTGTCGTCTATGTAGCTCTCCAATTCGTTCTGCCGATGAAAACGTAGGCCTATTTCCCGAACCTCCTCCCTTTTCTGCCTGTATTTTTCTGCACGCCGCACCGCCCAGTTTATAGGGACCTCAGGAGTGACCTGATGAATCTTTCTTAGCTCTCTTCCGGCTGCCGCCCCCTGCTGAAGTTGAGCTTCCGGCTTTAATCCGGGCAAAACTCCATCCCCGCTAACGCCAGGGATGTAGGACAGCAGCAAATAGCAGAGGTCAAGATGCCCAGCCAGGCCCGCCATCAGCGGCTTGGAGCAGCGGACCTGATTCGCTTCGTGCTTTCGGAGCAGCTCGAACTCCATCCGCTGTCTGGCATACGTGCTTCCTTCATGTATTCGCAGCAGGTACACCGGGGTATCCGCCTGATACAGCACAAATTTCCGCGCGTCCGAAAATCCCTTCTCAAGTGGCTCAGCCCGGTCATACCCAACTTGCTCCCTGATTTCGGCGAGTAACTTCCGAATCCGCTCCTCGATCGGTTCCATCCCTCTTCCCCTCCGTCCATCCGTTATCACGTTGTTCTCCTCTTCTCCGCACCATCCACCATATAGTGATCCCAACGCTATAGCCGTATAATGGTATCACAAATATACAGGAAATGGGTGCAAAGGAAATGGCATTGCCTGACGTTCACCACAATTTTAGGCAGTTCTTTGATGGTTTGCAGATGCATGGTTCATCAGGACGCCGGTACGAACGCATGAGCCTTCATTCATGGATGGGAGAAGGAACGGTGCAGCGCCTGGCTCCCCGGCAGGATTTAGGGATGGCGGCAGTCGATTTTCGTTTGAACGATGACTATACTGTAGCCCTGCACACCCGGGTGCCGATGGTTGAGCTGAGCTGCTGTGTTCAAGGCTACCGGAGAGTTGAGGTGTCCGGCAGGGAGTTCGAGATGAAGCCGGGCAGCTGGAGCCTCCAGTTTGCCAATCCGGCGGAAGCCCGCATGCCTTTTTCCAAAAATCAGCCGTTTCAAATGATGAGCATCGCCATTCCCGTCACCGCCTTCCATCATTTCATGGAAAATGGCGAGGGCACCCGGGCCGCGGATTTTCATCAGATTATCGGAACGCTGCCATATCGGGTGTTCCAGGAAGCCTATGATCCTGCTTCGGCCTACCTCCTGCAGCAGATGATGGAAGCCTCTGCCCGGCCGGATTCGCTGAGCTTAGAAATGGAGTGCCGAATTTTGGAGCTGCTGTCCCATGCGTTCCGTTCGATGCTTTTGGGCAGGGAAAAGAGGCCCTCCGGCCTGTCCAGAACGGATCTGTCCAAGCTGGAACGGGCGAGGGAAATCATACTGGATCGAATGAGTCACCCGCCATCCTTATCGGAGCTCTCCCGCCTCATCGGCCTGAACGAATTCAAGCTGAAGACCGGCTTTAAGGACCGGTACGGCAGCACCGTGTTCGGATATTTGAGGGAGGCTCGGCTGGAAACGGCATACCGCCTGCTTCAAGAGCCTGATGCCAGCGTCATCGACGTATCCGTGTCGGTCGGTTATTCCAATCCCAGTTATTTTGCCGAGGCGTTCCGCGGGAAGTACGGCATGAACCCGGGCACGCTGATCAGGAAATCGTAACCCCTCACAAAAAAATCCCGCCAACCAGCATCCAGCTCCTTCTACGGGTAGTGCTTCATTCCCCGGTCACGATATGATGAGCGCATATCCGACAAGGGAGAGTGAAGATATGTCCGATTCACCCCAATGGAAGCTGAATGACGAACTGGTGGCAACAACCCGGCACGGCCTGGAAGTGCTGCCCGCAGCCGTTACCGAAGCGTTCGAGCGCTCCGTCGAGGACTTACGCACATCCGGTGCCGCACGCGGCCTGATGGTTGGAGATGACGCACCCGATTTTACGTTAAGCAATCAGACAGGTGACCCCGTTACGTTATCTGAAGAATTCGCGCACGGTCCGGTCATTCTGACCTTTTACCGCGGAGAATGGTGCCCGTTCTGCAATTTGGAGTTAAGGGCCTACCAGCGGCTTCTGGACCGCATTTATGACGCCGGAGCCCGGCTGCTGGCCATTAGTCCCCAAACGCCGGATCACTCCTTGTCCATGCAGGAGAAGAACGGACTCGGTTATCATGTTCTAAGCGACCTGCATAACAAGGTGGCGGAGAAATACCGGTTGACCTTCCGGCTGGCGGAAGACGTGCAGCAGGTGTACCGTTCCCTCGGTTTTCCCCTGGACCAATTCAACGGTGACGATTCGTGGGAGCTTCCCGTTCCCGCCACTTACGTCATTGATCCGCAGGGCGTGATCCGTTATGCGAGCGTAGATCCGGATTACCGGAAGCGGGCTGAACCGGAGGAAGTGGTGCAATTCGCGGAAAGCATCTAACGGAAGCCTTTCCAGCGAGACTAGAGACGCTCACTCTTTACAAAAAACAGCCTGGAACGACCTTATGGTCATTCTCGGGCTTTTTCATTGTTCTCCTAGTTCCCTCAGCACCCCTGCAATTCGCCGGACCCCCTCTGGAATCTGCGACTCGGCTACATCGCCGAACCCCATGATCAGCTTGTCCTCGAATCTCCCCTTCACGATGGCATACTTTTCGGCCGGATAAATCCGGACGCCCTTTTCCGCTAATGCTTGGACCCGTTCCTCGTCAAAAATATGCCCTGAAAATTCTGCGATCAAATGCAGTCCCGCAGCGTCGCCGCTTACCTGAATCCGGTTCCCGAACGTTTCGCTCAGACTGCGGATCAGCAGCTTCCTTCTCCGGCTGTATATCCGCTTCATTCGGGTGACATGGCGCTGCAAATGCTGATCCGCGATAAACCGCGCCAGGATAGCCTGATCCAGCGTAGGTGTATGCATATCCATAAGCCGTTTGATCCTTTCCATGGGCGCAACCAAGTCCTGCGGCAGAACCATATAGCCGATGCGAAGCGCCGGGAACAGATTTTTGCTGAAGGTACCGATATAAATCACCCGCTCCGCATCCAGCTCCCTTAACGCATGGACCGGCATACCCGCGTACCGAAACTCGCTGTCATAGTCATCCTCAATAATGAAGCAGCCGGTATTACGCGCATACTCCAGCAGTTCCATCCGCCGCCCGATGGATAAGATGCTGCCGAATGGAAACTGATGCGACGGCGTAACAAAAACAAGGCGGGGCCGGGCCTTGCCGGGAATATCCTGAACCCGCAGCCCATGGGCATCCACCGGTACCGGCACGATGTCCGCGCCCGCTGTCTGAAAAATCCCATGGATGAACGTAGACGTCGGGTCCTCCGAGATGACCGTCTCTCCCGGCTGCAGCAGCAGCTTGCACACCAGCGTGATCGCCTGCGTCGCACCGGCCGTAACGACGACCTGCTCGGGATCGCATAGAATGCCCTTCGTATTCAGCAGCATTTCGCATATCTGCAGGCGCAGCCCCCAGTGCCCCGCGGGACCGGCATATCCGTATTCCCGGTCGTCCAGCTGGTCGTATACCTTATAGGCGACCTCGCGCCACTTTTTGCGCGGAACATGCTCCATCGACGGAAAGCTCGGCCGGAAATCGACTCCGTCGAAACCATATCCGTCATCAGGCTGTTTCCGGGTGAAATGAAAGCTCTGATCCGACTTCTCGAATTTTGCTGGCTTCCTGTTCTCCAAATCGACCACATACGTCCCCGATCCGAGCCGCCCTTCCAAATACCCCTCCGCTACCAGCTGCTCATATACGCTGACGACCAGCGTGCGTGACACGCCGAGCTCCTGCGCCAGCTCCCGGCTCGACGGCAGGCGCATACCCGCGAAATATTGACCCTGGAAGATCCGCTCCCTGAGCAAAGAGTAGATTTGCCTCGTTTTGGTGTCTGCTGCCTGCACGCCTGTAGGGTCCTGTGCCAATACGGCTCACTCCCTTCCTTTTCAAATTGGTATGATCAAAATCGCCTCAGAGTGGTGCTTATTACAGCCAATCTAGCATGGTAGGATGGATTTTGCAATGAATGGAAGGAAGGTGACGCCTATGTATCGGTCTCCAAAACCAACCCATGGCGGCCTCATGACCGCCGCTCTCTTTTTGGCCGCTTTGAACTTGCGCCCTGCCATCAGCTCGGTATCCCCGCTGCTCGCGCTCATCCGGGACGACCTTGGCATGTCGTCCGCAGCGGCAAGCCTGCTGACATCCATCCCCGTGCTGTGCATGGGATTGTTATCTCCCGTCTCGGCCAAGCTGGCCGGACGGGTGGGAACTGAACGCGTGATTCGCTGGTCCCTCGTGCTCATCGGATTCGGAACGATCCTGCGGCTGTTCGTGCACTCGGCCGGCGTATTGCTGCTGACCGCCCTGATTGCCGGGCTTGGCATTGCAGCCATGGGTCCCCTGCTGTCCGGATTTATTAAGCAGCATTTTCCCAACAGCGTTCCTGCGATGATCGCCGTCTACTCGGCCGGCTTGTCTCTCGGAGCTGCGCTCGCTTCGAGCTTGTCCCTCCCCTTGCAGACGGACTCCCAATCGTGGCAAGCCGCCTTAGCCGTATGGTCGGCACTCGGGGCAGCCGGAGCCGCCGTCTGGTGGACCCTGCACCGGGGGAGCCGTTCCGGTCCGCGAAAGGTTGGCGAAGTCCCATCCGCCAGCCTGCCTTGGCGGAATCCCAAAGCATGGCTGCTCACCCTGCACTTCGGCCTTATGGCCGCCTGCTTCTATTCCCTCCTCGCCTGGCTGCCGCCCGTGATGCAAAGCCTGGGGTACACTTCGTCGGAAGCAGCCGTCATGCTCACCATCTTTGCCATCATGCAGATTCCGGCCGGTACGATCCTGCAGCGGCTGCTGAGGCGCTACCCTTCCCGCCTGTTGTGGCTATGGGTATCATCGATTACGCAGCTGGCCGGTCTGATCCTGCTGTTCTCGCCTCTGCCCTGGCTGGCCGCGGCCGTAATCGGCCTGGCCAGCGGAACTTTATTTGCGCTGGGCCTGCTCCTCCCGATGGACGCAGCCGCAACCAGCCATGAAGCCGCATCATGGGCCGCCATGACGCAATCTGCCGGTTATTTGATCGGGGCCGCCGGACCTTTCCTCATCGGCCTCATCCATGATGCCGCAGGTCCATTTTCGTTTGCCATTTACGGCTTGATGGGAGTAACGGTGGCGCTCATCGTCGTTCAATGGTTTGTGGCTCCTTTTCAAGCGCAGAAAAGGGCCTCCTCCAAGGCAGCGCCTCCTGCAAAGAGGGTGGATCTATCCGAATAGGAAACCGCTTGAATGGAAACCAAAAGACCCGCAGCGGGGATCCCCTCCCTCCATGCGGGTCTTCGTTTTATTTTTTCGACCTAGCCCACTTCCACCAGTGCCTCGATGACAGGATACGAAATGAGATGCCGGTCACGGTAAATGTCCTGCACCGCCCCCTGCTTCGTGCTCACAATCCCCCTTTGCAGGATAGCTGCCTTGAACCCTCTTTCCAGCGCACCGTTATAGGTGAACAGGACGCAGTATTCCGCGGCAAAACCGGACACCACCAGCAGATCGACACCCTTTTCCGCAAGAATAGATTCCAGTTCCGTTTGCCAGAACGCATTGGAGAAGGTTTTATGAACCACCGTATCGCCAGGCTCAATCTGAATCCCCGGGATAAATCCGATTCCGTCGTCATTCACGTCCTCCGCGCCCTCCACATCTTTGATATGGATGACCGGATGACCCTTCGATCGCAGCAGACCGGCGGTATAATTGATATACTCGCAGGCCCCGTCAATCGTTTGTTGATCCACGTACCCGTTCAGCAGATGCTTCTGCATATCGATGACCAGCAGACCCAGTTTCAAATGGATTCCTCCTCAACTTGTTTACCTCATATAAAATACAATTCGAATTTCTATGCAAAATTTCCTTGTTCGAACATGTTTTTTCCAAATTTTGACCCCCAAATAGGGCTAATATCGTATACAATAGTAGTCAATTAGTACCTTTTTCCATGGAATGTTATGGGATGAAGGCGAACCGTGTCAGTAAAGGAGTGCAGCAAATGGCTATCATTGAAGTAGTGGAATACGAAGGACCACCGGGGGTGTTCGCCTGGCGCTACCCGAACCAGGAGCTTGGGACCTGGACCCAGTTGATCGTTCATGAAACGCAGGAAGCCATATTATTTAAAGGCGGCAGGGCTCTCGATTCCTTCGTGGCAGGACGCCACACCTTGAGCACGGTGAATATTCCGATCCTCTCCAACCTCATTAATCTGCCATTCGGCGGCAAATCGCCGTTTACCGCTGAGGTATGGTTTGTGAATAAGCTCCGTTCGCTGGATGTGAAGTGGGGAACCGCATCTCCCATCCAACTGCAGGATCCGAAGTTTAACATTATTGTATCGCTCAGAGCCTTCGGCCAATTTGGGGTGGAGATTGAAGATGCACGCAAGTTTCTGCTGAAATTGGTCGGCACGCTTCCGTCGTTCGATCAAGATACACTCGTGAAATACTACCGCGGGGTTCTGACCTCGAACATTAACGAAATGATTTCCTCTTACATTATCCATAAAAAAATCAGCGTGGTTGAAATTAACGCCTACGCCGCCGAAATTTCCAAGCATGTCCGGGACACGATCGCACCGTCTTTTGAGGAAATGGGCATATCCCTTGTGAATTTCTTTATCGATTCGATTAATTTTCCGGAAAATGATCCGTCTACGCAGCGCATTAAGGAAGCACTGGCCAAAAAAGCGGAAATGGACATTATCGGCTTCACCTATCAGCAAGAACGTTCCTACGATACGCTCGAAAGCGCCGCCAAAAATCCGGGCAGCACCGCCGGCATCGTTGGCAGCGGACTCGGCATGGGGTTGGGCATGGCGGGCTCGATGTACGACGCCGTCCAGCAAATGGCCGGAAACGTGAAGGTTCAAACCACTAGCGATATGAACGTGAAGCAAAAAGCCTGTGTGACATGCGGGCAGTTGAACGCCGCCGATTCGAAATTTTGCTCTGCCTGCGGTCAGAGTTTGACGTTAGGAGCAGCCGGCATCCCCGCGAAAAAAATCGTGTGCAGCGATTGCGGACAACCGCTTCCGCCGAACGCCAAGTTTTGCCTGAACTGCGGCGATCCGTACAATGCCTGTCCTGCGTGCGGCTATGACTTCAAGATCGGATCGGTGAACTGCAGCAGCTGCGGAACCCTGCTGCCGAAGCTGTGCCGCGAGTGCGGGGAATGGATGGACCCGAAGGCCCGTTTCTGCCCGGGCTGCGGAACCAGCAGCATCCTGAAATGCTCGAACTGTCAGGCAGAGGTACAGCAAGGACAGAAATTCTGCATGGAATGCGGCCATGCCCAAACCTGATAACGAGGCCAAAGGAAGGGGAACCACACTGATGCATAAAAGCTGGTTTTTTACCGCTGTCATCCTTATTCCCTTGATTGTTTTCTTGGGGTTTGGGTGGAGCGGCGGCTGGGCCGAGAGCCGGTCCTGGATATCCGGTGCCGGAGCGGGCTGCGCGGCAGCAGCCGTTCTTCGGTTTGTATATCGCCTGCTGAACCGCCGTCAGGGAGCAGGCATGCCTGCTCCCTTTTACATTGGCTCCGGTATAGCAGCTGGACTGTACACCGGGGCGGTGCTGCTGGAGATGTTGTTGTTCAGTCTTTGGACCACGCTCTCCGTCACCTCCTATGTATGGAGCCAGATTCTCACCTTGATCGGATTCATCATCCTCACGGGGACGGTGGAACTGTCCGGAACCTATGCTGCCAGGCAGGAGCGGCGGGATCACCGCAGCTGGAGCAAGGGGCGGGATACGGCAAATCGGCTGGAAACCATCCGTCAGAAGCTTCAATCGCTGCCGGAGCAGACCCGGCTCGATCATGTTCAAGAGCAAATCCGCGGCCTGGAGGATACGCTCCGGTACAGCGACCCCCATTCGGTTCCGGCCTTATACGAAGTGGAGCAGCTGCTTCTGCAGAAAATATCGCTGCTGGAGGATCAGGTGAGCCTGATCGCTACCGCTGTGCCGGACCAGCGTGAACAATTAGCCAATGAAGCTTTACTCCTGATCCAAGATATCGAGCGTACAGCACGAGAAAGAAATTCGCAGTTACTTCAAGCAAAAACTGGTTCTACATAGCATGAACTAAAGTTTAACCATTTCTTTAGTTCATTCTATATACATAAATAACATCATGCATAAAGGAGACCATCATATGGAGATCCCGGTTCCCTATAAAGTTAGATTTTCGACATTTGACACGTGGATTATAATCCTCACCCTGCTCGTATTTCCCGTCGGCGGACTGCTCGCCTTCATCCGCTTGGCATCGACCCACCATCATAACAAAGCCAAGGGCAGAAACTTACGGCTATTGGGATGGGCTATGGTCTTTTCCTATATCTCCATCATGATCATCCTCTATTTGACCTACGATACGTTTGGAGAGGAGGAACAGATTGATTATTTGACCTCAGGGATTGTTCTGGCGATATATTGGTTTCTTCCTACCCTGATCTTTTTCCTGGTTGGCTATAAGCTCGATAAAAAATTCGGCTCCCTGCTTCAGGTCTATCAGGAAGCCGTTGTGAGCATGCGCCTAACCTCCGTTGAGCAGATTCGCAGCCTTTCACAGACATCCCCCGCCGATGTCACCCGGGATTTGAAGTTTATGTTTGAGGAAGGGCTCCTCCCGGAAGGCAGAGTTATCAACGGAACCGTCTACATCCAACAACAGGCGCTTGAGGATTACCTTAGCGGAGAGTATGAAGAAGAATACGATGACGAGTACGATGAAGAAAATGATGAAGAGTACGACGATGAGTACGATGACGAGTATGATGAAGAGGACTCTGCCTCTGATGAAAGCGGTCATGGACGGCCTTCGGGGTTTCAATCCCCCGTTGCCGGTCAGTCCTCCTCTCCGAAAACCGTTGAATGCCCCGGCTGCGGGGCAAGGGTATTTCTGGGCTCGGAGCGGGAAAAAGAATGCGAGTACTGCGGCAATGTCGTTTGTGCCTAACCGTTTGGTGCTTAGCAGGACCTCACCCTTTCTTTTCCCCGCTTCGCCGGGTCCAGGCCCAGAATAAAAGCGCAAACGCACTGACGCCTGCCCCGAGCATGCACACCCCGTCCCAGCCGAATCGGGCATAAATGCTTGTCGAGGCGATGGAACCCGTGGCGCTGCCGATCGAGTAAAACGTCATGTAAGCTGCAGTCAATCGGCTGCGGGCTTCCGGGCGTACGCTCAGAATCATGCTCTGGTTCGTCACATGGACGGCCTGTACCGCCATATCGAGCAAAAGGATGCCCAGGATCAAGGACAGCAGCGAGTGCTCCGTATATCGGATCGGAAGCCATGAAACGAGCAGCAGCGCCAAGGCGACACCTGTGGTACGCTGTCCCATCCCCCGGTCGGCCAGTCGGCCGGCTCTTGCCGCTGCGACCGCTCCGGCGGCCCCGGCGAGTCCGAACGCTCCGATGGCGCTGTGCGACAGGGAGAGCGGCGGGCTGCTGAGCGGAAGTACCAGCGAGGTCCACAATATGCTGAACGCCATAAAAATCAGCAGCGCCAGCATGGCGCGAACACGTAGGATCCGCTCCTGCACGAACAGGCCCAGCACCGACCGAAGCAGCTGAGGATACTTCAGCGAAGTCTTCTCCGGATCCTTCTCCGGCAGTACCTTAAGCAGAATGCAGGCCACGATCAGCATCAGACCCGCAGACGCCAGGTAGACGGAGCGCCATCCGGCGGCATCCGTTAGCAGACCGGCGAATGTTCGGGCCAGCAGAATCCCGATGACCACCCCACTCGTTACTACGCCGACGACCCGCCCCCGTGATTCAGGGGCCGCCAGCGTCGCGGCATAAGCAACCAGCACCTGCGTGACCACGGCCAAAAGCCCGACGACCGCCATCCCTCCAAGCAGAATGCCCCGATTAGCTGCCGTACCTACGACGACCAGTGCAGCCACGGATATCAGCATCATGCCCGGAATCAGCCTGCGGCGGTTCAACAAATCTCCCAGCGGAACGAGCAGAATCAAACCCAAGGCATAGCAAATCTGCGTAACGGTAATGACCATTCCGACCGACGAATGCGAAATCCCGAACTGCGCCGCCAAAGAATCCAGCAGCGGCTGGGCGTAATAGACGTTGGCGACCGCCAAACCGCACGCCGCAGCAAACAGCAGCGCCGTCCATCGGGTTATCGGCTGCATGGATGTAGCCGTTGCGGCGGTTGGAACGGCGGCTCTTTTTTCCTTTTCCTCCCCCACCCTTTCTCCGGTTACCATCGATTCGGTTTCCTGCAGGTTGTTCACGATAAACACCCCTCCTATTCTCATATTCCCATAACATACTCATCGGTACATTATGTTTGTGCTTACCTTACCTTCCCGAGCAAAGTGCTGTCAAGAGATTCGTGGATTGAATTTGTTCATGGGCCTGAATTTTACGGATTAAGCAAAATATTTATAGGCTAGTCCGATCACGGATCTTTGCTGACCGAATTGACAGGAGGGGATGAATCTCATACAATCTAAACATACTGATCGATATGAAATGAGGTGCCGAAAATGGTTAGGCAGCGTGAATTCGATGTGGACCAGGCGCTGGAAGACGCCATGCATATATTTTGGAGTAAAGGCTATGAGGCAACGTCCTTAAGCGATCTGACGGCGGGAATGGGCATTCAGCGCCCAAGCATTTACTCCGCGTTCGGGGATAAGAAGGAGCTGTTTGAAGCGGCTCTGCGGAAATATACCGCCGCGCATGCGGCGCAGGCCAGATCCGTGGTTCTGCACGGCGAATCCGTTAAGGAAGCGTTCAGACGTTATTTTGAGGGGATTGTCGAGGAGTCGTATGCTGACCCGCAAAACCGCGGATGCTTCTGCATTAATACGATGGTGGAGATGGCTCCGCATGATGAAAAATTTGAGGTTTTGACACGGGAGCATGAGATGTATTTGGCGGCGATTTTTCAGGAGGCGATCGAACGCGGGCTCCGTTCAGGCGAACTGCACACCGGTGTGGACGCCAAGTCCCTGGCGCAGACCTTGGTCGTCTCCCTAATCGGTCTGACGGTGATGATGAAAGCCCGCCCGGAGCGTTCCTTTGTCGATCATTCGGTTGAGGTCATTCTCACGTTGATTCAATAAGATGCATGAACGGAACCGGCAATTGTGTTGTGCTCAGGTGGAAAACCTTGGAGCAGCAGATTAAGCCGAGTCCCGCTCGAGCGACAGGCTCGTCAGGCATCCTTTTAAGCCGGCTACCGCTTCTTCCTTTTGTGCCAGCAGCCGTTCCTGCGGCCAGACGCTGTCTCCCCGTTTCAAGTCACCTGAAATCAGGAGCAGCATCCAAATGGAAAACACGGTCGCGAAGCGGCAGTAATCGCGGATAAAATCGCCAAGGTCCCACTCCGCGCCATACAGCGCCGATTGAGATACATAAAAGGTCAGAAGTTTTTCCCGATCTGCAGCGGTCACCTGTTTCGGAAACAAGGGATGCGACATGTCGATGAGATGATACAGATCCCAGAACGGGGTATTCAGATGGGCATGCTCCCAATCCATGATGTACAAGCGGCCGTCAGCCGCAACGGCATAGTTGCCCAGATGCAGGTCCCCGTGGGATACCACCTTTATTTTCGGTAGTGCCCGGCCCTCCGCAAAGCTGAGTATCATGCCGTCCAGCTCCCAGGGCTCGCCGATTTCGCTCATAACCGCCACTGCCTCATCCCGTCTGTTCATGAGATCGGCGGCGATCTGCTCGATCTGCGGCTTAGGCCCCGACCCGCTCAAGCCTTCCCGGCGCTCCTCCGGCAGCGCATGCCACCAGGCGATCTGCTGTACCACTTTCATGGCGGTTTCCACATCGTACTCATGGCGAAGGGGGCCAAGGTCTTCAAAGATCGACCATCCCTCCTCCCCGGCTCCTTCCTCCGAAGAGGCGAGCAGCGCCGGATAAATGTCCGGAAAGCCGGACAGCACATGCCGGTAAATCCAGGCTTCCCGGTCCACGCTCTCCCCGTTGGTCAGCGGCTTAAAAATGTAGCTGTGCTGCCGATCCGGGTAGAACCTTTCCACGAATTTGCCGTTCATGCCTTGGTACAAGGCCTCCCGCTTCCACAGCCCCTCTCCGCTCAGCGTTCCGTTCGGCAGAACGAATTGGCTCAGGTTGTACATTACAAACTCCCCCTTCGGCTTATTTACAAACCGATGTATTCGAAGTCCCATGCGTCAAAGCTCACTTGGTCCGTCCATGTATTTTTTCGGTTCGGATTCCGACGAGCCCTGATTTGTAAACGATCGATGTCAAAGTCAGTCTGGACCATATTCGGCTTGCCTGACTTTAGAACAAGCTGCTCAACGGATGGCGCCATCCTCATAAAATTGCCTTTCATAAGACTAAGGCTGACTAGTGAATGCTCCGACACTTTGTTAAAAGCTATCACGTAGGCGTCACCAAGCGCCTCAAGATCGAGCGGCGTAACCAATATTCCGCCTATGGCTAACTGATCGATCCAAGGCTGCGGAAGAAACGGCGGCTTCGCTGCCGCTATAATTCTATCGTATGGAATTGACTGATGATATCCGTAAAACCCGTCACCGCAGATGACTTTTACATTTCTGATTCCCGAACTTTCCAGCTTCGCCTTTGCCCGTTTGGCAACAGAAGGATCCACCTCGACCGTATGCAAGGTCCCTTCCGGTCCGATCAAGTTGGAGATTAGTGCCGCATTTAATCCACTTCCGGTTCCGATTTCAAGGACGCGCTGTCCCTTCTGAACCTGAAGACACTCAAGCATTTCCGCCATAAAGCGAGGATTGGTGCTTTGAATGACCCGAGAACCGTCCTGGTGGAAGAGAAACTTAGCTCCGTCGACCTGCTCAAACGCATTTAGGATAGACGGTGATACATGTAAGCCATCCAACTCGATAAGATGATTGGGATTCATCCTCATCCCTCCCACATGAATTTTTTCAGGTGAGTAATTCTGCTGATTTATTCATACTTCGCCTGGTATACACCCGCTTCCCCCAGAAAGTCCTTCCGGGTCAGCCCCTGTTCGCCAAGGAGCATGCGATAATTCGTAATCGTCCCGTCATGGGAAATGATGATCACACGTTCCGCCAGTGCCTTGCACCAATCCAGCAGCTGCCTCCCATAGGTCTCGAAGGCTTCCTGTCCGATACGGTTGATCCCTTCTTCCCAAAGGTCCAAGCCAAAATCCACGATCACGGCATCTGGAACCGTCTCGCGAATCTCTTCCTTCGAATAGATTTGATCGCAGACGAAGGGCGAATTTGAAGGATCTTGCGGGAACATGCGCGGCCCTGCCAGCGGAGAGATCACAAAAGGACCGTCTGACAGTAAGATCCTCGCCGTTTCGATGGTACGTTTAGTCGGGCTGACGACAACCTGCTCATTACCGTTCAGCAATAAACGCCCCCGCAGCTCATTCACCTGTGACTCTCCATACAGCGTTAACCCGGGATGCAGTATGTTCAGCTGGTTAGGATAATCCAGCAAATGCTCCCCGTGCCCATGACGGACAAATACGACTTCCACTCTGACTCCCCCAATTCTAAAAAAGGATATGAGCTTAACTTATATTTCGTTCTCCGATGTCCGTTGTGATGTGGATCTATTTTAGCATGGATTTTAGGGCGCAGACTCACCATTTTTAAACAACAAAAACTGCTTATATAAATTGATGATGGGCGCAAGTACGTAAAATGTCCCTGCCTCACTATCGTCCTTACAAAAAAAGAGAAAGCTTCCTCCCGATGCATCAGGAAGAAGCTTTCCTTATCGTCCGCTTATTTTTACACTTACACTGCATCTATAACGAACCCGTGACCGCATAATGCAGCTGCACCACACCGGATCCCAGCGGTTTGCAATCCAGCAGCTCCACATCTTTAAATTGATATTCATGTTGGTCCGTGACCAAGTTCAGCCCTTTTCCTTCCAGCACCGGAGCTACATTGAACACCAGCTCATCGACAAGCCCACTTCCCAGAAAAGCATTATGCAAATCGGCCCCTCCCGCCAAAAGCGCGGTGGAATGCCCACGGCTCGCGAGATACTGCAGTGCCTCTTCAGGAGAGCTCACGACCGTCACGCCTGCGATCTCCTTGACACGCTTGGTCACAACCACGATATCAAGCCCTTCAAAGGCTGCTCCACCACCGCTGGCCTGCATCCCCTCAAAGGTTCTGCGCCCCACGATAAAGTTCCCCGATCGTCCGGCATGGGCCGCAAAATCGGCCAGAGCTTCCGGCTTCGGCGGGTTGTCAGGCCCCGACTGCGCATAGTTTCCGTTGGCGGACAGCGCCGCCCAAAGAATCGTTTTCATATGGATATCCTCCTCGATTTCGTTTCTGTATATTTAAACGTGTTCGGCCGCTGCCCTGCGCCATTTGTTCTTTCCAGTACTCTGCGGATGGACGCCGCCACCCGGTCCGGGCGGTCCTCCTGTACATAATGGGAAGCATCGCTCAAAGCTTCCGTTTCATGCATCCGTAAAATGCCCTGCCAGCGCTGCATTTCCTCTACCGGAAAACCAGCACTGTCCTTCAGTCCCCACAAAATTTGCGCAGGAATCTCCGCCAGCAGAGGCAGTCTGGATTCAATTTCAGCCAGCCACGGCCCGGCTTTGCGGATGCTTCTGGGGAACACCCAGGTCGGTTTGCGAAGCGCCGGGGTAGGAAAAGGATCGGTATACGCCTTCCTTAAGGCCGCCGTGACCTTCTCCTTATGGTGAATGCCGCCGGGCACAATCGTATGGGCAAAAAAGTTCCGCCGGGTCTGAAGCCAATATCCGAGCGGCCAGCCTCCCATGGCTATCGAAAACAGCTTCATCGGCAAGATCTTGGCCGGCCACGCCCATGTATTCATGAGGACGATGCCGCATACGTTGTCAGGGTGATGCACCGCATAATGGAGCCCGACCGGTCCGCCCCAATCCTGAACGACGAGGACTACATGTTGCAGATCCAGCTGTTTGACCAGTGCCGTCACTGCTTCCGAATGCTCCTGAGGTGTATAGCCATAGCCCGTAGGGGCCTTCGACATCCCGAAGCCGGGATAATCCGGCGCGATCAGCCGGCACTGGCCGCTCAGCTCTTTGATCACATTCCGGTACAAATAAGACCATGTGGGGTTGCCATGCAGGAGCACGACAACCGGCCCCTCGCCTTCATCGATATAATGAATCGCTCCGTCCCGGTAAGGCAGCCAATGATCCTGAAACGGATATTCCGAAGCGTCTACCTCAAAGGGTCTTTGCATCATATTTCTCCTATCTTCTCAATTGGTATATTCCAAGACTTGGATCCAGCAAGCCCGATAATCGATTATGGGTCGGGACCGGAATTTAATGGAATCCGTTCCCTTCCCCTAGATTAGTTGACTGTGGTACATTTGAAAAGTAGTTACATTTAAGTGCACTAGTTATAAAAAATGAACTAGGAGGGTTTCATCATGATCGATCCCAAATGTCCGGATACGATTACCCCGGTCATCGAACTGCTGGAGGGAAAATGGACGCTCCTGATTCTGCGCGACCTGTTCAACGGGTTAAATCGTTTCGGGGAGCTGCGACGGTCCCTGCATCCCATCAGCCCAAAAACGCTGACCGACCGGCTGCGCCTCCTGGAGGAGAATCATATCGTCACGCGGACCATTTTTTCAGAAGTGCCGCTGCATGTGGAATATGAGCTTACGGATAAAGGCCGGCGCCTTCAGCCGATCTTTGCCGCCATGCGGGAGTGGGCCGAGCAGCCTTGTCCAACGACGCATACAGCGGAATTGCAGGAAGCCCAGGCCTAAATACACGAACCCCCTTCCAAATGGAAAGGGGTTCAGATCTTACAGTTGGTAATTCAGTTCCCAAGAAAGTGCTGCTGCTTCAAGGCTTAACTGCTTGATACATCAATTTCTGATTATTGCTGGTCGGCTTAGTTCCATCCTTAAAATCTGCACAGACGGTTACATTTGAAAAACCAATGTCTTCAAGAATGTAAATGAACTCCTCAACCCCATACCAGCGTAGTGCAAAACGCTGCAGTTCCGTTTGAACCAATGCACCATTACGCCACTTTTCATATTTCAAGCAGTTGACACGATATTGATTAAAGAATAAATCCGCTTCAACACACTTGCTCTCCATCGTAATGATATCTCCATCCGGCAAGTGATATGTTGCGGACCCGCCCCATCGTCCAAGATCGGAACTATTGATGGTATTTTCCGGCAAAAATAGATCGAGGATCAACCGCCCCCCAGATTCCAAATGATCATATAATCGACGTAAAGCCAGCATCGACTCTTCCTGTTTTTCAATCAACAAAAATGAGCCCGCAGGGATAATGATGGCCTCATACATATGCGGCAAAGAAAGCTCCTGTAAGTTCGACTCATATAATTCGGGACTTAACTTACGCTCTTCACATCGTTTTCGGCAAGAAGCAAGCATGTGAGGAGAATAATCCACGCCATCGACAGTAAGTCCCAATTCAAGAAGAGGAATCATGACTCGCCCAGAACCCACCATAGCCTCTATGAATACGTCCATTGCAATGCCTTAGCTTGTTGCTGTAATACTCAATATCTCCATCGAGTGATTGTCCAATGGTCTTTGTCAAATCATAGACCTGCGTACAAAGTTCACCGTAATTATTGAAAGACATTTATGCTTTCCCTCCGTTATGGGGCTTTACACGAAAGGGGAAGTCCAAGCAATTATCCCTTCCATGCCTCAAAAACAATCGCGATTTCAGCAAATGTAGTGACTCTCACCATAATCACTCGCTCTCTAAAAAGGATAATTCAAGGATATACTACAGGAAAATATTAGGCGAAGGAATGTTTGTGTATAGTTAAAAATTACCGCCGACTTTATTAGGCAATCTGCCCTTCAATACAACAAAAACAGCAGCCAATTACTTGCCGGCCGCTGCTGTGTTTTGCTCACGCCAATTCACTCCCCAACGACAAATGCGTTCTCCTCGGCGGTGTCCTCAATTTGCATACAATTTACATCATTAAATACGGAGGCTGCTGCGGTCGATTGTTCATTTAATACTCCACTAGCTACAGGAATGACAGCTGCCCGCCAATTTGACGGATGTGGTTGACGTCAGCCCACAGGATAAAATAATTGTAGAACGTTTCTCCGATTTGGACAGGAAGGGGATACTTCACAATGAGGGCTGCCTGTTTATTCATTTCCGCTGGTTGGTCGACCGAGGGAAAAATAAAGCAGGCCTCTCTGGTTTGTATTGTCTGCATGACAATTCGAGGAGAAGAGCCATAAGGCATCAATGGATGAAAAGCTTCGGAGCTGCATACATCGGCAATCCTGTCGCCGGCTGAAATCGCAGATACCTGAAAAAAACCGTCTGTCCCTTCGGCTCTCTCTTCGCTGACCCGGCGCCAGGTTGCGGGATATGGAAAGGATACCCGGTACACGGAGCTTGTGTAGATGTTTTCCGGAATCCTTCTGACGCGAGGAGACCACTGCAAGGCAGTAATCCGGCCGCCGCTGAGGACCTTCACCGGCATCATCCCGCCAATATCGACTATCCAGATCTGACTTGCGCTTGCTGCACCTGCACAACCGGATAAATACGCAATTTTGCCGCCGTCCGGCGACCAGGCTACAGGAGTGGCAAAACAGTCGGAAGCTGCCAACGTTCTTTGATTCTGACCGGTACGGCTATCGATTTGGATGAGAGAATAATAGTTCGGCTCCTTATAAGCGGTTGCGCTATAGGCGATGCTCCGGGAGTCCGGGGACCATGTCGGTAAATAGTTTTTGGCAAGCGGTCCGCCCTCCAGCCTGTAGATGGTGCCGCTGGTCAGATCCACCGTCGAAATGATGGAAATACTGACACCGGGGAACGTATAAAGCGCAAAGGTTCCATCCGGGGAAAGCCGAACGTCATGTAGCGGTCCGTCCGTATTTTGCGTGATTTGTCTCCGATTTGTCCCATCAGTCCGGATGCGGAAGAGCTGGGTGTTGCCGGTGGTATCTGGAGCCGCGAACAGAAGCTCCGTACCTGAAGGAAACCACTGGGCATCGCTGGCTCCCTCCTCAGGGATGGCATAGCTTCGATGTGAGAATGTATCATAGATGAGGATCCGCCCGTTTTTGACATACGCGAGAAAACGGCCGTCCGGGGACCAGTCCAGCAGTGTGTATGGTTCGATTTGGTCGATCCTTGCGACAGCAAGCGTGACCGTATCCAGCAGGTGAACCACGTTGCCAACGCCGATGAAAGCGACACTCCTGCTGTCCGGAGACCAATAGGGAACCGAAAATTCCGCACCAAGCCCAATCGTGAGTTGAAAATGAAGACCGTCCTGCGGTCGGTAAAGCCAAATGTCGAACGTTCCACCGCGGTCCGACGTGTAAGCGATCCTTCCTTGAAGGGGATCATGAGAAACAGCTTGCAAGTGCCAACATCCTCTCCTGAATCATCTTATACTTCAGATGTATTCAGTGAAAGGTGGTTAGGCGACTGTCCCATAGTTAATTTCGCGTGATTCAAGGCTTCGCCCGATTACTCAGTGAAACCCTTCTTGATTACCAAGTTCAAGCATATCACCGATGACTAAATACTTTTTTTCTACAGCACTACCATTTGTTACTTCAATTATAGTTCCCCGTTAGATTCATAAAGCAATCAACATTTTCACTTCGACTAAACGTAAACCGACCTTAATAATTACCACGAAAAAAATTTCCAATGCCCTTCGGAGACAACTTCGACCGCTCCGTCGATCACTTTGATGGCAGTCTGATCATCAATCGCATACGCCGGAACCTGCATCCCAGCGGCCCATCTCTCTGCACCAGCCATGTTATTTTCAGGCAGTATCTCGTGGTCCAGATGCGGAAATATGGCAAAATCAACCAGACTCAGCGTTTCATCGCCACCGTTGGGTGGAGTCCAGCCAACGAAGAACTCCCCGATGTTAGGTGCCATCACCATACTCCCGGCGCTCATTCCCAAATAAACTGCCTGCAGCGACGGCAAGAGGTCTGCCAGCCCGGACTGCCGCATCAGTGGCACAGGTAGAGGGAGTCGCCGCCCGCAACCAGCAGGACGTCCGTCTCCCGGACTAGCGGCACCCAGCGTTCTTTGTCGATGCTTGGCAGCGCTGTGAGTTCCAGCACACCGACGGACTTCCAGCCCAGGTCAACCATGGGATTCTCGGAATTCCCGGTGATGAACTGCCAGGCCTTGACGCCGGGGCCGACCCAGGGGTGTCCGTACATCGCGGTGGGGATGCACAGGGCGTTGGAGTCGGCGATCGGCTTGCCCAGCATGTCAACTAGCGCATCGTGTATGCTTTTGTTATTAACGCCTGCAGATGTGAGCAATTACTTCATAACTTCACTCCTTGTCGTTATGTGAGTCTGTTAACCGCCTGGTAAACGAGACCAATCGCCCCAGAATCAAAAGTTTTGTTTTCGATAAGTTTAAGATTGGTCTTCTCTTTGATGCCTTGGAATAACCTCAGCCCGCTGCCAACCAGGACAGGAGAAACCGTGATTTTATACTCATCAATTAAATCAAGCCCCATAAGGTAGTGCGCGAACCTAGGACTACCGAGGATGACCATATCTCTGCCTGGCTGCTGTTTGAGCTTCTTGATCTCTTCCTCGACATCTTCTTTCACCAGTCTGGAATTGTTCCATTCGACATTCTCCAGCGTCGTGGAAAAGACGACTTTGGCTGTCTTTTCGATCCACTCGGCATGATCCAGTTCATGCTGTGTACTTATTGGATTCGAAGGCAACAGTTGGCCAGTAGCTGTACATCATCTGATAAGTCCCGCGTCCCCAAACGACCGTGTCGGCAGTACTCAGAATTTCTTTCGCGTGTTTCTCCAAATCAGCATCGTAGGAAACCCAGCCAATATCCATTTCGCCGTTTGGCCCTTCTACAAAACCGTCAAGCGATGAATGCAAAAATAAAACAAGTTTTCTCATCTTCAATTCTCCTTTTGTTCAAGTGGTATGCTCACCGTTAACTTCACTCTACAACATTTCAGTCCAGGCTGTTTATTATCGATTGCTAATTTAAACTACCCTATAGCTTAATGACAATACTTTGTTTTAAGAGACTATCTGCTCAATCGCCTACGAATATCCTTCAGATCCCAACTTTATCGTCACTGAACACGGGTTTCTCCTGTCTTCCTGCCTCCAGTTTACCGCCATAAACTCATAATCTGCTATTATCCTCATAAAAAGACTTGAATCCTGCCACACGCGGTGTCATTATAAACAGGGGACTGTCTGCAAAACTATTCATCACTAGATCACGCTTACTAGAGGAAACTTCAGCAGGAAGCCGGAACTTTCGTGTTGGAGTCGAAACATCCAAACCCATATGAATACGGAGGACAGGATTCATGAAAACGATTAAGCTTGGCAGCAGCAGCTTGGAAGTACCTGTAGTTGCAGTAGGCTGCATGCGCATCAACTCCCTGGACAAAAACGAAGCGGAGCGTTTCGTACAAACGGCACTGGAGCAAGGGGCTAATTTCTTTGACCATGCCGATATCTATGGCGGCGGTACATGCGAGGAAATTTTCGCAGACGCCATCCATATGAACAGCGACGTCCGTGAGCAAATCATTCTTCAATCCAAATGCGGAATCCGTCAGGGCATGTTCGACTTTTCCAAGGAGCATATCCTGAATTCGGTGGACGGCATTTTGAAAAGGCTGAAAACCGACTACCTGGATGTTCTGCTGCTGCACCGCCCGGATGCATTGGTTGAACCGGAAGAGGTTGCTGAAGCGTTCGATCAGCTGGAATCCTCCGGCAAAGTGCGCCATTTCGGCGTATCCAACCAGAACCCGATGCAAATCCAACTGCTGAAAAAATTCGTGAAGCAGCCGATTGTAGCCAACCAGCTGCAGCTCAGCATCACGAACGCCACTATGATTTCCGCCGGTATTAACGTGAACATGGAAAATGAATCGGCCGTGAACCGTGACGGTAGTGTCCTGGATTTCTGCAGACTGAAAGACATTACGGTTCAGCCTTGGTCGCCTTTCCAATACGGCTTTTTCGAAGGCGTGTTCCTTGGAAACGACAAATTCCCGGAATTGAACCAAAAGATCGACGAAATTGCCGGTAAATACGGCGTAACCAATACGACCATCGCTATTGCGTGGCTCCTCCGCCATCCGGCCAACATGCAGCCGGTCATCGGCACGATGAACCTTGAGCGTCTTCAAGACTGCATCAAAGCAAGCGATGTGACCTTGACCCGCGAAGAATGGTACGAAATTTACCGCGCAGCCGGTAACATTTTGCCATAAATCATTGCATAACGGCCGCTCGTATGTACGGACGGCAAAACAGAAGCAGCCTCAAGTCGACGACTTGGGGCTGTTTTCATTTTCGATGAGTGCCTTGAGCGTCCGTTGACGGTAGCGGATAAAGGCTCTCATGTATTTTTCCAACACGAGCGCATCAAACATCCGCCCAACCCATCCGAACGGAGCGCTGAAATCGAGAATGTCCCTGACCAGCGTTCCTCCGGCAAGCTCCTCAAATTCATGGCGGTGAGTCAGATGGCGAAAGGCACCCTTTTGCATCTCGTCGGTAAAAGAATAGGGCTTATCCATCTCGGTCACCATCGAGGTCAGCCACTGCCGAATCCCAAAGTGCCTTGCTTCGAACACCACCGTGTCCCCGGCCTCGAGCAAACCGCTCATCCTTCCCGCGACGACCCGCTCATGGGTATGCGGCCAGACCGTTCGGGAGTGGTCATCCACATTTCGGGAGACGTCAAAGCAGACGTCGATCGGGGCATATATCATCATTTCTTCTCGTATTTTCGACATACCGTTCATCCTGTCATGATGGTTTAAAATATCCTGAGCAAATCGCCCGCCATATTTCCGAACTGACGGATATCCGCTAAATAATCGTAACCTTCCGAATTGCTGAGCTGGTTATACATCCGAACGACCACCGCATCATACTCCGGAATGACGAGGCAGGCGCATCCAGTAATTCCAAGCACCTGGTAGGCTCCGCCAGGCAGCCGTTCGCCTAGCTGGTTCAAGGGAGTGTCCCGCTGCAGCCACCAGATGAATCCGTTGAGCGGCTCATGATCCGGCAAGGATTTCGGGGTTTGCGGGGAAACGATACGATCAAATACGCTTTCAGGAATCAGCTGGTCCCCTCCGACGTTTCCTTTGTTCATATGAATCGCACCCCAGCGTGCCAAATCCCTTGCACTGGCAAATAAATTGCTCTGGTCCCCCGCCGAGCTATCATTAGGTCCAACCCAGGTGTCCGGATCCTCATAATAGTTATAGATCAGCTCTTCCCGCTTTTCCGTTCTCCAGCCTGTTTCGTGAAGCCCGTAAAGGTCGAATACGTTTCTTTGCATGTATGTACTGAGTGGATATCCCGTTAATTGATGGACCAATTCGATGAGCAGAGCGATGCCTGTATTTCGATAGGCCCAATCGCTGCCGGCAGGAAATTCACGAACGAGCTTGCCCTGCATTTCCATCAACCCGTGGGTATGGGTAAGGAGGTGCCTCAGCGTCACTTCTTCAGCTTGTGGGATGTCCTTATCTAAATAACGACAGATCGCATCGTCAATGCTGTGAATTTTCCCCTGTTCGATCAGCATGCTGATGGCAAGGCCCAAATACGTTTTGCGAATGGAGGCTACGTTGAACTGAGTTTTCTCGTCTACAGGTCGGGAATCCGGTTCGGATCCATGCCTTCCGCCGTACCATTCATTCACCACTGTATCCTTATGAATAATATAGACTGCCGCCGCCGTAGCTCCGATCCTGCGTTGCACCTGATGCACATAATCATTCAGGGGTTGAAAGTGGCTGCTTTGAGTATGTTTCAATGGAATTCCCTCCCCTGCTTACCGTTGCGGCATCGTATTAAAAAAGTTCTTCCCCTCGATCATCCAATACTGTTCCGCTTCCGGCACCAGTTCCAGAAAATCACGATATTCCCCAACCCATCCCTCGGGGACATAATGCTCGAAAGACATCGGTTCCGGGAACAGCGAATACAGCAAGCGGTCGTCGAAATGGACGTAAAGGGCCGGAACAAACTCGAGAACTTCGTCTTGATGCTGAAAAGAGTCCTGCAAATCCATGAGCATTTGAGAGAGCTCCGTTGAAAGCACCCGAAAGTCCGAGATAAGACGAAAAAATTCAGCTGCCGTGGTTTCATCCAGCACTTCAATACCGAAGCGGTCTTCCATTTCCACATTCAAAAACCAGTATTCCCTCTCCGTTATGTACCAGCTCCACTGGTTTCGAAAAACCACACCGACGATAATATTGTGGGCGTATTCAGGCATTAATTTCATGCTGTTCTCCTAACGGTTACAAGATGGTTCTGTCAAAAGACAGGCTCTTTCGTTCATCACTACTATGCTACTCTATTTCCATGATACTCACCGAATCATTCCATGAAATACGTCAAGCGGGTAGAACTCTTTCCGTAACAACCGCCTGGTGATCTGCTTGATGACTTTCGCTTCCCGCAGCTGTTCATCCGGCTGATGGAGAAGCGTATCGATGGCAACCCACCGGCCATCCATAATTTCATCATTCTGTACTCTTAAAGCGTCACCCGCTGCTTCGCCGACAAAATGAAACAGGATCACCTGCTGACCACTGAAGCTTCGAAACGGGTACACACCAGTAACAGCCTTCAGCCGTACGTCCAGTCCAGTCTCCTCCTTAACTTCCCGAACTGCAGTCTCGGCCAAATCTTCTCCTGTCTCCCGCCGCCCTGAAGGAAAGTTCCACAGACCATACGCGGAGGCCTTCTTCTCCTGGATCATGAACACCTCTTCGTTCCGCAGAACGGAAACGCTGGCGACAATGATGTTTTCTTCTGAGCTCATTCCATCTCTCCGTTTATGTTCAATTTTCTCCTCCAAATTCCCGATACCGCATGCTATGATAGCGATGGGCCTATGAATCATAATAGACGAACAGGGGTGATTTGGAGAATGAAAAAAAAGCATTTTACTTTCTCTAAGTGTGATTCTATGTACCGGGATCAGTCTGGGCACCGTCAGTCATGCGCAAGCGGCAGGTCAAGTGAAAAAGTACAAGAACTGCGCTGAATTAAACAAAGATTACAAGGGGGGCGTCGCCCGCTCGGCTTCCGTCAAAAACAAAGGCGGCAAGACCAAATATAAGCCTTATGTTTCTAAGGAGCTCTATGACGCCAACAAAAGCAGAGACCGGGACAAAGATTTCATCGCGTGTGAAAAATAACGAAGATTATGACCAGTATTCTAGCAGCATGATCCCTTAACTATGGGGTCGTGCTTGTTTTCGTTTTGACCCGTTCTAAGATGGCCGCATGACCGGCTCTAGTAAACCAGCTCGCAATCCCGATGCTCCCATACATCAAACAGGTTGCCGTCCAAATCCTCGAGTACGAAAAACTTCCCGTACTTCCCTTCGTCGCTTAGGCTGCCGACCTTGACGTCCCCGGCCTGTAACCGGCTGTGCAGCGACACGATATCGTCCGAAAAAAAGGTGATGACCCAGCGCTTTCTACCGTTCACTTCGAACACCGCTCTCGAATCGTGCTCACTTTGGATCAGATCAAGAATCGGCCGGTTCTCTCTGAACAAACTCAGATAACCGTCGCGCTTATTGCGAATGTTAAATCCGAAATGCTTCACAAACCATTCCGCCGATTTCTCCACGTCTTTCACCGGGATAACATTATAAGCAATCCCTAGAATTCGCCCAGATTCCATATCCGAACCTCCATTTGGAATTTATACCCAAATACATTTTACAAGAATGTATGTTCGCATGTAAAGCAAAAATATTAGATATCCATCTGTAGTCCCGATCCATACTCGTCTCGCTGTCATCTGCCAAAGCCTCGACTACATTTCCCCCGTCGCTATCCACTGCAAAAAGTCAAAGCTCCTCTCCAGACATGCCTGATAGGCTTGGGGAAGGTAGCTTTTGGAGTAAGGGTTCATGAAACCATGCTCCCCTTCGATGACGTGGACGTGCGTGTTCTGACGATGCTCCAATTTTACAACGAGCTCTGATACGTTAAAGGATTTTTCGTTCCTTGCAAAAAATAATAAAGCCGGGCACTTCGGCTCCGTTTCGGCGTAATTGCGAATTCTTGATCCGTAAAATCCGACGATCCCTTCGATTTCGGATACACTGCACAGCCAGGCAATGGTTGCTCCAATGCTGAAGCCGACGATCATGATGCAGTCGTATTGATCCCGGTGATCTCGTACAATTTGCCTCACTTCATCAGCGGCCCGGTCAAAGCCGATCTGGCTCACGAAATAGGAGTAGGCTTCTTCCTCTTGTTCATATGGAAAAGGCTCCCGTTTCAGCAGGTTCGGGGTCAGCACCTTGTAACCCGCCTGGGAGACCTTATCGCCAAAAGCAAGAATATGCTCGTTAAGCCCATAGATTTCATGGAGTATGATGACCAGTGCCTTTCTGGATGTTTGAAAATTCATGTTTGCCATCTCTTTCTATAGTAAATAGGTAGAGCTCTGCTTTTGTGATTAGCTGTAGTCCTCGATAAGAGACAGCTTTCCATCCTTGATCATAAAGATCGACCTTCCTTGTAACCGAATGGTATCCCCAGCCTTTACACCGTCAGGAAGATCTGACGCCAGCACACCTGTGTAATCAATGTCCGCCTCAATCCGGCCGTTTATCTCCCGAAGCTCAAAGATCGTTTGATGCCGGGTCGAAAACAGGGCTGCCGCCTTTTCCGCCAAAGCCCGAAATGACTGCAGTCCTTTCGTTTCCACCGAAACCTCGTTACCGACGATATTTCTGAAAATGACATCCGGATGAAGCACACTTAACATCCCCTCGATGTCAAATGCGTTATAAGCTTCGATATAACGGCGAATGAGCAGCTCGGCATCCTGTTCTAACAGTTTCCGGTAAATCTCTTCATTTTCCTTGTCAAAGCAAACGAACTGCACCTTCTTGATCGAGGTCTGCGGATGAGCCGATAGAAACTCCTTTACCGCACGAATGGCAATCGGCGCTGCCAACGCCTTGGGAAAACCATAGATTCCCGTGCTAATGTTTGGAAAAGCTACGCTTTCCAGCTCGTACTGATCAGCCAGCGCAAGTGATTGGATATAACAGCTGTGCAGCTTGGCCTCTTCCTCATGCTGTCCGCCGTTCCACACGGGCCCCACCGTATGAATAACATATTTGGCCGGCAGCCGGCCAGCCGTCGTGATCACGGCTTCGCCTACGGGGCAGCCTCCCTGTCTAGCCCGGATTTTCTTGCATTCCTCAAGAATTTCGCTCCCGCCGGCACGATGAATGGCCCCGTCGACGCCGCCTCCGCCCAGCAAGCTCGAATTCGCGGCATTCACGATGCCATCCACTTCAGCGCGCGTAATGTCTCCTTGGATGAATTCAATCACGGTAGATTGAAAGTTTCGTGCCATACATCGTTCTCCTTTCCGCCTGAATCATCTCGCGATGGTTCTCTATTCTATTTAACTAGGGCATACATCTTCAAATCCTGATGGACGCCTTTCGTATAAATGCTTTTTCTTAACAGGCCTTCGAACTGCATGCCCGACTTTTCCATGACGCGCGAGGAGCCCACGTTGTCCGGGTGGCAGCGGGCTTCGATCCGCACCAGATCCATCTGGTTCAACCCCAGATCAATGATGCTCTTCACGACTTCGGTCATGTAACCCTGACCCCAAAAGTCCCTTGATATGGCATACCCCAGCTCGGCCTTCGCATGATGCACATCCCAGCCTACAAACCCGCAAGTTCCAACGAGCCTTCCCGAAGCTTTGTCCTGAATTCCCCATGGGGCCACCTGCTGCTGGCTGTACCTCTGGAGAATCCTTTCAATATACCCCCGGGAATCTTCGAGCGATGCATGCGCGTACCAAGTCGTGTATTTGGCCACCTCTTCATCCGAACAATACGCAAATATATCACGGTCGTCCCGGATCGATATTTTACGAAGCACGGTTCTAGCGGTTTCCAGCACGGGAAGGTCGTGATAGACGTTTTCCCCCATTCCGCTCACCCTTTCTGATCGATACGGACCGTTTTTATACGGAGCCGTCCTTATCCATATTTCTGATGTAATCCGCCATACGCCGCATCATTTCCATTCTTGTAAAATGGTATTGTTCGTATAAACCGTGCGCATCTTTGGTACCAAGCAGGCCGTTCAAATCTTTGAACTCATCGGCATTGGTAATCGTCTCGACCAGCTTTTTCCCGATGCCGTGCCCCCTATACTCCTCATCCACAAACACGTCGCACAACCAATACATCGTGGCCCCGTCGGTCACGACCCGCGCAAAACCGACCTGCCTGTCTCCGATATAAGCCCCGTAGCAAATCGAATTTTCGATCGACTTCAGGATTCTTTCTCTTGGCCGTTTATTCGCCCAATAGCTCCGCGACAGAAAATCGCAAACCTTATCCACGTCCAGTTTCGACTTGTCGGTGCTGATCACCAAATCTCCGTCAATATTTTCCATATATATCCACCCTTTATGTATTTAAGGGCAATAGTATCAAGTCTGATTCCAAAGTTCAATCGTTTTTTTTGCAAAACAAAAAGAATAAGGCCCGAGATTTCTCGGGCTTTATTCTTAGGCTTGGGTTCTACGGATCGCCGGGTACGGTTTTCTTTCGGAAAGCCGGCTTTAAGCGCCGCGTACCCTAATGTCATATTCCAATTTAGGGGGTCATCGTATTAATCGTTGTCACGCTGACGCGCGCGGGCTTCGCCGCCTTTTTCACCGATTTTACGGTAAAAGTCCTTGTCATGCGACTCGGCTGTAGCCTCTCCGCCTTTGCGGCCGATTTCCTGATAAAATTCTTTGTCATGATTTTTCGCCGTGGCTTCTCCACCCATACGGCCTCGTTCTTCCGGACTCATTTTGCCATTTTGGTTATTTGCCATGATCAATCACTCCTCTGAATTTTTGGGAATTTCCTTCACGACATGTATTTAACCGCATGAAAAAATATTAAACAGGTTCTCTTCCCGTTTGCCGGTATGAAATTTTTACCTTAACCCAGCTCGACTAACAGAGTATCAGGCATCATTTTCTGTATCACCTTATATTCAAAAAAAGGGCGCATCCCCACTCTATCTGCTGCGGCTTCGTGTATAGCTTCGTAATTCCTCTTTTCTCATTGACAATATCGTTCCTAGATTATTAATATTAATTTGTAAAGTTAACGATAACTTAATAAAAGGAAGTGTGTTGGGCGTTGAAATCCATTGAACAGGAAATCCGCAGGGAATGGACCGAGCATATCCTCCCCTTCTGGGCGGGATTGCGGGATGACCGGCATGGGGGATATTACGGCGAAGTGAGCGTAGACCTGCAAACGGACACTCTGGCTCCCAAGGGAGGGATCGCCACCGCTCGCCAGCTATGGTCTTTTTCCGCAGCCTACCGGGTAACGGGCGAAGAAGTGTGGGCATCCCATGCAAAGCATGCCTATTCGTTTTTGAAGGACCGGCTCATTGACCGGGAGTACGGCGGCATGTACTGGATGGTCGATCATGAGGGACAGCCGCTGGACACGCGCAAGCATGTGTATGCCCAATCTTTCGCCGTCTACTCGCTCAGCGAATACAGCCGGGCCACCGGCGATGCGGAGGCGCTTGAGCTGGCACGCGAGCTTTTTGGGCTGATTGAAGAGAAGGGATACGATACCGGCATTCAGGCTTATAAAGAAGAGTTTGACCGCGAGTGGCATGAGCAGCCAAACGAAATGCTCAGCGAAAATGGAATTAACGCGGACATCACGATGAACACCACCATCCATGTGCTTGAGGCGTATACGACGCTGTATCGCGTATGGCCGGATTCCCGGGTCCGCTCCGCACTGGAGAATTTGCTGTCCATGCTCTACAACCGGATTTACGATCCCGAGAAAAAGCGCCTGAATGTGTTTTTTGACCGCAGCTGGAACTCCCTGCTGGACCTTACCTCGTTTGGCCATGACATTGAGGCCAGCTGGCTCATTGACGATGCGATGAAAGCTATCGGTTCCGACCATGCCGATTACGCGAAGATGGTGGTAGACATCGCTTATCAGATCGCCGATACCGCAGTTTCGGAAGACGGCTCCCTGATGAACGAGCAGCACGGCGACCGCATCGACGATACCCGCATTTGGTGGGTGCAAGCAGAGTCTATGGTCGGTTTCTACAACGCCTATCAGCGGACGGGCGATACCCGTTTTCTGGATCTGATCGACCGGATGTGGACGTATACGAAGACCCATATCATTGACCGTAGAGGCGGCGGCGAATGGTATTGGTCGGTTCAGGCGGACGGGCAGCCGGACCGCCGCGAAATAGCCGGACCTTGGAAGTGCCCTTATCATAACAGCCGATTTTGTATCGAAATGATCGAAAGGATGAATTAAGCATGATCCATGAAAAATATGCCGAGCTGGCTTCCCGCCAGGAGGAACTGTTGTCCCGGCCCAATGAGCGGAATACGGAGTTTTACAACGGAGTCTATGACCGATACAAGTACCCTGTGATCACCCGCCATCACGTGCCGATCCATTGGAGATTTGACCTGGATGCCGAGCGCAATCCGTTCTTTATGGAACGGCTGGGCATTAACGCCACGCTGAACCCGGGAGCTATTTATCACGACGGAAAATATATTCTGGTCGTTCGGACTGAGGGGCTGGACCGCAAGTCCATATTTGCCCTGGCCGAGAGCGGGACCGGAATCGATAACTTCCGCTTCGTGGATCAGCCGCTGGTCTGGGACGATATCGACCCGAACGAAACGAATATGTACGACATGCGCCTCGTCAAGCATGAGGACGGCTGGATTTACGGGATCTACTGCTCGGAGCAAAAGGACCCGGACGCACCGGCTTACGATACATCGAGCGCTGTAGCGCAGGCCGGACTTGTCCGCACCCGGGACCTCAAAACCTGGGAGCGTCTGCCGAACATTCAGACCGGTTCACCGCAGCAGCGGAACGTGGTGCTTCATCCGGAATTCGTGGACGGCAAATATGCGTTCTACACGCGTCCACAGGACGGCTTCATCTCCACCGGTTCGGGCGGTGGCATTGCTTTCGGGTTGTGCGATAACATCCTGAATCCGGTCATTGACCAGGAGACGGTGATCGACGAGCGCCGGTATCATACGGTGTACGAAGTGAAGAACGGCCAAGGGCCGGCTCCCATCAAAACCGACCGCGGCTGGATCCATATCGCCCACGGCGTCCGCAACACGGCGGCGGGTCTTCGCTATGTCCTGTATACCTTTGCGACCAGCTTAGACGATCCTGCCAAGGTTATCGCTAAGCCAGGCGGCCACTTCATCGCACCGTACGATGACGAACGCGTCGGGGACGTCTCGAACGTGATTTTCTGCAACGGAGCCGTCGTCAACGAGAAGAATGAGGTCTTTATTTATTATGCTTCAAGCGATACCCGCATCCATGTGGCCACAACGACGGTAGACCGGCTGGTCGACTACACGTTCAACACGCCGGCGGATGAGTTCCGTTCGCTGGATAATGCGGCCCAACGCGCCAAGCTGATCGCACAGAACGAACAGCTGCTGGGCGAGCGCGCTTAAGTTTTAACCAACACGGTATAACCCCGGCCTCATTTAGATACATCTTTCTTTATTCGCTTGCCAAAGCAGGCTATACTTGTACTATATAATGTATGGAGCGTCCGGCTGCCGCAAGGCAGCCGGAGTTCAATGTAACGGACCTTTTTCGAATAACCAATTGTTGTAAGGAGATGGTGGAATGAACAAGCATATCACCTTGCGGGACATCGCCGAGCGAATGGGCGTCAGCAGCGTCACCGTCTCAAAGGCTTTGAATGACAAGGAAGGCGTCAGCGACGAATTAAAGGAGCGGATCAAGCAGCTCGCGGACGAAATGGGGTACCGCATCAATAAAGTCGCCAAATCGATGAAAGAAGGCTTAACCTATAACATCGGCGTCGTCATTCCCGAGCGTTTTACCGGACAGACGCAGTCTTTTTACCTGAAAGTGTACCAGCAGATTTCGATGGCCCTTGAGCCATACGGCTACGACGGCATTCTGCATATTTTGTCCGCCGAAGACGAGAAGCTGCTCCACCTGCCGCGCATCTACTATGACCGCAAAGTGGACGGATTCATCCTCCTTGGCCAGATCAGCAAACCTTATATCGAAGCGCTGGAGCATATGGAACAGCCGAAGCTGTTTCTCGATTTTTATGACGAGCATTCCGACATCGATTCGGTGACGACCGACAATTTCTACTGCGCCTATGAAATCACGAACTATCTGGTCCAGCAGGGACACCGGAAGATCGGCTACGTCGGCAATCTGTATTCGACCAGCAGCATCCAGGACCGGTACCTGGGTTACTATAAATCTTTGCTCGAGCACCGAATCCCGTTGAACGACCGCTGGATCGTCAATGACCGTGATGAGGAAGGAACGCTGATCGATATGGAACTGCCGGAGGATATGCCTACCGCCTTCGTCTGCAACTGTGACCGGGTTGCCCATTTGCTCGTCCTCAAGCTCAAATCGCAGGGTTACCGTGTACCCGAGGACTGCTCAGTGGTCGGGTTTGATAATGATGTGTTCGCTACCCTGACTGAACCGCATCTGACGACGGTAGAGGTCGATACGCCGCAAATGGCCCAGACCGCCGTCCATTCACTGCTGAAGAAAATCAGCTCGCCGGAAATGCGCTTCGGCCGCGTTCTTGTTCAAGGCAAAATCATTTACAGAAACTCCGTGAAGAAAGCGGGCTCTACAGATTGACTCAGACCGTGATCCCACCTTACGGTGCTGCGGCATGCTGATCTTCCGCTTCGCTATGCATCCGATTTCGGTGGCGTCCAGCCGGTCGCTTGCGACCAATCGTGCGCTCTCTGCAGAATCTCCCATACAACAGGCCCTTTCCCCTCCACATATTTCTCGCGTTCGTGCTGAAACCGCTGCATCAGGCGGTGCTTCTCGGCCGCATAACGCCGGCAGTCTTGGGGATGCTCGCGCAGGTAGTCCCGGAACAATAGGGTCAGCTGCTCGGACCAGCTCCCTGCCTGCCGCACATGGATATGCGTTCTGCGGGTGCCGGGAACTTCACGAAAGTACTTTTTCGTCAGGTCGGGATTATCCTCCCTGTGCACAAAACCCACAGACTCGATCTTGTCCCGGTAATGCGCGACATCCTGCAATGCCGCTACCGACACCTGAACATCAATGATCGGCTTCGCATCCATCCCGGGAATAGAGGTCGATCCCACATGGTCGATTCGCACGGCCGCCTCCCCCAAGGCTCCTCTTAATTTCATCCCCAATTCAGAAAAGAGATGTCTCCACGCCGGATCATACGGCGCAATTCTCCACTGGTTTTCCATATCTGGCTCCTTTCCTGGCGACACAAAAGAGAGGAATCCACGCGGACGCCTCTCTGTCTTCATTTGTATCGGATGCACGCCGGCGTTATTCCCTGCTGCGGTCGCTTAATTTTTCGCTGATCTCCCGCAAGGTTTGCTGCAGCGCATCCATCTTCTTCAGGCTTGCATATTGGTTACTGATGATGGCAACCAGAGCGATCAGCAGGATGACAAACAAAAATAGCATGTGATCGTCCTCCAATCGTTATAACTGCTGCTCCAAGTTATTCTTAGACACTCCATTCTGTATCCTGCCGCAAAATGGAGTACATCCGTTGATCCACAAACTGCCCCTTAATCTTCAGCTGCTCCCGGAGCACTCCCTCGAAGCTCATCCCGAGCTTCTCCATCACCCGGTAAGACCCCGGATTGCTGGCGTTGCATCTGGCTTCCAGCCGATGGAATCCTGCTTGGACAAAAGCGTAATGCACGATCTCCCTCGTAGCTTCCGTGACGAACCCCTGACTCCAATAAGCTCTGGCCAACGCATAACCAATCTCGGCTTTTTCATGCACCGGATCAACATGGATGAGGCCAGTTCTGCCTATCAGTTTACCACTGGCTTTCTCGATAATCCCCCAATGGATTGCCTGCTTCATGTCAAACCTTTGATTGACTCTGTTTAGGTAATCGATGGTCTCCTCTATGGAATGATGCCGGTCCCACACGGTTTCAGCCGACACATCTGGATTGCTGGCGAGCTCAAAGTAATCAGCAGCATCAGAGAGTTCCAGTCTTCGAATCCGAAGCCTCGCCGTTTCAAATATAGGGGGACTCGAAAATAGTTTTCCCACATCCATCATCCAGGGGCCTCCCCATTCTAAGCGCTTCTATTAGGTATTAGCTCCAAACCACCTTCAAGTACTTTCGAAATAATTCATCCAGCAACGGCGTCGGATCTTGGAGTTCTGTTTTAAAGTCCTTCAAAAAATCGATTATGTGCTCAATTTCGGCTTCGATAAAGTCATTGATGCGATCGATCCGCTTTTCATAGTCCAGTTCCTCCCCAGCCATCTTGCGGCTTAAGAGCGAATGAACTTCTTCTAAAAGGGACTCATCCGAAATTAAATCCGCAACGAGATCCTGAAAGAGAATCGGAGGACTCGTGTTATACTTTTCGATCCATTTACATGCCAGAATAGGCCGCAGCACATAGAAGTATTTTTTAATCTTCACATGCTCACCGCGCAAATACTCCCGGAAATTCCCTTGGGCCATACTTAGATAATGGTGCATGGAGGCTTTGGGAGAAAACACCTTCTCTTTGATGTCTAACAATTCGTCTTTAAATCCATAGTTTTCATCATAAACGATGTCAGAAACGAGCCACTCCAACAGCGGAGGATTGGACTTTCTAAACAGCTTCAGCGCTTTTCGGATGTCCCACCCGTTGATATCCAGCATATCGTTGATCGGCAGTTCGATAACGTCCCTTTTATCATCGATAGACAGGTACCATTCGGGTCTGTTCACATAGACAAAACGAACATCGTAGTCGCTGTCTTTGGAAGGAAAACCCCATGCACGGCTTCCTGATTCCACAGCGAAAAGAATCTTCACCTGATGCTTCTGTTCAATTTCTGCTAAATTCTGTTTTATGATCTCTTTCACTGTTTGCCTCCTTCCGTCACGTTTGAAAGGAATACTCTGCATTTTGATGCGTTTCAATCGACATCTAGAAGAAATCTTCGAGGAGGTCCTGCCTCCTGCTCAGCTTCAAAATAAGATAGCCGTTCCCCGCAAACAAGGATGGATGGTTGCCCAAATCCAACAGCAGCCTGGAGGGCTTCAAGCAAGGGCAGCTTTTTTCCATCAATTTCAACATTCCACGAAATGCAGTAGGAAACATTGTCTGCCTTATGATTCAGCAATATTTCGTAAATACGCTGAACATCCGAATTGGGTTTGGGAATTTCTATCATACGCCGAAGAATGAAGAGGTCTTCATATCGATGCGAAAATCGGCTTAATGCATGCTTTCGTTTCTTTTCCGAACTAAGCTCGTAGATCAGTCTCTCTCGAACTTCTTTCCGGCAAAATCGCTTGATAAAGTCTGCCTCAATTCCCCTGTCCATTGCCGCTCCCCTTGCTCTATACGTCCACCCGATAATTGAGATGCAGCTCGTCCCCCGGAAGGCCGCGAATTCCCCAATTCGCTTTCGGTGTTTCAAAAATCGTAATTTCCAGGTCCGAAACGCCGATCCCCAAGGCGGGAATTTTTTCGAAAAGAAGCTGGATCAGCTGCTTTTTCGCGGCAGCCGATCGTCCTTCGAACATGCTGATTTCAATAATCGTATATTTGTCGGTGCGGTCACCGGGGTAAATGAAGTCTTCTTGATCCATGAAAAAGAATCGGTGAAACCTTTTATCCTGAGGCAGCTGCAGCGCCTCCACGGCACAGGCATGAAGCACATCCGAGAAAGCGCTCTGGATCGGCTTCAGCGTGGAACGCAGACCGAAAATTTTAATTTGAGCCATACGTCTCTCCCCTTCCATGAAAATAGAATCATCCCGGGATACTGATTAGGTTACACGTTAGGAAAAAGAGGCGTCGAGAGATATCTTTCCCCTGTATCGGGCAGCAGGACGACGATCCGTTTATTGTGATACTCCGGTCTTTTGGCCAATTGAACGGCTGCGTACACGGCTGCCCCGGACGAGATGCCTACCAGCAGTCCTTCCCATCTCGACAGCGAACGGGCCGTTTCCAGCGCGTCTTCGTCCTTGACCTGGATGATCTCATCTACGATGGACGGGTTGAAGTTATCCGGAACAAAACCCGCTCCGATGCCTTGAATCTGGTGTGCACCCTTCTTCCCTCCGGACAGAACCGCCGAGGTAAAAGGCTCCACCGCCACGATCCGCACGGATGGATTTCTTTCCTTCAGCACCTCGCCAACGCCAGTGATCGTGCCGCCTGTCCCGACGCCGCTGACGAAAATGTCCACATCTCCGCCGGTATCTCTCCAAATCTCTTCCGCTGTCGTCATCCGGTGAATCGCCGGGTTGGCCGGGTTGTTAAATTGCTGCGGAATAAAAGAGTTCGGGGTGGATGCCGCGATTTCTTCGGCTTTGCGGATGGCACCGCCCATCCCTTCATTCGCCGGTGTCAGCACCAGCTCGGCTCCAAGCGCAAGCAGCAGCTTGCGGCGCTCCAGACTAAAGCTCTCCGGCAAGGTAATAATCAGCTTATAACCGAGAGCCGCTGCCGCAAAAGCCAGGCCTACCCCGGTATTTCCGCTCGTCGGCTCGATGATCACCGAGTCCTTGTTCAGCAGTCCGCGCTCCTCGGCATCCTTGATCATGGCATAACCGATGCGGTCTTTTACGCTGCCTGCCGGGTTAAAATACTCCAGTTTGGCAATGAGGGACGCCTGAAGCTCGTGCTTCTCCATCACATGGCCCAGCTCCAGCAGCGGCGTATTTCCTATAAGTTCAGTTAAGTTCTTGGCGATTGTCATTTCCGTTAACACTCCTGAGTATAAAATCCAACTTCCTCCGTTGGTCATTACTTCAAGTTATCATTTCCGGAAAATAAAAACAATCCATGCGACCCGTGAAGCACCTAAGACAAGCTGCTTATCCGCGCTGTCCTGGTTATACCTCAACAATACCGGCGGCTTGATAGGGGTAGTCGATCTGCTTTTTCACAAGCTGCGCCGCTTCTGCTCCTGCGAATAGTTCAATGACGTATACGCCCAGATCAATCGAGGTGGCCACCCCGCCGGCCGTGATGAGATGGCCATCTTTTACAATCCGGGCTTGAACCACCTCTTCGCAGTAAGGCTGCAGCAAGTCGTAGACGTTGGGATGGGTCGTAGCTTTCCGTCCTTTTAAAAACCCCGCAGCTCCCCACAGCAGCGAACCCGTGCATACGGACACTTTGAATTCCGCCGATTCAGCCGTCCGAATCCAGTCGATAAAATCCGCATCCTCCCGCAGCTTTCTCGTTCCCATTCCCCCAGGAATGAACACCAGGTCATACGCCGATAAATCCGGCCGGATGACATTCACGCTGACCCGCATCCCCAGCTCATCCGTCACTTCCTCCGTTAAGCCGCAAATGTACCATGTCGTATCTTTCGTTGGCTCAAACTGCCGCAAGCGGTAGATGACATCATAAAAGCCGACAAAATCCAGAAACGTAACGCCATTGAACAAGACCAGCGCAATTTTCAAACCGAATCATCCTCTCAGAAAGGGCAGCCTAGGATTACAGCTATCTGAAACGAACCCCGGGCTCTTCTATATTTTTGAACTGCTCAACGCCGTATGGGAGGCAGCATATTCTTCTTTCAGCAAGCCGTAGATCTCCAAATCGACAACGCCTTTACCCGACCAGACGGTCGCCTGCCTTAACGTGCCTTCCAGCATAAAACCGTTCTTCTGCAGCACGCGCTTGGAAGCACCGTTCGCCGGCATCACTTCGGCCTGCAGCCGATTGACCCCCGCCTGTTCGAATAAATAGCCGGTCAGCAGCTGCACCGCTTTCGTGGCGATGCCCCGCCCCCAATAATCTTCATTTAAAAAGTAGCCGATGGACATCATATTCACTTTGGAGTTGATATCATACACTTCGGCAATACCGGCCAGCTTTCGGGAGGAGTCCGGGATAAAGATGCCCCACTTCACTCTCGATTTTTTGTTATAGTCGCGTTCGAAATGCCCGATCATCTTTTTCACCGTATCTTTATTGTGCTTGGGGATGACTCCGCAGTAGTCAAACACGCGGTCGTTGGAATAAATTTCGTATAGGCCATCTAGATGGGCCGGTTCGATTTTACCCAGCTCAATGCTGTCGTTGTGTAAGGTAGGAAAGGTGTCGAATAGCGTGTCTGTATTCAAATTCGTGGGCCTCCTTGTGGGGGTTAACTAAAGTTGAAATGATAATCGTAGACTTGTTCCTATTTGCCCGTTAATGCTCGATAAGCAAACTTTCCTATGATAAACAACATCACGCCGGCTCCAAAAAATCCGATGACCTCTAAGATCCCTTGCGCGCTGAGGGTCATCCCGAAAACGACCTGCTTCTCCAATACCTCGACGGATGTATCCGATTTTAAGAGACTTGGAATGTAGTGCAGTGTCTTGTAGTAACCCCAGCCCGCCTGAACTCCAAAGTAGAGCAGCAGTGAGGCCGCCGAAAAAATGATAGATTGCAGCAGGGTCCTTCTCATCGGAACGTCGCCCCCTTTTCAGTCGAAGTTAGGTGCTGCCAGTTCAGCAACCTGGCGAATCACGTCACCGGCATCATCACCGTTCCGGATCACAAAGAAATGATCCGCTTCCTCCGCCGTAGGCTCTATGACGCCGCTGTCCGGAGACTCCGCCTGCTGCCGATCCAAAACTGCTTTAAAGGAAGAAGATTTACTGAAGATGGAAGTGCTGCGCTGGCTGTGAGCTACCCTTTCTTGAAGGACCGCATCCGGAAGGTCAAAATAAACGACAACCGTCGTAAACCCGTGGTTTCGGTAATAATCGATCAGTTTGAGGCGGGCATGGCGATGGCGGTTAGAGTTGCACAGGATGAGATGATAGGAGGTCTGGTTTACCGCATAATCCACAATGGTTTGAGTCACAGCGTATTTGATCCGATTAGGTCCTTGTTTTGGCAGCAAAGCCCGGTAGTGGGTATTGATAAAGTCCGCATGGTTGTCCTGATCAATGATCAGGGAGTTCGGCAGCTGTCCTTCCAAGGCTTGGGCAAACGTCGATTTACCGCTGTGGGTTACCCCTACGGTCAGGATGACGAGCCTCTTCACTGCGGCTGCTCCTTAGGCTGATAAGCTCCCAGCTCATTTCCGAACGGATCGACGAATTTGATGACCCAACCGAATCCGTGATCTTCGTACTGCCTGATATGTACTTCGTTGTCCTGCAAGGTATCGTGCAGGCGTTCGATCTGCCGGGTGATAAACATGAATGACGGCATCGGAAATTCATCTTCCGCCAGCCAAAATGTCCGCTCATTTTTTGTGCTGCGGTGCAGCATGAGAACCGGACCGGAGTTGAATTTTAACCAAGCCGCGTGATCGTACACCGTCATCACTTCAAGACCCAGCACTTTGTTATACCACTCAACCGCTTGCGGAATATCCTGCACCGGCAATTGCACGTGATCGACGTTCTCTACGAGATGTTTCAAAACATTTCCTCCCTTCATTATTCACGGATCAACCATGTTTTGGCTTAGTAATATTTCAATAATTCCTTGTCGATCTCATCAATATAACCGATGTCTTCTTGACCATCCCAGAATACAATTCTGCTCGCTTCATTATTGATGACAAAAGGCCTCTCCTGATCAATATCCGCGCAAAATAATCCACCGTATTCAATCCTGCCGTCCTTTAACCGGAACTTCATCATTCCTCTAAATGCAACACGATTCGAGGTTTGATTGGTCTCCTCAGCCATCTCGCGTATAGCGCATTCCCGAAGGGATTCGCCAGGCTCCAACATTCCCCCGGGTAACTCCCAGTGATTTTTCCATGTATTATGGAGCAGCAAAAATCCGTCCTTATTCCTGGCAACGACCAAGGCGTGAGTTATCGGAAAATCCAGGTTCATTTGGGCTGCTTCCTCTTCGGATACGGGCAGAAATTCGTCAAACACATCCCCATTTTGATTGATACAAATTGGCATCCTGATCCTCCCTTTCATGAGATATAACGAAAACTCAATGGAAACCATGCTTATTAGCTGCTACAGTCTCAGTCCCCTTTAAAAATCTCCCCAAGCTTGATCTCATCATAGGAATGAACCGTGATATCCGCTTGGTCCAGGTTCTGGTTCCCCGAGTTCGGATTCAGATATCCAATACACATCATGCCAGCCTTCTTGGCGGCGATCACCCCGTTTCTTGAATCTTCAAGGACGACGCAATTCTGCGGGTCGACTCCGAGCTGCTTTGCTGTCTCGAGGTAAATATCGGGTGCGGGTTTTCCTTTTGGAACCTCTTCACCGCTGACCACGGTCTTAAAAAAATGGCTCAGCCCGAATTTCCCAAGAACACCTTCAATAAAAATCCTCGGGGAAGACGAAGCGACCGCCATCGGAATATTCCGCTGCTTAAGTTGAGCAATCAGCTCCCGAATGCCTTCTATAGGCTCTATTTCGAGATTATTGAGAATATTCATTTTCAGATTCAGTTGATACTCAATCATTTCCTGAATCGTATGCACCAAGTTGTGCTCCTGCCTGAAAATGCCCAGCATCTCGGGATTCGTCATCCCGACAAACCGCTCGAGCTCCTGCTCCGTTGTTTTCACACCAAAGTAATCCAATGTCTTAATATCCACGTCAAAATGAATCGGTTCGCTGTCAATAATGACTCCATCCATATCGAAAATAAATGCGCTGTTCATGAAGTTCCTCCCTTTTGTCCAACCTGCAGTTATATTGCTTTACATTACTGTAACAACCCAAACTTATGCTTCAAATAATACATGATTCCAGCCCGGTCCACATCGGAAAACTGTCTTGGTTCCTCTTTCATCATTCTCTGGATTTCCTCGACCGGTCTCCAACCGGCATCCGCCGCTTCATCGCCATTTCGCAGCAACGTTCCCTCAGCCCTGCATAAAAAGTACATGCCTATCGAATCTACCGGACCTTTGATGGTCTGGTATACACAATATGGTTCGACGCACTCCACCTCAAACCCTGGGTTGATCCCAGCCGTATTGATCCTTTTCTCGCTGCCTTCGACTTCGACGATCGTGAGCCCTGTCTCTTCTCGCACTTCGCGTTTTAATCCATCCAGGATCGGTTCAAAGAGCTCCAGTCTCCCTCCCGGCAATTCCAACGATTCTTCGCCCGGCTTGGTGCGGGTCTGAAGAATGATCTCCGTTTGGTTGCGGTGAACGCGTTCAATGATGGCTCTCGCATTAACGAAAAACATAACGCTCTCCTCCTCGTTGATCCGTCTCGCTACTTCAAAATGATTCGGACCATTTCCTTTAATGTCTTTACGGATCTTTATAATTGTTCGCGTTCCTTACAATCCTTCAAATGCGCACCTACAAAAAGATCAAATCCTAAATTGCATCATCTTTGATACATATTTTTTTTGTGTTATTATATATGTAATAAAGACCAAGTGCTGGTAACACTTGGTCCATACAACTGGCTTGGATGGGGTTCCCCTTCTTAGTCAGTATAAAGGAAAAAAACCCACCTTTTGCTTCCAACCTTTGGGTGGGTTTTTACTTTTTCTTGTTGTTATTATTGATGTATGTTAAAAGAGCAAGAATGAACGTCCCAAATAGGAACATGATCGTTAATGCGTCTTTTACTTCCATGGCTTCACCTCCTTTCGAAGGGAAACCATGCCCACCCAAGATTCAATTGTAGTTATATTTTACCTTTTATTACATATACGCACAAGCGTTCCCATCACTTTCTCCAGGATTGTTAATCCTTAAAATTCTTATGAAAATTCCCCAAACAGCTGCTCCTTGAGCCTCTCTCTTACATCCACATTCGCCTGATCTAACATCTGCTTCAGCCGCACAGCATGCCAAGAAATATACCAAGGATCCATCCTGGAGCCCTTGTCAAAAAAATCTGGAGGATAATCAGATGACTCTAAATCCCTCTCCTCTCCCGGCCCAAAATACTCAAATACATACGGAAAGCCCTCTTTTTCTATTAAATCGTCAACGACTTGTTCAATTCGCTCCCGGTTAATGGTGTCAACGATAATGACCGGCGTGGATGCACACCAATAGGCTCCATCGAGGCATGCTCCGCTCGTTAAATAATCTTTTCTCATGGATTCGATGCATGGGATTGTATAGAAATTCGATATCCAACGTGTTGCGTCTGGAAAAGTAACCACTACATCCACATGAGCCTGTTCCGGATCGTTAATCCAGTTTTCTGCGTCAATCCGGATATGTCTTTTCTTCACAATCATCCTGCCCTCCTCCAATTCCTATGACTCGATTGTCTCTCACTACCCCACCGCAACAACCACACTCGTCACGAGCAATAACACAGAGACGGGCGCCCAGATCCTTCTTTCCCATTTGCTTCGAGTAATCAGGTTCAGCACGGTTGAAATCGCTGAAAAAGCAACCACAAACCAGATCGCTTTGTCGGCAAACCCATCCCACGACGGAACGAATAAGCCCGACCTGCTCAGCACGATCGACGCGATGGCGAGAAGAACGATAGCCTGGACAATCGCCCCCACTCGCATACCCGGCGGATATTTCCCCGGAAACTTTCCACCCATCGCATAACTTCCCCATGGCATTCCTAATGCCAAAGCCAGTTGAAAAAGCACCACAGTTAAAGTCAAAATCGTGAATACCATCGCCGATATGGATACCAACACGGTGATCCCACCCCTCTCAACTGAAGTCTACTGGGTGAAAATCCGCTTCTTCCTCTGACGGTGTGAGCCATGTCATCGAAAGTATTCTTTTCCGGTCTGTGCTGCCCTTAGACCTCGAACCAAAAACGGTTCAAGACATTTCCGTCTTCCTCAATAAAGTCTTGGTCCGGAATCCCGCCATTGTTGAGGATCGTCTTCTTGGAGCCTATATTATAGGCATCGCAGACCACCAACACTTTATGTATTCCAAGCTTCTTGGCTTCTTGAAGGGCTAAGGAGAGCAATTCGGTGGCGTAGCCTTTTTGCCTTTCCGAAGGACGGATCCCATATCCGATATGTCCGCTGCTTTCCAATAATTTTTCATTAAGCTCATGTCGTATATTTACGGCTCCTACGATCCGATTCGTCTCCGTCACCAGCCACAACGTGGAGTTCCTTACATGTCCATCCGGCAGGTCCTTGCCTTGTTCATTGTCCTCTAAAACCCGGATCATCCCCGCAAAATCCGCAGGATCCTTCGAAACTACCCAAGGCACAACCGGTTCGTTGCTTTCCTTCCAGTCCAGATAAAAAGAGAGGTACTCCTCTTGCAGTTCTGCCGTAGGTTTGATTAATCGTACATTCATCTCAGTTGCTCTCCTCATTCACATTTGTTTTATCGTCTGACCGTCCGTGACACTCCATTCCTAATAGACTATACCCAGAATGTCCTCGATCTTCTTGATGTAATAAGTGCAATTTTCACGGAGCAGCTCTCCGTCGCTTCCATATCCATACTCGGCTCCAATAGAGTCAATCCCGTTGTTTTTGGCCCCGATCATATCGTGCTTTCGGTCGCCGATCATAACCACTTCGCTTTTAACAAGGTTTCTGTTCTGGAGGATGTATGTAATGATTTCGGTTTTGTCGGACAGCGTCCCATCCAGATGACTGCCAACGACCCATTCAAAGTAATGGTCTACTTCAAAATATTTCAGGATCTCATCCGCAAACACTTTCGGTTTAGAGGTGGCGACATACAGCGTAAATCCGTCGTCCCGCAGCTGCTTCAGCACGTTTTGCATCTCGGGATACAGCTCATTTTCAAACATTCCGCGCTCCCTAAAATACTCCCTATAATATTCAACGCCTTGCAGCGCCTGGTCCTCAGAAAAAGAATAGATTTCCATAAACGAGTTTTTCAACGGGGGACCGATAAACGGCTCCAGCTTATCTAAGTCATCCTCTCGGATCCCGAATTTGTTCAGTGCATATTGTACCGACTTGGTAATCCCTATCTTAGGGTCCGTAATCGTGCCGTCCAGATCAAATAAAAGATGTTTGTATCTCATGAGCTAATGTCGACCTGCTTTCTAATTGCTGGTTTTGCAATGGTGTATTCTTCATCTGAGCTATGAATGATTTTCATCAGACCACCCTTATTTGATTTCCATTGAAGTAATGCTTACAGAATATTTTCCAGTATCTTGGCAACTCCATCGTTATCATTCGTATCCGTGACCTCTTTTGCCAACGCCTTTAGTTCTTCCACTGCATTTCCCATTGCCACGGTCCAACCACACACTCTAAATAATCCAAGATCATTTCGATCGTCACCAAAGGCGATCACATTTTCGAGGGGGACATTCAAGCTTTTGCATAGTAGATCTACAGCCTTTTCCTTTGAGGCCATTTTAGATGTAATCTGAACAAGTTCTCCATGATCTGTAACGATCACATTCAATTGGGCTGCAAGCTTCTCATTAAATGAGCTGGTATCCATATTTCCGTAAAAGAGAATTTTTGTTGCATCCAGTTTTTTTAGTTCTTCCAACGATTTCGCGGTGGGATTTTCCTGAACCTTCATGTGAGCTGTATAATCATGCTCCTCAAGGCTCAGCCATTCATCCATGACTTCCAGACTTATTTTCAAATCCATGTCGCAGCTTAACCCATACTCCAAAACCTCAGCGGTCATTCGAGCTTCAATAGGTTCATGATGATGAATTCCTGTTTGTTCGCATTTAATATAGGCCCCGTTGTAAAAAATAGTTGAACCCATCCTCAGCAGTTCTTCTGGTAATAACCATCTCACAGCTCTTGGTGGCCGTGCGGTCGCAAAGATGATTTTCATTCCTTTTTCGTAACAATCCTGAATAGCCTTATAGTTCCGGTCAGTAATTTGTTTATCGGAGTTGAGGAGAGTTCCGTCTAAATCCAAAACAACTGCTGCAAAATTCATTGAAATTCTCCCTTCAATGAAATACAAATGAACATATGGTTTACCTGATGCCGATCCCATGATCTCGAACTTCCATTAAAGCTGTATCCAGTACTTGCAAATCCCTTTATTAATCCCCTCAAGAGTTCCGCTGTTACTTTCAATGACCTTCCTGGACTTTATATTTACTTCGTCACAGGTGAGTAGCAATTTTTCAATTCCAAAATCCTTTGCTTTCTTTAATAGCTCCGACAAGAAGAGCTTTCCGTAGCCCTTGCCACGTTCACTAGGCCGTACGATATAACCGATATGTCCGCCATATTCCGCCAAGCTTTCATTCAATCGATGTCTCAATTTTCCATAGGCAACGGGACGATCATTGATGCACATCCAATAAATCGTCTGTGGAACATAGTCCTCAGGCAAGTTAATCCCCGCTGAAATTTCAACCAACCTAGGTAAACTGGCTTTAAACTGATCGAAATCATGTTCCGGAAAATTGGTGGTAAACCCGTTCTCGCCTAGTCCAATTTCATGGATCATTTCAAAAATGTCCCTGTCATCGCTCTCTGATAAAGCTTTTAGTTCAATCTTCAATGACATCACCCCGCTCACCAATAAATACTTGTATAAAAAACAAGCCCTTACGTTGCCTTGAGCTTGTTTTCATTCCAATCATGTTCCTAAACTTGATGATCTGTTAAGTCTTTTATGAAATAGTAATGCTTACTTCCTAGAGGTGCGTTCTCGATCACAGCCATTTCTTTATATCCGTACTTCTTATAGAACTCGGGAGCTTGAAAGCTGAAGGTGTTCAATTTAATGAAAGTACACTGCTTTGACCGTGCAATTTCTTCCGCTTCCTCCAGTAACCTTTTCCCATGTCCACTTCCACGATGCTCATCATCCACCCATAAAATATCAATTTCCATCCAGTTCCAGCATATCACACTGTTTAGGCCGGCTATGATGCGGTCCCCTTGATCCTTTACGCAAAGGTTCACTTCTTCATAAACGCCATTGGGAACTTGCTTGGAGTTAAATTCAATCAATTTATTTCTTACGTAATTCGCTTCATCGGCTGTTCCTCTTCGTATTTTGGAGATTTCGGGCATTGTATCCTCCTATTGGGCTCGTATCGTATTACTCTTTCTCTTAGGAATGACCCGCTTTCATTCGCTCCATGATCGGATGGCCTTCTTTCAATTGAAGCAAGTCCCACAGGTTCCCATACAGGTCTTTAAAGACGGCGACCATTCCATAGGACTGCTCTTTCGGCTCCCTCACAAATTCGATCCCGTTGGCGATCATATCGTTGTAATCTCTCCAGAAATCATCCGTATTCAGAAATAAAAACACCCTTCCGCCGGACTGATTGCCAATGAATGGTTCCTGTTCGGGTTTCGATGCCCTTGCGAGCAGAATGGTCGTACCTGCCGAACCCGGAGGAGCAACGACGACCCAGCGCTTATCCTGTTCCGGCTGATACGTATCCTCGACTAACGTAAAATGAAGCTTTTTCGTATAAAAATCGATAGCCTCATCGTAATTCTTAACGACGAGCGCGATGTGCACGATGGACTGAATCATATCCTCTTCTCCTCCGATATCTTGTAACGTCCCATGAAACATTGAATTCATTTTATACGGATTCCTAAAATTTACAAGTTTTTTCCTTAAAACATCCCTATTTCTCCTGAACGCCTCTGTCTATTCGAACGACCACCTTGCCTATCGCTCGACCTTGGCCGAAATACTCAAAAGCCTTGGCCGCGTCTCCCAACGAATAAACCCGATCAATGACAGGTTTGACTTGACCCGTTTCCACCAAAGACCTCCAGATCAACTGGTCCTCATGGTTCGGCTTATGGATCAGCAATCCCAAGTTCTTTTTTTGAAGCCTGGCCGTCCATGGTGCAGTCAATAATGTCTGAAAAATACGCGGAAAGGGACCACCCACCATGACATAGGTGCCGCCCTGTTGGAGTGCGCGCTGGATCGCAAATACGGATCGGTTTCCGACCACATCGAGAATCAGATCATACCGCTTATCACCTGCAGTAAAATCTTCATTCATATAATCCACAACATGATCCGCCCCCACGGAAAGCAGCGTTTCCAGCTTCTCGGCCCGATCTACGCCGGTTACCACTGCCCCATGCAGCTTGGCGTATTGAATCCCGAACGTGCCTACACCGCCGCCGGCTCCATTGATGAGAACGTGACAGCCTTTCGATAGCTTTCCTTTATCGCGCAGTCCTTGCAAGGCCAGAACCGCTGCTTGAGGGATGGCTGCTGCCTGCTCGAAGCTTACCCCTTCCGGCTTCGGCGTCAGTGCTTTTTCGTCAGCGCAGACGTACTCTGCAAACCCTCCCCAGCCGCAGCCGGAAATATCCCCGAACACTTCGTCGCCGGGCCGAAACCGCTTGGCGGCCGCCCCCACAGCAATAACCCTTCCTGCAATGTCTGCACCTAAAATGCGGTAACGGGGTCTCCGCATCCCACCAATCCGGTTCACAAACGGTTTTCCGCGCAGGAGATCCCAGTCCCAGGAATTTACGGATGCGGCGTGGACCGCGATCAACACTTCATGTTCCTTGGGCTTAGGGATTTCCACCTCTTCGATCCGAAGAACATCCGGCTGTCCGTAAGTTTCATAGACAAGCGCCCTCATCGTACCTGTTCCTAAACTTGCTTGATGCTCTTTCGACTCGATCTCGGTCTTCATGGTCGACACCATCCTACCTTCAAATTAGGGTTAAATGCTAAGGCGAGCTAGGCAGCTCTTCGAAAGCAGAAGAGATCAGCTCTTTTTCAAAATACCTAAATATGCACTCCACGGCCCAACGTCAGCCCGGTATCTCTCCGCCATCACCCGAACCATTTGCGCCATGTGCGTAAAATCATGAACAACCCATGCAGAGAGAAGCTCCCTTAACTTCACAACGCCGAATTCCGGATGCAGACCGGTCTTTTCCAGATCGTGAGGATTGACGACCGCCCTCAGTTTGGATATGTTCGCCATTCTGATGGTATGGAACTCTGATAATGCCTCTTCAACGGTTCTCTCAGAGGTGTCTTTCAAGTGGGCATAGCGGTCGAAAACGGGAAAGGGATTGTTTTCCCCTTCCGCAAGAATGGATTCCATCCGCGGGATCCAGTTATGCTTCTCCGCTTCTACGAGGTGCTCAACGACTTCAAGCGGGTTCCAGGTTCCTTCCCCTTCATTGCTATGCAGCCATCCCTCAGATAGACCGGATAAGAAACGCTCCAAGGTTTGCGGCGTGCGCTCCAATATTTCGAGGGCTTCATTCAAATGGAAGTTCATATCAACACTCCTTTTGGCTATGTAAAAACTCATCTTCAAAAATGCTTCCACCAGATCCCCGCACATTCCGGAACCGTTGCCCACTGATTCTGAAGGATCCGATCCACAAGTTCTTGTCCGAAGAAAAACTCCGTATGATGAATGGCTTCTTCGATACTCCCAAAGTCATAATCGGTTCTGATCCATTGATGGTCAAATCCGTATTTGTCTTGAAGTAATGCATAATACGGCTGCAAAAATCCAGGAGGATGCGGCGTCTCATATCCCGTTCCCATCGTTTCAAAAATAATGATCGTTCCATTCGGCCTTAACACCCGCTGCAGCTCGGCCATGATTTGTTCCAGATTCTGTTCCCAGTGATTATCTGACGCATCGGCCAGGTAACAAATACTCCAGCCCGAAACAACCAGGTCAATGCTCTGATCAGGTATGGGCAGCTGCCTATGGTCCGACACCACGGTTTTCCAATTCAGCGGACTGTTCATCCCCTGCAGCTTGCTCTCCAAGATGTCCAGCATCGGACGGGAGATATCCGTGCAGATTAGAGATTTCGCCTCAGGCGCAATCACCGTCGATAATCGCCCCGCCCCTGCACCTAAATCCAGCACGTCCAAATTTTTGAAAACTCTGATTGTATTGATGATGTCATATAAATCAGGCTGACGGCTGACCATGGCGTCATACATGTTGGAGTGATTCGTATAGATAGGATCCTGGGTTGACATAGGAAAAGGCTCCTCAAAAGTAGTATTTTTGTGCAAATGACAGTGCGCGAATATCAATTACAATTCATCTCGTACTGTAGTAGTTTTCTGCCGTGTAGATCGAATAGTTCCAAAACTTCGTACCTTGACTAATGACAAACCGGTCGAACCATAATTCAAAATTCATATGTAAAGGCCTGCCCTCAGAGAATTGGCTAGTATGTCCTTTTACGAAGAGGTAATTCTTTTGTCCACGATTGAATAAATTCAGGTCAATAAAGATGTTATCTTGATAAAAATAACCGATCTTTAAATATCCCTCGCATGGTTCCTCATATGTGAATTGCAATATTTCCTCGAGACTGTACAAATAATTCTCCCCGCCGTAATTGGGGTCATCGAATAATCTACATCCATTAGCAATCTTTAAAAATGCCGCATAATCATCAGGTAATTGATAGCCTATACGATTCGAGAAAGCCGCCAGCTCGGCATCGGATACGGGTTCATAGTAAGTGCACGTCGCTTCAGTAATAAAACCCTCCTCGAGCTGAAGGGTAAGAACGTTATTGTTGGACTCTAACCTTTTCTTAAGTGAAGAAATCGTTCTCGCAATAATCGTAGACTCTTCCATCTCATCTCCTCCTACTAACCGTTAATTGCTGCGCCCCTTACTCATCCGGCTCCTCCCACTCCTCATCCAGCACCAATGCGCCACGTTCATTCCGTATGAATGCCGTCCCTGACGGCGAGTGAAGAAAAGGGATGATGTCTGGATCGTAATTACATATGGTATTCACCAGATAGATGGCATGGTTATCGGCATTGTCCATATATTCTTCGTCTTCGTCACCGGCCATGAACCGCCATCCGCTGTCCGGATATGGGCTACCCGAAACTTCTTCCCGATACATAAATCCGACCTTGCAGCCATCCACTGTGATTCGGTCGCTGGCAATACACCCTTCATTCGAGTCGATTAACTGCACGATCTGATCTGCTGACAAAAAGTACTTCTTTTTACTCTGATCTTTGAACATCTTAGTCACTCCAGTTGCTAAATCATGATTTCCAATCTCTAAAATACGCTAGTATTTGAAAAGATTGATGCATCGCTTTCGAATTGATCTTTTCAAAATAAATGGGCTTTAATACAGGGTCGAAGTACATCAAAACCAGGGTTAATCCAATGATGAAGACGGAACTTCCCCAAGCAAGCTGAGCCCTTCGTATCCAAAAAATATTACCGAAAATCCACACCAGAGCGAGGAACAAGCAGCTTCCAATGATGAGATAGGCAGGCACATAACCTTCCATACACCAATAAAAAAGGCTGTACCAGTACATCCACACGAGCAGCATCAGCATATTATATGGAACTAGCGCTAACCTCTTTATCATTTTTGCAATCACCCTTTTGCAAATCTTTCAGGCAAAGGCTATGCCTTCGGATAGTCACTCCATAATTCGATGATGTTCCCATCCGGATCATAAAATCCAAAAGACTTCCCCTGGTAATTCGAAATCCGTCTGACTTCAATCCCATGATCCATCAGCCACTGCCTGGCTTGATCAATATCGGGAACGACAAAACCATACGCAGCTTGCGGACCATTTGAATACGTCATCTGTGAGTTTACCGCTTCTTCACTTACGATCAGCATGATCCGAATTCCCGTTGTTGACCTCATTTCCACGTACAAAGGATCTTCAAACGCAGTTTCAAAATGAAGATATTGGGCATACCATTCTACGGAGCGTTCCAGATTCGTTACAGGGATATAAATGTATCCACTCAACAATTCCATTAAACAACGCCCTCCTCTCTTGAAATGGGTTAACTCCTTACAAAATCCTCTTTCAATTCGTCCTGTGGATCCCATATGGACCAAGCGGCCTCCAGCAGATTCCCCTCATGATCTCTAAAGTAAAAATATTTAGCTTCTCCAGCTCCGAGAGTCTGCAAATCTTCGACCATCAGCCCCTTGTCCTTCATGAATTGATGGGTGTACTCAATGTCCGGACAGTTTATCGCCATGATCGGAAAAGGCTTGCCGTTCCTCATAATTTCAAGCGGCTGCTTGTCTTCGGTTTCAATGAGCAGCAAAGCGATCGAATGTTGATGAGGATGGTGCAGCACGGCAATATAAGACCCACGGTCCTGAAACTTATTCATTAACTTGAAATCCAAGTTTTCCGTGTACCACGCAATAGATTCATCAATACGGGTTGTCGGAACATATACGTAGCCAATACGGGAGAAAGCAAACGTTGGACTCATTGGATACACTCCTTCGTTTGGATGGTTTCTAGTCTCTATTTGGGTTTGAAGAATAATCAAAAAAGTGATTAAGAATCCCGAGGGCCTTTATTTCATAATCCGTATTCCCTTCAGAATACTTATCCCTCACCTGTATAAAAATCCCCGCGTGCATAATATATCTGGACTTCCATTCAACCGCGGCTTCTTGTCTCTTGCACCCAGTGTCCGATCCGGTATTCACGCATACGACGCCTTGTTCCGAGGAAAGCCATTTCGTGTAATCTTCCTCATTTGGACAGGTCATCACTAAAACTAGCAATACAGCTCCAACCAGGCCAAGGGCCCACTTCATTACATTTTTCATCGGTTCTCCTTAGAATTTAAAACAGTTCTATTCACTAGTTACATTCATTTGAAATTCGCCTTTCTTTATACCACTTTCGAAGCTGATTGATATGCGCCTGATGATAGCGGTTATGGTCCGCCATATGCCATATCCCCCAGCGTATCGTTGCCTGCTTCTCATTTTCATGTCCAAAAGTGACGGTTTTCTCAAGATCTGCATCGGTTAGCTGCGTACACACCTCTTCCAGCATGCCTAATACGCCGTCATATTGAGTCATAAGTGTATTCAAAGATACTCCTTGAACCATCGGTAACCTGCCATGCTCATCGATCATGGGGCCATACTGCTTTTGAAGTGACTGTGGAAGTGGGAGCCCCTTTATTCTGTAAACCCAGTTCAGATCCACGTACATGAGGTGTCTGATTAACTGAGCTGTGCTGTTAAAGTTGTTATCGGGCCCCTTGTAATCCACCTCTTCTTGCGGCATACCGTTTGTGATAGATTGTAGTCGTTGAAAATTCTCTTTTACCGCGGAATATAAGATTCCCACCATTGGAGCCATGTTGGCCCCACCTTTTAAGTCGTAGAGCATCCTGGCTCCTCCTTGACGATATTGCCTTCTTCGAGCCCGTTGATGACATCCCTTACTTCCCACAGGTCCCTACAGATAAAGTCTGGCTCATTACCATCTGGTTTCTTCTTATTTAGGCGATTTAACCATACGGTTCTAATGCCCACATTGCTGGCTCCACCAACATCGCTTGTAAAAGAATCTCCAATATGTATAACTTCATCTGCGGATAGGTTATGTCTCTTTAATGCTTCTAGAAACATTTCAGGCCTTGGCTTATAGGATTTCACGTCTTCACTTGTAATGATGTCATTTACCTCGATGCCATGATATTGGGTAGCAGCCAGTACATCAGATGAATCAATGTTCGATAAGATTAAGACGGGGTAATTTTTGAATTCATTCAGAAAAGGAAGGGTATCCTCGTATATAGTAGGCTGTCTCCAGTGGTCAAATTGACTTTGGATGATCGAATGCGCATCGCATTTCGCCTTGTATTTAGTAATCGTGTTGGTTAATGAAAGAAGCCCAAGTTCTCGTTGGGATCGAAAGGTTTCTCCATAACTGTTTTGAAACATTGTAGAAAACTCTTTCCACCAGTACCTTCCGATATCGCTGATTTCACAACCTTCACTAGCATTCTCTTTAATTTCTTGACAGATGTTTGGAATAATATCGTCATCCTCATGAACCAACGTTCCATAAAAATCAAGAAAGATTGCCTTTATTTTCATTACCTCAGTCCCTTCGCATAATCTCTCTATTCTTTAAACGATTCCTTCCTCTTCCGCTCTTCTTTATGAAATAACCCAGCCATAGAACACTCTTATTCTAGGCTGGGTCGTTTGTTGTCTGAAGCTTTTTCCATGATTATACATGCAGATGACCAATAGGAGAAAGCCCCCTGGCGACTGAAATCTCTTCAACCTATTATTCTTGTCTTGCATTTCTCATACGGATCATGGAAAAGTTGACGGTGGACTTCAATATTTGTTCTCGCATGGGCTGTAACGATGGAGTGATCCTTAGCTCTACACCCTCATTCAGAATCGCAGTTATCAAATCGTCGATTCTCTCTACTTCCATTGGTATAACCGGACGTCTTGATACATAGTATCCCGCATTCTCTTCTTCCAACTCGAAATCAGCCGCATTAAAAGTGTAACGATATATAGAACCCTTTTTTACCCGTTCATACCACCCGGTCTCAATGGCTATCATCCGGCTTGTTTTCGACATCCCAAAAAAACGTTCATTATCCATATCACTTGTATCATCCTTTGGCCAAATGCAGACTCTGGGGCATGCTCGTGGAAAATAATAATGCGGCGCATGGTACTCATCGATCGTCCAGACTTTTGCATCGGTTTGATCGTATATGGTCCGAGGTTCAAAGACTTGGATGCCAGGTTCTTCGCTAAAATGAAACAGCTTCATATGTATTCCCCCTTCAATGCGCTACTTCCAAGAACCCCCTTACCTCCTGTAACACGTGTTCCCAATCAAATTCCGTATTATTTTACAAGTGATTGTCTTAACGTGAGCATCCAGCGGCTCCTTAATATATCGAGCGGTAGAGGATTTACCCGATCCGGGTATACCTTCCACCAAAATTAATTTTGTTTGGGTCAATATGTTGTCTCCTTTTTGCTGGTGTTTTTTGTAGTTGGGGTCCTCGAATCTGTCATTTCCCGCTCCAATGTTACTCTTAATTCTTGAGCTTCCTCATCATCCTTATTTAAAATCATATATTTGTCCAAATACAATAATGCCTGGTTATAATCCTTTGTCGATACATAGATCTGAGTAATATTCCAGTAAGCATCACTTTCATTCGGATCAAGCGCAATGACCTTCTGAAAATACCCGATTGCCTCAACATATTTACCTTGGCGAGAGATTACAATTCCTTGATTTAGCAAGGTTTCCGGTTGATTCGCATCGATATCTAAGGATTTGTTATATGCTACCTCTGCTTTGAATAGGTCGTCGCATTTTTCATAGTAAATCCCAAGATAGTAATAAACATCTTCATGTTCAGGATTTATTTTTACGGCATCATCTAAGCACTTCTTTGCTTCAATTAGGTTTCCCTGCTTTATGAAAACTCTGCTCTTATTCATGTAAGGTCTTTCCCAATGTGGGGCTCTGCGTATCACTTCATCAAACCTACCTAATGCTTGCTCAAAGTTCCCCAATTGCAATTCACAGCAGCCCAGGTAGTTGATGCTTGAGTTCAATTCAAGCTGTTTATCGATACACTCTCTAAAAATATCAGCTGCCTCTTGATATCTACCTTCAAAATATAATTGATCACCAATATCGTATAGGGACATTTAAGGATTGATCCCTCCAAATTTTATATCAAGTGCTGATTTAGCTCCTCATATTCTCTTTTCAAAATACTCATATAAATGGTATCCGAGTAACGTCCATCCCTTCTTCAAGACAAATGCTTCCGATACCCCTCGACCTTCTCATCTTTAAATCCTAATTTCTCATAAAAGGCATGGGCTTCCTTTCTCTGTCCGCCAGAGACAAAAATAACATAATTACAGTCTCTCTCCCGCGCTATGGCTTCAATGTTCATCATGAGCTGCTTCCCTATGCCAAGCCTGCGAAAACGATCTGAAACGACAACGTTCTCAATCACCATGAAGGGTCTGCACTCTCCGACAAGATCCTGGCAGACAATTCCCATAACGGACCCTGCCAGTACTCCATCCTTAAAAGCCCCCAGGACATGGTAGTTACCGCTGGCTTGCATGACTTCATATACCTCTACTATTTTTTCGTAATTGGTAGGCTGATGATCCATGAGCTCCTCGTACAGACGGCATAGGTCATTCAGATCTCCTTTGGTGACTTCTCTTATAGTAATCATTGAACAGTATCTCCTTGCTTTCAAAAGTAAAATGCCACTACTCATTTACTGTCTGGTTCTATAATACGTCCTATCACAAATTGCTTGTTGGAATCCTTGGCATTGAACATCGGTGTGGTTTGGCCAGGATGAACTTCGATCACTCCGTCCGGTTGCAGCACCTCATGATTAAATTCTAGATAGCCTCCGATGACCTTTCCTTCGGATTCTAAAATATAGGCTACAATCTGATTATATAGATCCGTTTTTTCCTTAAGGACATAACCTGTCTCTACAACCTCCTTGTTAAAAAACGGTGCCAAATCAATGTTCCCTTCCATTCGGATAGTATCGACATGATCCTTATAACTCTGCAAAGTTTTTGCTTCATATTTTGTTTCCGATGCAAAGCGCTCCGCCTGCCAGCCAAATTTTTGCAAATAGTCTGTGTGCATTGGCTTATAAAACGGCATATATTCTTTCTTTTCTTCTTTGCACCCTGTAAGTACGAGGACAATCAGTATCAGTAAAATAACGATTTTGGATCGCAATGATGACCTGCCCCCTTACATTTGGTTTCCCACATATATATTGATAATACCGCATATATAACACAACATTCACCTAAATTTTCCCATTATTCTTCACCTGATCCAAAAACTCCTGTACCTCTTTCCTCGACTTTAATATGACGACTTGTTTTCGACCCTTTACCTGTTCGAGCGCTTCCATGACCTTGGATCTGCTTCTTTTCTTATAATTCCAGACCCAAATAAAAAAAGCCCAATCCAGTTTTTCGGGGCATTCCTCGTTGAGATCGGGTCGTGTTTTTCCATGATATCTGATTCGTCTTTTCATGATCCTATAAATGCATAAGAGTCTGGGCATATCTAAAAAAATGACGGCATCCGCTTCATTCAATCGAATACCCAAGGTTCTGGTGTAATTTCCATCGATAATCCATTGGTCTTCGCATACAGCCTCCTTCACAAATTCATCCCATTCGTCATTTACGGTTGGAGTCCAGTTTGGTTTCCAATAAAATCGGTCCAGATGAACAACAGGCAATGATAGAATCTCGCCTAACTTTTGAGATAAGGTAGATTTACCGGAACCGGCTGAGCCGATGATCGCGATTCGATTCGTCAAGGGTTATCCTCCTTTCTATTGAAGAACATCCTAGGATGTCAGCATCCTCATAGAGATTCCAACTCAGCTTTTATCCTTATAAATGCCCTATGTAACCTCCCTTTTGTTGCCATAAACAAATCATTGTTTTTATCGATGACTTCTTCCTTACCAAAGACACGATCCTCAATGTAAGTAGTATACCGGATTTCAATTTGTACAGCTTCTGTATGTGAAAGCGATCCATAATGAGATACGATATAACCGCCTGAAAGTCCCTCGGCATCTACTTCAACCTTGAACCCTTCTTCTCGAAATGCTTTAACTAGAACATTTAGGAATTCCTCTGAACACGTCTGGCCACCTCGGGTTCCAAGAACAATATCCGCTGAAGACTGGATGTAGAAGCTATGCAGGTCAAACAAATATACCTTTCGATGATTTGATGCTATCTGCCTTATTTCTTCCGCAAGACAGTGATGATATGGCAGGTACATCGTTTCAATTCGATTTTTGATTATTGCCTCATCTGGTGATGTATCATAAATTTGTTCTCCAAAAGTAGTCTTATGATAAATTAACGAGTTTCTGTAATTATCTTTATTATCTCTGAATGACATATCCCGGTTTACGTCGATAACATACCGACTATAGTTCGCAGATATAACTGTGAAATCAATACTGTCTAAGAAATCGTATAATTCGTGAACATACCAATCATTGTTAGCTAAAATTACTCCAGGAACTAATCTAGACTTCATTTCATCGGTTAATAATGAGGAGCCGTGTGGAATACTTGTAATAAACGGGGATTTTGATGTACTTCTTTGGATATGGAAAGGGTCTATTTTCTTTCACCTCCAATGATTAAAGTCGAATTCATCATTTCTTTAATTACTTCAACTCTTTATAGATTTAGTTCTTCAATGGCCTCTTCTAAAAATTCAATTTCTTCTTCTAATCCTTCAATGATTGTATTCATTTTATTTCTATACTTTTGTTTAAGTTCAGGAGTTATTTGGTCTTTAACTTGCTCTAACAATAAAAAAGAATTCCTGCTCACTTCGAAATTCCCGGAAATAACAAACTCCAAAAGAATGTCGATATGCTTTGAATAATTCAAGGGCTCCAGCGCATATAGGAGTGATCCTCTGTACCCTAATGTTTTGGGATCTTTGAGTAATTCGATAATTGGCACTACTGCTTCTTGGCACTCCATATCGGATAATGCAATCGCAGTTTGGTTTCTTATGAGGTGGTTTTCTGTCGTGGTCAGAAGTTCTAATAAAAGAGGGGCAACTGCTGTATCTTTAGTTCCCCCTACTTCTTCAATGAAATGAAGTGCTTCATCTATTTTATTACGCAGAATGAGTTGATTTATTCTGTTTAAATTCAATTCAAATCAATCCTTTAATGTATGGGTAGCGAAATGATTGCAGCTAATACTCCTGCATCTATAATATGACCCGACTTCTGGATCATTCTAATCCAAGGCCGGGTCGTGTGTAGTCTAAATATACATTTAATATAAGTTCTCTGATTCTCTCTGAGGTGATGCCCATGGAGGTCAAAGACGCACTTTCCTTAATGTTCATGTTTGGCATGTTCATTTTGGCGCTTCTCACCTACATGAAAAAGAAATAGACCGCCCTGCCTAAGGAAACGGTCTATTTCGACCACCACTTAGCGGCCGACTGCTCTTTATGCAGTTATTGTGCACTGGAGTCGTGTTCCCGCACGACTCCTTACTTATTCTTACCTTAGTATAGCTCATTATATAACGCTTTTACAGAGGTATTTCTTTACTAAACCGCATATGAAAACTTACTTCTTCTCAAACGACTCCAATAACTCCCCCGCAAAATGGTAAAATGCCATCGCATCCTCCCCGTTGGCAAAACCGGCCTGCGCCATTTTGTCGCTGCCTCCGCCTTTACCGCGATAATCGGCCAGATGCTGCTTAAATAGCGCGCCGCAGGCGAGTTCGCTATCCCCTCCTCGGGCGAGAAGCACCTTATGGTCCGCCCCCGATACGAAAAGCACGATCACATCCGCTTGCTCGGTAAGTTTGGCCGCCAGGTTCTGCATATCTTTCAGCGGCTTGTCCGCAAATGCATGCTTAATCAGGCTGCCCTGACGGTCGGCTAGCAGCTTCTCAGCCAGGTAAGCGTCATTCTCAGCTTTTACCGCGGTTAATTCAGCCTGGAGCTGCTTCTGTTCCTGATCCCATTTTGTAATCCGGTCCATAATTTCTTCCTTGGCGGTATTGAACCGGGTCGACAAGCTGCCGAGAATCTCCATGCCGGCATTAAATTCTCTGAGCGCCCGATAGCCGCATTTAAAATAAACACGCGTATGTCCCTTCTGCTTCTCCGCTCTCAACAGTTTGATCATCCCGATTTCACCTGTTGCAGAGACATGCGTACCGCCGCAGGCGTTATACTCGATGCCTTCAATCTCAACGATCCGGATATCCTCGGTCACCTTCGGCTGCTTCACCAGAGGCAGGGCCGCTGCCTGCTCCTGACTCACAAAATAACTCGTTACTTTTCGGTTCAAGTAAACCTGATCATTCACTTCCAGCTCCAGCATCATCAGCCCGTGCGGAGGCAGATCGGACCGTGCGATATCAATGGTGGCGTAATCCTCACCTAGGTGGAAGCTGAGCGTCTCCGCTTTACACACCTCCAGACACATCGCCGACAGTAAGTGCTGGCCGCTGTGATGCTGCATATGGTCGAACCTTCTGTCCCAATCCAATCGGCAGCGGACGTCTTCTTTTTCAGGAAAACGCTCGACTTTATGCAGGATTTCTCTTTCCTCCAGAAAGACATCTAGCACCGGGATCGCATTAATCCATCCCAGGTCACAGGGCTGCCCACCACCGTGCGGATAAAAGGCTGTCTCCTCCAGTACCACATAGGTTCCGTCTTCCCGCTCCACTTTGCGCGTGATACGCGTCTCCCATTCCCGGGTATATGCAGATTCGTAATATAGCTTTTTCGTCATGTTCGTATCCTCACTGTCCTGTCATGGTTAAATTCACTTTAAATCCAGCTTACTATAAAACGGTCCCCCTGCGCCAAATCCTTCTGAAAAAGAAAAAACCGCCTGCAGCATCCCAACAGTACGGTCTTCATGATATGTTAGAACATTTTTGCACGATCGGTTATGTCGCAACCCCATGCTGTATGCCTCCACTGCTTTCCAAAAAATCAGACCGCTCCACACCATACAAATCATAGCGCTGCTGCGAGCGATTAATCGATTGATAGACCTGCTCGTACCGCTCATTGGCTAATTTGACGTATGGCAGCTTTTCCACGGCTCTCTTCGACCGGATGTTCTGGGTGCGGATCTTCAAAAAGATCGTCTCAATATCCTGTCTAAGAAACAATTCAGCCAAAAATGCTTCCTTTGCGCGTTGGTTATACCCTTTTCCAAAATAAGGGACCCCAATCCAAGTCGCCAGGAAGCCTGTTCGATGATGGATATGATATAGATCGATGGTGCCGATGGGTTGACCGATGTCGTCAAGAATCGTTCTGGAGATGCACGTCCCCTGCTCTTCATCAACGATCAACTGCTTGGTGATGAATAAGTATTCCTCATACGATTGGCATGGATAACGGACATAGGGAAAAACGGCCGGATCCGTCATCAGGTTGTACAGTACATGGCATTCGTGCAAGTCACGTTGTTTTAACATGTCATCGCCACCCTAGTCCTTGTAATTAGCTATACTCAGATTTAAGTATATAAAAGGACTTGGAGGATTGGATGAATGCTGCATTTTCCAGATGTAAAATCCGTCTTAAAAACTGAATCTCGCTATGGCCTGCGCAGCGGATTTTACCGATCGTTTAATCCCTTGCCATCGAGGATTTGCTGCGTACATTTTTCGACCCTGGACTCCCGGGTTTTGGATTGCTTGGGCGCCGAAAAATAATACACGTACGCTCTTTGCCGCCCCGGCGTCAGTGCTTCAAAAGCAGCTTTCAAGGCAGGGTTCTCATCTAGTTTATTTTGAAACTCTTCGGGAATATCGAGGTGTGTCTCTTTGATGATATCTTCTTTCACACCGGATTGTTCGACTTCAATGGCTTCCGCAATATAAGCTCTCAAGATGGGTTCCAGCTCGACGATTTCTTGGGTATCATTAAACCGGACCTGACGCCCTACTTTCGTATTTTCACCGGTTTTAACCAGAATGCCACGGGGATCTTGTAGCATGTAGCCTTTAAAAAACAGAAGCGCCAAGTAGGCTTTAAATCCTTGGATGATCACGATATTTCGCCCCTGTGACGTGTAACAAGGTTTGCCCCACTTTAATTCTTCGGTAAGCCCACAATCAAGCAAGATCTCTCTCAATTTCTCCGTTTCTTCAAGCCACATCGTGGCTCTGCCTACATATGCATCTACTTTGGGATTCATTTTATTTTCCATGGTTATGCTCGTTCCTTTTCTCGCAGCGGTTTTGGTATATATCCATTATTTGTTTACAGAAATCTGGTGTCTGATACGGGGTTTTATCCTCTGAAAATAAACAAAAAATCCGCAATCTTCATTGCAGACGTAGTAGTTCGAGTTTGTCCAGATCTATATTGAATTTGCCATTTATTAAGATATCCAATCCTAGTAATCCGTTAATCGTATGATATCTGAATGAAGTAAAGTCCAATTGGATATTCCTTAAGGTGTATTCTCCCACCTGGAACGCTTCAATTTTCTTGGTGAATGCATGTTCTTTTCCGCCGATTCCATAACTAGTTATTATATCATCTTCTAGGGTGACCCGAATACCGATATCATCTACTTCATCCTGTGAAATCAAGGTGTGGCTTGCTCCTGTGTCTATAACTATATTATTTATAGTTTTCTTTTGTCCCTTGAAATGCACAGTCACCTCTGTAAATAATAACCCATCTCTATATTCAATTTTCATTTAAGGTATCTCCTCAGGCCAACGTTCTTCCGAATTTTCACAATAACCTGATCCTTTGATGTGTGATAAACCAAGGTTTTTCCTTTACTATTTAATAATTCCTCTGTCGCTTCTTCATCTCTAATAGGCCCAATTACAGCCACATCATCAATAATTTCTTGGCAATCTTTCTCTTCGGAATGAAGAATTTCAAACTTTACAAATTGGTTTGGGAAGATTTGCTGTACTTCTTGCCACTTCACGTTAGATCCCTCCAAACGTTTTAAATATATTGTATCATCTATTAATAAGCCTTAAACAGAATTGTTATCCGGTGCTGAGATTTTTTCAAAAAGTGTCCCCCCATCGTTTCGATTAGCATACCAATCCTTTTCAGTTATCAGTAAACCAGTGACATTCGTTTGATCTGTAATAAATCTTACAGTTACGCTGATATCATCCAGGTAAAATTGATCAGTGTCTTTCGGCCTCAACCTTTTGTTTCCAAAGATCCACAGTTCATCGTTGATGAGTTCTACGGATATCTTGAGATCCATTCCCTGATGATGATATAAGCCTGAGTATTTCCTGAGCAATGAGGTTTCAAGAACGGGATCGGGAACATATTTCAAATCGAAATTTTCAAGCACTTGTTTTTGATACGTCCCGTAATCTGCGGACGAGTTCTCGATGATCTCAACTGGGATGTTCAATTCCCGAACAATCTCATTGGTAATTTCGGCATATTCCAAAAAGAACGAGATGTGCGACTCGGGACCTTGCTCTTGCCGGTTTCTAAAATAGGGCTCGTCTTTATATTCCTTATGTTTTCGCAGCAAATACTCTCTACCGCCGCGCTGCTCGATCATTTTGTTAATGGCTGCCAATGCATCCTTCTGGTAAAAGTAGATCAAATTACAATTTTCCTTACTCAACCGATCACTCACTTTATGTACCAATGACTTAATAAGCTCTCTTTCCGCTTCTTTATGGAGCAAATGAACCATCGGGCTCTGCAAAAATGCGGATTCCATCACAACCACTTCTTCTTTAGGAAAATGATCCAGAAACTTAGACCATCGATCATAATAAGCTTCAAGGAACAATGTGTTATCTTCGTGACCGTTAAACTCGATAATCGGGTGATCATAAGTGGTTTCAAGATATAATCCGCAAGGGATCCTATTTCGTTCAAATTGATTGGCCAAAAATCGGGCAAATGTGGATTTGCCTGAACCAGGAATGCCTTCAATGAGTATAAGATTCTTCTTCATGGAATCATCCTTTAAAATGGATTATGAACGGGGCACACCAAGGGGCCGTCAGTCGGCCCCCCAGTGATGATGCTGTTCAAAATCAAGATCATGGCTTTACTGTAATGCCCAATTTTTTAAAATACGGCTGCAGCTGCTCTGTCACCCGATCTATATTCGCTTCATCTTCCTCTGAAATTCGTTCTAGATGGACGCTCCCATCTGGATCAAGCGTCTTGGCGTCGTACGCCTTCAATTCATTAATCAATGTTTGGAACTCAGCGAATTCTTCTTTGCTGAATGCCTGTTTGGCTTGATTTACGATTCCTCCCCAGAAAGCAGCGTTATCTGCCATTTTAACTTCCCTTTTTGGAGATGATTGAATTTCGTTTAATTTACTAAAGATAGGCTCAAGTTCAGATATTAAGCTATTATAATGTTTTTGTTCGTCTGCGCTCAATCGATCAGGATGAATGTCCCCATGGGCATCGGCAATCTTCATATTAATGGTTCCCAACTCTTTAAGTAAAGACATCCATTTTGTAAATTCCTCTTCACTGAGGTTTTGTTTGGCGCTCTGCAGCTTTGCCTCTAGCTCTTCATACTGATTTTGACCCACCCCATACTTGGCGATATTCTCCTGTGAACCATAGATGGAATCCGCTAGGTAATTGTACCCGGCATATGCGCCTGTCGGGATTAACAAGGCCGCGGCCAAAATACCTGCAGCAACCCATTTCTTCATTGGCCGTCCAGGTTGATGAGTTACGACCCGGCTCAGTATTTTTCCCTTAAGATTAGCGGGTACGCTCCAATCTTTGGTTTCTTCCTTAAAGGCAGTTTTTAATCTTTCATCAAGACTCATTTAGTTTCTCCACCCTTCCCCTTGCCAAAATGTTCATATTCTGTTTTTTACGAATCTTTTGCAGAGCAGCATGGATCCTTGATTTTACGGTACCAAGAGGTATCTCTAGGATAGATGCAATCTCTTCTTGTGTGTAATCGTTTAAATAGTGCAGGATAATTACGATCTTTAGCTTAAAAGGAAGCCGATCTACGCATGCAAGCAGCGAACGGTTCGATACCTTGTTCACCACTTCATTGGAGAAATCGTAGACCACCGCTTGTTCAATCTGTTCCACTCTTTTGATGACTCTTACATGTGTCCAACGCTTTCTTCGATGTGCTTGAATTTGCCGCATCACGATTCCCATTAACCAAGGCCGAAAAGGCCTGTTTGCATCAAACTTTTCGAGAGAGCGATATACCTGAATATAAATCTCCTGAATAACATCCTCGGCATCAGACTGTTCTTTTACCAGAAAATAAACGGTTTTGTAAATGTCCTTGATGGTTGCTTCATATAACTCACCAAACGCATCACGGCTTCCCGCTAGTGTAAGTTCAACGAGCTTCGCATATTCAGTTGGATGATTCATTTGCCACCTCCCTTTATGCCTACACTATTTATTGGTAAAAACGAATGATATCGTTCGAATTATTTTCTAAATGATTCTGTGTAAGGGTCAAAGAAATGGTAAAAGCCCTCCGGATAACAATCGAAGGACTTTTTTGGGGATTGTCTTGAAACTCAATTTAGAGGAGATTTGTTTTTCATTAACTCGACTATCTCAGATAGCCTTTTCGCTCCCAATACTCAATGGCGAACGTTTCCGCCTCGTAGGGAGCTCTCCCTTTAAGCAAGCTCCGATTGAGCGAAAGCAGCGTTCTCTCTGCCATACGAAAGAGCCAGCAGGCGGTCTTCAGCTTGTCCGGATCCCAGAGAGGAAAAGCCTTATGTTCATACCCATTTTCAGCCTGGTAAAGGATATGGACGTATTCCGTTCCATCCGCATCTTTTTCAAGTACAAAATGGTAGATATCCATCTCCTCTCCTTTTTCTCTTGCGACAAGAAAGCAGGGCGACTTTTCCTCTCCATCGCGCACCACGCCAGGCTGCCGAAACGCAGTGTATACGCTGCCGCTCCAGAATCCGCTTTTATCATCGTCATAAAAGTCATCATACGGTTCAGCAAGAGGCAAAGAAAGGAGCGCTCTGATTCGTTCCGGACGGATGAATCGGCGATAGTATTCGAACACGGACACTTGCGTCAGCAATGTGCGCCAACCGTTTTGCAGAAGAAGATGGATATCGTTCGGAGAATGAGCGCCCAGCGCGTGCCATTCGGTGTCTTCCCCTTCAATGTATCGCCACCTGATGTTCAGGCTCAAATCTTGGTTATTCGAACGCCGGACCCATCTGCTTAGTCGTCGATCCTCCTGCTCAGTCTCTTTTATATCGATGATGACGGCCAAAGGATCTTGCTGCAATTAGACCGCCCGATATGGCAATGGCGCCTGCGAACGAATAACACGATAAAAATCGTCCTGCAACTCATATTTCAGGTTTCCGTTTGCGTTAGCTTCGGACGGCATCAAGATCGAGTCTGTCAGCCGACACAGGTTCACTATGCTGATTTCAGCATTTTCAAACAGGAAAGGGATGTCGATTTCGCTTGCGGCAGTGACTTTATCTGGCACAATGACCGAACGTCCGCTTTCGAAATGTTCCAGCATTCTCTCCCTGTACAGCATGACTTCTTCATCGGTCTGGATCAGGCATTCCTGCATAAACACCTCTTGAAGCAAGTCTTCGTCAAGGTCATACCCGTTCCCGAATTCGTCCCACTCGTTGATTCGAAGCTTAAAATTCTTCTCCCCATGAATCGATACATGATACTCTTCGGTATCCATGAAAAGAAGGGCAGCAGCATTTCCTGCTACCGTCAAATCGCCGTGATTATAATCCCCCCAAAACAACTCGGACACCTGCAGGTCACCTGTCACATAAATCTCCTGGCCACCAACCACCATATTTCGCGCTTGGAGATCGCCCAATACGGTCAGTCCCGTCGCACCGTCGGTGTCTTCATTATAAATATAGGAATCAACGACGAGATTGCCGTCCACCAGTACGATAAAGACAGATTCCTCACCGAAGGGCTTATCCAGATTCAAGCTATCGAGCCGAGTATCTCCCTCGAGCAATATGACGGATTCGTTTTCGAATTCGCCGTTGTTTCGTTCATTGCGAACATAAGCCCAACTGTCCACTGGCAGCAAATGTTTGATTTGTGAAAAAGGCAAGATTCTATAGTTCATGATTCTACTCCCTAACGGATTAAGTTTTTGATTTCAACAGCATAGGAAGATCATATGTTCCATAGCCCAAGCAAGGATCGGCGTCAGTCGGGCTGCAGCGCGAATACCATGTTATCTGATGTATGACCTTTTCTGAATTGCTCACGAAAATACCAATCATGCATCTTTTCTTTATCTGTCATTTGATCCATGTCCTTGTCCAATTCTATCAATATATCGTGCGTCCATTTGTCATTTTCATAAAAACAACGGTGTTCATAGCAGTTTGCGTCGTCTATAAAACGATGTATGCTTTTCGGAATGATATCTGCGATCCCGTTATTCTCCGGGTGCATAATCCAGTCCAAGCTCTTCCAGTCCAGGATTCCTTCTGGTGTCTTTATGGGAGTCTCATAGATGAAATCGGACGGTAACTCAGCGAAATAAGCATACATCCCGCCGGTTAACTTACCATCTACAATCCAAGTTACAATACCCTTAAAATCAATGGAATCCAGGGCAATCCCTGTTTCTTCCTCGATCTCTCTCAGCGCAGACTCTCTTGGCGATTCGTTTTCTTCGATTTTTCCGCCCACGCCATTCCACCTTCCCATCCAACTCGGCTTTTCCCGGTTAAGGAGCAGGATTTGATCGTTTTGTTTAAGGAAGCAAATGTTGTATTTAAACATGGATAACCGCCTTTCAGATAACGTATAAAGAGAATTCACAAACCAGAGCTTAAGCATGCAAATTGAAACGACTTATGTCTTGAAGTTGCCATTTTCGTTTACCTTTCAATCCAACTAGCTGTTCCTAAAATTAATCCACACTTTGATACATTTTTTATATAAGTAATAAAAACCAAGTGCAGCAACACTTGGTCAGTACAATTTCGGCCTCAACCTTTGGGTGGTTTTTTACTTTCTCTTGTTGTTATCATTGATGTATGTCTTCTGCTAACTTACTTGATAATCTTTCTTAAGCAATGCAAATATGGCAGTATCAACAAACTGATTTCTCCAATAAAAATGTTCCTTCAATATCCCTTCTTCGCTAAACCCGGCTTTCTCAAGTACCTTCCTTGAAATCACATTCCCCGGTTCAACGAATGCTTCGATCCGGTTTAATCCAAAATCGCGGAACCCGAATTCAATTACCTTCTGAATGGCCTCGGTCATAAAGCCCTTACCCCAGTAATCTGGTGTCAGTTCATATCCAATTTCGGCTTTAAAATGATGTTTCATCCAACCATGATACCCACATGTGCCAATGACACGGCTTTCAGATTTTAAAGTAATCCCCCAGCGAATGCCTAGATTTTTCTCAAATCTTTGCTGCCACCGATCAATTAATTCCTCAGCTTGTTGTACATTCGTAAAGCTCTCCACATCATAAAATTTTGTTACTTCATCCAATGAGAAATAATGAAAAAGGTCGCCTGAATCCTCTGGTGTAATCTGTCTTAGAACCAATCTTTCTGTTTCTAATATGGGAAATGGGGTCATCCCGTCTTCTCCCTTCGTGTTGAGTAACGTAACTTATCCCCCGAACGCAATTCTATACCCATCAATGTCTTGAACCGTGAATTCACTAAAAAAATCATTCAAATCCGGACCTTGCACAATGGGGATTTCTTTATCCTTAATCTCTTCTAGCAATTGTCGAACATTTGTATAACAAAAGGCGTCAAAATAGAGTCCTCCCTTAACTGAAGAAGAGGGTCTTACATCTTCCGGATTGGCTGCTTGATGAAGAATAAAGGTTACTTTATCTCTTGTCATATGTACATGTTGGACAACCGGACCACCAACGAGTTCATAACTGAAACCGAGTTTCTTGTAAAAATCGATTGATTTTTCAATATCTCTGACAAGTAAGACCATGGTTGGTCCGGAAAGTGCAGCCTGATTCATCTTCGAATACCTCCACTTATACATTGGGATTGTTAATATCGAATAATCCTCTGCCAATCAAGTTTGCTGTAACAGGCTTCTTTCCGATCTCTCTTGCCCATACTGACAACTGACCGATGTGGTGGAATTCGTGGGCGATCAGATGCCGCATAACCTCGCCGTATGTATGGGCTTCTCGCTCCCCTTCGTCCGTAATATCGATCATAATGCGGTCTTCCAGGCTGTCGTTCCAATCATAGACAAATGGAGCAAGCTCCTCGTGGCAGCGTGCAGAAAAATCTTTGATCTGCTGCACACTGGCCACTTTCTCAAACGGAGGGATTTCAACTGCTTTTTCCTGGATTCCGCCGCATATCCAGCCATACTCGACCGCCACAATGTGATGCAGCGTGGGAAGGAAGTAGCCTAACCCGCCGGTGCGTTTTTTCAGCAGCTCTTCTTCACTCACCGTATCGCACCAGTCTAACCAATCTTTGCGAACCTGCCAGTTATACTCGAATAATTTCAGCATGCTGTGGCCTCCTTATTTGGTTGGTATCCCTACAAGTTATCAAATTCTTTTGTAATCCATCCTTAGACAATATTTTTCCTGATTATACCATCAAAACTCCTCTCTTATTCCAATAAAATGATTCTCTTTATAGGTTGGCGAGGAATTCCATATTTGTGACGGGATGCGCTTGTAGAGAGCAGAAAGTTTCCGCATTAATGCTAATGGTCTCACGACTTAAGAAGTGAATTCGGGTCGCTGCGGACCTAGAGAAAGGGGATCGGGGCTAAGCTGACGAAAAATGAAAAAAAGGGGGAACCGAGTTCTCCCTGTAGGATGTGTGACTATCTCCTGCTCGAATTAAAATTCGCAAGGGCTTTTAGTTCATTATGATTTAACAGTAAATGTAAACTGATAAACACTTGATATCTCTCCACCAAGTTTTTTATAAAATTCAACCGCGTGTTGATCAATAGCATCTGCTTGAACAAAAATTTCATGGATTTGCTTTGATTTACAATACTCGACTAATTCCTTGACCAGGCGGCTTCCTATTCCCTTACGTTGGTCATTTGCTCCTACCGCTATGTCATATAAATACAAACTGGAACCCATTCGATCATACATGGGCAGTTCATATCCGGTTAATCCGCCAATAACCTCATTACCTTTTATTCCAACGATACAAATAAATAAAGGATTTGATAAAAGCTCCGCAATATTAACACGATTGACGAAGTCGGTATTAGGTGATTCAAACTCCTCATTGAACAGCAATACTAAATCAAAAAATATCGATTCATCCCCTACTTGTAGCTTCCTATATGTAACATTTTTATCCATGTTAACCTCCAACTCATTGAGTTATCTTAATGGATATTTCAGTTCGATGTCTTGCCCTGTTAATTCATTAATAAATATATAGTTATGATCAGCACCTATAATGCAAAGAATTTTCTTACCTTGACTAGAATTGACGGTATTTCTTACACGCTCTATCATGATTTGATTCCGGATCTTCCATCGAAAATTAAACGATCTTGGGTTCAATTGTTCTAGCCACTCATATTTTGCTCTTGTGATGTTATCAAACTCTATTTAATTAAAAGGGATCCTTCCAAACGAATGCGTTGCCATTTGTTTGTCAAACCACTCATCATCCATTCGCATGATGTTCTCCCTTACTCCCTCAGGAAGCTCGGCAAAGGGATCAAAGTTATTCCATACATCAAGTTCAAACCAATCGATTGGAACGAACTTGATCTTGTTATTTTCGCATAAAGGAAAGATCAGCTCCCAGTACTCACTTGCCGGCTCCCCCCAATATCCCCTCTCGCGCTTATTTTTACAATATTTATCCCAAGCATTAGGATGAACTTCGCCACAAATGATATCTGGATTGAACTCTTCAATAATTTCTTTATACAGATCGAGCGAACAGTTATATTTCTGTCTTAGCTCTTCATTATGTATTGTTCCTAGAACACCAACAACAGTCAGTGTATTCACCTCATTTCATTGTTTTTCAAGAAACTCACGTTTACTAAACTCGGCGCTCCCCTGGTGCAGCTCACCCTGACCCAGTCAGCCCACGAGTTCTTTCGCTTCCTTCGAGTTTAGGTGATTCGCCATGCCTCACCATATAAATATAGGTTTTCATAAACACTCCCCTGAAACAATTCCAAAATAGGTACTGCTCTTTATTCTAGCAATCCCATAAAGCCTCGCCGCGTGAATACTGTATTATCCAATTCCTTCATTTCTTCGAAACTCATTCTCTAATATGCTCATTGTAATGGAGTCATGGTACTCATGGTTATAATAGAGAACCTCCCGCTGAATTCCTTCTTGTATAAATCCTAACTTTTCATATGCTTTTATGGCTCTTGCATTATAGGAGAATACGTTAAGTTCAATTCTATGTAGATTCAGCACCCCAAAGCCATAATTCAGTAATAATTTTAGAGCCTCCGTTCCAAATCCCTTGCTAAAATCCGCTTGATTAAATAAGGCTATCCGTATATTGGAATTGCGATTTACATAGTCTATATCCTGTAGTGCAACTTCTCCAATAATACGATCTTCCTCTTTAAGAACGATCAATAAATGAATACGATCCGTTTCATTCTGTATTTCTTCAATATAATTTTCGATCATCTGTTTTGAAAATACTCTTTGGGTTCCCGTCAATCTCCTCACTTCTTCGTTCAACATGTTAGGGTAATACATATCGGAATCTTCACTTACAAGCGGCCGAAGGTAAAGCCTGTCACTTTCCAATGCTCTGTTTAATTGCTGCATAGTAATTCCCTCCTGTTATCTTTATAAAACGTATCCCCAGCTTCATTTGAAATTGGTCCATTGTCTTAAGCACCTCAATACTTAATAAACAAGATCTTCCCGCACTTCGATTCCATTCTTCTCACAATAATCTCTATATTTCTTCAGTACTGTAAAAATATCATCTTGACCAATAACTTGATTATCTTGATCGAAATATTGCAAAGATCCGCCCAAAATGAATAAAGTAATGACCTCTTCATCTTCAGTAATAAGTGTATGAATATCCCCAGGCGGTTCAAAAATAAAGGTTCCTGGTTTCGCAATCCAAATGCGTCCTTCATATCTCCATCGTCCTTGAATGTTGTATCCTATGACAGATCCTCCAGTATGCCGGTGGCGTGTCAGCACCTGATTACTCCTTATCTTAAAGAGATATATCCAGGTGCCGGTGGCTAGATCAAATCGAAGAGGTTTAAAATAACAATTTGCTTCTTTCCCCTCATCGAAAGGAACCCAAGGTAAATCTTCAATATCAAAGACCCTTTCAGGTAATTGGAGATCCTCAGCTAATTTTACTACAGCATCTTTAATCAATGGATTCATGGTATAGGTCTCCTTTTAAGATAACGGTCTGATTCACCGCAAGAATTATCTGCTGCTGCTTTCTTGATCGAGATGACCCGCCAACATACCTGCTCTTCTGATGATTTCAATTCGTTCTCCTCTTCCTTCGATGTTCATTATCATATCTATAGCCGTTTCAAAATTTGTTATGATGTAGCCTGTCTTTTCAAATCCTTCAGGTATACTCACGAATTTATTAACTTGAGTTAGAAAATATACGGTATACGAATTGGTTTCCTTCCAAAACCAGCTGGCAAACGGTATTCTTATCTCAGCTAGTTCTATCCCTGCTTCTTCTAAAGCTTCCCGCTCTAAACCCTCTTGTATGGATTCATTCTCTTCGAGTCTTCCACCAATGGTAGTAAGTACTTTCTCTTCTCGATCCCATACCATCATCAGATTGCCGTTATCAAATACAGGTACACAGTGAACTCCAGCAATTGGGAAATCTGTCGGAAGTTCATTCATAAATTTTAGCATGATTATATCCCCCTGGTTCCCTTACTGTGGATTTGGGCAAATGCATTGCCACCCTTCTTCCATTATTGTGTCTTTGTAGATGAGCGACTGCACTGCACTTCTCTGCAATTCTCTGCTTTTAATCAAGGGTGAACACCTGTAGCGTTAAACTTATGTTAGATGAAGTCATTGACTCTTATGATCGCGATCTTATTGCCCATACCTTCAATACCTTCACTATATTCGATTCAATGCCTGCTTTTCCTCCCGCTTTTGCTTACACCCAAATGGGCTTCCGAAAAAACTAATGAATATATTTTTATATCATGTTAGCATGCGTTGTGTATCCAATATCATCCAGGGAGGAATGAATCATGGTTATTAAATTTGAAATGATGCCAAAAACCCGCATTGCTTTTGTGCGCCAAGTAGGTCCATACGGTCCTCAGAACATCCAAGCAATGGAAGCGTTAAAGAAATGGGTTGCAGAAAAAAATTTACTCAACGGATCATCCATACTGCTTGGAATTGCCCAAGATAATCCGGAAACTACGCCTCCTGAGGATTGTCGTTATGATGCTTGTATTGTTATTTCAGACGATTATCGGATAGAAGACACGGATCATAACATTTTCGAAACTGAACTCGATGGTGGACATTATGTTACCTATAAGGTGAAGCATACAGCCGAGGATATTCAAAAAGCGTGGGCTGATATTTTCCCTGCGTTAAATAGTAGCGGATATCAAATAGACAACAAGCCCATATTCGAAAGATACATTGGTGATATGTTGTTTAACCATGATTGCGAGATATGTATACCTGTAAAAGCGTTATAGTCCAGCGTATGATAACAAACTCCACTGCCTTGATGATCATGATTAGCTTTCATAATTTGTATTTCGATATAATTCTAAGCCCTGATCTCTAAAGTATTCTTTTAAAAAGTCATTTGTTGTTATAGGGAATTTACATGGTTTTGATATTTGGTCTGACTCGGATACAGATTGTTTTATACTTTCAATGGGTATCCACTCCGTTCCGATTTGTCCAACATCAGCCTGTGAGCTGATAAAAGTATCAGTCGCTTTGATCCTGCATTCATAAATAAACTCTACTGCATGTACTTCCTTCACGATAAAAGAGTACTCATGATTTTTTGATATGTATTCTCTAATACAAATAAACTTGTGTTCTGCGACATCAATTCCTAGTTCTTCAAAGCATTCACGTTGTAATGTCTGCTCTAGGGTTTCGCCGACCTCCTGTGCCCCTCCTGGCAAAGCATAATAAACTCCTACTTCAGGACGTTCCTTCTTAATTGCGAGTAAACGTCCGTCTTGAATAATCAGTGCCCGGACAGTATTTCTAATCATCTATGACACCTCGATAAATTATTATGTATATGCATCACTGTTACCTAAGGCTCTCGTATTCACGACGTCGATCTCCCTTTGATTGCTCCTATCTTAGGGAGATCGATGTTTACACCTGATTCAGCTCCCCTGCTCATCTCCCCGGGCGAAGCAAAGATCAGCGTATGCCGATCCGCAGCGTGAATACTATGTTATCTGTGTGCCAGTGCCGTCTTCGAGTTACTCACAAAAAGTTTATCATTTGTCCTTAAGCAGCTCTTCTATCAATATCCCGTTGATCTTTAAGCCGGTAATGTCACAATTATTTATCTCCATATTGCTCAAATTACAATTATGAAACACTATAGGCTTGTAATCTCCGTTTGGATCATAATTTCTGTCACCTTCCTGAGGCAAAACAATATTTACAAACTCAGTCCCGAATAGATGTACATGATCTACCTTCATATGGCTCATATTTGCATGCTGAACTGAAGTCGCGGATAGGTTAGCATTTCTAATATCAACTTCACTAGCATTAACGTCATTTAAGATCATTCCACTCATATTTGCATTATTAATCTTAGACTTTGATAAGTTAACATTATCAAAGTCTAATCCCTCCGCATTAACTTCTTTGAACTTAGATCCTGAAATATCTTTCATCTCCAATTCCATCTTTGCAACTTTTAATCCCATGCTCATTCTCCTTTTCAATTTAGGTTTGTATGTAAATTTCAATGATGTTTATTAATAGGTTCCTACTGGTTTCAAATAACATCTCCCGTATGAACGAAGCGACCCGGCCTTAGATAACTCCTATCTTAGGCCGGGTCGTGTGTTGTCTGAACCATCTTCCATAATCATACATCTGACAAACAAAAGGCGTAAGCCCCGAAGTCTGATGTAATGGGCCCGCTTCTTCGAATAAAGACAAGACGTCAGCCCGCTAAACGATCTTCTTACTAAAGACCTCTATTTTTATTATTCATATACTAAAACCCAATACTTCTCTCCGGGTTTTCCTTCTTCAACAACCTTTTTCCATCCACTTTTTTCATAGAAACCCAATGCTTTATGATTTTCAGATACACACTTTAATCTTACGGGCTTACCCATTTTTTCTATAGCATGGTTAACTAATTGAGTACCAACCCCTTTACCGCTAAAATTGGGGTGTACAAATAAATTATGAATAAAGTTCTCAGGTAAATATAAAGATGCGAAACCAAGGATTTGGGAATTTTCTTCAGCTAATAGTATATATTCCTCAGTTGTATCTCTATCAAAATCATTTAAATTCATCTCTTCTGCATTTGCCCAGTGAAAGCTCTTGCGACGCGATTCAAGATATATTTGTCTTAACTGCGGGTAGTCTATTTTACTTGCTTCTCTGATAATTATAAGATCAATCTCCTATCCACAAAAAAATTATGAGTGATATAAACATAATAACGGAAATGGTGAAACCCCTTCAAGCAACAGAATGTCGCGAATGAAATACACATGGAAGATCTATGGGGTAAATAAGTGCGGGTTGGCCGGCAGCAGAGCGGTTAGTTGGTGCAGGGTTATCTGTTGAGCTTCTCTCCTTGAAGTTAATCATTTTCTGCAAACGATATATGTTCTAAACTAAAAAGCCGCAGCTACGCAGCTGTAATAAAATCTTTCTTCAGCATCGAGAATATCAATGTATCCGTGATGAACTCACCAAATATATAGTCCCGAAGCAAACCCTCCTGCACAAAACCTAACTTTGTTAAAAGATTTACAGACGAATGGTTTTCCGGCATTACTTTAGCTTGTATTCGATTCATATCCAGCTCATTAAATGCAAATGGAATAATCGTATTGAGCACTTCGGTCATGATCCCTTTTCCCCAATAATCTCTTGATAAGTTGTAGGATAAGTTAACCATGGATCCTCTCACAAAATCGTTTAATATGCATGTCCCAATAATTTGATCCTCATCTTTCGTAGCTATTCCCCAAGTGATCATTTCTTTTCTAGTAAATGCGTTTTGAAAGCGCGTAAATGTCTTGGAGGCTGTCTCGATATTTTTGGGCCCTTGATATCCCCAGTATTTTGTTACTTCATGATCTGAGAAATAACTGTAGTATGCCTCGGCATCTTCCGAACGTAATTCCCTCAATATAAATCTTTCAGTTTCAAGCTTAGGGAAAGAAGTAAATGCATCTTTAAAAGGCATATTGGATCCTCCGGTTTATGGGTTTTTATAGCTTCTTGTGTCATCCGGGACATCTTCCATGATTATACATTGGATAACCGGGGGGCGTCAGTCCTAAATGTTAGGCACTGACGTGCCTATTTGCTTGAACCTACAATATCCTTCTAAAATTCATCAGACTTTTTACCACCCTTCCTCCTTCTCGCGATCATCCTGGCTTTCACTCTTCCAGACGATAAAAAGTCTTTGGCATTACTAGCCATGATTGCCTTTTGGATTACTTACTATGTTTGGATTTACATTGAGAAACTGATACAAAAGAAGAACGAATAGTATTTTTTCTGACTTCTGACTCTACTACGTCATTACACTCTATTCTTATTGATGATTCATCGTTAGTGGTTATTGATGGATTAAACTCCTTATTTTGTGCTAAGGTCTATAATGAGGTGCATCCATGAATGGTAAAAAACTTGTGATTTTGATCGTGCTTATCTGTGTAGTTGGATTAATCGCTATCTATGGGTTAATTTATTTGATCATATGGTTTGCTTTTAATTCATAAATATCACCCTGGCGTCTTCGACAATCTAACTTCTGCTTCGGGAGGTGATAACATGAGTGGTAAAAAAATTTTCCTGCTGGTAGTGCTCATTTTTGTAATTATCGAAATCGGGTTAATTGGATCCTACTTTTTAGCGACCGCGGAATCCCCAACTCAATAACAGGTAGGGTTGCGTTCGCCTCTCCCTTGCTTATATATTCATTGCTTTGGCGGTACTTCGATCCATTCAAGCAGGGTTTTATGATTTAGTCCTATCTGGCCTGTTATTGTATCCAAGGCCGAAAAAATAGGAGCTCCCCCCTCCTCTGCTTCTCTAACTGTTTCTTTTCTTACTTCTTCGCGTTTGATATAAAAAGGAGTTGATTCGCATGGCTTTGATACTATTTGGTATTTTTGTATTTGCTTATGGTCTATTTGCGATCTTAAGACCAAATGCAAGATGCTTTGGTGGATTCGGGGATCCCTATGCAACAGAGAAACGTTATAAGTTTACCCAAATTCGTGGAGTATTGTCCTTAATATAAGGTGCGTTGTTCATCTTCTCTGTTATCCTAAATAGACATTAGCCTTTTTTGTTATCGTTACTATTCCCTCCTGCACTGTTCGTTTTCATCCTCTCCCCTCTATGCTTAAAATGCAACTTTTTTTTAAAGGAGTTGGTTTAATGGGAATCGCATATTGGATATTTCTTGTGATAGGCATTGTTATAATAGGTGGATTGTTTTATGTTAAAAATCGTAAGTGATATGGGGCTGAACTCCCCCTCTTTAATCCTAAGCGGAACTTCAAGTAACTCCTAAGCGTCTTATATATAAAGGAGCTGATTTACCCATGGTTCAAGCAACCTTCATTATTTTCGGTGCTATATTTATTGCACTCGGTATCCTTAGTCGCATTAAACCCACGTTTGGTTGGAATATGAATGAAGCGTGGAAAGTGAAAGGTGACTCCGAGCCAAGTGACGCCTACATTGAAGCCCGAAAATTTGGTGGGTTTATTGCGATCGTGATTGGTTCATTTTTCTTTGCACTTGGAATTCTATTAATATTTATATATTAAGCTCTCAGTAAGCAAGTTATTACATATTCAAGTAAATCTGGTGATAATAAAGTCCAATCCCCTAGTCTCTTTTATTTCCGATACGACAGGGTTGATCGTCTCTTATGTACTCGACCGCGGCATGACAAATGCCTCGCCGAGACATGAAATGATGTTCGGTCTGGAGGTGAAAAACAGCTATGAAACATAGAAACATGACAGGTATTGTGTTGGCCATTATTTATTGCATTGTCCTTTATGGAATTTTAATTGAAGCTCCCCCTGGTGAAGTTCCAAATCATCCGCCACGGGCATACTTAATGATTCCACTTGGAGCAATTGCAATTATGGCTCTCTTTGATTTTGTGATCAAGTACGATTTCTTCAAAAAACAGAAATAGAACAAGATCTCATTCGTCTCGCGCAACCAAAACTGGAATAAGATCTGGCCCAACCTCACGATTGGTGCATATTCGGCTAGACTAATGTGTTGTAACGGCAAGAACCTCAGCATCAAAGAGGCCGCCATGCCGGAGACCTCTTAACCCTCTCTAACGTTTATTTGCTTGATGGCCGTAAAACCGGACCTCCGGTTACGCCTCAATTGGTCCTTTCAGCAGCGTTGCGACGTTTCCCTTCAAATGCTCGTCGAAAAATTCCAGCACGTCTTCAAATAGCCGCATACATTCCTCTCCTTTTGGAACCTTTAACATTCATGTTATCGGATGTCCAAGACTTTTCGAAACATTCAGCAATGAGTCCATATTTATAGGATAGGGTTGTAAGTATCATTAAATTGATATTCATAGTTGTTATTTATCCGGATATACCCTAATATACAATGCCACCTATCTCTGTAAAAAACACTGGAGTAGTTCTGATTATCCCTATTCCCTTCGGCGACTAAAATTTCATTATCGTTGCAAGCCAGTACAATCCCCGTGTGGTCATGTGAATCATTAGATAGTAATTTTTCATAGATCACGATATCGCCACGTTGGGGAGTAAAGCCGTTATGCTTATCAATATGAAAAAAACCAGTTTCAGGTAAATGTGCCCATTCGAGCAACGCTCCTACACCGGCAAGTCGATATTTACCATTAGGGTATCGGATCGGCATTAAAAATCCAGCTTCAAAACAACAATGATACACAAAAGCAGCGCACCAACTGTTCTGTAAAACTTGATAGATGGCTCGATCCGGCCAATATTTACAAATTTCCCGATATCGCTGATCACCTGGCAATCCGATGATGTTTGCTCTCCCCAGGTCTTCAGCAATTTCAGCCATTCTCATTCGTTTATCTAAGTTACTATAAATAATTTCTTCTTGGTTGCTCTTCTCAACTATACAATCTCCCGGGATTCCCAGTTCACGAAAAACCTTCTGCAGTCTGTCGGCATCTTGTTGCTGCATGATACAACCCGGATTTTGAAAATACAAATGCAAAACATATGCATCCTTAATGATTTCATCAAGAGGACCATGGATCCGATCTCTGTAATCTCTATAAAAGATTGCCCGTAAAATTGTGACCTGCTCTTCTGTAGTAAAGGCCTTCATCTCTCTTAAAATCGGTCTTACGGTTTCTGCACTATTGACGCCAGGGAATTCTATGATTCCAGTATTAAAGCGATAATAATCATGAAGAAGGCCACAAATGGCTGCAATTTCTTGATTTTGATCCCTTCGCTTTGCAAGCAGCGAGGCAGTGTTGGACACTCCAGATAACTGAACACAAGCTTCCTGTCGCTGTATTTCACTATCCAATGAACCGATCATCTCTTGAACAAAAATACGAATGCTATCCAGCCGTTTGTTATTCAAAGCATCGCCTCCTTAATTTTTGTAAAATGCCTTTATTTGATATTTCTAAATTGGTACTCCAATCGATTGCCAAATGCTGATTGGAATCTTTCATAACCTGATATTGCTACAGATTCCAAATCTCTAAATCCAATTATGATTAAGCAGCTTTTCGGTTATATATATTGCCATTTAGGGGGATTATTTAGCGTTAAAAATCGTAAGTGATATAGGACCACCTGGAGTTCTAATATATTCATATATTAAGCTCTCATTGAAAAGAAGGCAGGAAGCTTAGATTTCGATGTGTATGTTAGAAAACTAACGAGCAATACGCAAAATGGGGGAAGTGATTCAATCGTATATTCTTCATCAAATCCAACTCCTAACTTCTGCCGGACCGAAGGAGAGTGCCTGATGTGAGGATATGGTTTTAGATGATGCCTCTCATTTCTTTGATTCCACTTTTTATGATCTTCATAATGTTAAACCCAGCCTAAAATTTAATTTAGCTGGGTTTTGTTAAACCATATTCATTGATTTATCTCTTCTTATTGTGATAATGATACCCAGTACAAAGTCCTTTTTGTTTGGATTTCGCTGAACAATTATGTCCACCATTCTTATCGGTCCGTCCTGAATGCGCATAAGCAGAAGATGTGGTTCCCATTAAAACCGCTAGCCCAAGGAAAAGCACAATTATCTTTTTCATTAGTTCACCTTTATGTACCCCTCTGCTTTAGGGTTTATTAAAATCAACTATTATTCTACAGTGAATTCCATATTTAGGATATAGAAAATTGTAATAAACTCGGCTGGTTTCATTTTAGCGACCAAGGGCCATAAGGATCGTTACGTAAACACTGTTATATAGTGTCATCGCCATCTTCAATGTTTCTCATCCAACAACTCTTGCAGGTCTTCTTGATCCGCAGCAATGTCATAAAAAGAATACTCATCTTTATACTTCCATTGGTAAGCAATCAACTCAGCCTGTTCTTGGGTCATTGATTGAAAGAAATAGTCCAAAGCTTGGCCCCCTAGCCTCCTGTTATACTAACGAAATGCCCAAATAAGTTTTCTGGTTGATTATGGATTGTCCCATTTCTTTTAGGTACATAAGCTGTTGGCTGTTCAACTTATCTTTTTGTGAAAATTGATTATGATAAACAAAGGAATACAGATGCCTAAAGTTTACAAAAAAGTCTATGTGTTTTACTATCTCATTCACTGAATATTCCATAGAATATCCTTCCATAAATGAATTAAAAAATATAGACGCAAATCGATCCCGCTGAGCTCTATCTTTAATCGTCTGTGAAGCATGGTATATAGCAATGGCAATATCATATGCAAACCAATTAAATTCACTATCTCCAAAATCAATATAAGTGATTTCGCCATTATCATATAGGAAATTAAAGTGATTTAGGTCGCCGTGAATGATTCCATACAATTCTTTAGAGTGATTCATTGATTTGATGACTTGAAGGCATTGCTCCCACTTCTCTTTAATTTTATAATCAAATAAATCCATACTCATCTGATAAATCTTATGCTCATTCCATTCTGGTCGTTTGCGCTTTCCTTCGTACCTTTTGGATAAGGAATGCATTGTTCCCATCCCCTTACCCCATTGCTTGAATAGTTCTACGTTCCAGTCTTCACTGTTAACATCAATATGAGTTCCCTTACCTTTCTCGTATGCCACAAAAAACAGCTTGTCTGTCAAAATATTGATATATGATTCTTCAGTAAGCTTTATAGGAATCGTTACCTTTACTCCATTTTCATGAAGGAATTGAGTCCATTCGATCTCGGACAGTATGTCCTCTTCAGTATTCAACTCACTATTAAAAATTTTAACAATGACCGGTACTTCCGAAGAGATTTCGTAAACGTTATCAAAATATCCACCGAGTAAATGAATATCTGTTCCATGGTAGTCCAATACATCAAGAACTTGGTTTATTACAGATTTATCTACCTTCATTAATTTCCCTCCTTAATTGCTTATAAGTTAACATTTCTGTTATCACACGTCTCACCCGGCTTGAGACGCAGCCAGGAGCCGGCCGCGATGCAGTGTTATCAGATGAATCGACTTTCTCGATATTCCCTACAAAGCCATTAATCTTTCCTATCCCATACCACGATGAATAGCGTTGCTAATGGTCCAATTAATAATGATATTAAAAACCAATGAAGTCCGCTTCTGTTCTTTCCTTGTGCTAATCCTGCATTAATTAATGCAAGTGTTCCCCAGCCAACAGTGAACTCACTATTATTCATAAATTAACTCCTTTATTTTTGTTAAATCGACGCTGCAACACTTTGTTAAACGAAGGAACTTTGTAACACCTCAGATCATGTACTTCTTAATTTCATCTTTAAAATGCCTTTGAGATCACATATTTTTAAATTGGTTTAATAAACTCAACTCGATTGCCAAATGGATCCCTGAATTCAAATCTTTCATATCCTGGTATTGCTACAGATTCCAGTATCTCAATACCATTATTGTTAAGCAGCTTTTCCATTTCTTTTAAATTTTCGACTTCATACGCTAGATGGGCTTTCGTTTGTAAACGATCCACTCCATCTTCAGTTCCAATATGTAGTTGTTGATCTCCTACCTGAACCCAAAAGCCGCCTCGACCAACTAATGATTCCGGTTTTGAGATTTCTTCCAATTTGAGAATTCCACAATAGAAGTTCCTGGCCTCTTCTTCTTTTCCCTTCGGAATTGTGATTTGGGCATGATGAAATCGTTTTATCATATCAATGCTCCTTTTGAAAAATTTTTAATATATCGCTTCGTTCATACATGTAACGTTCTCATATTCACGATTCGTAATTAGAGATTTCGATTAAATTTCCATCTGGATCTCTAAGATAAACGGACGTAATCGAACCTAATGCCCCTGTTCTTAATACAGGACCTTCCTCAATCATTACATTGCAATATTCTAAATGGCGTATGACATCGGGTATAGGATCGTCTGTTATAAAACATAAATCAGCAGTGCCTGGCATAGGCATTTTCGCTTTTGGTTCAAACTCTTTGCCTGCTTCATGTAGGTTTATTTTCTGTTGCCCGAAATGCAATGCCTTTCGTCCTTCTCCAAATGTTACAGTTCGCATTCCTAAGACCCGCGAATAAAATTCACAGGTTTGATCAATATTCGAAACAGTCAAAACTAAATGATCTAAACGATTGATGTTTATCTTAATCAGCCCCCATTTTTTAAAGTTTTCTTGCTTTGATCACGAAGGTTACCGGAAACATCGTCGCTCTTTTTACCAAATCATCATTTGCATCGTGCAATTGTATGATTTCATTGTCAGTTTCTTCAATCATTTGTTCAATAACAAACCCTGCTTTCGCCAAAGCATTGATGTAGGTTGATAGTTTACGATCAGATAAGGTTAATTCGCCGTGACAAAAATCTGGAGATACCGAATACCAGGATTCATCGAAATAAGGCTTGTTCATAGCAAATCTATTATTTTCTTGAACAACACATCGGTGTATAGGATGAGACCAGCTGAAAATAAATATGCCGTCTTTTTTTAAATAAGAAGCGATCCGGCAAAAAGTGCCTTCAAGGTCGGTTGTCCAGCCTATGGCGTAAATTGAATACACAACGTCAAAATAATCTGCGGGTATGCCACACTCTTCTTCCATGGGAGAACAGATCAATTTTGCTGACAGGCCGCACGCCGTCAAATGCTGTTTTGCCCTTTCAATTTGTTTTTCTGATATATCGATCCCCCATAGTTCAGATGCATTGCGATCGCCGTGATATTGCAAGGATTGACCGTTTCCACAACCAATCTCTAATAACTTTTTTCCGGAAACATCGCCAAAAAGTTGGCATTTTTTTTCTGAAACAAAGGCCCCATAATAAGGAAGCACGATGGCTCTTAAGAAGTCATTTCCTTTCGTATCCCAATAGAAGCTGTTTGTTTCATGAACATGATGCTTGTTCAACCTACTGACCTCCTCTTCTTCGACACCCCTCGGCCAAACCGAAGGGCGAATGCCCCACAGCACGAATATGTTGTTATACGAGATCTCTACTTCAACGAAAAATTTGCTGTTATTCGCGAAGCAGCTCTCTTATACTCGTTCTTCAATTAGGGTTGCCACACTTCCCATATGTTGCCGTCAGGATCTGCGAACGTTATGTTCGGTCCGCTTGTCACTCGTTCACCTAAAATGTTCACTCCGTTTTCCTTGAATCGATTGGACAGTTCTTGAATTCTCGGAGTAATAAAGCATGCCATTGCATGGGGTTTGCCGTTGTCCAATGACCATGAAAAACGTAATCGACCGCCTTCTTCGTCCGATTGGTGAAGGAACAATGCAGGCACGACTTGCCTTAAACCAGGGGAAGGCAGGTTTCCATTACGATCGGGAAGATTCAATACGGCCGTCTTCATTCCAGGCTCAACAAGCTCGTTGTTTGCGGGTTGGTACCCTAAATTTTTTTGGTACCATTGAATAGACTCGTAGACATCATTTACTGGCACGTAAATACAAGTGATACCCGTAATGTCTTCCAGGCTTTCTTCTACTTCGTTTCCCTTATTTTCGTTCATATCAGTTCCTCCCTCTCAACATTGGTAATCAACTTGGATATATATGTAATAAAGACCAAGTGCTGCGAACACTTGGTCAGTACAATTGGCTTGGATGGTTTATTCCTTTCTAAGTCGTACAGGAAGAAAACCCACCTTCGGCATCAACCTTTGGGTGGGTTTCTCTGTTGTTATTATAATGTATGTAAAAAGAGCAAGAATGAAAACCATGTGCACCTAAGATTCGATTGGTTATATTTTATCTTTATTGGCATTTTCGTACAAGCGTTCTCAATTGCATATTTCCGCCTTAACGTCACTTCTCCGTAATCCACCTGTTGGACCGAAGACAGCTTTCTTTAACAATCTCAAATTGTTTTGAGTCTTTCATATTCATTGTACCATTCTATTTTATGAGTTTTTAATAATCCTAAAGCTTCATTCAATGCTGTATCTGTAAATTTAGTTAGTTTTTTGAAGTCTACATTCGAATTTCTTATCCAGATTTCAGTCAAAACCTCTCCGGCACTTGCTTGTAGCATTATATCGATCTAATTATTCTTTGCTATATTAAATAGCGCTTCGATAACTTCATTGTTATTAAATTCGGCCAAGTCAATAATTGCATCATCTCTTTCATCGAATCGAGCTGATTCATCTTTCACAATTTGAATAAGTTTTTCCCATCTCTCCAAGGAGATCACCCCAAATTACACATAAAATTCAGTGCGTAACTAGATCCCGCCGAATCAATAGTACCTTGTTCGTTTTCGAGTTTGTCTTAATAATCTAGTTTATATCTTATTATAAGCGATATATCTGTATTTTTAATCAAAACCGGAAGTTCGGAAATCGTTCCCGTACTTCTTGTGAACCAAGGGCCGAACGGCCGGCAGCATCCGATGCTCCCGACTTCTTCGAACAGCTACCAATAATATCTTGTGTCGTTTTACGATTACTTAAATAGTGTGTTAATTATAATTTCTGCACACTCTTCTGGTGTATTTAAACTGGTATCGACTGAGCAACTATATTGAATGTTCTCCGCCATTAATTCGCTTTGCCAATCTGACTGATCCTCTGATCTATCCCCACGCTCAATATTGCGCTTGCGACATATATCTAAAGGGCAATACACCTCAACAATTTCTAAGGGATACCCCATAAAAATGCCTTTAACCTTGTCATAGTGTGGAACTAACTCGGGTCTTTCAACTAAAACCCCATCGATTAGAATGTTCTTTCCACTATCTGAAAATAATCTTGCTGTATGGTACATCATAATAATGACTTCGCTAAGATACTTCCAATAATCTTTATGCAGATGTTTATCCCCTATCATTTGTTCAAAAAGGTCATTTGCAACTACATAAAAAAATGGATCCGTGTGAGATTGAATGGCATCAACGATGGAAGTTTTTCCAGAGCTTGTTACTCCATTCAAAAAGATAATTTTCCCTTTATCCATCTGGCTCCCCTTCATGTTAGTGGTTTAATTAGGAATTACAATTTTCATAATTTCTCATGGTTTCGATAACTTTCCTTGAAAAGCTATCCATTATTATTTTTCGGTTCTTTCATACCAAGTTCTGTTACCCTCAATGTTTGTTTCTGAGTGATCACTAGCGTCCGATGTCTTGAAGTACCTAGCGTAATACGCATGTTCAATTGTTTTTTTATCTTTATCCGTATCAATATCCAGATAAATGTTGTCGGGGCATTCTTGAATAATCTCAAAAATAGACCATTCCATATTCTCTTCATTTATTCAGGTACTTCAATGTATTCTGATACTCTTGTTTTCAATATTTCAATTAGTTCTTCATCCATATATCTATATTCATCTTCTATATCAAGTCTTATTACTCGCTTTCCGTTTAGATCTAAGCTGAATTTTTCTTTCAGTCTTCTTTCATGTTTTTTCTCCATTACAAATATTAAATCAGCCCATCCAATATGGCCGGCAGTAACTTTGATTCTCGCGTTCTCTTCTGTACCGGCAGATTTTACATCATACATGTTGTACTGTTCAAATATCTTCTCTGCTGTAAGACTTCTCCATCTATTTCTACTACAGATAAATAACAACTTTATATTGATCACCTTCAGAAATTATTTTCATATCTCCCTTAAAATAAATATACCACTACCACCAAATCATGGTAATGGTCTATTATCTCCGAACACGAGAGGCTTAAGGAAAATCGCTCCGGTTCCTTGTTATTTGATGTTCCTGACTTCCTCAAGTTAACCTCAAGCCTCATTCTTTCAATATCCTCTTTGCAAATATGACTGAGAACAAACCCACCTCTGACCATCAACCTTTGGGTGGACGCTCAGGGTTCTTATAGAAGTCGTATGAACTCGTGTGAAGCCTCTCATCTACTTCATGTTTCCTACTACTTTCACTCGCAGTCTCGTCGCATTTCCCGGATGATAAGCCAGCGGGGTTTCTTCCACTTCCACAAGCTCAACCGTTGCCGGATCAGCGCCAGCCAGCACCGCCTGCTTCACGGCTTTTTCTTGCGCATCTCTTAATGAATCCTCACGGGGCTCTGTAGAATAAATATAAATTTGTTCATATTGTCCGCTGATTTGAGCTATACATGCGCCAATGGCGTTGGCTACGCCCCCGTTCTCAGGCTTGATCATATGGGACACCCCGCGAATCGTGTCCGGGATAACGACACTGCCGCCGCCTACCAAAACAAGCTCAACGTCTCCCGAGGAGGTCTTCATTTTATCAATGGCCTGCTCAATGATGGTTGCAATTTCAGCTTGCACATTTTTTGCGAAGTCTTCATCCAGATGTGCTACCAAGCTCTTATCCCCGACATCCGCGAGGCCCAGCCGAACGGCAATGTCGGTTGTCGTCAGCGTATGCCCGCCAAAGACCAGAGCTTCCTGTCCAATCTTGTATCCTACGCTGTCAGGGCCAACTGTAATTTTGCCGTTCTCCGAACGCACAATGCTTCCGCCGCCCAGCCCGACGGAGATAATATCCGGCATGCGGAAATTCGTGCGGATATCGCCAACCTCGACCGCAACCGAGGATTCTCTCGGGAATCCGTCCTGCAACACTCCGATGTCCGATGTCGTCCCCCCCAAGTCGAGAACCATCGTATCTTTGATTTTCGCTAAATAAGAGGCACCGCGTATGCTGTTCGTCGGCCCGCAGGCAATGGTTAGAATCGGAAATTGCTTAGCGTAATCGATCGACATCAGGGTACCGTCATTCTGGCATAGGAACACCGCTGCGTCTGTGATGCCCTCTTCTTCCAACGCCTGCACAAATCCTTGGGTCGTCGTTTCAATCACCTTGCATAAGGCTGCGTTCAGTATAGTCGCATTTTCCCGTTCAATTAAGCCGACAGAACCAATCAATGAAGAACAGGAAACAGGAAATTCAGGTCCATATACTTGATGGATGAGATCGCGAATCTGGAGCTCCTGATCATTTTTAATGGATGAAAACACACCAATAACTGCGATGGACTCGACACTGCTCCCCCATTCCTCTAAAAGAGCTGTAATTTCAGCTTCATCGACTTCTCCAAGCACTTGGCCGTCATATTCATATCCGCCATGAACGAGCGCATATTTACCTGACAGCTTCTGAACCATATCCTCAGGCCAGGACGTGTACGGAGCAACGGAGGCCGTTGCCGGGTAACCCAGACGAATGACGCCGACTTGCGCCAACTTTTTGCGCTCCACAATGGCATTGGTACACTGCGTCGTGCCTAACATGGCATGCGTGATTTGGGCTTTATTAATATTCGATTCCTGCAGCAAATTCCGGAGCGAGGTTTCAATCCCTGTTTTAATATCTAGACTTGTTGGGGATTTAACCGCATGAATCAAATGATGATTCTCATCCAATATGATGGCATCTGTGTTGGTGCCGCCTACATCAATCCCGATTCTATACATTCTCAGCCACCGCCTTTTTCACCAGTTCCTCAATTGCAACATAATCGTAATCATATCCGAAGTATCTTGGTCCTACCGTCTGGACTCCCTTCTCCGTTCTCCACTTTTCATGGGCGGGCAGTCCAACCACCCGTACGCGTTTACCGTATTTCAGGCTCTCCGTAGTTACAGGCGACAAGGTTTCGTAATCAACCAGACAGATCAAATCGGGGGTCATCGCTACCACTTGACCATTCTTTTCAGCAATCAGGTTTTCATTTTGAAAATGAACCTTCATCTCGCCGCCTTTAAACGCCTCGATTCCTTCAAGATGCATTTGGCCGAGGTTAAATCCTCCCTTGGTTTCCCGGATGACATCCACAATTTTGCCTTGGAAAAGTTCATAGCCGGACACCAGTTTCAACAGTTCTTGAAGCTTATCGCCCGCGTCCCGATTTTTCGATGTAATGATGGCTCCGATCTGTTCGGACAGGGTCACGATATGATGAACGCCGCTCTGCTTGATTTGCGCACCCGTTGCCGGATAGAGGCTGACTAAGGCACTGGCCCCCATTTCGACCGTGGCCACTCTGGCGAGCCGTTCCGTCCATTTATTATCAATGGTCTCAAAGATGCCGATGTTCCCTTTTTCATCCGTAATCGCCATCGGTGTCGCCGGAATGCCGTCCAGGTTAAACGTGACCATTTGCAGCTCCGGGAATGCCCGTCCCATACCGTCACAGTCGATCAGAGGCAATCCCAGCTGCGCCGCAACGACGATGGGAATCATGGAATTGACGCCTCCCGCTTCCATCGGAAACGTGCCGGCGATCAGTTCTTTTCCCAAGTACTTCGCTAATTTTTGAAAAACCTTAACAAACTCGTCCCCTTTAGGGAATTTCTCCACTAATACGGAAGGTGCCCCCATCATCGCGGCCGGGATAAAAAAGTCCTCATCCTGAATCTCATCGACGGAGAACAGTTTTACAGGTCCAAACTTCTCAATGGCCGAGAGAGCCATCAATTTGCCGATGTAAGGATCTCCCCCTCCGCCGGTTCCTAAAAATGCTGCGCCGACGGCGATGTTTTCAACAGCTGCTTGATCTAAATATCTCATTTACGTTTCCTCCAATATGACTGTTTTCCAAGCCGTTAAACGATAGACTACATAATAGATGACAAAAGAAATGACAATCCCGATCAACGGCTGATTCGGTACCTGCGGCAGGCTTGGGAACAGGGACAACACAACAGGCGTACAAGCGATGACCGCGCCCACAAGCCAGGAAATAACGCCCAGTATATTCACGCCTTCAACCTCATGCCAGCGGCTTTTGTCCCCTTTGCCAAGCACCCAGTATGATGCGATCATCACGCCTGCCACCGGCGGAATCATGGCCGACAGGATGGACATAATCGGCGTAAAATAGTTGAGTATGCCGACGACAGCTAGTACCGTCCCGATCGTTCCGGCGATGCCGACGGCCCATTTTTCTTTTTCCTTTGATACGTTGAACACGTTTATTAAGGCAAAACCGCCTGAAATGGCATTCACGAGGTTCGTCTTCCATGTAGCGAGGATCAAAACCGCACCGCCAATAAACGGAGTCGTGATGCTCAAAAAGGTTGCTGTAATATCGCTGGCCTGGTAAGCAATCGTCAGGACGGCTCCTGCACCGATCATCAGCAAGCCTGCTGGGATAATTCCGAATAGGGCGGCTTTCAGGACATCGGACCGTTTTCTCGAAAATTGGGAATAATCTCCCGCGACAACCGCTCCCAAGGCAAACGACCCCAGGGTTACCGCCAGTCCGTCCGTAAAGCTCATAGCTCCATGTGGCTTAAAATTCTGAATAATCTCAAGGGAGTCACCGGTCAATGCTTTGATAAGACCCAATACGCTGATCCCAATCAATAAAGGAACGGCAATATAGCTGATGACGCGCAGCACTTTAACGCCATAGATCGCCGAGACCACCATCACAAGACCGCAGATGAGAGAAGCCAGCGGCACCGGGACACTCATTCCACCTACGGCTAACAAATTGGCCAAGGCCGCACCGCACACATTCGCCTGAATTCCGAACCATCCGAGACACGCAATGGCGAGGATGATCGAAAGAATCGTCCGCGATCCTTGTTTGCCAAACACCTGACCCGCAACCTGAACCGTCGGTCTTCCCAGCTCCGTGCTTTGAATCCCCTGCAAAATCATGAGCAATACAATGATGGAGTAACCCACCAACGTGACGAGCAGCGCTTTCGACAATCCCATGCCTGCCACCAGCGTGTTTCCCACCAATAAACTGGGGATGCTGATGACCGCGCCGGCCCAGATGATCCCGAGACTGAACCAGGATTGATGCTCTTTAACGTCTTTCATATGATCTCCCCTCCTCAACCTTGTTCGTTCGAATTGTTTTTTCTCATTGTAAAAGATGAAGCCGGGCAGCGTCTTTTTCAGAAAACAAAAAAAAATCCGATGTTTTTGTCTGATTGGACAAAACATCGGAACTTTTTAGTTATGGATGAGACGGTAGACCATGCAGGCGGTATAAACATCGTATGATTCCGAATTGATGGTCACATCATATCCGATGAGCTCGCAAATTTTTTTAATGCGATATTTCACCGTATTTTTGTGGACGAACAACAGCTTGCTGCAGTCATCCATATTCCCCTTCGCATCCAGAAGAAACGTCATCAGGGTTATCAATGCGTCAGGGTCGTCCAATATCGGCTCTAGGACAGACAAGCATTCTTCCGTGATCTCTTCCCCTTGTTTGCTAAGGTCAATGGCCCGTTTCATGGAACGGACTTCAGCCGCGGTGTATAATTTGCGGTGATGGTAGATGCGGTGTACCTCTTTAGAGGCTTCGTTGACGAGCTGGTACATTCGGCGTACATCCTGTGTGTTCCGCATCCTCGGAGAATATACGATGCTCGATATTTCAGCGATGAGACTCGTGGTTTCGATATATTCCGCTGCGATTTCAAACTCATTGTATTTATAGGAGCAATTCCCTAGCAAAACGACAATGCAGTGATCGATCGTTTGAATGACCGCGGTTTTATAATATTGCGAGAGATACGCTTTTAAGTCTTCCCGTATCCTTCTTTCCTCCGACAAATCCTGAATGTACACGAGCCACATCATTTGGATGGCGGAAACGTCGATATACAGCAAACTGGCCAATCTGCGCATTTTTTCGCTTTCATCATTTACAATGGCTTTAACCAGAGCGTATTCGCTGACCTCGTTATGCTTATCTCCCCACAAATTGATGGCCACCTGCACCACCTCGCTGATTTGATCCATTGTCTTCGGAGGCAGCTTCGAATTTTCTTTAATGATAAACAGGTAAAGGGACTCGCCGTTTTTTTGCTGAACACGTTTATATTCAACAAAGCAGGACGAATCCAGCTCCCCTTCTCCCGTTCTGCCGTTCAAAATGGAAGGCGCCATGGACCGGATCAGATCCGCAACAGGGAGCGATGAATTGCGCGGCCACATGACACGATTGATGATATCCAGGTTGCTGTTTGTCAGAACGATGTTCGCTTTCATCCGGTCCGACAGCAGTTTAAGGGTAATTTCCACGCTCCGCAAATGCTCCGGCAGCAGTGATACCTTTTCCAGTGATTCATTCACGAAATGCTCATTCACATTCTGATTGCTGACGATCGCCTCCATGACTTCATAAATGACTTCATTATATCGAAGAGAGTAATCGTTTCTCGGCATGCAAATGATAATAAAATTCAAAGATTCAGCCAGCTCGAGCACTTCATCGGCGATATCCGGCATTACAATGCCAACATAGTACAGAATCAGCCCCACTTCACCCAGGTCATGCAGGTACTGAACGGTTTTGCACTGCTGCTCTACGCTGTCCTTTATGGAATAAAAAGAGCTGATGACCAGCTCTTCGGCATACCACTCTTCTTGAACGGTCTGAATAATTTGCGAAAAGAAATTAACATCCGCCACCTCTAAAACAGATAAAGAGGATACGGTCTGATGAAGCCTGCTTGTTCCAGTGACCACCTGAGCTCCTCTAAATGAAGGCAGCTGCAGTATATCTTTAACGGTTACCCCAATTCAACCACCACTTTTTTGTCGATTCAAGCTGCTCCTATCTTCAATCTGTACGATAGCTTGATCATATACTTCTCTACATTTTTTATAGATAATATTAGTATAACCCTCGTTATGATAAGCAACCAAGTAAGTTCCTTTGCCAACTATGAAATTTTTTGCATACTCGGCTGTAACCTTTGATAAAGTGATATTTCAGCTATAATTAGATCTGCAAATTTGGGGTTTTTATTTCCATCCTGGTCAGGTTTTATGTTCATCATTTCTACTTGAAGGTTTTGTTTTGTAGAGACTGTATCTACGAACCCGAGAGGTTTAAAGGAGCGTGGCGACTGGGTCCAACGGACTTATCCTTGCAGGGTTGTGAATTGACTACGCTCCTCTTCCTTCTTAATCTTGCGAACCAAGGCAGATATTCAGCTGTCTTAAAGTCAAATAATGTTTCGTCTAAATCGAAAAAGATCATTCATAGTTCTCCTTTATTTGTTCTTTTATAACTTTGCGCTGATTTCCTATAACGTTTCCGTATTCACGACGTCCTACCGACTTAAGGCGACGACGTCGCCGGTGCTGAACCCTCTTCCCTACGAGCGCTTCTCGTGGACCGAGGGCGTCAGGCCCGAAGCGTAAATATAATGTTATCAGAAGTACCGAGCTACCTTGAATCAGCTCTAGCATTCCTGTTCCTTGTAACAAGTTCCACAGTAAAGCAAGCAAATACAGAACCAACTAAATATGGAAGAGAGAACCATTTTACTATTACGTCTATGAATTCCTTAACTTCAGATATAGTAATAGATTCAAGTTCACTAATTTGGTTCAGTTTTGGTGTGATTATTTCTGCGAGATAATCAGAAATAAAAAAACAATATGAAATTGTTGAAAATACTGCAAGTAGCAAGTAAACTGCAACTTTTACTTCATCAAATCTATTAGCAGGTGTCCAATAAACGAAAATGTTTATTAACAAAATACAAAAAAGAATAACCATCCACTTTGATGCAGAATCCGAAATAAAAATTTTCTTGTTAGTAAGTTCGAATAGTAACATCCCAATAAAACTATATATAATCAAAGAAATTAAAGGCATCAGAAAAAATAATAGGAAATACATGGTCCAATGTCTTATCCATCTTAAAAATAAATATCTAATTCCATAGTACAGAGCACAGTAAAATGGAAAGACAAAGAGATTTATTATATATGGTATAATATGAATTAAATTAATAGAAATAATCACCGAAAAATAGCTTGTAGCAAACCACCAACCTAGCATGCGAGAAAAATAATCCTCACTACCTCTTTCTAATTTGAGTATTTCTCTATATACACTTCCCAATACTATTACTATAAAAATAATTATTCCAAAATTTAATGACTTTGAAAGAATATTATTATATTTAAATATCAAAAAGGATAATATCGATATAACAATACCATAGATTACATATATATCTTGAAATCGGCCCATTGATAATTTTCTTTGGCTCCAAGTAATAATACTTGGAATAATGTATGAAAATTGTCTTGATAAAAAGATAAATAGATTATGTAATACTTCTTTCAAAATATATTATCTCCTTCAATTCAGTATTTCGGATACATCTATGCGTTAACACATTGTTATAGGATGTTTATCGTAATCTTCGAATTACTTACATAACTTCTTTCATGTGTCTATATAATTTTAACGAGGTATCTTGCAAAAACCCATCCTTCTTTATAAGAATCTTCGGAGTGATCATAATAACGGATGTATGCCCAGTCCTTTTTCTTGCCAATCAGTTTTACTCTTTGTCCGATGTATACTAATCCTACAATCTGACTATTTTTATTTGGATTCTTTCGAGCTATTAGCTCCTCCGCTCTGACTAGGCGTAGCTGATTAACAGCGAGAGTCTCAAACTCAGTATACACACTTAGTGCTTCTTTTTCCTCCCTAATAATCGTGGACTTTGAAGCCTGTATATCTCTTTTTATTAAATCTGATATGGTTAGTGCATCTGACAACTGATTAACTAGGTAAGGTATTAATATGACTGATATTAGAAATTTAACTATTGGGTTTAATGATTCGTATTTTTCAATAAATTTCTCAACAAAATTTTGCGATTCATCTTGTTGTACTTGAACAGAAAACTGCTCAACTTCATTTTGAAGAGAATGCTCATCGACAGGGCTTAATTTATCCTCTGAAACTCTCGATTTCTCAACGATAGTATGCAATGCCGTTTCATAAACTCCTAGCAGTTCTTGTTTATAGGTCTGAATCCCGAACTCATCTTGCTTTGGAATTTTAAAGACGGTTTCCAACGTTCTAGCTACAGTCCTCATAATCGGACTGTCTATCATTGAGGCTCCAATGCCCCCCATTTGTCTCACAGCTTGCATTGCCGGACTGTCTACCAGTGAGGCTGCAATCCCCTCCATTTGTCTCACAGCTTGCATTGCCGGACTATCTACTAGTGAGACTGCAATCCCCTCCATTTGTCTCACAGCTTGCATTGCTGGACTGTCTACTAGTGAGGCTGTAATGCCCTCCATTTGTCTCACAGCTTGCATTGCTGGACTGTCTACTAGTGAGGCTGTAATGCCCTCCATTTGTCTCACAGCTTGCATTGCTGGACTATCTGATAGATTGACATTTAACCATACTTTTTGGTTTCCCTTAATTTTCTTCATCATATGTTTTTGCCTCTTCTTTAAACTATATTATTATATTTTTTATTCTTCGAGAATTTCGCATAACGTTCCCTCATTCACGAACCCGAGAACCTTAAGCCCCCAACTGGGGCGGCCGCGATGCGGTTAGGTTCGCAGGGTTGTCGCCTGAGTTTCCACTCCTTCAAAATGCCTCTCGGCGACCAAGCAGCCGTGTGGTTGCACCCCGTGAATGCAGTGTTAACTGAAGTTCATTGCTTCTTCGAAATTACCTTAACTGATTTTGCTTATTAAAATCATGGTCTCCCTCACATGTATAATTTTATTTAATGCGGATAATTCATATAACGTTCCCGCATCTATGACGCGACCTGGCCTCAGATAACTCTTATCTTAGGCCAGGTCACGTGTTGTCTGATTTAACGCCTATGAGCTTGCTTCTGACAACCAAGGGGCGAATGCTTCGCAGCATAGATGCATTGTTAAGTGATGTTACTGCCTTCACTGTTTTTACTATCTCATATGAGTTTTACAGATTTATATTGTTTTTTTGTCCTTGGTGTATTCTAGTTATTTATAGTATTTTAAAGGTATTTTGTTCTATCCTATATGTTATAATTTGTTAGTACAATATACGGCTATAAGGGCGGTCGGCTAATCTCCCAGAAGGGAGGTGATGCCCATGGAGGTCAAAGATGCACTTTCCTTAATGTTCATGTTCGGTATGTTCATTTTGGCATTGCTCACCTACATGAAAAAGAAATAGACCGCCCTGGTTAGGATAACGGTCTATTTCCGACCCATCTTACATGGCCGACTGCTCTTTATGCAGTTATTGTACTTGGGGCCGTGTTACCGCACGGCTCCTTACTTATTCTTACCTCAGTATAACTCATTTTATAACGCTTTTATAGGGTTATTTGTTTATTTATCTTGGTCCTAATGATTTAATTGCAGTGATTTCACGTAACGTTCCTGTATCCACGACGTCCCACCAACTTAAGCTCCGCGAGGGGCTGGCCGCGGTGCGGTTAGTCGGTGCGGATGTGTCCGCCTAAGCCTGCTGCTCTGCTGATCTCCTTCAGGCGGACCGAGGGTCGTCAGACCCAATGCGTGAATATAATGTTAACTGAAGTCATCATCTCCTCAAGGACACACAGAAAAGATAGCCCCATATACCATTCTTGAGGCTCAGGAAGCTTAATACCTACAACCGTTTTTTAACCTACACTTATCAATAGTTTTTTGAGCAGCATGATCTGACCAATATGATATGCATTATGAATACATAAATTTGATACTACTCCCCACCAAGGAGCATTGAAATATGAGGGGATTTCTTTTATAAGTTTAAGATCTTCGCTTTCCTCAAGTGCCCTATTCCAACTTTCAAAGACTGTTTCAAGTCTCTGTAAGGTCTTCTTCCACTCAAAATCATTTATTGTATGTTGATTCACATAAAAAGTATCATCATTGTTTATTGAATTTTCTAATTCAAATTGTTCAACGTTATATCTCTCAAGCCACTTCTCATTCCAAAATATGAGATGATTCACGATCGACCAAATTGATTGTTCACTTTCACTTTTCCATGCAGCTTGTGTAGCATTTAAATCTTTTAAAATTTCATGGAGTGGAATGAACCAACTCTTATCGTTATAACAGGCGTTTAACTGGTCTATGAGAATAGATCTATAACTCATTCTTTTACCTCACTTTTCGATTAATCTTTCGGTTACTTCGGACGACGTTCCTGTATTCACGACGTCGAGAGGCTTAAACGACCGGAGGGAGTAGGTGTGTCAGCACTTAGGTCACGTCTAACGTTCTTGTATTCGTTAAATGACCCAACCTTAGATAGCGTTTATCTTAGGATGGGTAGTTTGTTGTCTGAGCTAATTCTATGATCATACATCAGACAACCGAGGGGTAGTAGCCACGCAGCGTGAATACATTGTTATCCGCCATTACTGTCTTCGAAACACCTAAAAACCATTGATCAAGATTCCAACTCTATTTCTTACTTTGGTATAAAAACTCAACTTCACCATCTAGCAAATATCGATATTCAAATAATTGCATTGTTCTTTCCCTAATTCTCCCCCGTATAACCGTGGTTAGGCTTACTGGTCCTTTTGATCCAAGATAACCGTTATAAATAAATGTCTCTTCTATAAATTTTGATTCCCTTAAGTGATACTGTAACCATTCTTTCTGCGATTCAATTAGTGCTTCTCTGGATTCTCTATCCAACTTAGAAAGAAGCGTTTTATATATTTGATTCAACTCTTTATCCCAAATCTCTGTATATTTGCTTTCAAATGCTCCCCATTCCAATGTTGTAATAATCTCTTTGGAATTTTGAAATTCATCAAATTCCACTTCATAATCATGATCTATAGGGTTACGAAGCATTTCATCATAAAATTCTCCTTTAGAATCAAGGTTCCCAATGCTCATGGATAACACTTCATTGTTAGAAGGATCTGATCGACCTTCAGTTGTTTCTTTCGATTCTCTTCCATTACCTGTACTCACTACATCAGGAGGCAGTTCAGAAATCCTTATTGATTTAGTTTCGCTGTCCAAGGTAGCCGATTGACTAATATTTTGACAAGATGAAAACACGATCGTAATAAAAAATAATAAGAGTATCTTACCTTTCATAAATGATCTCCTTAAATATTATCTTTAATATTTACCGGTAATGTCGCCTACGCTTTCCTTACCCACTCAGTATGCGACAGACATTCATATTACCCTCTGTACCTCCAATCGTATGCTATACTTCCAAATTATTCAATCCAAAAATCGGCCTGCGGACTCTGTATACGGCGGATATTTTTGATACCGACATGGGCGTACTATGCACCGTAACGGGCTTAACATTTCCCTTGCCTCTTTGATTTTTTTGTTAGTCGACCGCCCCCTATGTCCCTTATCCCCATTAAAAAAAGGCAGCCCCTCAGGGCTGCCTTCAGTTCTTCTCATACGTTCCGCATTCGTCATCAGCTTCATCCGAGTTTTTCAAGCTTTCCAGCTTTCAAACCCATTAATAATCTACTCCCGCTCAATCGTCACCAGCTGCTCGCTCTTATCCCAGTTCACCTTCGTGCCGAAGGCGTCGGCCACAAAACGCAGCGGCACGTACAGCGTGCTGTCGCGGTTGATCACCGGCTGGGTCAAGGTAACGGCTTTGCCGTCGATCGTCGCTTGCTTGGAGCCTTCCTTGATGACGATCTGGGTGCCTTTCAGGTCATCCACCATCGTCAACTGCTTCGTAGCCCCGTTCCATTTTAACTGAGCATCCAGTTGACCGGCCACATACTTGATCGGCACCATCGTCGTATTGTTCACGATAATGGCTTCCGGGTAGTACCAGTAGTCATCGTCTTCGCCATCTTGGCGCGTTGTCATCGAAATCTGCTTTTGCGTAATCTTCGCATCTTCCATCAAGAGACGGTACAGGTCGGATTTCGCATCGAGATGACGGATCACTTCACCTGGCGTCACGCCGATCAAGCTTGGTTCCCATACGCCTTTGGACGTGTCGACCTTGTTCACAGTCACCGGCTGGTTGACGTTCCACGTCTCCGACTGCGAGTGAACCTTCACCTGCTTCACAGGCACGCCTTCACCCTGCGGAATTTGGATCGTCAGGTCCATGTTCTGCTTGCGGATCTGCAGCTTGCTGTCCAGGAAGAAGTCCAGGGAAAGCACGGTATCCTTGCCAAGGATCACCGACATATCGGGTTCAGCCATCATTTCTTTGACGGTGTTGTCGTATTGAGGCAGGAACTCGTTCAGCGCCTTCAGCGCTTCATCGGTAAAATAAGTCACCGCCGCGTCTTTATCCTTCAGCACGCTTTCCGGCGTGCCGAACGCTGCAGCCATATCGCCCATGTCCTCACCGGACTGGCTAAACGTAGATTCAAAGATCGGATAGTAGACGTCGTAGACGGCCGCGATCATTTCTTTTAATCCTTCTTTATCCTGGGATACGCTGGTCAGGAAGCCTTTAACCAAGCCTGCCAGCTCATCCCCGCGAATGTCGATGTGCAGCTTCTGCAGCGACAGCGATTCGCCGTTCACTTTGTCAGTCACGGAGGACAGTGCGATCGAGGACGGGTTCGGAGCGTGCTTGATCAGGAAGCCGCCGACATCCTTCACCATTTTCAACGCGCTTTCGTTGGACATTTGAAGTCCAGTCATCGTGAGCCCTTCCATGCCTTCCATGCCGTTCAGCGGAATCACGACAGGTTGAGTCATGCCTTCAAGAGACAAGGCCAGGTTGTCCTTATCTACGGACAGATGGAACGGAATTTGCTTGCCGTTAACCTTCACGGCGCCTTCAATCGATCCGGTGTTTGGATCCTGCGTACGAGCCGAGTCAATCGTGAGCGAGATCGAGTTGATCAGGTCGATCATCTGCTTATCTTCTGCCGACAGCCCGCTATCCGCAGGCACCAGTTCAAGCGACATCGAGGACTTCGCTTCGGACGATTTGACATCCAGGGTACTGAGCACCGCTTTGTTGACGTCCAGGCCGCCAACGGCCTGACAGCCTGCCAGCACAATCAGCATGATGGCCAGTCCGAGCGCCAATCCCCATTTGAAACGCTTCTTCATCAGTTTACCTCCCCAATATGTATGTATGGAAAAAATTCCATTTTATATAGTATGCCAGCAGGTAACACCGGATGTAAAGAACATTTCAAACCGTATATATTTAACGCGGCATTTACGATATAATGAACATCATAAACGAGGTGAAGAAGCATGCAATCAAGTCCTTTGTGCCCCAAATTGGAAAAAGGGATGGAAATTATCAACCGGCGCTGGACCAGCCTGATCATCCATCAGCTGCTGAGCGGCCCGAAGCGTTTTTGCACCATTGAATCCTCCCTGCCGATCAGCGGCCGGTTATTGTCGGAGCGGCTTAAGGATTTAGAGCAGGACGGTGTCGTCCGGAGAGAGGTTTTTCCGGAAACGCCGGTGCGAATCGAATATTCCTTGACCGAGAAGGGCATGGCACTCGAACCAGTCATCCGGGGAATCGAGCTCTGGTCCGAGCAATGGGTCACGATTGATAATGCGGACTCCACGCCCGCCGAAGCTGCCAAGTGCTGCGAAGCGAAGCCTGCCTGCGACGAGGACCTTTAATACGTACGGATTGGACCAACGCCCTCATCATCACACACAACAAAAGGCGCCTGCTGCATGCAGAGCGCCTTTTCGATATTCCTGCCTTTATTATGGATAATGAGCCGCCATTGCCTCCGGGCTTACTATACTTTGCGCCCAACGATGACCAAATCCCGTTCCACGCCATCCAGCTCGGCCACGCCCGGCAGCACGCCCCAATCCTCAAAGCCATAGCGGCGCAGCAGCTTCAGGCTCGGTTCGTTATGACCGAACACAAAACCCACCAGCCGGTTCAGTCCGAAGCGTGGAGCTTCGGCCAGCGCCTTTTCCAGTAAAATCCGGCCGACGCCCGCCCCGCGGCACTCTTCCGCCACGTAAATGCTGATCTCCGCCGTCGCGTTATAGGCTGCCCGCCCATAAAAAGACTGGAAGCTGAGCCAGGCCACAACCTTCCCTTCGGAACGCATGACCCACAGCGGACGGTGATGGCTGTTATGCTCATGGAACCAGGCCAGCCGGCTCTCGACCGTCACAGGCTCCAGATCCGCGGTCACCATTCTGCCCGCTACTGTCGTGTTGTAGATATCGACCACCGCCTGCAAATCCTCCAGCGCGGCGTCTTCAATGATGTAATGTTGTTGCGTCGTCATCTGCCCTGTTCAGCCTCCTACCGCTTGTCTACGAATCGTTATTTTCTATTGTAAAAGAATCCGAGAATCTGTGCTATAGGAAGCTTTTGACGATGCACTCATCTGTCCAGTCCCACCATCTGCTCGCTCCAAGCCCACAAGCGTTTTGCACTCTCCCGGTCGGCTGCTTTGGACTTCAGCGCCTGCTGCTTTTTCCGGTAAAAATATTTCCCGCTTACGCCCGCAACCTCCGGCGAAGCTGCCAGGTAAATGGCGGTGTCCGCCCCCTGCTCCGGCGTCAAGAACATGGGCTTCAGCGCGGCCAGCACCCGCTTGCCAAAGCCCGTATCGCGGTTCACCCCGATTTGAGTCGCGACGGCGCCGGGATGGACGCAGTTCGCGGTGACCCGGGTGTCTTTCAGCCGCTCGGCCAGCTCCACCGTGAACAAAATGTTCGCGAGCTTCGACTGGGCGTACGCCTTGATCGGATTAAAGCGGCGAGACAAAAACGGATCGTCAAAATGGATGCTGCCGGCCTTATATGCTCCGGATGCAACGACCACGATTCTTCCCTGCTCCGCGGCGGTCAGCCGGTCCAGCAGCAAGTTGGTCAGCAGAAAATGACCCAGGTGGTTCACGCCAATGTCCATTTCGAAGCCGTCGCGGGTTAGCTGTCTTTTCAGCATAACTACTCCCGCGTTGTTGACCAGCACATCCAGCACCGGATAACGCGCCTTGAACGCCTCCGCAAAGCGGCGGATACTCGCCAGATCACCCAAATCGCACAGCATCAGCTCAATCGCCTCCGAGCCGCTCCGGCGGATAGCCTCCTGCAGCGCAGCTTGGCCGCGCGACTCGCTCCGGCACACCATAATAACGTGCGCTCCCTGCTTCGCCAGTTCGACCGTCGTCGCCAGTCCCATACCGGAGTTGGCGCCTGTCACGACCACCGTTTTTTGCTCCATGCTCACCCTGATCCCTCCCTTTTCGCGTACAGCTTTTCTAAAATACTAGCACACAGGCAAGGGAAAGCGTAGATGGTTCTGCTGAATTCCTCCCCTCTTCTTTCCGCATAGGCAGCGCCATTATATACGGCTTTTCCGCAGGCTCATACTAGAGAGGCATCCTGCAGGACCTGGCCATAACGGACAGCATTTTGCAGCATCAAGACTCGAGGCACTTTCAAGAACTGCTTTTTCTTTTTGCAGATGAGAGGTTTATAATAGAAGCAATCCATACTTTCACATTAAAAAACATAGGAGGTGTACCGGATTTATCCGGGAAATGATGCAAATCGGACATCAGATCGTATCCATTGAGCTGTTTGCCCAACCGACGGCCGAGCAGCCTGCTTACCAGCCAGTCCTGCTGTGGGATGAAACCGGGGCCACGCTCGTCGACACTGGCAATGTCGGCCAGTTCGACCAGGTCCAGAAAGCAATCTCCGAAGCCGGTCTCACCCTGAACGATATCAAGCGCGTCATCCTCACGCACCAGGACATCGACCATATCGGCAACGTATCCCGCCTGCTTGAAGCTAATCCCGACATCGAGATCTGGGCCCATGAAGACGATATTCCCGTCATCACCGGACAAGAGCCGCTGATCAAGGTCACGCCAGAGCGTCTCGCCCAAATGCCCGAAGCGGCCCGGGAGGCAATTCAAAACGTTCTCGACGAGCGTTCCTCCATTTCCATCAGCCGGGTGCTGCATGACGGGGATCATCTGGAGCTGCACGGCGGCATTCAAGTAATCCATACACCAGGGCATACACCGGGGCATATTTGTCTGTACCTTCCCAAAGAAAAGCTGCTGCTCGCAGCCGATGAGCTGACCATTCGCGAGGGCGAACTGCAGGGACCGATACCCGGTTTCACGCCGAATATGGCGCAGGCCATCGAAAGCATGGGCAAGCTGGCCGATCTGCCGCTGGATGGAGTGTTCTGCTACCACGGCGGCTTGTACGACAAGTCACCGAACGAACGCATCCGGGAGATCATTCAAAGTCACCGGTAACCCATACGTCTATCGAAGTCATTGCATTGAAAATGGCCGCGTTTAAAGAAAATTCTCGAGCCGCGTAACCATAGGATTGAAGTGATACGGGGAGCCTGGATCGGGCAGTTCGATCAACGAGCAATCGAGCAATCGAGCCATCGGGCAATCGGACAACAACATTGACGGACACGGCCTGCCCACCAGCCCCCTCTACATAAGAAAGGATGAATAACCATGAGCAACCGAATCACCGCCTTGGAAAAGGCCATGAACGAACACGGCCTCGACAGCCTGCTCGTTACCGACCCTAAGCATGTTTATTACTTGACCGGTTTTGCCAGCAACCCGCATGAACGGTTTCTCGGCCTGCTGTTGACCCGCGGCGAACAGCCGCTCCTGATTGTTCCGGCACTTGATGCCGAGGCCGCCCAGGCCGCATCCTCGGTAAAAAACATCATCACGCATGCCGACACGGACAATCCGTACGACCTGCTTCGGCAGCAGTTCAAGAACACGATCGGCACGCTCGGCATCGAAAAGGAACAAATCAGCGTGGCGCGCTACGAACAGCTGCAGCAGTCGGTTGGCGCCGGGCAGTACGAAGATATCGGTCCGCTGCTGCGCGCGATGCGCGTCAGCAAGACGCCGGAGGAAATCCAGCGCATGAAGCATGCGATTGACCTGATCGAAGAAGTGCTGCGGCAGGGCCTCTCCCGCGTGAAGCCGGGTGTGACCGAGATCGAAATCGTCGCCGAGCTCGAATATTTAATGAAGAAACTCGGTGCGGACGGTCCTTCGTTCGACACGATGGTGCTGACTGGACCGAAGACGGCGCTCCCTCACGGCACGCCAGGTCAGACCAAGATCCAGTCCGGCGACCTGCTCATGTTTGACATGGGCGTCTACGCCAACGGCTACGCTTCCGATATCACCCGAACGTTTGCGGTCGGCGACATTTCGCCGGAGCTGACGAAGATTTACAATACCGTGCTGGAAGCCAACCTGCAGGGCATTCAGGCGATCAAGCCGGGCGTGACGCTGGCTTCCATCGACCAGGCTGCCCGCCAAGTAACGGAAGACGCAGGCTACGGCCAGTACTTCATGCACCGTCTCGGGCACGGCCTCGGCATGGATGTCCACGAGTATCCGTCCGTGCACGGCGGCAATACCGACTTGGCGCAGCCGGGAATGGTCTTCACCGTGGAGCCGGGCATCTACGTGCCGGGACTGGGCGGAGTACGGATCGAAGACGATATCGTCGTCACCGACAACGGCGTTGAAGTCTTGACCTCGTATCCGAAAGAATTAACGGTTATCGGCGATTAATGCCTTATGAAACGGCAAAACCGGAAGAACCCTTCGACAGATGGATCTTCCGGTTTTATTGTGCTGCAACCATTCAGCTTATCTATTGAACAGCGGCAATCATACAGTGGCCGTCTGCTCTGCTTAATCCTCGTCCTTGAATTTGAAATCGCGGGCGATATATAGAAACGGCGTTCCCACCGCGGTCAGCACGAACTTGATCAGATACGTCGTCACGAATATTTCAATCCATACAGAGAGCTCGTAACGCGGACCGGCAAAAGCAATCGTACAGAAAATAAGCGTGTCCACCAGCGAGCTGATCATCGTGCTGCCGTTGTTGCGGATCCAGAACTGGTTCCGCTTGCCGAACAGCTTCCGCAGCCAGGCATACAGGCGCACGTCCAGGAACTGGCTGACGAAGTAAGCCGTCAAGCTTCCCAGCGCCAGGCGCGGCATCAGGCCGAAGATGTTCTGCAGCGATTCCTGCGCGAGATCGCTCTCGTCCGGCGTAAAGAACAGCGCCATCTGCATCAGCAGCGTCGTCATCAGCAGTGTGAAAAAGCCGAACCACACCGCCTTCTGCGCTTCCTTCCGGCCGTATTTTTCGTTCAGCAGGTCACTGGTCATATACAAACTGACATACATCGTGTTGCCCAGCGTCAGGACGATGCCGAAAATATCGATCGTCTTCGTCACCTGAATGTTCGCGATCACCGTCGCGACCCCGATCCAGGCGTACAGCCCCTTTTTGCCGAATAAACGGTAGCACAGCAGGTACAGCGAAAAATTAACAAGTACGAACAAAATACCCCACAACAAATTGTACACTCGTGTTCCTCCTAGTTTTGATTACGCGGGATGGTTGCGAACCGCGGTTTTGGGGTCTTTGTCTATTCTTTCAAACCCAAAACATGTACTACTGTATCACACGGAAACGGAAGTTGCCATGTTTTTTTCTGGGACCGGAAATGTCTTGGGCAGGCTCCGGGAACCGCCGGGAGGCACTGCTGCAAACAAAAACTGCCCACGTTCCGGCGTTCGCAGTCGGCATGGGCAGTCTCTTCAATGTCGCATATATAATGGATCACACTCGTTCATCGTCCTGAATAAGGCACAAGCACGGCTTTACTGCACGTCCGAGTTGGTGAAATACAGCGTCTGCGGTCCGGCCGCTCCACCGGTCAGGCTCAGCTCGGCCGCGATCGTTTTGCCCTTTTTGTTCACCGTAAATTCAGTAAACTTCCAGGCGTTCTGATAGTTTACGAACGGCGACTGCAGCAGATCCTTGCCCCAGCCGATCACGTAGTGGCCTGCGCCGCCGGAGGGGTTATCGTACACGGAAATAGTCCGTTTGACGTCCAAATCGTTGTTGATGGCAACGCTGAGGTTGTACATGACCCCATAGTTGCCGTTGTTGATGACGGTTCCGCCGTCCACCGCGTTCCAGCCTTCCTCATACTCACCCGGCATGCTGTCGCTCCACGGACCGCTCGCCGCTGAGGAAATGCGGATCAATGAATTGCCGCTCGACGTATTGTAGTCCAATGTACCGGTTCGGTCCGCATGAGGGAATGTCCCGCGCACGTGCACATCCTTCGGCAGAATCGGTACGTCCAATGGGTTAGCCGGCTGCTCTTTATAGCCCAGCGTCGTTACCGTGACGGTCGCATCCCCATGCCCTTGCTGCGTATACGCGGCAAAATTAGCGATGCCGCTGGCGGTGTGCGTATTTTCCGCGAGGGCGGTCAAGTAATAGCTCTCACCCGGCTGCAGGATCGCTTCCTGCTTCTGGGCTGCACGATTGCTCATAAAATCAGCCAAGGCCATCTGACCGGCGACGTCCGGATAATAATCCGTCGCAAGCCCGATCCCCTCCGAGAACAGCATGACAGGCTCGTCGGACGTGTTGGTCACAGCCACGGCCACGGTCAGCGGCTCGCCGGTCATATTTTGATGATGCCAAAATACGCGGAACGATCCGGTCACCGCATCCCTGTAGTAAGCGCCTTCAACTTTAGGGGATTCCGGGGAGTCGCTCAGGATCAGGGATCCGCCCGTTCCCGTCAGCACCGGTTTCACCATGGGGACCGCCGGTTTCAGCGTCTCAATCGGTACCAGCTCCGTGTCGTCCGCAAAAGCCGCAGCCGATCCGGACAGCAGCAGCGTGCCCAGCAGGCCGATGTTCAGCAGCCATTTCGTCTTTTTCATGCTCATTCCCTCCTGAATTTGTAAGAGTATCCTTCCAGGTGGCGATCGTGAGATGTCATTTCGGATGGTTAACATGTTCGCGAAGGTGCGGTGTTTTCCTTTTTTTAGGGACTGCGGCCAAAGGCTCATTTCTTGGGATTGTTTCGTGACGAATCTATTTTGCCCGATGGTGCGGGGCTCCCAAACATCTCAGCACTGTTAAAGCCTTGCTGCGGCACGTATCCTTTCTCCGCGGCCCCTCCCCGCCCTGAGGACATTTCGCTTGGGTTCGCCAGCCAGTCCTTTGGTCGCAGAAAATAACGCCGAATGGTCTAGATTTTTATTGCAATCTAAAAATGCCGATCCTCTTAAGCTCATACTTTCTCATATCAAAAAAAGAAACCAAAGCCCGCAAAGGCTTTGGTTTCTTCGGACGCGTCCGCAAGCTTACGCATGCGCCGAGTCAAGTTCGACATGGTTGTTGTTAAACGTATCCTGGTCGTTCTCTTTCAAAATTTTGCTCGAGATCAGACCGGCCGTGATCGAGTCGTTGACGTTCAGCGCCGTGCGTCCCATGTCGATCAGCGGTTCAACCGAGATCAGGAGACCGGCGAGCGCCACCGGCAGGTTCATCGTGGACAGCACGATCAGGGATGCGAAGGTGGCACCGCCGCCGACGCCGGCAACCCCGAAGGAACTGATGGTTACGATCAGAATCAGTTTAATAATGAAATCCCAGCTTGTCGGATCGATGCCGACCGTCGGTGCGATCATCACCGCCAGCATCGCCGGATAAATACCGGCGCAGCCGTTCTGGCCGATTGTGGCACCGAAGGTTGCCGACAGGTTGGCGATCCCTTCCGATACCCCAAGCTTCTTCGTCTGAGTTTCCACGTTCAGCGGGATGGTTGCCGCACTGGAACGGGAAGTGAACGCGAAGACGAGCGTCGGGAAAACTTTGCGTACGTATTGGATCGGGTTGAACCCGAACAGTGTAATCAGAATCAGATGAATGATAAACATGACGATCAGGGCCACATACGAAGCGCCGACAAACTTGGCCAGCTTCAGAATCTCATCGATATTCGTGGTAGCGGTCGTCTTCGTGATCAAGGCCAGGATGCCGTATGGCGTCAGCCTGAGCACCAGTGTAACGATCCGCAGGACCACCGCATAGACCGCTTCGACCATTTTGCGGAAGGTAGCCGCCTGCTCCGGTTTTTTACGGTCAATACCGAGAACGGCAACTCCGATAAAGGCCGAGAAAATAACGACAGCCAGCGTCGAGGAGCGGCGTGCTCCGGTCATATCCGCGAACGGATTCGTCGGAATGAATTCCAGCACCTGCTGCGGGATCGATTTGTCCTTCACGTCTCCCACTTTTTCTTCCAGCTTCTGACCTTGAGCTTGCTCGCGGTCACCCGCTTGAATCTCAATCGCCTTCAGGTTAAAGGACAAGCTGGTTACGATACTTACCGAAGCTGCAATCGCTACGGTGATGAGCAGAACAGCGATGATCGAGCCGCTCATTTTGCCAAGGTTCTGTCTGCCCTTCAGGTTCATGATCGCCGAAATGATCGAAACCATGATCAGCGGGATGACGACCATTTGTAACAAGCCGACATAGCCGCTGCCGACAAGGCTGAACCAGTCGGTAGACTTGCTGACGACCTCCGATTGCGTGCCGAAGGCCCATTGAAGGATAAATCCGAAAATAATACCGAGCGCAAGGCCGGTAAATACGCGTTTCGTGAACGATACGTGCTTCTTCTGCATCCAGATCAACAGGCCGATCAGGATGAGCATCACAACGACGTTCACCACAGTCCAAAGTGTGTCCATCTCTCTTTCGTTCTCCCCTCTTATAACAATAATGTTAACGCCTGTCCCTGCGGCTTGCCCGCGGGCAGGTCGCTTGCTTTTTTGGGCAATCTGTGAAACTGGACTTTAGTGTAGCATAATTCATACTATTTGGGTAGGGTTAATTTCATGTTAGAATTTGCTGTAAAAAAAGAAAAAAGAAGCCATTCGCCAAGTGTACTTCGGAATGACTTCTATTTATTACCCGCATCCTGCTCAAAACTATACCGTCTTGGCGGATATTCCCATGATTTGATACACCTGCTCCAGATCGAGATGCTCTCTGACGAGCGACGCAACCCGGTCAAACTCCTGCTCTTTCAGCCCCGATGCGGAGAACGTCTCCTTCACCGGGCGGAGCCCTTTGCTCTCGCGGATCCGGTCGAGCCATAAACGGCGAAGCCGGTCGTTATGAAACACGCCGTGCAGATAAGTTCCCCAGATCCGCCCGTCCAGCGTCCCCCAGCCTTCGGCGGCCGGCTGCTCTCCGTCCGGCCCCAGCTTAAACACCGGGGCCATCTGCTCCCCTTTCAGGCTGCGGCTCTGCCCCATATGGATTTCGTATCCTTCAACGGAAATCGGTTCGCCGGCGGCCAGCAGGCATCGGCTCTCTGCGGACAGCAGCAGAGGGGAATGGTCCGCAACCCGGCCGGTCACCCGGACCGTGCGCTTCTCCTTCGCAAACGTCGTCGCGACCGGCAAATAGCCGAGTCCCTCCTCCTCCCGGGCCACGCCGCCATCGGCGGCGTCCGGATCATGCAGCATTTTGCCGAGCATCTGGTACCCTCCGCAGATGCCGGCCAGCTGCGCATCGCCCGATTCGACGGCTGCGGCGATCGCCAGATCGAAGCCCTGGCTGCGGAGATACTGCAGGTCCCCGATCGTATCCTTCGTCCCTGGCAAGATGATCACATCCGGATGACCGAGATCAGCCGCCTTGGTAATAAAGCGGACCCGGACATCCCTTTCCTCCTGCAGCGGATCAAAGTCGGTGAAGTTGGAAATGCGCGGATAGCGGATGACGGCAATGTCGATGTCCGCTTCCGGGCTGGACTGCCCTTTGGCGGTCAGCTCATCCAGCACGACGGAATCCTCGGCCTCGATGCGGATGTCCGGGATATACGGAAGCACGCCCAGCACCGGAATGCCGGTCCGCTCCTCCAGCCAGTCCAGCCCCGGCTGCAGCAGGGACAAGTCCCCCCGGAACTTGTTGATGATAAAACCTTTCACCCGCTGCCGCTCGTGCGGCTCCAGCAGTTCTAAAGTACCCACCAGGAACGCGAACACGCCGCCCCGGTCGATGTCCGCAACGAGCAGCACGGGCGCATCGGCCCAGCCGGCCAGGTTCATATTGACGATGTCACGGTCCTTCAGATTAATCTCGGCAGGGCTGCCTGCGCCTTCCATCACGACGATATCGTACTGCCCGCGCAGCCTGTCGAGGGCTTCCAGCACCGTGTCCTTCGCTTCCGGCAGAAAGCGGCTGCGGTAATCGGTCGCGCTCATGTGTGCCAGCGGGCGCCCGTGAACGACGATCTGCGAATGCATATCGCCCGTCGGCTTGATCAGGATCGGGTTCATATCGGTGGTCGCCTCGATCCCGCAGGCTTCGGCCTGCATCCCCTGCGCCCGTCCGATTTCCTTGCCGTCCGCGGTCACGTAGGAATTCAGCGCCATATTTTGCGACTTGAACGGTGCCGTGCGGTATCCGTCCTGCACGAAGATGCGGCAGAGCGCCGCGGTCACGACGCTTTTGCCGACGTCCGAAGCCGTTCCCTGCAGCATCAGCACGGCTCCCGGTGAGCCGTCATTCCGTGTTGTATCGGTTAATTCCATCGCGTCTGCCTCCTAGTCAAAAACGGTAGATGAGTATGGTCAGCACGAGCAGAAGCACCGTCTCAATGCCCTCGTTCAGCGCGCCGTAGGTGTCGCCAGTTAAGCCGCCGAGCTTGGCGTTCATCCGCCGCCCGGCCCACCATCCGGCAGCCCATGCCGCCAAAGGAAGCAGCAGCCAGGCTAATCCGGCATGGAGCCAGGTGATGCCTCTATAGCTCCAGATCCCGGCAGGTCCGTAGGGAAGCAGCGGAGACAGCAGCGCCGCGATCAGGGTGAGCCCTGCCGCCAGCAGGAAGGACTCCATGCTCTGCTTCCGGGTCATGCCATTGAAATAACTGCCCGCCAGTCCCTCTTTGCCCCGCGCCATCGGCCAGGAAGCCATCGCATGGACCATGAACCAGCGGCTCCATACCGGCGGCAGCAGCAGAAGCAGCGGCGGGAGGCCGCCGAGCAGCAGCGAGTAAATCAGCGATGCCTTCAGCAGCAGGAGCAGCACGCAGGCCATGACGCCCATGGCCCCGACCCGGCTGTCCTTCATGATCTCCAGCATCCGCTCCCGCGAGCGGTAGCTGAGCAAGCCGTCCGCCGTGTCCATCCAGCCGTCGAGATGCAGGCCTCCGGTCAGGCCGACCCACAGGATCAGCATGAGCACGGCGGCAGGAAGCGGCGGAAGCAGATACGAAGCGGCCGCTCCGCCGATCCAGACGGTCAAGCCGACCGCCAGCCCGACCAGTGGATAGAAGCGCGTACTCCGCCGAAATAGCTCTGGCGTATAATCCAGGGTCATCTTGACCGGAAAACGGGTCAGAAATTGAAAAGCGGCCGCAGCCGCCTGAACGTTCATTTTCATAGGTGATACTCCCTGCTCTTCAGCTCGATCGGAATGCCGGCCGTCACCAGAAAAACCTGGTCGCTGATGGCCGCTACCTTGCGGTTCAAGATGCCCGCATAATCGCGGAACACCCGGCCCAGCCGGTATTCCGGCACGATGCCGTCGCCGACCTCATTGGTGACCAGCACCAGCGGAGCGGGATACGCCTGAATCTGCTCCACGAGTTGGTTGATGGCTTCCATGAGGCGCGGTTCCATATCCTCCTCGCCCTCATGCGCCAGGAGCGTATTGGACAGCCACAAGGTCAGGCAGTCCACCAGTACGGCCGGTGCGCGATCTTCCGAGGGTGAAGCAGCGCCAGCAGGATCAGCCTGCGCGGTGCGCAGCGCCTGCAGCAGCTCGGCCAGCCGCAGCGGCTCCTCCCGGGTCTCCCAGGGATACGCCGCTTCGGTGCGCTGCTGCCGATGGAGGGCGATCCGCTCCTCCATCTCCCGGTCAAAGGCCTGCGCCGTCGCCACGTACACTGCCTGCCGGGCGTGGGCCATCATCCAGCGCTCCGCAAAGGAGCTCTTGCCGCTGCGGGCGCCGCCCGTTACGAGTACGCTCACTCGGACGTCACCGCCTCGCCGCCGGAGATGCCGGCGCTTTCGAAGGTGGCCATCTCGCGAACGATGCGGCACGCCGCGTCCACCAGCGTCAGGCCGAGCACGCCGCCGGTGCCTTCGCCGATGCGCATGTCCAAGTCAAGCATCGGCGCCAGCCCGAGCTCCTGCAGCAGCAGGCGGTGCCCCTGCTCATGCGAGGCGTGGGACGCGATCATGTATTCCGCGGCCAGCGGAGAGATTGCCCGCGCAAGCAGAGCGGCGGCGCTCGAAATGAACCCGTCGATGACCACGGGACATCGATGGGCGGCCGCGCCGAGGATGACGCCGGCCAGGCCGCCGATTTCGAGCCCGCCGACCTTGGCGAGCACACCGATCGGGTCGGCAGCGTCCGGCGCGTTGACGGCGAGCGCCTTCTCGATGACGCCGATCTTATGAAGCAGGCGCTCGTCGGTCAGGCCTGTCCCGCGTCCGGCCGCCTCCTTGACCGGCGTGCCGGTCAGCGCGCACATGACGGCCGAGCTGGCCGTCGTGTTGCCGATGCCCATTTCGCCGGTAACGAAGATGCGGACGCCTTGCGCCACCGCTTCCTCGACGACGGCGATGCCGGTCAGAATCGACTGCTCTGCTTCCTCGCGGCTCATCGCCGGTCCCTTGGCCATATTGGCCGTCCCGTACCGCACCTTGCGGGACACCAGCTGCGGATGGGCCAGGTCGCTCTTCACCCCGATGTCGACGCAGACGATGTCCGCGCCGGCCTGCCGCGACAGCACGTTGACCGCTGCGCCTCCAGCGAGAAAATTGAGGATCATCTGCGGCGTCACTTCCTGTGGGAAGGCGCTGACACCTTCCTCGCACACCCCATGGTCCGCGGCCATAATGATAACCTCTTTGCGCTCGAACAGCGGCTTCGTCTCGCCGGTTATGCCGGCCAGGCGGATTGCCAGCGACTCCAGCTTGCCGAGGCTGCCCGGCGGTACCGTCAGGTTGGCGATATGGGCTGCCGCCTCCTTCGACGCGGTCTCATCCAGGGGCTGAATCCGCTCCACGTACTGCTTCAAAAGTTCGTTCATCTTGCATCTACTCCCTCTCTCGTAAAACTGCCTTCAAACCGATCAACTCACGGACCGCTTACTTTCCGCACTCGTTCTCTGGGCTGCATTAATCCTACCGCTGCCTGGTCACCAGCACCTGCGGAATACCGCTGACCGGATGGGGAACGATGACCGGCTCAATGCCGTACACCAGACGGATCGTTTCCTCGGTAAGCATATCTTCCGGCGTTCCCATTCCGACCGCCTGCCCGTCCCTTAATACCAGCAGTTTATCACAAAACTGCGCCGCGAGGTTCAAATCATGCAGGACGGCGACGACCGTGATGCCCTCTTCCTTCCGCCACTGCGCCACCAGTTCCATGAACTGGTGCTGGTAACGGATGTCCAGGTACGTCGTCGGCTCGTCAAGCAGCAGAATCTGCGGCTCCTGCGCCATCACTTTGCCAAGGGCGACGCGCTGGCGCTGCCCGCCGCTCAGCTCATCCAAGGGGCGGTCCGCAAGTTCGTGCAGCTGCAGCTTATCCATAATGCCCTCAATCAGGGCGTCAGGATCGCCGCCCTCGTCCCGTCCGAGCCAATCCTGATACGGGTAACGTCCCATCTCCAGCACTTCCCTGACCGGATAATGAACAGGAGGAAGGCCGTCCTGCTGGAGAACGGCCATCATGCGGGAGAGGATTTTCCGGTTATAGGCAGAGGCAGGTTTACCGTGAATCAGTACCTCGCCGCTGCTGGCCTTTTCCACGCCGGAGACCAGCTGCAGCAGCGTCGACTTGCCGCTGCCGTTCGGCCCGATAATCCCCCACCATTCGCCTTCCTGGACCGACCAGTTGAGGCCATGGAGAGCTGTGATGCCGCCATACTGTTTCCCTGCTTCCCTGATCTCGATCATGTCCATCTCCCCTTCCGCTGCTTTTTGTTCCGGTACAGCAAATAGGCAAAAAACGGAGCGCCTACGAAGGCCGTCACCACGCCGAGTGGAATCTCGGTCGGCGCCAGCAGGGAACGGGCGATCGTGTCGGCCCAGACCATAAAGACAGCTCCGCCGATGGCCGACAGCGGCACGATCAGCCGGTAATCGGGACCGGTAATCAGCCGGATCACATGCGGAATGACCAGTCCGACGAACCCGATAATGCCTGCAACCGACACCGCGGCAGCCGTGAGCAGCGTGCTGACGAGCAGCACCCCCAGCTTCACGCGGTCCACGTTCATCCCCATATGGGCCGCCTGCCGCTCACCTAAGGACAATAGATTCAGCGCGCGGGCCCGGCTCCAGACCACAGCAAATCCCACCAGAAAATACGGCAAAAGGATGGCCGTATACGACCATCCACGCAGGCTGAGGCTGCCCATTGTCCAATATATAATTTCATTGATCGTCCGGTTCGACATCGCCGAAAGGAAGGATACGACCGCTCCGAGAAAGGACTGCATCACCACGCCGGACAGAATCAGGCTGTTCGTCGGAATTTTTCCGCTCTCCCTGGCCAACGCGGTAACCATCCACAGCGTCAGCATTCCGGTCACGAAAGCGACCGCAGGCAGCGTCCAGCCGCCGAAAAACGAATACTGCAGCCCGAAAAAGATCAGGAACGACGCGCCTACCGCCGACCCCGAGGAAACCCCGAGCGTAAACGGATCGGCTAGCGGATTTCGCAGCACGCCCTGAAACCCCGAGCCGGCCACGGCCAGTGCCGCGCCGACCAGCATGCCCAACAGAATCCGCGGCAGCCGCACCTTCACGATAATCTGCTCAAACGATGCGTTCCACGTCGGGTCGATATGGCTCCCAATCCATGGAATCCGGTGCAGCAGAATGAGGGCGATGTCCTGGACCGGCAGCGCGACCGAGCCGATCCCCAGACAGATCAGCAGGGTCAGGACGAGCAGGACGATGCCGATTCCTCCATAGCCTGCCAGCTTTTTGCTCATTATTTAAACAGGTCCGGATAAACGGCTTTCGCCACTTCCTTCAAGCCCTGCGTGACACGCGGGCCCGGACGGCTCAGCAGATTGTCGTCAAGACCGATGACCGCATCGTTCTTCACAGCTGTAATCTGGTCCCAGCCGCTGCGGCCTTTAATGATGTCGCCAAGGCTTTTCTTCGTCTTCTCGTCGATGACACTGTTGGCATACAAAATTACGTCCGGGTTGTCCTTGATGATTTTCTCTTCGCTGATTTCGCTCCAGCCCTCGGTGTCCGCCGCCACGTTCACGCCGCCGGCCAGGGTGATCAGCTCATCCATGAACTCACCCTTGCCGACCGTCCAGCCCGGGGAAAATTCGATGTATACCTTTTTCTTCTGCTCCGGCGTCAGCGATTTTACCGCTTCAGTAACCTCATTTTCCTCCTGCTTCATCTTGTCGACCACCGCTTTGGCTTCCGCCTGATGATCGGTGATGAGACCGTAAGTTTCGATATTTTTGATGACGTCATCGACCGTTTTCGGATCGGTCTTGAAAATTTGAATGCCGAGGTCGCGCAGCTTCTTCACCGCTTCCTCACTCATCGAAATGCCCGTGAACACGATGTCCGGCTGGGCCGCAATGATCGCTTCCTCGTTCGGTTTAGTGATGCCGCCCATTTTCGCCTTGGACTTGGCCGCTTCCGGATAATCGTCATAATCGGACACCCCGACGATCTCGCTGTCCAGCCCGATCGCGAAGAGCGCCTCCGTTTCCGCTGGAGATACCGAGATGATATGCTTCGGCGCTTCCTTGAAAGTAAAGGACTCTCCGGTCGCATCCTGAATGGTCAGCGGATAGGTTGTTTTCAGTTCGTCTGTCTTTGTCTGCGACGCACTGTTATCCGTGTTTTGCTCCGTTTGTGCAGCAGGCTGCTGCGAGGCGGAGCTGTCTTCATTCTTGGCGCCGCAGGCACTCAGCGATAAGGCAAGCAGCAGCGCCGCAAGGCCTGTGGACCAGCGTTTCAACGTTACGTTCATGATTTCGTTCTCTCCCTCTTTGTCTATCGAATAATTTTCACAAAAGAGGCCTGACCGGTATACGAAAACGGAATAAACCTGACGGAAATGCTAGAGTGGTAGCGCCGCTGCTCACCATGAGCAGGTGTATGGCGTCTGCCGCTCCATTCTTTGTCAACTAAAAAACCCTGACTCTTGTTCGATCAAGAATCAGGGATTACGTCTGCACGGAACATCCCGCGGCATCGCCGCGATGGACCGGTGTGCCTTGTGGCATGGTGCGAGGCCAAGAGTTCAAGCCAATGCTTGCTTGAGCCGCGGCGAACATGCGTTATGAAGGGCACGTGAAACGTAATCCTTTCCTCGAAGGACCGTCATTTCCTCTTATGAGGCAGGTCTCCTGACTTACAGGCTGGGTAAAATCGTCCCCGCCTTCCCATCCCGTGTAGCGGCGGAACAGTGGCTTCCTGGGGACATACCTGTTTACAGTGGCGGGACCGTGCCGGAGTTGCACCGGCTTCCCTTTTCACCCGGATCAACGCTCGCCTTATACGGCAGACAGCTTCCGGGACCTCACAAGCACTCCTATTCAATTATCCTGGCCATGCTTCTTTTGTCCTGATTATAGGGGAAAAGCCTGCGGGTGACAATGGAATTTTTGTGTCCGGTACTTGCCAGGATACATGTCCCGTCACGTGCCCGTTGGCATGTCCGGTCGCGGGCACGGGGGGCATGTCCAAACTCGGGAGAACGGACGATTCGGGGAGCAAGTCCTTGTATACCGGCCGCCTGAGCCCTTTCGCCGCTTCCCATTGCCGGAGTGAAGAAAAGCTCGGACCAGTCAATGCCGACCATTACCTTGTTTGCATCCTCTCTCAAGCTTCATTCACCAGCTTGCCGTTCCAATCGCCGGTTTCTTCAGTGAAGCTCAGCCGGATCCGCAGCAAACTCCCGGGCTGAGCATGCACGTCCCAGAAGGACAGCCCCGGAACGAGGCGGACCGCAAGCTGCCGCAGAACGCCGCCATGGGCGACGATCAGCATCTCCGGCGGAACCTGAGATTCGGGGCCGGTGCCTTCCGGTCCTTCCGACCGGGAAAGGACCGCCTTGTTGTCATCGCTCCCTTGCGATCCGGAAAGTGCCGCCTCGCCAATTTCGGTTCCTTTCGATCCGGGCAGTGCCACCTTAACTATCTCGTTTCCTTTCGATCCGGAAAGTTCCACCCCGCCATTCTCGTTCCCTTGCGAACCGGGCAATGCCGCCTCACCAATCTCGTTCCTTTGCGATCCGGAAAGTGCCGACCCGCCATTCCCGATCCCCTTCGATTCAGAATGCGCCGACCCTCCGTCGTTCTGGGCCTCTGCCGGTCTGCTGCATGTCCCTTCCACGTCCTTCAACAAGCTGCCGATAAACCCGTCGACCCTCCCGGCAAAATCCGCCCATGACTCCCCGCCCGGCGGCGTCACCTGCTGCGGCGAATCGATCCACTGCCGGTATAGGGGCTCATGCTGCAGCTGCTCATAGGTATGCCTTTCCCAGGCGCCAAAGTCCATTTCCCGCAGCCGCGGGTCATACATCGCTGTATCTGCGTGCGCCGGACTGATGATCGCCAGTGTCTCCCGGCATCGGGCCAGGTCGCTGCAATATACGCCGTGGAACGCCTTCCCGGCCAGCTCCCGGGCCAGCGGCGCAAGCTCGTTCCTGCCGCCCGGATCCAGCGGGATATCCGTATGCCCGAGGTAACGCTTCTCCCGGTTCCACCGCGTCGTGCCGTGCCGGACCAGCAGCAGATCGACCTGTTTCACTAGGAGGTCCATAAGCTGCCCCCTGTCGCCCACAGCACGGCAATGCCCAGCAGAATAAAGATGATCGATACCGTGATAAGCAGCCGGATCGTCATCGCGATGTCGCGCGCCTCCATAGGGCGCAGCACCTCACCCATGTAAGCCCGGAACGAGACGACGCCGTGGTACACGTTCTCGCCGCCGAGCCGGATGCCGAGCGCGCCCGCCACCGCGGATTCGGGGAAGCCGCTGTTTGGGCTCGGATGGCGGCGCGCGTCCCGGCGCACGGTGCGCCAGGCTCTGACGGCGTCCAGACGCAGCAGCCAGGCGGACAGCACCAAGATGCCCGCAGTGATCCGGGCAGGAATGAAGTTGGCGATGTCATCCAGCCTCGCCGACGCCCAGCCAAGATGCAAATATTTGTCGTTCTTGTAGCCGACCATGGAATCGAGCGTGTTCACCGCCCGGTAGGCCATCGCCAGCGGTGCGCCGCCGATGATGGCGTAGAACAGCGGCGAGACGACGGCGTCGACGATATTTTCCGCCACCGTTTCGACCGTGCCGCGGACGATCTCCGGCTCGTCCAGATGGGCCGTGTCCCGGCCGACGATCATGCCGAGCGACTTGCGCGCCTCGGGTAGATCGCCGCGCCGCAAATGGCCAAGCACTTCCTTGCCGGCATCCTTCAGCCCCTTGACGGCAATCGTTGTGGCGATGAGCAGTGCCTCCACCGCCCAGGCCAGCCACGGATGCACCTGATGCAGCCCCCAGAGGACAAGCCATGTCAGCAGCAGGGAGCCGCCCGCCATGATGACCGGGAGAAGAATTCCCGCTCTCTTGAGTCCTGCCGGACGGGTGACCCTCGCCCGAATAGCGTTCTCCACCTTTTTGATCGCCTTGCCCATGCCGATGACCGGATGGGGAATCCACCTCGGATCCCCGATGATCCAATCGATGATAAAAGCTGCGGCAAGGATCCATATTGCGGTCATTTCCGCTCGCTCCAGGCCGCCAGCAGGCCTTCCTTCACCGTGCTGTACACCGCGCGGCCAATCATCGCGCCGAGATCGGTCGCGGTGCCCGCATAGCGGTGCAGCCCGGCGTAAGCGGCGCTTTGGCTTACGCCGAGGACGACGGCGTCCGTCGTCGTCCCCGTGGCGATCAGCCCATTGTCCGGGTCGCGCACGTCCAAGTCGGCCAGCGCCGCGGCCTTGGCCTCCACCGCCGTCATGACGGCGTTCAGCATGGCCGCCTTCGTCAACTGGCCGTCGATGGCCAGCATGATGTTGATCGTTCCCGGCGTATAGGCCGCGAACGTCCGCCGCTTCGAGCCCGCGCGGGCCGCATTGGATATGCCCGCCGTCGTGCAGCAGAACACCGCGGCCTGCTCGTTCTTCTCCTCGTGCACCGCCGCATGGCGGAGCTGGACTGCCGTCAGCAGCCCCGCTGTCGTCTCCAGCGGGTATCCCCACGCCGTGAGCCATTCCTCCGTATCGCTCACCGGGTCGCTGCAGTCATACGTCCGGTCCACATACATATTCGTCACCCGCTGCAGCCTGCCCATGCCGCCTCCGTGAATGGAGCTTCCGAGGCTGTCCAGCAGCTCCGGCGCCTCAAGCAGCAAATGCCGCTCTTTCTGCGTCAGCACGAGCCCCGGCCACACGGTGGAACGGTACGTATCCTGCAATCCGTCCATAAATGGTGTCGTCATCGCTTCTTATCCCCCATATCGATCTTGTGTTTATGCGGACTCCAAAACCTGGTCCGCAAAGGATGTGCACACCCCGCGCCAGCGCTTCTCCAGCGTAGCAGCTGTACAGCCCTGCGTCTTGGGCCTGCACAGCTTGTCCTTTTGTGCAGATCTGCTCCTTACATCAAAATGGCTCCCAACGTGCAGGTCATTCCGCCCTGCTGGCGAGCACGTCGCCCAGCACCGCCAGCAGCCGCGCGTTGGCGTCCGCTCCCTTCACCGCAAACCGGACATGTCCCGGCCCCAAGCCCGGGTACATGGCGCAGCTGCGGATCAGGACGCCGCGAAGCCCTAGCTCGCGCTGCAGCTCCCCGGCACTCCACGGTGCCGGCAGCTCCGCGAGCAGGAAGTTGGCTTCGCCGCCGCTCACGCGGCAGCCCAGATCCCGCAGACCAGCCCTCAGCCGGGCGCGCTCTGCGGCGATCAGCTCCAGCGTCTCGCGCTCATGCGCCTCGCCGCCCTCGAGGCACAATTCCCCGGCGAGCAGGGCCAAGCCGTTGACGCTCCACGTCACCTGCTTGCCCGTCATCGCCCGGATCACGTCCGGATGCGCGGCCGCATAGCCCAGCCGCAGCCCCGGAATGGCATAGAACTTCGTCATCGAACGGACCAGGATCGTCCGCGGAAACCGCTCCAGCTCCGGCAGCAGCGTCATCCGCCGCCCTTCCGGGATGAAGTCGATGAACGCCTCATCGACGACAAAATAGGTCCGGGTCCGCTCCGCCTCAGCCGCCAATTCCCGAATCTCTTCGAGCGGATACTGCACACCGTTCGGATTGTTCGGCTGCCCCAGAAAGAGCAGGTCTACCTTCCTCATCATTCCGGCAATGTCCGAAACCTCAGCTCTCCAGTCGCGCTCCCGGCTGCCGAAGACGGCATGCACCTCGGCGCCGAACTGCTCCGACAGCTGCCGGTACTCCGAAAAGCAGGGCTGCACGATCCCGACCCTCGACGGCGCCAGCCCGAGCAGCAGGAGCGCCATCGATTCCGCCGCCCCGTTGCCGATGCTTAAATGTTCCGGCGTCACGCCCAGTTTGCGGGACAGCAGCGCTTTCAAACGGCGGTGTCCCGGATCCGGATAACGAAGGATGGAAGGCAGCGCCTGTCCCAGCTTCGCCATGACGCCTTCCGGCGGACCCAGCGGATTGATGTTAGCACTGAAATCCAGAAAGGACGCCGGATCGCCGCCGTACAGTTCCGACGCACTCTCCAGATCCCCGCCATGTCCGTATCGTTCCAGCATATGTATTTTCCCCCCCAGCAGTTCTCTGTCTTGAATCGCTTGCGAATGACCCCATTATTACGCCAAATTTCGCTGCGCGTCAATTCGGTTTTCGCTTTTGTTTCTTGTCCGCAATTGGTTTACAATAGACAAGGAACTGAATTAATTAAGGCCTTTTAACGGAGGAATCAAATATGCTGTTTATCGATAACCAGGGAATTACCGACCCTGCCGTCAATCTGGCGATTGAAGAATTCGCCCTCAAACATCTGCCCATGGACGACAGCTACCTGCTGTTTTACATTAACCGTCCTTCGATCATCATCGGTAAACATCAGAACACGATCGAGGAGATCAACCAGGAATACGTGAAAGACAACAATATCAAGGTTGTTCGCCGGCTCTCCGGCGGCGGTGCGGTGTACCACGACCTCGGCAACCTCAACTTCAGCTTCATTACCAAGGATGACGGGGAATCGTTCCACAATTTCCTGAAGTTTACCCAGCCGGTCATCGACGCGCTGCACCATATGGGTGTTAACGCGGAGCTGAGCGGACGCAATGACCTGCAGGTCGGCGAGCAAAAGATTTCCGGTAACGCCCAATTCTCGACCCGGGGCCGGATGTTCAGTCACGGCACGCTCATGTTCAACCTGAATCTGGACGATGTTCAGGCTTCCCTGAATGCCAATCCGGAGAAATTCAAGTCGAAGAGCACCAAGTCCGTACGCAGCCGCGTTGCTAACATCAGTGAGCTGATGAACCAAAAGATGACGATCGAGGATTTCCGCTCCGAGCTGCTCCGCTACATTTTCGGCATGGAACCAAACGAAGTGCCGCAGTACAAGCTGACGGAAGCCGATTGGGAGATCATCAACCAAATTTCCAAGGACCGGTATCAGAACTGGGAATGGAATTACGGGCAGTCTCCGCAGTCCAACGTCAAGCATACGAAGCGGTTCCCGGTCGGCATCATCGACATCCGTATGGACATCAAGGACGCGCGGATTCAGGACATCAAAATTTACGGTGACTTTTTCGGTGTCGGCGATGTGGCGGATATTGAGGACCGTCTGCGCGGCAAGCGTTACGAAGAGTACGAAGTCCGGGAAGCCCTCGCGGACATCGACGTGAAGCACTATTTTGGCAACATCGGGATGGATGACCTGATCGGTCTGATCTTTTTGGAAGAATAGTCGGACTCGGAATTCGTCCTTATTGTAATAGTGACATACAGCAAAGAGAGGCCCCATGAATTCCATGGACCTCTCTTTTTTTATCGCTCCAACCTTCTCTTCCTATGGTATAATCGGCTGCAAAAGCTTGCAGACGAGTGTCTTCCGCTCACCGCTCAGGCTCACATGAACGGAGGTAAGGTTTTTCCATGGAAATCAGGCCGATCTTTGAAACCGACTATGACCGTGTAATCCCGGTCGTCAACGACTGGTGGGGCGGGCGCCAAATGACACATCTGTTGCCGAAGCTGTTTTTCGAGCATTTTCAAAATACCAGTTTTGTGATGGAGGAAAAAGAGAGTGGAAAGCTTGTCGCCTTCCTGATCGGTTTCCAGTCCCAGACGCATCCGAATGAGGCGTATATCCATTTTGTCGGCGTCCATCCCGATTATCGCAAGCAGGGCACGGCCCGGACACTGTATGAGCTGTTTTTTGAAAAAAGTCTTCAGCTCGGCTGCGACACGGTGCGCTGCATTACCTCGGCTGTGAACGAAACGTCCATGAAATTTCACGCCCGCATGGGCTTTAAGCTGACGATGGCCAAAGACTATGCCGGTCCGGGGCAGGATTACATCTTATTCGAAAAGAAGCTAAATATGGACAGTGAAAAATAAGCACACAAAAAGCTGCCGCTAACCGGCAGCTTTTCTAATAGTTATCATTTTCTCATTTATATTTACGCCAGTCCATGCTGCTGTTCTCCAGCAGATGTTCAAAATCGTTATCCAGGCGCTTCTGTTCCGCTTTGCGCGCTTCGGCCGCTTGTCTCTCCTGCTCTTCCTTCTGCTTCTGCTGCTCCGCCTTCAGCTCGTTGGACTGCTGCTTCAGCTTATCCAGCACCTCGCTGCTCAGGAGATCCTTCAGCGTCGCCGGTTTATCCGAGACTTGCGGCTTGCTCGGGGCTTGGTTTCGGTTCTTCTTAGCCATCGTATCATCTCCGTTTCCCCCACATTATAGCAGGTTTCCCAGGCTCCGTCATGCCCTGAACCTGCCCTTGGTGCCTTTTTGATCCTTGTTCTCCCTCGGGTTTTACGTTACAATTTGGTCGCTTGCCTGTTTTGCACAGGCCGATCGTACGAACCGTGAAAGGAATGACTTCATTTGAACCGCTCCCGTACTGCCGACCTCAGCCTGCTCATCGTGGCGATGATGTGGGGGTGTACCTTTTTGATCGTGCAGCATGCGGTCCGGGTCCTGCCTCCCCTTGCCTTCAACGGCATCCGCTTCTTGGGTGCGGCGGTGCTGCTGGCCCTGATCATTACGTTCTTCTACCGCAGCCAGTGGCGGGACATTTCCGGCAAAATGCTGCTCCACTCGTGCCTGCTGGGCCTTTTTTTGTTTCTGGGCTATGCCTTTCAAACGGTGGGACTGCTGTACACGACCACTTCGAACGCCGGTTTTATTACCGGCTTGTCCGTCGTGTTTGTTCCGTTTTTGGCGCTCCTGCTGCTGAAAAGCCCCATTTCCCGCTATACGTGGATCAGCGCGCTGCTGGCCGCCGCCGGTTTGTACCTGCTGGCCTTCGCCGGCACCGCCCTGACGCTGAACAAAGGCGACTTTCTCATCTTCCTGTGCGCGGTGGCGTTCGCTCTGCATGTGGCGTATACGGGCGTGTTTGCGCCGCGCTATTCAGCGCTGCCCCTGGCTGCGATGCAGATGGCGGTCGTCGGGCTGCTCAGCCTCCTTTCTTCGCTGTTATTTGAGGATGTGGGCCCGTTAGCGCAGGTGGCGGATCGTCTGCTGAAGCCCGAAGTGATCTGGGCGCTCCTGGTGTCGATTGGTCCGACCAGCGCGTTCGCCTTTTGGATTCAGACCGTGTGCCAGAAATATACGAACCCGTCGCGGGTTGCCGTTATTTTTGCCATGGAACCGGTCTTTGCGGCATTGACGGGCGTCACCTTCGGCGGAGAGGTGCTGGGCGCTGCGGCGGGACTGGGATGTATTTGTATTTTTGCCGGAATGATCCTCGCGGAATTGAAATCTGCCCCGCGTGAGGTACAATAAGAAAAGTATGATCGAAGTACTTTCACAGAAGACAGACCGCTTTTAGTGGAAACTTTTCTTGCGAGATCAAGTTACTTTTCCCAATAGAGGTTGGACTTTCTGATCTCTAAAGAAAAGTATGATCGATGTAATCCACAGAAGACAGACCGCTTTTAGTGGAAACTTTTCTTGCGATAATAGAATGCTTCAGCTTCGCTGAAAACGATAGATTCTATTATCTAGATAAGAGCCATACTGTGCAGGAACGTTTAGAGAAATACCCTTCCTGCGGTAGAGAGAACATGGACGAGCATTTCAGCGCCCTTATAGGCAGAGAGGTTCGCCATGATTAAAGGAGAGAAAACCATGTACAAATTGATCGCGATCGACATCGACGATACTCTGATTAACGACGATAAAGAGGTGACCCCGGGCACCCAGCAGGCGCTGGAGCAGGCGGTCGCCAAAGACGTAGTTGTTACGCTGGCCACGGGACGGGCTTATGCCTCTGCCCAAGCCATTGCCCGCCAAACCGGGCTGAACGTGCCGATCATTACGTACCAAGGGGCACTGGTCAAAAACCTGATGGACGAAAAAGTGCTTTACGAGCGCTACGTGCCAAAGGATGCGGGATACAAGCTGTTCCAATACTGCATCGAGCATAACCTTCACTTGCAGGTTTATATCGACGACAAGCTTTACGCCCGTGAAGAGAACCAGAAGCTGAAGGATTACAGCGAACTCAACCGCACGCCTTACTATATAGAGCCGGATTTTGAAAAGCTGATCGCCCAGAAGACGCCGAAGATGCTCATCATCGACGATCCGGCCTACCTGGATCAGCTGATCCCGATTCTGCGCGACCTGCTGGGAGACGAAGTGCACATCACCAAATCGAAGCCGCACTTCCTCGAAATCATGCACCGTGAAGGCACCAAAGGCCATGCCCTCACCTTCCTCGCCAGCCACTTTGGCTGCGACATGTCCGAGACGATCGCCATCGGCGATTCCTGGAACGATCATGAGATGCTGGAAGCGGCAGGCCTGGGCATTGCGATGGGCAACGCTATCCCGGCGCTGAAGGACATCGCGAACTACGTAACGTTAAGCAACAACGACGAAGGCGTGAAGGCCGCGATCGAGAAGTTTGTGCTGAACGTTTAATTCAGTCGAATATTTAGCGATACCCAAGATTTAAAAAAGACAGCCGCGAATCAGGATCACCGATCCTAGTTCGCAAGCTGTCTTTTTGTTTGCCGGCTGATATTTCCCGGCTGCTGGGTTACCGTTTACTGAACCGCTTTGGCCCGGTCCTTGCCTTTATCCGATTCGCCGGCGTTTTTGTTGGCGGCTTCCCGGTCCTGCTGCATTTCCTCCACGGTCTTCACCTTGAGGCGTGCCGCACCGCGGTATCCTTCCCGGGTTGGAATCAGGTTGCCGGAAGCCAGCCGTACCGACGCCTCGGCGATGGCATCCCCGTATTGCGGGAGCCACTGCTCCTGCGCCACGAGCATTTCGTCGACCATCTGCCAAATTTCGTTCGGGTTGCACACCGCGCCGACCAGCGGGTCCATCATGAACGCCTGGCGAAGCAGCTTGTCGTCGCCATGCACGGCCGCTTCCACCGCCAGCCGCTGCACGGAAATGCTCGCATTGCAGACTGCCGCCGGTCCGAGCGGCAGATCCCCGACCACCGGCATGGAGATGCCGTTGCGGTCGACGTATCCCGGAGCCTCGATGATCGCGTCATCCGGCAGATTGGTGATCACTCCGTTGTTGACCACGTTGAAATGCCCCCGGTACACCCGTCCCGTCTCCAAGCCTTCGATGATGTAGGATCCGTGCTCATGGCTGCGCTGGTCCTGCTTGTATTCGAACGGCTTCTCCTTCATCCAGTTGGGAAAATCGGTCTCAAACCAGTTGCGCCCTTCCGTGCAGACGCGAAGGTATCCTCCGGTCTCCCCGTTGATCCAGCTGCCGAGGTCGATCCAGTCGTTGATTTCGTCCGCCCGCTTGCGGTACCACGGAACATACTCGCTGAGATGTCCGTTCGATTCCGTGCTGTAATAGCCGAAGCGGCGCAGCATGTCGATCCTTACCTTCTCCGTCCGGCTGAAATCCGGATGCTTCTCGAACGCTTCCAGCAGCTTGCCGGTCAGGTCCTCCCCATTATGGCGGATCTGGACATACCACGTCTGATGGTTGATGCCCGCGCAGATGATATCCACTTCCTCCTGCTTCAGGCCAAAAGCTTCCGCAATCTGCCAGTGGCCGCCCTGCACCCCATGGCACAGTCCGACCGTGCGGACCCCGCCGTACTTGTTGCAAGCCCACGTAAGCATCGCCATCGGATTGGCATAGTTCAGCAGCAGCACGTCCTTGGACGCCATTTCGCGGATGTCCTTGCAGATGTTCAGCATCTCGGCGATGCCGCGCTGTCCGTACATGATGCCGCCTGCGCACAGCGTGTCGCCCACGCATTGATCGACGCCGTATTTCAGCGGAATGTCCACATCCGTCGCGAACGCCTCCAAGCCGCCAACACGGATCGTACAGATGACGTATTTGGCATCCTTCAGCGCCTCGCGGCGGTTCGTCGTCGCGTGAATGTTAATGTCCAGCCCGTTCTCCCGAATGTCCCGCTGGCACAGCTCGGTTACCATGTCCAGGTTGTGCGGATTGATGTCCGTAAAAGCAACTTCCACATTATGAAATTCCGGAACGGACAACAGGTCACGCAGCAGTCCACGGGTAAAGCCAATGCTTCCCGCCCCGATAAAAGCAATTTTAAATGACACGGCAAAAACCGCCTCCCTCAAGAATAGTCGCCAGGTTCACCCTGATACAGGTATTGTAGCAACCCTTCCTGGGAAAACGTTATCAAATTCATGACCTCTTTGCCGGAAAAGTGTCAACAATTCTCACTTTTTAGATTTAGGTTAATGCACGTCCCGGGAATCCACGTACCCTGCGATCCGGGAAGCCTTCCGGTACTCGACCGGCGTCTGGCCGGTATGCTTTTTGAACATCAGATGCAGATATTGGCGGCTGCCGATCCCCACATAATCCGCGATATCCGCCACAGGAATTTCCGTCTGCCGCAGGAGCATTGCCGTTTTGTCCATCCGGTAGGCGTTCAGGTATTCCATAATCGACATGCCTGTCTTCTGCTTGAATACCCGCTGCAAATACCCGGGGTGAAGCCGGACATGCTCGGCGGCGTCTTTAACCTGGATGCTGCGATCGTAGTTCTGATACAGGTATTCGATGCACTGCCGCACGTACATGCTCTGCGTATCGGGACCGGCCTCCACGTATTCCTGATGCAGCCGGGCAATCCGGATCAGCAGCTCGGCGAGCATCAGCTGCGGCATCAGCTCCTGTCCGGATTCGGCGGCGTCCAGCTCCAGAACAAGATTTTTCAGCAGCTGATGCACGTCATGAAATTCCCTAAGCACGACATAGGGAGCCGGGTTCCGGAACAGCGCCGCCAGCGCCTCCTCTCCCTCGGCCAGCTGTTTCGTCGACGGCAGCACCCCATCCCGCTCGACAAAGCGGAATTCGATGTTGAGCATCCGGCAGGTCCCCGTCACCAGCAGACGATGGGGAACAGTTCCGTCCAGCAGGATAAAGCCGCCCTTGGTCAGATGCACAACCGCTTCGTTTTCGCCAAACGGCTTCACCCCGACTGAGCAGTTCCCGTCTATGACATACATGATTTCGGAGGAGTCATGGGTATGCAGCGCCATGTCAAAACCGTTCCACTCTTTAAAATAGTAGGCGCTCACCTCCGGACGGCAGTCCGCCAGCATCAGCTTCTCGGGAAATAATCCGCCGGGTTCCCATCCGTCCAATTCGCTGCCATTCCATCCGCTGACGTTTGCCATGGATACGAACCTCCTTTTCCCCTTAACGTTCAGACCAGCTCAACCTTCATTCCGGCCACGGCCAGCGTCACCTGCGGAGGGAGCGGATAAGACCGGTTCAGGTCGATATCATGCGACATATGGGTGTAGACCGTTCGCAGCGGCTTCACCTCCTGCAGCAGCTCTGCCGCTTCCTTCATATCGTACACGGACCGGGTGGGATAAGGCGCCGTCTCATGAAAAAAGCTCGTCCCGAGCACCAGCAGATTCAGGCCGTGCAGCGGCCGTTTCTCCTCCTCGTTCAGACCGATCGAGTCCGAGCAGTACACCCAGCGGAAGCCCGGTTTCTCCAGCCGGTATGCAAAGGCATAACCGTTCGCCCCATGCGTCACCTTCCACGTGGTGATGTTCCAGCCGCCAAGCTCGATTCCAGCATCAGCGGGAATCATTTGAAGCTGCCGGTGGATCCATGGAAACTGCCGCTGAATTTGGTCCAGCACCTCCTGCGGGGCATACAGCTCCCCTTTGGCCTGCCGCCAGCGGCATTCATCCGCCCACTCCGGCAGCCCGCCGATATGGTCAAAATGCGCATGCGTCACCAGCATCCGCGCCGTCGCCCGCTGCCCGATCGCTTCCATCTGGCTGCGCCAATCCGGCCCGCAATCGATGAGGAAGCTGTCTCCCTCCTCCTGCCCTTGGACTAGCACCGAAGAACGCAAGCGGCGGTTCATTCCCGTTGTCCGGGCCTCTTCGCACACTTCGCAGCTGCAGTACACGCGCGGGACGCCCATCGCGTCCCCGGTTCCCAAAAAGATCAATGCGTCCATTGCGTCGGTCATCTCCTTATTTTTCCTATGTATGTAGGGTGGTGGTTATATTCCTGGTTCGTTACAGCTATATAGAATGAACTCAAGAAATTCATGTTGAAGGGCTTGGATAAGCTGTTACAACAGGGGGTTCAATTCGAAACTTGAGTTCAATCTATAATATGATACCATATTCGCCTTTCCGAGAGTTCTCGGTCCAGAGACCGACTGCAAAATCATACCAGCGGCGATTTTTGCCGGCCCTTTATTCGAGTACACTGAGATCAAAGCTGCGAACGACGGACGCATCAGGCACCGCTGTTAAAACTGCCCCTGACCGGCGCAAGCCGGACACAGATGATCGGATGAACCGCATAATGCGGATGCCCGGTGCCTTGGAGAAGTCAATGAACCACTCAAGTTCGCCATATTTGTACCGTAAAATTTAGAAGAAACGAGGTCACCCGCATGGAGCTTTTCCGCAATGCCACATTTGTTAAAATGTTTTTGGCCAACTTCGCGTCCCAGCTTGGGTCAATGGTTGGCAGCATGGCTTTCGCCTTTTATCTCGTCGACCGCTTCAGCAGCCAACCCGCTTACGCCACGTTAGCCGAGTTGATGTATTCTCTGCCGACACTGGTCGTGTTCCTGTTCGTCGGCGTGCTTGCCGATCGACTCGACCGCAAACGCATCGCCGTCAACAGCGACTGGATCCGCGCGGTCCTTTCCCTGGTCCTGCTGCTCGCGATTTATGAAAACTGGATCGTCGGCGCGTTTGCCCTTCTATTTCTGCGCAGCGCCATCTCGAAGTTTTTTGCACCCGCCGAAATGAGCCTGCTCCAGGGGGTCATGAAACCCGAACAGTACGTGCAGGCCTCCAGCCTGAACATGTCCATCTCGGGCGTATTCATGCTCTTTGGCATGAGTCTCGGCTCGGCAGCTTACTATTACCTTGGCATTGAAGGCGCCATTCTGATCGACATGGCCAGCTTCGTCATCTCCGCCCTGCTTCTTATGTCATGCCGTTTCCCGCAGCATGTCTCCCACCCCAACGGCAAAATACGCTTGAAAGACCTGAATTTGAAAAGCATCACTGCCGACTTCGGCATGGGCTTTCAATACATCGTCCGTTCGCGCCTGCTGCTGGCGATTATTCTCGGCTTTTTCTTCTTCGGCATCGTCAACGGCGTGTTTTCGATCCTGCCCCTCTTTACGATGAAATACAAGCTTAGTCCGGAGCACTACGAGGTGTACACACCTTTGGTCATGGTATTCCTCGGGATCGGCTACCTGGTGGGCAGCGCCATCAGCACCCTGCTTATCAAAAAGACCGGTAAAGTCGGCGTGCTGATCACCGGATTGTTCCTCATCGGCATCATTACGCTGGTCGCCGGCGGTTTCCACCACATTCAGCTGTACTTGGGCACGATGGTGCTGCTCGGGGTGATCCTCGCTCCGATCAACGTTGTGCTGGGCGGATGGCTGCCGGAGCTCGTCGAGCCCCAAAGCATGGGCCGCGTCAGCGCCTGGATCGAGCCGCTCAACACGACCGGCCAGGCGATCGCGCTCGGATTTCTGGCCGTTGCCTTCCCCGGCTTGGTATCCGTCACCGCACTGTACTGGATCCTGGCGGCCAGCATTTTTATCGTCAGCGTCTACTACCTTGCCGTCCTGCCTTCGCTCAGCCGCAAGCACCAGCAGCAGGAGATGAACGTCGAAATGCCCGGCTGATGGCCGGGCTTTACTCAAAAAAGAAGAAAGCCCCTTCCCATAAAGGAAGGGGCCAGTATGTAACTGGTTCTTACTAATAAATCGTCAGCGCCGCAGCCACGGTAACCCCTATAAAGCATATGTTCCCGATCGTATTGATAATTTTATCGCTGCCGAAGCTGATTTTGACTCGGCGCACCACGCTGAAGAACAACATCACGCCCAGCATATGAATTACAAACCGCATCGGCGAATCCGATTCATTCACATAACCGACCAGCATTTTGCTACAGAATATCCACAGTACGGCCAAAAACGTAAACAGTGCTGCACTGTACAGGTACCGCGAAACACCTTTTACCATGGAATAACCGCTCCTTCCGTCTGGCTTATAGAACACTTCCAACTGACTATGCTCTAAACCTATTTTCTGACTGGTCAAAAAAATATCATTACTCTAACTCTACCTTTAACTTTAGCATAGAACAGTTAATTTTCCAACAATTCCCTTATCCATAAAAATGTCAGACTCTAGTTTTCGGATTAACTTGTCCGGGATCAGCCCACATAACAGCTTGACTATTCCGCCAGCCAATCCCCTTGGCACCAAAAAAGCAGGCCCCGCCAAGCGGTCACCTGCTTAAACACTGCTCCGATTTCTGCCACTCAAATCCCCGCCAGCACCTGGTACCACACACCCCGCTTGGAGTAGAGCGTGCTGCGCACCTCGTCCCAGCCGCCGAGGTAGTTGATATCGAACAGCCCTTTCGGCACCGGGTACTTGGCCGTGTTGGCCTTCAGCACCTCGTCGTCGACGGGCCGGAAGCCGTGTGCGGCGAAGATTTCCTGCGCTTCCTTGCTCCACAGATACTTCACGAACGCCTCGGCCACCTTGGTGGTGCCGTGCTTCTTGGCAAAAGCGTCCACGACGGCGGCCGGATTCTCGATCAGAATCGTGTTCTCCGGAATGACGACGTCGTATTTGACGCCCTGCTGAATTCGCGCCAGGAGCTCATTCTCGTACGTGACGATGACGTCGCCCACGCCATACTCGAACGCCGCCATGGACGCCCTGCCGCTCTTGTCGAGCGACTCCACGTTCTTGTGGACCTGCTTCAGGAAAGCTTTGGCCGCGGCCGGGTCCTTGTGTCCCTGCTGCTCCGAAGCTTTCAGACCTGCGCCGTAAATCGCATTGATGTCCCACTGCGCCCCGCCCGAAGTCTTCGGGTTGGGGTACAGCACTTTGACCCCCGGCTTGGTCAGGTCCTGAAAATCCTTGATCCCCAGCGGATTCCCTTCCCGCGTGCCCAGCACGACGATGGAACGGGTGACCATGCCTTGATCCGGATGTTTCGTCTTCCAGTCCTTATCGATGAGCCCCGCGCTGACGAGCTTATCGACGTCTCCTTCCATCGCGAGCAGCGTGACGTCGGCCTCAAAGCCGCCGGCAATCGCGCGCGCCTGGGTTCCCGACGCCTCATAGGACTCCTGGAATTTGACCGTCTGTCCGGTCTTCTCCTTCCATTCCTGCTGAAATTTCGGCAGGATGTCGGCCATCGCATCCTTCGCCACGCTGTACGCGCCAATCACCAGGGTGACGTCGCCGCCCGCTGCCGATACGGTGCCATTCACCGGCGCATCCTTGCTGCAGCCGGTAAAGACGAGAATGCAGGCCAGCAGCAGAGCGCCGAGAAGACCCGGGCGGAATGCCGGCTTTCTATCGTGATTTTGCATCGTCTGCCACTCCTTTAGGCTGAAACTTGCCGTGTTTGCCGCATCAGCCTGCCGGAGGGCAGGCTGGAGTTGTAATACGGATGATGTTCACAGAAGCGGTATTGCTGTGTCATCTCTAAATTACGGAATTACCCGTGCTAAGAGTAAGTATTTTCCGAGGTCCAATATTGAGATTTCAAAGAAGCGTTACTCGGATCCCTTTAAATAATGACCGGCATCGGGTCCACCTTAAGCCGGTTTTCTTCGATCCAGCTGCGCTCGTCGTTGAACAGGTACGCGCGGTGCACCAGCACTCGTACCGGCTGACCCGGCTGCAGCGTATCCTTCTCCAGCGAGCGGTACGTCATCAGCTTGTGGCTGCCGACTTCGACCTCCACCATCCACTCGCTGCCGCGGAAATGCAGATGGCGCACGATGCCTTCCTCCGTTGCAGACAGCACCCGGAATTCGTCGGACCCGCCGACTTCAATGTACTCCGGCCGGATGAGCGCCCGGGTGCCGCTGCCCCCGGCAGCTTCCTCGAAGCCTTTCAGTTCACGCGCATTCTCCACCACGGTGGACTCCCCGATAAAGGTCGCGACGAACGGCGTCTTCGGCTCCTTGTAAATATCCCACGGGGTGCCCTTTTGCTCCAGGCGTCCCTGGTTAATGATCATGATTTCGTCGGCTACCTCGATCGCCTCGTCCTGGTCATGCGTCACGAAGATCGACGTGATGCCCACGCGCTCGATCAGCTCCCTGAGCCAGGAGCGGAGCTCCTGCCGGATCTTGGCGTCGATCGCCGCAAACGGCTCATCCAGCAGCAGCAGCTGCGGTTCCGGCGCGAGCGCCCGGGCAAAAGCGACCCGCTGACGCTGCCCGCCGGAGAGCTGCTGCGGATAACGCTTCTCAAAGCCCGCCAGCCCGGTCAGCTCGACCAGCTCCATGACCCGATCCTTGATCTGCGACTTCGGCGTTTTCTTCACTTTCAGGCCAAAAGCAATATTGTCGAACACCGTCATATGCTTAAACAGCGCGTAGTTCTGAAACACAAAGCCGATGCCCCGCTCCTGCGGCGGAAGCGCGTTGACCAGCTCTCCGTGGAAGCGGATTTCCCCGCTGTCCGGCGTCTCCAGTCCCGCAAGCATCCGCAGAATCGACGTTTTGCCGCCGCCGCTCGGCCCGAGCAGCCCGATCAGGTGGCCCTTTTCAATTCCAAAATGCACATCCTTTACGGCATGAAAATCACCAAAATGCTTGTTCAATCCGCGAACTTCCACATGCATATCAGCGCACTTCCCTTCTTTTTTTGGCCCATTCCATCAAGAGGAGCAGACTTACCGAAAAAGCAGCCAGAACCAACGCAACGCTGTTGGCCGAAATGACATTGAAATTTTCCACGTCCTGGTATACTAGCGTCGTCGCCGTTTGGGTCCTGTTAATGATATTACCCGACACGACGAGCACCGCTCCGAACTCGCCCAGCGAGCGCGCCACCGTCAGCACGATGCCGTAAATGACCGCCCAGCGGATCGATGGCCAGGTTACTTTCCAGAACGTCGTCCAGCCGTAGGCCCCCAGCGTCGAGGCGGCTTCTTCCTGCTGAGCCCCGATTTCCTGCAGCACTGGCATCACCTCGCGCACCATGAGCGGAAAAGTGACAAACAGCGTAGCAATGACCATCCCCGGAAAGGCGTACACAATCTTAAAGCCAATATCTTCGAAAAAGGCCCCCACCGCGCTTCCCGGCCCCAGCAGGAGCACGATCATCAGCCCCCCAATGACGGGGGACACCGCATACGGCAGGTCGACGATGCTGTTCAGAAACCGCCGGAGCCCGCCGCCCATCCAGCTGCCGCGAACGAGATAGATAGCCATCATCATGCCGAGCAGCGTGTTCAGCACCGTCACGGTGACGACGATGAGCCCGGTCATCATCAGGGCGTGCAGCGCCTCAGGCCTTGCCAGGGCATCGCCCAGACCGCCCAAACCACCTTCGAAGGCACCCATGACCATTTTGCCGAGGGGAGCGATCAGCAGCAGGAAAAAGACCAGGTATGTCAGCGTAATCCACAGTTTCTTCATGCTCTATTCCCCTTCGTCTGCACAAAATTCACGACCCAGAGTATGACAAAAGACAGCGTCAGCAGCAGAATCGACACGGCAGCGGCCCCGGCAGTATTGTCGCTCTCAACCTCCCCGTAAATAAACACGGAGGCGATCAGCGTCCGGCCCGGAATGTTGCCGGCGACGAGCACGACGGCCCCAAACTCCGCCAGCGCCCGGGAGAAGGCCAGCATTCCTCCGCTGAGCATGCCCGGCAGCATGGACGGCAGCACAACTCGGAAAAAGATTTTGGTGCCCGAAGCCCCCAGCGTCCGCGCCGCCTCCTCCTCGGAAGGATCGATCTCCTCCAGCAGCGGCTGCACCGCGCGGATGACGAAAGGAAACGTGACGAACACCATGGCGATGACGATCGCCGGCTGATGGAACACGATTTCAAAGCCGAGCGCTTCGGCGGCTCCGCCGATCAGGCTGCCCGGTCCGAGCAGAAGCAGAATCATGAGGCCTCCGACCGCGGTCGGCAGGGCAAACGGGAGATCCACCAGACTGTTCAGCAGCGATCTGCCCGGAAAACGGTAGCGGACGATCACCCAGCCGATCATCGTACCGATCAGAACGTTAATCATCGTAGCCACAAGGGCCAATTTCAGCGTAAGGAGCACGGATTTCCACGCGATCGGGTCTTTCACGCTTTCCGCAAAAGCGCTCCATCCCAGCGAGAACGAATGATAATACACTCCCAGCAAAGGGAGCACGACCAGCAGTACAAAATAAAGAAGAACGGTGCTTCGAAAACCCCAGGTCCAGCCTTTATGTCGCAGCAGTGTATTCACTTGACCCCTCCCTGCCTCCGGGAATCGGCCCGGTCGGCGCTTGACGATTGATGATTTCCATTATAGATTAAATTATTCCTATTTGACTACTTGGTTTTTGCTTATCAGTACTTTACCAAAAACTGTCTCACACCGTCAATACAAAAATAGATTTATTTCCAGTCTCCGTTTACGCCGCAAAGAAAAGAGCCTGCACAAGTACAGGCCCTGCATTTTTCAGTCCAAAACATTCGGCCCGTTCCGGGGCAAAGTCAAGGTCTAACCGTGATGATCCTTTGCCTCATCGAGACCGTCTGCGATGGAACTCCCAGCACTCCACTCTGTTATCGCTCCACCACGGACATATGGAGTTGATCGGCATGCGCAGTTCTTTTCGAATGTCTTTGGAAGGTTGCCAGGATGACGCCGCAAATAATCAACACCGAACCCGCAACTTGCATGTAGCTGATCGGCGTACCTAGAATGAAGTAGCCTGACACCATCGCAACAAATGGCTGCAAATTCAGAAACAGGGACGCGGTCGCGGCACCTACCCTGCGAATTTGAGTGTTCCAGACGACGGCGCATAATCCTTGGATAAGCAGCGCGGATCCAATTAAGACAAGCCACCACCCATAGTGTGGATGAATCTCAGCATGCGGTTCGCTCCAGATCGATACCGGGAATACCGCAATACACCCCAGCATCGTTGAGTAGGCCGTTGCCACAAGCGGTTCGATGCGCTCTGTCAGCTTTTTCATGAGAATGACAGACCCTGAAAATGCCAGCATGCAAATCAGCATCCATCCAATCCCGGACGAGATGCGGAGCATAAAACTTGCGCTATTCGCCACAACGAAGAAGACACCGGCAAAGGCGACGACCGACCCCATCGTCATCCGAAGCGTAAACGGTTCCTTCAGAAACAAGCGGGCAAACAGTGCAGTACAAATCGGTGATAACGATAATATCAATGAAGCCGTCGTCGCATCGACCGTGCGCAGTCCCGTAAAGAACGAGACTTGATGCAGCAGCATTCCCACTAGAGCATAAGGTGTTAAATACACGGCATCCCGCAGCGTAACCTGAACTAATCGGCGGGTCCCTATAAGAAAAACGTCTATCGACGTACCTTCCAAGAAGACAGACCGCGTTTAGCGGAAGTTTTTCTTGCGATTATAGAATGGTTCAGCTTCGCTGAAATTTATAAATTCTATAATCTTCAAATAAACCAGCAGGAACACCGAGGAGACGGCATGCCGATAGGCCGATAGATGCAGCGCAGGAAATGCTTGCAGCAAAAGCGAGCCCAGTACGAAGTTGCTACCGTAGAGTGATGCGCAAAACAATAGAAGCAGATAGGATCGCAAACGATTCGCCTTCTTTCAAAAATGTGGTTACGAAAAAAGCCTGCGGCAGCATGCCGCAGGCCTCGTTTTAGGCATATGAAACTTCGGGCACTGCACCCGGGTTATTTCGCCGGGATATACGATTCTTCAAGAAAGCTGAGGATCGCTTGGAAAGCCTGCATCCTGTTCTTCTCCAGCAGCACCATGTGCGTTCCTTCCCCAATTTCTACCCAGCGGCGATAAACGGCGCCGGTCAGTGACGTGAAAAAGTTTTGCGCCAAATCAAGAGGCACATCGATGTCCCATTCCGCGTGAACAAGAAGGACAGGCACCGTGATCTCCTTGGGCTCATAAAAAGCTCTGTTAGCCGTCCAGTATTCTCGGATGTCCAGAATCGGCCCATTGGTCGCCCGAATATGTCCCGGATGGACGCTTTGGCTTCCCGGATCGGAAGCTAACGTCGCTTCGGTCCATTGTCCGAACCAGCCTTCCGGAATCAGATCGGCGCGTTTATCTTCAGGGGCGGCGCTTAGCCAGCGTTCCTTCGTGCTGCCGACCGGGACGAGACGATAGGAGCCGAGCGGACCTCCGGTATCGATAGGGACCGGTTTCGTGCTCAGCCACTGAGGCGCAACAAGAATAAGCTTGTTTACTTTATCGTTGTTTCGGCTCGTATACGCCCCGGCGACCGTTCCGCCCCAGGACATTCCCAGAATGTTGACCTTCGATAAGTTCCGATGTTTTAAAACGAAATCTACCGCCGAGCCCAGGTCGCGAACCCCGGTTTCCGTGCGAACCAGCGGAGGGTTGGAGTCAGCGGGCTGCTCCATCTCAGGGGGTCTCGTCGAGCCTCCATAGCCGCGAACATCCACGGCATACACGTCGTAACCATGACTTGCCAAATAGTCCAAGAACGTGAAACCATCCAATTCAACGTCATACAAACTGCCAATCGGATATGTGGCACCGTGAACCATGACAATCGTTTTCTCGTTCGTGAACGTGTTCATGGAAGCCGGACGTTTGTTGCATACATATAGTTCGATTCCTGACGTATCGCTGGGGATACGGTGGTCTTCGGTCAAAATCGGTATATCGTGCCTAAAATCGTTTGTCGTCATGTTGTCAGCACCTTTCAATGCGATTAGGTAAATTTATTAGATGAATTCCCATTTGAATCCGTTGCCGTCACGAGTCACGTACCCCGCAGAACTCCCCGGAAAATGAGTACTGAAATAAATGATGGGCCGATCCGCGACATAATCCAGTACCCTGCGCCGGGAAACGCGTGCTTGTTCCGTGAATTCGCAATACATGGAATTCCACTCGGGATGATATACCTGAAACGGATGGTGCATCACGTCAGCACCGAACAAAGCTTCTTCTCCGCCGGACGTGAGGCTGATCGACATCTGACCGATGCTATGGCCGGGAGTCGGAATAAATTTGAACATATCGAGGAACTCTCCCCCCTCTGGAGGGATTGTCTTCACCAGTCCCGCTTCGACGACAGGCAAAACGCTCTCTTCGTATGCGTTAAAGTTGGGTTCGTTTTCTTTATTGTGGCTGGCCGGGCTGGAGTAATATTGTTGTTCCGAAAGCGGAAATACATAGGTGGCGTTCGGGAACGTCGGTACCCAATTACCGCCTGCAAGCCTTGTATTCCAGCCGACATGATCCACATGCAAATGCGTCAACAGGACATAGTCCACGTCTTCCGGCGTAACCCCCGCCTCCAGGAGGCGATCAAGATACGGGAGCTTTAGATTGGACAATTCCGGATTATACGGAAGATGTTTATCATTTCCCGTCGCGGTATCAATAAGGATCGTATGGTCCGGAGTCTTCACGACCCAAGTTCCTATACTAACGACAAGCTGAGAATCGCTGTCGATTAGACCGGCGGGCAGGGTATCCCGATTCTTTTCCAGAAACGCCGGGTCCCACGAGCCCGCAAAATAAATTTCCGGCGGGACGCCGCTCAGCGTCATTTCCGTGACACGGGTTACGGTTACGTCGCCTACTTTATAGACTTTGTTCATTTGAAATCCTCCGGTTTTCTTTCTAAATCGTAGATCGTTCGAGACAACTATTATCATGGGATCTGACAGTATCCCAAAAATTTCGCTCAATATGGAAATGGTTGAAGGAATTCGTAAATACCCGGGTATGAGACTGAACATCAACCTTGATCTAATAGTAGTTCTTAACCCCTGATATTTCAACGGTTTTACAGCGTAATTCGCTCTGCTTCAAAGTGCTTGATACCACTGCAAATATCCGATATGATACACGTAAAAATTACGTTCACAGCGAATTTTTAGGTGAGGAGAGGACTTCAGATGAATTCAATCGGCGATACCATTCGAAATACGAGAAAAAAACAAAAATTGACGCTCAAAGAGGTTTCCACCATGGCCTCCATCTCTTTGTCTTTTCTCAGTGAAATCGAACGCGACAAAGTGAATCCATCCCTTAGCGTTCTCAAGCGTATAGCAAACGCTCTGGGTGTGAATTTTACCGATCTGTTTGGCGAGGAGAAACGAAGCATCGTCATCAGAAAAAACGAACGAAAACCTCTCGTTCACTCCGAGGGTTCCAGAATAACTTGGTATGCTCTCAGTCATGGAAGCGGCAATAAGATGGGACCGATTTGGGGAGTTCTCGAAAAAGGCGCAACATCAGGGGATGTCGGCGTTGGCCATCCCGAAGGGGAGGAGTTTCTTTTTATCCATACCGGACGATTGGAGTTCATCCTTGGAAATGAACGGTTCACGCTTGAAGAAGGCGACAGCATTTATTACGATGCCCGAACGCCGCATAGTTACAAAAATATCGCCGAGGGGGAGACGCTGCTGATTGCCGTTCCCTCTCCTGCTACCTTCTAGATTCACTTTATCCTGTGGAGGAATAGGCCAGCCCGTTCATTGTGCTTACGGCACAGCAGCTGTATCATAGGCTTATGACATGTCCAAAATCAGGTAAAATACACTTTAGGAAAGGAGACATACGACATGCTGCATACCCTTGAATTAAGTACGGCGTCACGGGACGAAATGAGGGATATTACCCGCGAGATTATTTCGCTGGTTCATCAGAGCGGGGTCAAGGAGGGGACGGTGCTGATTTACTGTCCGCACACGACCGCCGGCATCGCTATTAACGAAAACGCCGATCCGGACGTGAAGCATGATGTGCTGCTGCGTTTGGATGAGGTGTATCCGTGGGAGCATCCAAAATACCGCCATGCCGAGGGCAACACGGCTTCCCATTTGAAGTCGATCACCTGCGGACCTTCGCAGACCGTGATCATTACGGAAGGTGAGCTGCTGCTCGGACGCTGGCAGGGGATTTATTTTTGCGAGTTCGACGGGCCGCGGCGCAGACAATACCATGTGAAAATTATGGAGGGATAAGGATAGCCGCCGTATCCCCAAAAGCAGGCATGACAAAACAGGTGTCGGGGTACGAGGCATTTCTGCATGCCCTCCCCTTCACCTTATTTTCTTCAGCTGCGCTCACACTCACCACAGCATTTATACGTTGGCGCAATACCAATTCACCGTTATAAAGTAAGTATCTAAAAAAATTACCGCAAACTGCGGCAGCATATCTTCACATGCGTAATGGCCGCGGGTTTGATCTCCTCAAAAGTCACGCGATCCTGGATGTAATACGAGATGAATCCGTGCATGGACAAAAATAACGTTAGCGGCAGATTGCGGCAATGATCGGGGCCGTGCTCCTCCTCGTTCATGTAACGGCGCACCATGGAGGCAAACAATTCGAAGCAGCGCCCCTGCTCAGAACGGCAGTAGGACAGCAGTTCTTCGTCCCGGATCATGAACATGATCTCGTACTGATAAGGATGGTCCAGGCCGAAACGGATGAACTCCAGCATGAGCTGTTCCACCTTGGTCAAGTCCTGGGTCGGAGCGACCTTGAGCACCTTATTCAGCTGTACAGCGAGATTGTTGAAATCCTCAACCACGATGGCGTAGAACAATTCTGCCTTTTCCTTGAAATGATAGTATAAGGAACCATGACTGTAACCTAAATGCTGACCAATACTGCGCATCGAAATGGCCCGGTATCCCTTGGTCACAAACAAATGCCTGGCCGCTTCCAGAATCCTCTCCCTCGACAACTCCTGTTCCACTGCTCTTCTTGCCATAGACCTTATTCCCCTTCAATAAAATAAAGCTTTTCGCCCTCCGTAATCAGGGATTGCCCCTGCGTCAAATCCACCATCCACGACATAAACGTCTCCGCTTCACGGTCTTCCGGCAGGCACGTCAGCCGCACCTTATCCGTAAACACCGTTTCCCCCATTCGGACCTCACGGCCCCGGAGCTCGTTCTCGACTTTCCCCAGCCAGGTATAGTCGATTTCTACAAAAATCTCGCGGTGAAGCACGCGTGTGATCGCTTCCCCCGCTTCAATCGCCGCCACAGCACCGTCCGTGTATGCCCGGATCAGTCCTCCCGCCCCCAGCATGATGCCGCCGAAGTACCGGGTCACGACGATCGCCACATTTTTCAACCCTTGATTGCGGATCACCTCGAGAATCGGCTTGCCGGCCGTTCCGCTCGGCTCTCCGTCATCCGACTGCTTCTGGATTTCATCCCTCTCCCCGATCATGTAGGCGGAGCAGTTATGCGTGGCATTCCAGTGCAGCTTCTTGATCTCTTCAATAAAAGCGTTTGCATCATCTTCGCTGTCCACCGGTTTCACATGGCCGATAAAACGGGACTTCTTAATGACAATTTCCTTGGATCCCGCCCCCCGGACGGTTCGATAGCGATCAATCATGTTCATGCCCTTTCTTATTTGCCAAGAAAGCAGTCCCCCGCTGTTGATTAACCGGTGAACTGCTTCCCTAGCTTTGTATGTCTATTCAAAAGTTGCTGATGTTATTCTTATTCGGACAGTCTTGCTTCCAGCTTCGCTTTTTCTTCCTCATAGCCCGGTTTGCCGAGCAAAGCGAACATGTTCTTCTTATAGGCTTCCACGCCAGGCTGGTCAAACGGATTGACCCCAAGCAGATAGCCGCTGATACCGCACGCCTTTTCAAAGAAGTACACCAGATATCCGAAGGAATACGGAGTCATATCCGGTACGGTTACGATCAGGTTAGGAACCTGTCCGTCTGTATGTGCCAACATCGTGCCTTGGAAGGCCTTTTTGTTGACGAAATCCATCGTTTTGCCAGCCAGGAAGTTCAGGCCGTCCAAATCGTCCGGATCGCTTTCGATCGTAATTTGCTTCGCTACATTTTCTACCTGGATGACCGTTTCGAAAATGTTGCGGCTGCCTTCCTGAACGAATTGTCCCATGGAGTGCAGATCGGTCGAGAAGTCGACGGATGCCGGATAAATACCCTTATAGTCCTTGCCTTCGCTTTCGCCGTACAGCTGTTTCCACCACTCGGATACGAAGTGAAGAGAAGGCTCGTAGTTCACGAGAATCTCGATGGCTTTGCCTTTGCGATACAGTGCGTTACGCACGGCAGCGTATTGGTAGCTGAGGTTCTCATGCACGTTCGGGTTGCTGAATTCCTTGGAAGCGTCAGCGGCACCTTGCATCATCTCTTCGATGTTGATTCCGGCAGTAGCAATTGGCAGCAGGCCAACTGCAGTCAGTACGGAATATCTTCCGCCCACGTCGTCCGGAATGATAAAGGACTCATAGCCTTCTTCATTCGCGAGCTTCTTGAGGGCTCCTCTTTCCTTGTCAGTTGTTGCATAAATGCGTTTGCGGGCTTCTTCCTTGCCGTATTTCTTCTCCAGCTCGGCTTTGAAAATACGGAATGCAATCGCAGGCTCCGTCGTTGTGCCGGACTTGGAAATGACGTTCACGGAGAAGTCCTTGCCTTCGATCAGATCGAGCAAATGCGCCACGTAAGTGGAGCTGATGTTGTTGCCGGCGAAATAGATCTCAGGCGTCTTGCGCTTATCCTTTGGTAATACATTATAGAAGGAATGGGACAGAGCTTCAATCGCCGCGCGTGCGCCGAGGTAAGATCCGCCGATTCCGATGACGATCAGAACGTCAGAATCGCTTTGGATTTTCGCTGCTGCTTTTTGGATGCGTGCAAATTCTTCCTTGTCGTATTGGGTAGGAAGATCGATCCATCCCAAGAAGTCAGAACCTACGCCTGTCTTGTTATGAAGCTGCTCGTGAGCGAGTCGGATCGGCTCTGCCAGATAATCCACTTCGTGCTGACCGATAAAGGAGAGCGCCTTACTGTAATCGAAATTTAATTTGGTAGACATATCTAATGTAAACCTCCTAGTTTGGCTTCATCTCTATTCTATTTACGCTCCGAAAAAAACAGCTTTAGAATAGGATACTGTAATTTCACTGCATTTGGCAAGGACAATATGAAGCTTATCCACCCACAATTTCACTTCTCCCCCCATGGATTGTCGCATGGCCTCATGGTAAACTTAATGAATGCTTATATCTCACAGGAAAAGGTGATTCTCATGAAAAAAATAGGCTTCATCGGACTGGGCACCATGGGAGCGCCCATGGCTTCCAATTTGTTAAAACAAGGTTACGAGGTAACCGTCTATAACCGCACGGCTTCCAAGGCCGAAGCGCTTGTCCGGGAAGGCGCGTCCCAAGCCGCCACTCCTGCCGAAGCGGCCTCAGGACAGGATGCGGTCATCACGATGGTCAGCAATGACGATTCCATCCGCGAGGTGTTTTACGGCGAAGATGGCATTCTAAAAACGCTGGCTCAAGGCACCACCGTCATTGACAGCAGCACCATTTCCCCGGGGCTCGTCAAAGAGCTGGCCGCCGAGGTTCACAAGCTCGGAGCCTATTTCCTCGACGCACCGGTTACCGGCAGCAAGCCGGCGGCCATCGACGGCACACTCGTATTTATGGTCGGCGGAGAAGCTTCCGTGCTGGAAGCCGCATCCGGCCTGTTTGATACGCTGGGCAAGAAGTTCATCCATATGGGACCAAGCGGCAGCGGTTCCGTTGCCAAGCTTGCCCATAACACGATGGTCGGCATCAACAACCTGGCCTTGGCGGAAGGCTTCGCCATCGCCGCCAAATCCGGCATTCCTGCGGACAGCTTCCTCGAGCTGGTACAGCTCGGTTCGGCCGGCAGCAAGGCCGCGGACCTGAAAGGCCGGAAGATCATCGACCACGACTTCAGCAACCAGTTCTCCCTTGCGCTGATGCTCAAAGACCTGAAGCTCGCCTCCTCCCTCACCGACGCCACCGGCGTACCGTCCCCGATGCTGAACCTGGCAAAAAGCCTGTTTCAAGCCGGGCAGACGCAGGGCTTCGGAGATGAGGATCTGTCCGCTGTCGTCAAATGCTATGAAGCATGGATCGGACAGACGATCGGCGGCAAGCCGCTGCAATAATGGACGGGCTCCTTCCATATACAGCCATAGGTTGAATGGAACGGCTCCAAATTATGCAGAAAAATGAGTTTACCGGAGAGAAAAGGGTAAGTCCGCCAGATGACGGACTTACCCTTTTTCGTTACTCCGCCGGGTAGGAGCAGCAGTAATCGGTTACGCTGAACACTTCCAGAGCGAATTTGGAATGGGCAGGCACGTGAAACGTGTGTGCTCCCTGAATTTCTTGCCAGGATTCTTCACCGGGAAGAAGGACCTTCAGGTGGCCGGACAGGATCTCCATAATTTCAGGACCGTCCGTCCCAAATTCATACGTGCCCGGAAGCATGATTCCGAGCGTAACCTTGCTACCATCTTCCAGAATGACGGTGCGGCTGGTCACCTGGCCGTCATAATAGACGTTGGCTGCTTTGACGATGGTGGCATTGCTGAACTGCGACATGTGCTCACTGCTCCTTTTGAACTCAAAATATGAATTAAACGGCTATGACCTTACAGCAGCCCTTTGACACGGCTGACTACATTGTCCACCGTAAATCCGTATTCTTCGATGACGCGGTTGCCAGGAGCAGATGCGCCAAAGATGGAGATGCCGAGAATGTCGCCTTTGTCGCCGACATAGCGTTCCCAACCGAATGGCGAAGCCATTTCGATGGCAAGACGCGCTTTGACGTCAGGCAGCAGGACGGAATCTTTGTAAGCTTGATCTTGTTTTTCAAACAGATCCCAGCTTGGCATGCTGATGACGCGAACTTCGATGCCCTCTTTGGACAGCGCTTCGGCAGCTTTCACAGCCAGCTGTACTTCGGAACCCGTTGCGATGATTTGCGCTTGAGGTTTGCCGTTCTTCGCGTCAGCTACTACATAAGCACCGCGCTTGATGCCTTCGCGTGCGCCCTCAGCCGTAGCGGCCAGGATTGGCAGGTTTTGGCGCGTCAATACGAGCGCTACCGGGTTCTCTTTATTTTCAACGGTGTAAGCCCAGGCTGCCGATGTTTCGTTGGCGTCAGCCGGACGGATTACAGTCAATCCAGGAATGATGCGCAGCGATGCCAGCTGTTCGATCGGTTCATGGGTAGGACCGTCTTCACCAACCGCAATACTGTCATGAGTCAGAACGTAAGTGACAGGCAGCTTCATGATCGAAGCCAGACGAACCGCCGGACGCAGGTAGTCGGTAAATACGAAGAACGTTCCGCCGAATACTTTCAGTCCGCCATGCAGCGTCATGCCGTTCATCACAGCAGCCATCGCGAATTCGCGTACGCCGAAGTAGATGTTGCGGCCTTCGCGGCTGTCAGGCGTGAAGTTGGCCAGGTTGTTCAGGTGAGTCATTGTGGAGCTTTCCAAGTCGGCGGATCCGCCCAGCAGCTGTGGTACGCCGCCTGTAAGACCGTTCAGGGCGTTACCGGAAGCGACGCGTGTCGATACGGCTTTGTCTTCCACGGAATACTTCGGAAGGTCTTTATCCCATCCTTCAGCAAGGTCGCCGGCAACGGCTCTTTCGAATTGAGCGGCCAGTTCAGGATAAGCTTTCTTGTAAGCCTCGAACTGCTCGTTCCATTCTTTGTTGACTTTCACGCCGTGTTCTTTCACTTTCGCGAAATGAGCGCGAACTTCTTCAGGCACGTAGAAATCTTCTTCGTATACCCATTTGTAGAATTCTTTGGTCAGCTTGGCTTCTTCCGCACCCAGCGGGGATCCGTGAGTACCGCCATGGCCGCCTTTACCTTGTTTGTTCGGGCTTCCGTAACCGATGATGGTTTTCACTTCGATCAGGGTCGGTTTGCTCGTTTCGGCTTGCGCTTCCGCAATGGCTTTCTCGATGGCCGGAAGATCGTTGCCGTCTTCCACGCGCAGCACTTGCCATCCGTAGGCTTCGAAACGCTTCTGTACGTTTTCGGAGAAGGACAGGTTAAGTTTACCGTCGAGGGAAATGTCATTGGAATCGTACAGCATGATCAGTTTGCCGAGCTGTTGATGGCCCGCCAAAGAAGCAGCCTCATGCGAGATACCTTCCATCAGGTCGCCGTCGCCGCAGATCGCGTACGTATAGTGGTCAACCACTTTGTAGTTGTCTTTGTTGTAAGTTGCAGCCAGCTGAGCTTCAGCCATTGCCATACCAACGGCCATAGCCACGCCTTGTCCAAGAGGACCTGTCGTTGCGTCAACGCCAGCTGTGTGACCGAACTCTGGGTGACCTGGAGTCAGGCTTCCCCATTGACGGAATTGTTTCAGTTCTTCCATTGGAAGATCATATCCGCTCAGGTGAAGCAGGCTGTACAGCAGCATAGAGCCGTGCCCAGCGGAGAGAACAAAACGGTCGCGGTTAATCCAAGTCGGATTCTCCGGATTGTGGTTCATCGTCTTTGCGAACAGCTGGTATCCCATTGGTGCAGAGCCCATCGGCATACCCGGATGTCCGGAGTTGGCTTTCTCGATCGCATCGATCGCGAGGGTACGGATCGTCGTAATCGACAGATTATCGATGGTCGCGTTCTCGGCCTTGTCAATCGCTTGATTCTTGTCAGTCATGGTTATCCTCCTCAGTATTTCTGGGAAATTAACATGAAGCGGGCACACTTGAAAGCACGGAAAAACCCGGCGGCTTAGAAGAACATCCGCTTGAATGTTTCATTTTGACTTATTATAACACTTGCCTTTCTTCTTTTCCATAACCTTTATCACCATTCCCCATGAAGAAGGTCATTATGCGGAGCAAATCAGATCGGATAAAGGGGCAGCAGATCCCGCCCGAAGCCAAGAGCCGGGCGGAATTGAGCGAAGTCCCGCCCTCCCTCCGTCTGGCAATAGTTTCAAACTATTTTCATGTACCCTGCGGGTTGACTCGTCTTCCATCTATGACCCGCACGGTCCGGTCCTGAAACAGCAAAAACCATTGGAAACAGCCGTTTCTTCAAGTATGATAGTTCGTAACTCAACTTCATGTAACCGAGGTGAAAACGTCAAATGAACGGAAATACGCACATTCTGGTAGTGGAAGACGACAACGACATCAGCGGCCTGCTCTGCAGTATCGTCCGCCGCAGCGGATATACCGCACAGCCCGCCTTTTCCGGAACCGAGGCCCTCATTTATTTGAAACAGCAGCCCTGGGACATGGTCCTTCTGGATTTGATGCTTCCCGGCTTATCCGGCGAGGAAGTACTGAAAGAAGTTCGGGAACACGGCGCTCCGCCGGTAATGATCATTTCCGCCAAGGGCGACCAGTCCGGAAAGATCGCCGCCCTCCGCGGCGGTGCCGACGACTATATCACGAAGCCGTTCGACATCGAGGAAGTTTCTGCACGCATCGACTCGCATCTTAGACGGATCCATCGTGCCGCGAACTCCGCCAAGCCGGTCATCTATTCGCATAAAAATTTGCTGCTCGACCCGGAAGCCAAAACCGTACACGCCGACGGCGAGCCGATTTCCCTGACCGCCCGAGAATTCGATATCCTTCATCTGCTCATGGCATCGCCCAAAAAGGTATTTTCCAAATCCAATCTGTACGAGAGCATCTGGGGCGAGGAGTTTCTCGGGGATGACAATACCGTCAACGTACATATGAGCAATCTGCGCAGCAAGCTGGCCAAGGCTTGCCCTGGCGAGGAATGGATCGAAACCGTCTGGGGCATCGGCTACCGGCTGAAGCCGTGAGGAGGTGGAACTTAGGCCCGCTGCCTTTCAGGGTTGTACAGCCGCATCCTTCAACAGCATAGCGTTATCCGCTGCAGTCTTGTACCGGCCGCAGTCGCCTCTTCAGACTTAAGCCTTTCTTAAGAATTGCCTTAAACTTCTCTTACGCTTTCCGGAATACACTGAGCCTATCACTGGAGGGAGGCTGATGAGAAAACCATGAGCGAATATGTTCTTCGCACCACTAATCTCACCAAAACGTTCAAAAACGGCGTCGCTTTGGATAAGGTGAATCTCTCGATCAAACGGGGGTCCATTTACGGATTCATTGGGCAAAACGGAGCCGGCAAATCCACGCTCATCCGCATCGCCGCGGGGCTGGCCTTTCCGACGGAAGGCTCGGTGGAGCTGTTCGGATACAGCGGTCCTTCGGAAACAAACGAGGCGCGCAAACGCATCGGATCGATCATTGAAAGCCCGGCGCTGTTCCCGCAAATGACGGCGGAGGAGAACGTCGAGGCCAACCGGCTTCTGCGGGGCATTCCCGGAAAAGACTGCGTAAAGCGCACGCTTGAACTGGTGGGCCTGGAAGAGACAGGTCGGAAAAAAGCGAAAAACTTCTCGCTGGGCATGAAGCAGCGTCTGGGCCTGGCGATTGCCCTGCTGGGTGATCCGGAGTTTCTCATTCTGGACGAGCCCACCAATGGGCTTGACCCTATGGGCGTCGTCGAAATGCGCGAGCTGCTCAAGCGGCTGAACCAGGAACGGCGGATCACCATCCTGATTTCCAGCCATATTTTAAGCGAGCTGCATCTGCTGGCCACCCATTACGGCATCATTCACCGCGGCGTCCTGCTCGAGGAACTGACGGCCAAGGAACTGCAGGAGAAATGCCGGCAGTTCATTCATATCAAAGTTAACGACCCCGCCGCGGCGGCATCGGTCCTGCAGAACCGTCTGGACACCACGGAATTCGAGGTCATGCCGGACGGGTCCATCCAGCTCTACGATCATTTGGAGCATCCCGGGCGCGTATCGACCGCATTAGCCGCATCCGGCCTGGAGATCGAGCAGTTTATGCCGAAAGGCGAAGACCTGGAGACGTTTTTCACGAAACGGATCGGAGGTGTGCAGCCATGAGCAACGTCATCAAAGCGGAATGGTTCAAGCTGCGCAAGGACCTCTCGTTCCGGACCCTGCTCCTGTGCATTGCGGCGGCCGCCATCGTGTATCCCCTGCTCGTCATCATGGACCATACCGCCGGCGAGCCGGAAGTCACGAGCCTGGAGTTTATGCAAAATGTGCTGGCCGGAAACGCCTATGTGCTGAAATTTTCCGCCGCCCTGCTGGCCGGTTTCTTTATTTCCAGCGAATATTCGACCGGCGTCATGAAATGCATCGCCTCTTCCGGCAACAGCCGGATCCGGCTGTTCGCCGCAAAGCTGCTGGTCTTCACCGTTGGTACAGCCTTGCTTGCGCTCACCCTGCCTGTGGTAGCAACAGCCGTGATGGTGATCGCAAATGGGGACGCGGGATCGTTACCGCTACCTTTTGTACTGCGAGCCCTGGGATTTACCGTCCTCTATGCGGCAGGATTCGCCGGCATTGCCGCCTTGTTCTCCACCTTGCTGACCGACAGCGGCAAATCGATCGGCTTCCTGTTTATCCTGTTCCTGCTGGCCGATTCCCTGTTCGCCGGAGCCGGCGGATACATTCCTTTCATCGGCACGCTGTACGACTACTCTGTCTTCCAGCTGGTCAATAACGTGTCGGTCCTGGAACGAAGCAGCGGGCAGCTCACCGCCATGACCGTTGTGCCGGTCGTCTGGTTCCTGATGTTTGGAGCTTTGGGGATTCTGGCCTTCCGGAAGAAGGAGATTAAGTAAGAAGCAACCCCATACAAACAATGAGCTGCAAGGTAGTGAATCTATTTTCGCGGGAAACCATCAAACCAAAGGAGGCGGACAAACGATGCTCTACATCACCATTGTCGCTGTCGCCGTTATTGCTCTGCTCGTCGTCCGCCTCCTGCGGATGCGCAGGGAACTTCGGCGGGTAACCGCCCAGTTGAAGAGCTACAACGATGGCAGGTCGGGCAAAAAAACCGATTTGTCCTATTACGAAAAAGATCTTGAATCGCTTGCGGCTGAAATCAACCGTCTGATCGACCGGGTGACCGAGAGCGGCGCCCTGCAGCGCCGAACGGAAAACGAACTGAAGCAGGCGATCGCCAACATGTCCCATGATATCCGCACGCCGCTGACGTCGATCTTCGGCTATATTCAGCTGCTTGAGGCCGAGGACCTCAGTCCCGAAGAAAAGCATGCCTACTTAAGTGTGATCAAACACCGTTCGCAGCGTCTGCAGGCGCTGCTGAACGATTTTTTCGAGCTGTCCGTGATCGAGTCCACCGATTACGAGCTGAAGCCGGCGCGCATCCGTTTCGTCCCGGTACTGCAGGACGTGATCATGAGCCTGTACGACCAGTTCACCGACTGCAGTATCACCCCAATCCTGGAGTTTCCTGAAGAGGAGGTCATCGGTTTCGCGGATGAGTCGGCCGTCAAACGGGTCATCGAAAACCTGCTGCTCAATACGATCAAACACACGCGCGGCGAAGTCGGCATCGGACTGAAGCGGCAAAATAACGAGGCGGTGCTGGTCATCCGCAATGATGCCCCGCATCTCGCCGGCACCGATCCCTCCCTGCTGTTTGACCGGTTCTACACAGCCGACCAAACGCGCTCCGGTAAAGGGACCGGCCTCGGACTGTCCATCGCCCGCAGCCTGATGGAGAAGATGGGCGGCCGGCTGTCCGCCGAGCTGAGTGGGGACGTGCTGACGATGACATGCCGCTGGGAGCTCACCACAAGCGGGAATTCGCAGGGAGCGTCGGTCACCTGAGAGAAGACGTTATAATTGAAAATTCACAGATTGTAATTGAAAATCCATATGAAAAAGAACCCCTTGGAATGGCATTTACTGGCGGGCCTCAGCCCTCCTGCCTCCCAGGGGTTCTTTGGTTTGAGTAAAATTGGCGTGGATCCGCGCTCTAGCGCGGGTTCCGCTTGCGCGCGGCCAGCAGGCGGTCCATCGCTGCGGACCGCTCTTCCTCCGGCTGCGGCGGGCTTTGCGCCGCAGCTTCCTTGCCCGGCCCGGCCTCCAGCGGCCGGGCTGCAGGCTTCCCGCGCGGCGGCGAAGGCGAAGCCGCCGGGCGGGAAGCCCCCGAAGCCGGACGCTCCGCTCCGGCTTCCTGCGGGCTGCGCCCGCTGGCGCCGGCCGCGCCGCGCTCCGCGCGCGCCTGCGGCGCCGGTGCCGGCGGCCCGGCGTTGCGGCCGCCGTAGAAGGCGGCGGTGCGCTGCTTGCGCGCCGCCAGCCGGCCCAGGCCGGCGTCCGGGGCCTCCGCCCCGCCGGCCGGTGCTTGCCGCCGCCGCAGGATGGCGGCGGCCCGCGCAGCGATGGCGCCCCATGGGAGCGCCAGGCGGCGGACGGCAATGTCCGCCACCCACAGCACCAGGGCCGCCGCCAGCAGCGCATAGCTCCAATCATGGAGCTGGCGGCTCGGCTTGGCTTTGGCGGCAAATACCTGCTCCGGATGATCCATCGACAGCATCCGGCCGCCGGTCAGCTCAGCCAATCGCTGAAGCCCCTGATCCGCATTCCCGTCCGCAATCCGGTATTCCGGAGAGTAAGGGACGACCAGCCCGGTGCCGGGCGCAGCCGGCTTGCCGCTGCCATCGAGCAGCGTCATCAGATACGAACCGGACTGGTCCACCGGCAGCTCTCCGGTATAGCTTCCCGGCGCCTCCTGAACGAGATCCACCTTATGCTCCTGCAGATCATCCCCGGTAATGACCGCCTGCAGTTGATCCGTGCCCGCCGTATCCGATTTGACTTCAAAACGGACCCGGTTCCCCTCGATCTGCGTGCTTACCTCATACGGGGAAGCTGTAAACTGCGGGAAGGTCCACTTTACCATCTGGGTCACGACATTGGAGAAGGCGGGCCAAGCTACCCAGTCCTTCGACCATTTGCCCATCAGGTCGCTCGTCCAGGCGACGGTTCGGCCGGATCCGTACTGCCACCTCGCCAGCAGCGGGTCGGGCTCCGGACTGGTCAGCACCGTCTGCGCCCCCTGCTTCGGCGTGGTGGCGACATAGCCGTAAACTTGCGGCACGCCATTTTCAAACAAAGACGTCCAGTCCCCGCCGTTTTGCAGTGCCGGCACAAACGGCTTGTCCACGATGTAGGACTTGGACATCATCGCGGCTTCGCGGCTGAAAATGGACGGTATCGACGAAGCGTCATCCACAAAGTAGTATCGGCCCTTGGCCTCATCCGCCAGCGACTGCAGCAGATTGACGTCCGCGTCCATTCCGACCGCAACCGTGGACATCGTGATTTTGCCGCCCTTCATTTGCTCGATCAAATCGCTGTATCCGCCGTTTCCGGCCGACTGTCCGTCGGTCATCAGAATGATATGCTTCCGCTGCGCCTTGACCTTCAGCATTTCCTCTACGGCGGTGGCCGCAGCCGGGTAAATATCGGTCCCGCCATCGCTTTGGATGGACTGGATCTGCGAGATAACTTCCTCCTTGCCGTTCGCCAGAGGCTGAGGCGTCACCACCCACCATGGCTGGGAATCAAAGGCGAGCACGCCGACCGTATCCTTGGATCTCAACATCTCCACCGTACGGATCGCCGCTTCCTTGGCGAGCTCCATTTTGTCGCCGCTCATGCTGCCCGAACGGTCAATGACCAGGATCAGACCGAGGGACGGGATCTCCCGCTTGCCCTCCAGCTCCATGGAGACGGGGAGCAGCTTTTCGATCGGCGTCTTGAAATAGCCGCCCATGCCGTAGCTGTCCTCGCCACCGGCCATCATAAACCCGACCCCGTAGGTGCGGACCGCCTGTTCGATCATGGCCATCCGCCGCTCGCCCACCTGGTCACCGGAAACGTTGTTAAAAATAATGGAGTCATACGCTGCATATTTCGCCGGCTCCAGCGGCAGAACACTCGGATCGATCCGCTCGTACTGAACCAGGCCCGATGAGAGGGCCGACGCAAGATTGGCCGCGTTTCCCTTCTCGCCTTCCACGATCAGCACCTTGGGCGGACCCTCCACCCGGGTAAAGGCATATCCCGCATTGTTGGCCGACTGGCGGTCGCCGTCCATGAAAATTTCGGCACGGTAGCGGTGAAGTCCCGTTTTTTTGGCCAACCCCTTCACGGCGTACCGGTTGTCTCCCGGGGTCACGTCCACCGACTCGCGGCCGATCTCGGCGTTGTCTTCATACAGCCGGAGCTCACCCTTGCCTTTATAGGTGCTCCGCACCAGTACTTCAATATAATAGGACTCTGCTTGGTAGAGCTTCTCCGGGACTCTGACTTCCTCCACGGAGACGTCCTGCTGTTCGGACGAAGGCATCTCCAGCACGTCAACCGGGATGCCCTGGTTCTTCAACAGCCGTCCGGCCGACAGCATGCTGCCGACATTCTCCTCCCCGTCGGTGATCAGAACGATCCGGGAATCCGAGCGGCTGTCCAGCATGCTCCCGGAGAGCGTCATGCCGGCTTCCAGATTCGTGTATTCCCGCTTCAGTTCCGCATTTAGCCGAAGGGAGCCCGGGAGCCCACGGGTCTCTTTTTGCTCAACAGCCGCGCCCAGACCTGTGGATACCACCGCGACGGTGTCCTTCGCTTCCTTGCCTTTGGCCGATTGTCCAATAAACGCTTCGGCGCTTTCCGTGTCCGTCATGCTCATCGAGCGGTCAACGACATATACGACCTTCTTTTGGTGCAATACAGTATAAGATTGCAATCCGGACAGCATCAGCACGAGCAGCAGCAGGATCACGGAACGGATGGCAATCGCCCAGGTTTTGCGGCGGCCGGCCAGGCGAAAGTCCGATTTGTACGCATACACCATCAGAAGCGCCAGTGGAAGGAGCAATAGCAGCAGCCAAGGGTAATTAAATTGAACGCCCACGCTGGTACACCCCCCATTCAGTCACGATCATCAGCAGTACGACGGCGGCGGCCAGCCACATCAGCGAGTAGCGGCTTTGACCGATTTTCCCATCCGTTCCCGGATTCCCTGCCTGTTCTCCGGCACCTGCCTCAGCCCTGCCTGTATCGTCTTGGCCCGATTTCAAAACAACCGGCTTAGAGGAGGCAAAGGTCCCCTCAAAAGGATCGGCAGCCGCCTCCACCAGATAGCTGGTGGTGTTCCCCTGACTGTTTCGCTCTTCAAAAGCATACAATCCGGGTACTTGCGGCGCCGTCTGCAGGGAGGATATCGCCCGCTCCCGTTTTTGCACCTCCGGAACCGGCGCTCCCGCACCAGGCACCCCGGTATGCTGCACCTTCCATTCCGCTTGCTCCGCATCCGCTGCGATCGGCACCTCCATGCCCGATCCGGCTGTTACCCTGCCGAGGCCCATACCTTCGCCTTCGTTCAGCCAAGAAACCGCGTTATGGACGAGGATCGGAAATTCCGCCGACAGCGGCAGATCCGTGTCCTGCAGCCGGAACAGAAACGACAGCCGCGGATGTCCCGCTTCCTTGCCTGCATATATTGCCGGCGTACCGCCGATCGTCACCAGCGGCTCGGCCCAGGCCGGCAGCGGTTCCTTGTGCAGCTCGCCAACGTAGAGGCCCTTCAGCGTGATGTACCGGTTCACCGGATGATCGGATACTTTAGGCTCCTGACCGTTCACCTTGACTTCCGGACCGCTGCCGCCGATCGACCACAGCGGGGTCTCTTCAAGCAGCTGCTTCCAGGAACCTTCCTTCGTAAAAGCAGGCGCCTGCCCGTCCACAACGATCAAATCCGGCGGATCCTTGGGAACCTGTGGAACAGACGCAGCGTTCCCTGAATCCGCCGTTTTCACGGAATTGCTGGATGCCGTCTCTTCCGTTGTCATCCGGGTCACCTGCGCTCCGGTCAGCTGCAGCGCCTTTTCCAGAAACAGATTGCCCGGCGTCAGCAGCAGAATGCTCGGCTCCCGGCTGCTTTTCCCAAAAGCGTAAGCTGCGTTGTCGGCGGCATATCCGTCATCGCCATCCAGCTCAATCCGGTACACGTCAGCCGGCGGCAGAGACTGCAGAACCAGCGTGGCGCTATGCCGGGTAAGATCGGCCGATTCGGTACGCAGCAGCTTGTTGTCCCCATAAATGCGTACATCGACCGGCGCATCCCATGTCCCGCTCGAGCCGAGCACGGCCACCGCATCATTACCTTCCTTGCCCTGCTGAATGCCAAACTGCTGGATGCCGGCATTTTTCACCGGACCGTTTCCAACCAGAACTGTGTGTGCAGGAACATCAAACGTGACCTGGTCGCTGGCGCCCTTCCATTCGCCGTCCGTAAAAAGAACAACCTCCGCGTTCTGCTCCTCCCGCGTAAGCGCAGAGGCCAGCGACAGCGTCTCATTATACGCCGCCTGACCGTAGTAAGGCGTGAGACCGTCGATCGCATCCTGAATGCGCTTCGCATCCTTTTCCCGGGAAATGATCACGTCGGGCTCGGATTTCATGCTGAGCAGGGTAACCTCGCTGCCGCGGGCATGCTTCTTCACGTACTGCTTCATCTCGGATTTCATTCGTTCGATCCGCGTCTCCTGCGGGTCCTGGGAAGACTGTTCTGCATTGCCGACTGGCGGCGCCGCTATTGCACCCATGCTCCCCGATGTATCGGCAACGAAGACGATATGCCCCCCGCTATTTCCGGATACCCACAGATAAGGCTGCAGCAGGGCAAAAACGAGCAGCGCGGCGGCAAGCAGCTGCAGCCACAGCAGCAGGCGATTTTGCAGCTTCTGCCACGGGCGGTTGGCTTCGATATTTTTCAGCACCCGGTCCCACAGCAGGTGGCTGGGCACGGTGGTGTCTATAAACTTGCGTTTGAGCAAATACATCAGCAGAATCGCCGGTATGCTGAGCGCAAACCACAGCCCTGCCCATGAACCGATTCCCACAATGCTTCCCCCTTTCTCTGTACACCAAGCTCGTCAGGCGATGACGAGACCTGCCTCCGCCATTACGCCAAACACCGCCTTTTGCAGGCTCATATCTGTCGAAACCCGGATGAAGGTCATGCCGCGATCCGCAGCCAGCTTCATCAGGTATTCCTGATACCGTTCAAGCTCGTCCTGGTAGGCCCGTAACACTTTGCCGGTGAAGGCGATATCCTTCCCGGTGCCCAGCTCGCTGTCGATCAGTCTTAGGTCGCCGCTGTAGGCCGGGTCGATTTCCTCTGGGGCCAGCACCTGAACGAGCACGACCTCCTGCCCCGCCCCTCTTAGGCGGCTCAGCATCAGCCCGAGATCCTCCTCCCGTTCATCCAGCCAAAAGTCTGAGAAGATCCAAGTCATCCCCGGCAGTCTGGGCATCGCTCCTGGTGCGCCGAAGGCGGCCGCCAGGCTTCCTTCTTCTCCGGGGGCAGCGTCCTGAAAAAACCGAAACAGCCGGTGGGCCGCTCCGCGCCCGCGGAGCACGGGCAGGCGGGCGTCGATCTGGCTGCTGAAGCAGCAGGCCTGCAGCCGTTCATAAGAGCACAGCGCAACATATCCGATGCTGGCGGCCAGCTGCTTCGCATACCGCAGCTTGGAGGGAATCGCTTCATTCTCATTCCCCTCCCGTCCCCGGGTCCCGCCTGCAAAATCCATCGATGCCGAGCAGTCCACGTACAGGCTGACCATCAGCTCCTGCTCGTCCATAAACTGCCGGACGAACGGCTTGCCTGTCCGCGCATACACGCCCCAGTCGAACCGGCGGATATCATCCCTGGGAGCGTAAGGCCGGTAATCGGCGAATTCGAGCGAAGAGCCGAGCCGGCTGGAGCGCCGCTTGCCCTGCAGGGTACCGGCCACACGCTTCGCAGAGCCAAGGCTCATCCGCTCCAGCCGGACCATCCAGTCCGGGGGCAGCAGGTATTCCGCGCTCATCCCTGCGCCTCCGCCCGCTCGAGCATCTCGCGGATCAAATGGTCTGTCGTAATGCCCATGGCCTGGCCTTCAAAATTCAAAAATATCCGGTGCCGCAGTGCCGGCACCGCGACGGCATGGATATCACCGGTGGACAGGTGCATCCTGCCTTGGCAGACCGCCCGGACCTTCCCCGCTGAAATGATCGACTGGATACCGCGCGGGCCCGAGCCGAAGCGCACGTACTTCTTGACGCCCTCCGGCGCCGACGCCTCTTCCGGATGGGTCATCATCAGCAGCCTGGCCGCATAATCCAGCACTTCATCGGCGACCAGCACTTCCCTTGCTCCCTGTTGGATTTCCAGCAGCTCAGCGGCACCGGCCTGCTTCCGCACCTCCGGCTGGCGGTTCGTTGTTGTCCGCCGGACAATTTCCTTCAGCTCCTCGCTTCCCGGATATGGCACGAGAATTTTGAGCAGGAACCGGTCCAGCTGGGCTTCCGGCAGCGGATAGGTCCCTTCGTTTTCAAGCGGGTTTTGCGTCGCCAGGACGAAGAACGGTTTCGGCAGAACGTGCGTCTCGCTGCCAACCGTCACCGTTTTCTCCTGCATCGCCTCAAGCAAAGCGCTCTGCGTTTTCGGGGTCGCCCGGTTGATCTCGTCCGCCAGCACGATGCTGCTGAAGAGCGGCCCGCGCTGAAAGGACATCGAAGTCTCCCCCTGACGGCCGAAAGAAATGACCTGCGTGCCCGTAATGTCGCTTGGCATCAAATCCGGCGTAAACTGGATGCGCGAGAACGATAAGTCGAGCGTATCGGCAATCGTGCGGACCAGCATCGTCTTGCCCAGACCGGGAATGCCCTCCAGAAGGGCGTGGCCTCCCGCAAAGATGCACCACAGCATCTGCTCGACGACCTCCTGCTGGCCCACGATCACCTCGGCGATCTGCCCCCGTACCCGGGATATCGTCTCCTTCCAAGCTTCCGGTTGAATTTGCGTATCCAGCATTAACCTTCCTCCTCAATTGTGGATCAGGGATTCGGATTGATTCCCGTAAAATATTCCTCGACCAGACCCTGCATCTGCTGCGGCAGGTCGCTGCGCCCCAGCGACTTTTTGGCCTCGGCCTCATATTCTTTGTACACTTCCTCGTAAGGACGGCTCGCTCCCTCGACTCCCGGAGCGACGCCGCCTTTCTGGACCGTTCCGCCTCCGCCTTGGATCGGACCGGTGTCCGCCTGCACGTTCCCTTTGCCGGCGAATTCGCGCGGCGTCGTGACGAGCTCGCGTCCGCCTTGGCCGAGGCCTGCGCCGGAACCTCCCGGCCCCTGGCCCGAGCCGCCGCGTCCGGATCCGCCTTGACCTGCGCCGGAACCGGATCCGCTTCCGGATCCACTGCCGGATCCCTGGCCGGGACTGTTACCTTGGCTTGCCCCGTCAATCGGCTCCGATGGATCGCCTCCGCCGCTGTCCGAAGGCTCGCCCATCCCGGCCGAATCCGCCAGAGCCAGCTGTTCCGCCGCGCCGCCGGTGGCCCAGGCATCCGATACGGGCATGCCGGCCGCCGTCATCTGCGAAGCCAGGCCGAGCCCCTGCGATGCCAGGCTTGCGGCCAATGCCGAAGCGGCGTCAGATTGGCTGGAAGACGCCTGGCTCGCGGCAATCGCTTTGGCCAGCTCTTCCTCCAGCCCTTTCAGGGCTTCGTCCAGCTTGGAAGGGTCCGTGCCGGCCAGCGCCTGCTCCGCTTTGCTCAGCGCTTCCTGAAGGGCCTTGGTGTCCTGTTTCTTCCCGGCCTCTTCGGCCATCTTCTTCAGAGCCTCCCGGAGCTGCTCCTTCTCTTCCGGCGACAGCTTCCGGATCTGCTGCTTCAGCTGGTCCAGCGCTTTTTTCATCGCAGCCTGATCCTTCTGCTCCAGGCTCTTCCCGATGGAAGACAGCTGGGGCGTCTGCTGCATCTTCCGGCCCAGCTCCGACAGGGTCCGCACCTTTTCTTCCTGCTGTTTGGCCGTCTGCTCCATCGCCTTCATCGTTTTCTCCAGCTGCTCCAGGGCCCGGTCCGGATCCTTGGTCCCGTCCAGTTCCTTTTGCAGCGTCTTGAGGTGGCCGTCCAGCGGTTTTTTCGCCGTCAGATCCAGCTTCTTCGTTTCGAGCTCTTTCACCAGATCTTCCGTTTTCTTCCGCTGCTCCTGAACCCACTGCTTCTGCTCCGCCGCCTGGGCAAGCTTGTCATCCATCGGGCTTGGCAGCAGTGCCAGAGCAAGACATACGGCAAGCCCCCCGCCGCAGCCGGCCCACCACTTCGTCAGCTTCGGCCTTCTCAGCCTTGTCTTCATCTGTGTCGCAAACAAGCGTCCGTATTCGGCCGCCTGAGTCCGCTGCCAGCGAGCCGCCGCCGAATCGTTCCCGGCAAAAGACAATGCGGTCACCATCATGTCGCTTCGCTCCGCGCTGCCGCTGGCGAGATCCATCGCTTCAGCCGCTTCCTTCACACGGATGCGGTGCAGCAGCCCGGCAGCCAGACCGGCGGCCGCTCCTGCTGCCGCAAGCCCGGCAGCCGCCAGCTGGTAGAAAGGAATCGGCCACAGCCTGGCGGCGAGCAGGAAAAGCAGTGCTGCCGTCAGTCCGCAGGACAACCCATATGCCAAATACCTTAGCAGTCTGAAGACCTGCAGACGGGCACGGGCCCGGTGAATCGCCTGCATGATCGGGTCCATGGTTTCCACCTCCTTTTTCATGGATAAAATACTCGGCCAGTGTCCTTATAATCCCGTTCAGCTTTCTTTAAATCCCGTCCCGTCCTTATTTCACAGGTTCCATCGTTGCTCCGCTATCCGTGCCGTCTGTCTCTGCCTGCTTCCTTCTCCGGCGAACCGGGCGAATCAGGCGAATGCTGAGCCAAAGCGACACGATGATGACCACGCTGTACACCACCACAAACTCCTGCCAGAGCTGAATCGGCGCATCCGCATTGAGCGTCGTTCCCTGAACAAGGAAGGCCTGTTTGGAGAAGCTCGGTTCGAATAAGCTGATCAGCGCCGCCGCGGGATTCAGGCCCAGGATATAACCAACCCAGGAGTAATCCGGTTGCAGCACGGATTGTGCATTTTGTCTCTGAACCAAGCTCAGGGCGAACAGATACAGTAGTCCCGTCAGCAAAAAGATGCACAATCCAACGCCATAGGTCACGATCACGGAGATCATCGTCCGCTTCAGCAGCGTGGAGAAAAGAACCCCCAGCGATCCCAGCATCAGCATAATGAACAGATAGAACAGGAACAGGGAGACCAGCTGATTCAGGGAGATGCCGCCATACATAAATACGATGCTGTATACCGGCAGCGTCGCTACCACGATCAAGGCCATAAAGCTGAGCGAGGATACCAGCTTGCTCAAAATGATCGTCGACGAGCTCTGTTGGGTGGTTAGCAGCATGCTGAGCGTCTGCTTTTCCCGTTCGCTGCTGATGACACCCGCCGTCAGCGCCGGTGCCATGAATGCAATCAGCACCAGCTGGGCAAAGCTCAGCACATAGAACATGATCTGGCCCATGCCCGAGTTGAATCGGGTTTGCCCTCCGCCGTTCCCGAGGTACATGCTGACATAAATAAAGCCCAGGGCGATCAGCCCGAGAACCAAAATATACACCATCAGGGAAATCGCCGACCGGGGGGTCCGCATCCGCAGCCGGAATTCCTTATCCAGCACGGGATTGATCCATTTGCGCGTCCAATTCATGTCGCGGGCCCTCCTTTCGTAATTTCGAGGAATACGTCTTCCAGATTGGTCTGCGCTTCGTGAAACGACAGTACGGGGTAACCCCATGTGACGATTCTCTGAAGCAGGGCCCCCTGATCCTCATCCCCGCCGCCGAAATGGACATGGATGCCGGTGTTGTCGGCAAGAACGCCGCTGACGTAAGGTTCGTCCCGCAGCCGTGCCGCAAGTTCTTCTTCCTTGTCCAGCGAACGGATGTGAAGCACTTTTTTGACGCGAAGACGATTCTGGATATCGGCCACCCGGCCTTGGGCGACCATTTGCCCGTGCTCGATGACGCCGATTTCATCGACCATTTCCGCCAGCTCGGGCAGGATGTGCGAGGAGATGATGATCGTTTTGCCCATCAGCTTCAGTTCCTTCAAAATTTCGCGCATTTCAATGCGCGCCCGCGGGTCGAGCCCGGATGCCGGTTCGTCGAGAATGAGCACCTTAGGGTCATGCACCAGACATCTGGCCAGGCACAGCCGCTGCTTCATCCCCCGGGACAGGCTGTCGACGTAAGTGTCCGCTTTGTCGCTCAGGTTGACGAGCTCCAGCAGCTGGGGAATCAATTTGTCCCGCTCCCCGCGCGGGATGTTGTAGCTGGCTCCGTAAAAATGCAGGTACTCCGTCGTTTTCAGCTGGTCATAGACCCCGAAGAAATCCGGCATGTAGCCTATTCTTTTGCGGACCTCCTTGGGGTTTTCGGTCACTTCAAAGCCGTCTACCCGCGCGGTGCCCGAAGTGGGCAGCATAAGCGTGGCCAGGATCGACATCGTCGTCGATTTGCCGGCCCCGTTCGGACCGACGAACCCAAAAACCGTTCCCTGCGGAATGTACATATTAATATCTTTTAACGCTTGAAAGCTCCCATAAGTTTTCGTTAAATGTTCAATCTCGATCACGGCTTCTCCGCTCCCTTCAAGCTGATCTCCGGAAGTTTCAACTGGACATGCTCCTGGGCTGTCAGCATCAGACGAATCCGGCCGCCCGCCAAGTATTGTTGGACGTTCTTTTCAGCCTTCCACTGCTTGGTGGCATCCCAGGTTACCGGGTCCCAAGTCTGTTTGTCATTGTTGAAAATCTGGTACTGCGTTTTCTTCCCGGGGTTGTTCGCACGGAGAGTCAGCACGGCAGAGGCACCCTGCTTCAGTGCAGGCACCGTGTACTCGAAGGTGATGCTGCCTTGGTCCATTTCGGTGGTTCCGCTTGGATCTTCATACCATCCCGGCGACGATATCTGCGTAACCTTCGGCTGAATAAACCCGAAGGGAATGTTGAGGTTTCCGTTCTGCGCCCAGTTGATGGAAACGGGCTGTGCCCACAGGTTCAGCTGATTGCCTTCCAGCTTCTTGCCCTCCATGGTGTAGCTGACCAGCGGATCTTTGCTCCAGGCCATCACGTAGGAGCCTGACTGATACCATGCCGTGTTCGGAACCGTGGTCATCAGAATTTCGCGTTCCCGCGTAAATTCGTCCGCCTGGCCTCCGGTAAGATTGCCAAAGATTTGGTTGGCCATATTGTACGGATTAACGGCGGTCGGTTTACTGGCAGCCGACAGCGGTTTGGTTTCCCCTTTGCCGAAGTCGCCGAGCTCAAACAGGCTTCCGCCTAGCGCCAGCACCGCATGATTCAGATTATAGGAAGTGTTGTTCGTCACCTGCCCTCCGATGTTCCCCTTGGCATCCAGCTGGATCTTCACATCGAACTGGCCGACCTTCCGGTTCTCCCGGCGATTGGACCATACCTTCGCGAGGGACCACTGCGGCATATCACTCAAGGTCAATCGGGTCGACTGATCACCGACCTCCACAAAGCTGTTCGAACGGTTCGAGCTGCTGAAAGCCCCGTTGGTCCGATCAACCGTCAGATAGGTATGTGCCGGAAAATCAATCGTGAACTCCCCGCTCCGGGGCGTAAAGAATGCCGAAGCGCTGACCTCCGAGGCATTGCCCTTTCCGTCCAGCTCCAGCATGTTGATGGTATGGGCAAGCTGTTTGGTTTTATCGGCCGCTCCGATCATGTAGACAGTGCCGCTGGCGATAACCGCGATGAGCGGAATGATCCACCAGGCCCATTCGCGCTTGTCTGCCTTTTTCAGAATCCAGTACAGCACCGGCGCCACAATCACAGCATAAATGATGAGCAGCCAGGCCATGACTGGAAAAGACGGCATTTTCAGCGAAGGAAAATAATCCAGTACGTTGATGAGATTGTACATCTGGTTCTGCATCATGTTGAATTTGTTGTTCGGCTGATTGGACAGTGCCAGGTGATCACGCAGCAGATACGACCACACCGACGGATGACCGCTCCAGGAAGCCAGCGGTTCCATTGACAAATCGTAGGCTGCATACAGCACAGTGCCCTGCTCGACTTGGCGGGAAGCGATGAGCGGCTTGCCGCCAACCTGATACATAACCTCTCCTCCTTCCACCGGGGAAGCGTCGGAGAGCGTAAGCTCACCGCCCAGCTCCAGCGGCTTGCCGCCCAGCTTGGCGAGCTCCGGAAGGGATGATGCCGTGTAAGTGCCCGTATACTGAACCGGGGCAATCTGTTCGAAAGCGGCTGCCGACTTCGGATATGCCGCACCGCCGGCAAGGACCAGCTCGCCGCCGGAACGCACCCACTGCTCTACGGCTGCGGCCTGCCCTTTGGACAAGGTGTCTGAGGCAAAACGGTTCAGCACGATGACGTCAAGGCTGTCCAGCAGCATCGGATCCTCGGGCAAATCCGTGCCTTTCAGCGGCAGAACGTTCAGGTCATACCCGCTGCTCCGCAGCACGTTTAAAAAATTCATCGTGTCGGGGTCCTCCGACAGAACAGCCACATTGGAGGCCGTCACAGGCATGCCCTTCAGATAAGGCGTACCGGAGCTGAAGCTGACCCGCTTGCCCTTTTGGAAAGAATTTTTATAAAAGCGGATTTCATTTGTATCCTTGGTGAAGTTGTCCCCCGGAACGCCCATGATGACGACCTTGGCCGTATCCTTCGGCAGTTCGACGTGCTGGACGTAAGTGGCGGGAGCCAGTCCGGTGTCGATCTGGATAACCAGATCTCCGGAAATATCCTGGCTGCTGGTGAGGGTGAATTTGACGGGATTCCAGCTGCCCATTTTCATTTTGCCGTTGTAGCCGATTTCGGTTTTCAGCGAAATGGAAGGGGCATCCTCCGCATGCGCGGTGCCGCCCCATCCAGGCAGGAGCAGCAGCACCCATATGGTAAGCAGTACTGGAAGTACGATCCGCCTTATGTAACGTCGAAATGATTGCATGATTGTCTCCTCTCTTCTCTCAGGCTTCTTTGGTCATTCTACTATAGGGATGGGGCGAAATTGGTAAAATATTTTCATAATTTTGGATAAATTGTCCGAACTGGGCTAAATCGACAAAAAAATCCCGCTCCATGAGAGCGGGACGGACATACCTACAGCTTGATGCGCACGGCGATCCCCATAGCTCTATGTCATTCATCCTATTGACGAACGCGATGGGGTCAAACCCTGCATCCTCGTCACATCTCCTGAAAACTAGCGAGCCGCTTCTCGTACGCAAAAAGCCTTTATTCATTTTTTCAATGATTCATAGATACTGGCTGCCTGCGCTATAGTTCGCGCCAAGGGTGCCTGTCTATTATGGGTTACCCGTTAAAAACGACCGTCTTGTTCTCATGCACCAGAATGCGGTCCTCGATATGCCATTTCACCGCACGCGCCAGCACGACACGCTCGATCGTCCGGCCGATCCGCTTCAGCTCGCTGACATCGTCGCGGTGGCTGACCCGCTGAACGTCCTGCTCGATGATCGGTCCTCCATCCAGCTCCTCCGTCACGTAGTGCGCGGTCGCCCCGATGATCTTCACCCCGCGCTGATAGGCTTGGGCATACGGTTTGCCGCCGACGAAGGCCGGCAGGAACGAATGGTGGATGTTGATGATCCGGTTGCGGTAATGCTCAATAAAGAACGGTGAAACGATCTGCATATACCGGGCGAGGATGATCACGTCGATGTCACCGCCCACGACTTCAAGCTGGCGCTGCTCCGCTTCCTTCTTCGTATCCGCCGTCACCGGAATGTGATGGTACGGAATGCCGAACGATTCCACATATTCCTTCATATCCGGATGGTTGCTGACCACCATGGCGATTTCGGCATCCAGGTCGCCGGCCTGCCACTGCCACAGCAGCTCGACCAAACAATGGTCTTCCTTGGATACGAAAATGGCCAGCTTCTTCTTACGGCTGACGTTCTGCATTTTCCAATCCATCCGGAAGGTCGATGCCACCTCGCTGAATTGGCTTTCCAGCTCCGGCTGCCTCTTCTCCAGCTCCGGCAGGTCGAATTCAACGCGCATAAAGAACATGCCGCCTTCCGGATCCATCGTATATTGGTCCGACTGGACGATATTCGCGCCGTGTTGATGCAGAAAATGCGATACCGCCGCCACGATTCCCGGTCCGTCCGGACACGAAATCAGCATTCTTGCGCGGTTGGCGTGCGCACTTCCCGTGTTGTTTTCTTTTTTGACATGCAATTCCATGTGTAAATCCATTCCTCTCTCTCGTGTTCTCTCTCTTGAACCGTATGGCCCCTCTGTGATTCTGTCGGCTTACGCCAAAATTCCTTTACCCGCAAACCAGGCGGTCAGGCGCAGATTAATCTGCTCCTCGCTGAGCTCAGGGAACAGTCCCGCTTCCATAATCATGTCGTACAGGCGCTCCATCGGCTCGCGCGGATCGGCTTTCTTCGCCTTGGCGTCGGTTTTCAGCACATTCCACACGTCCAGCACATATTGGCGTGGATCGACTTCCTGTTTGCCAAAGAAGGAATGCAGCTGTTCAACCTGGCCGAGGAACTCAGAGCCGAAGCGTTCGCCGACATTGCCGCGAAGCAGCGCAATCTCCACCTCGTACATCGGCCGCTGCGTCTTCGCATCCTTGCCGATCCACGGCGTTTCCAGAATGAACGGGAGCCCTTGCAGCTTCTCGTGGTGGACAACGCGGTTGATGGCGTCAAAGCCGATCCAGCCGGATCCGATTGGCGTATGACGGTCTTTGGCGGCGCCGCGCGGATTTTTACTGTCATTGATATGAACGACGCCGATCCGGTTCAGACCGATGATCCGGTCGAACTCTTCCAGCACGCCATCAAGGTCGTCCACGATATCATAACCGGCGTCATGAATGTGGCAGGTGTCCATGCAGATCGTCAGGCGTTCGTTGTGCTTCACCTTGTCGATCATGCGGGCGATTTCGTCGAACGTGCGTCCCATCTCCGTGCCTTTGCCGGCCATCGTCTCCAGCGCGATATGAACCTCCGTCTCGTTGGTTCCGTCGAGCACTTCATTCAAGCCGTCGGCGATGCGCTGAATGCCGTATTCGGCATCCATGTCGGTGTAAGCGCCGGGATGCAGCACGATGTTTTTGACCCCGATAGCATGGGTCCGGCGGATTTCCTCCTGCAAAAAGTTTACGGCGAGCTCAAACGTATTCGACTTATAAGAACCGAGGTTAATAATGTAAGGCGCGTGAACGACGATTTCGTCGATACCGCTCTCTTTCATTTGGGCTTTGCCTTCTTCGATATACATCGATTCAATGGGCTTACGCCGCGTATTCTGCGGTGCGCCCGTATATATCATAAACGAACTCGATCCATAGGTGTCCGCTTCTTTGGTTGCAGTTAACAGGCCCTTGTCCGAAAAGGACACGTGAGAACCAATTTTGAGCATGGTTTATCCCCCTTAAACGAATTATCCCTTATTTTATCGTGGATAATGAAATAAATCTATAAATGCGTTATAATTCTAAAGAATGGAATATAACTGCGATAAACGATTTATAGAGGTGACAATATGCATAGTTCACTGGGCACAAAGTTGCTGACTGCAACGGCGCCGTCCAACACGTTTATGAATTCCATATTTGTGTGGGCCATCATTTTGCTTGTGTGCATGGTGATCGGCGGATATTTTATGATCCGCAAATTTCTGAAGGTGCTGCCGAAGAATGACGGCAAGTCCAAGCTGGACTGGCAGAATTACTGGGTCGAAACCAGCCGGCATCTGTGGACGGACGAATCCAAGGCGTTTCTGGACAAGCTGGTGAAGCCGGTACCGGGTCCCTTCCGGGATATCGCCAAGCATTCGATTGCAGCCGAAATCGGAAAAATTGCGGTGGAGAGCGGAGCCAAGGAAGTGACGCAGGATCACTGCATCCAAGGATATATCAAAGCAACGCCAAAACGGGACAATAAATTCCTGGTGGCCTTTCTGAACAAGAACCACATTGACTATACGCCTTACAAGCATCTGATGGACGAATAATCCGCAGCTGGGACCGGGTTTTCAGGACCTTTCCCGAAGATCCGGGAACGGGAAATAGAATAGCGCTTTATAGAAGGAACACCCCCGTGCAGGAGTGCTCACATTGAAGAAATGGGTTCATTTCGACAGTCTGATCTCTGCCGGGGGTTATTTATATACATATCATAAATTGAAATCAACTTCGGAGGAGAGGATCGGATGAGAGTCGCCATTTGCGGAGGTACCGGCTTTATCGGCAGCGCGCTATCGGAGCATTTGCTCAAGAACGGACACGAGGTGATCGTCGTCACCCGCAAGCTTCCGCCCGATCATAAACGCGACCCTAGGCTGGTGTTGTATACGTGGGATGAGATTGCAAGCCATCCCGAATTGATGGAGGGCATGGATGCACTGGTCAACTTGGCCGGTTCTTCATTAAGCCAGCGGTGGACCACCAAGGCAAAGGACAGCATTATCCGCTCTCGCCTCACTACCGTAGCTGCCGTCGCCAAGCTTGTGGAGGAGCTGCACAGCAAGCCAGGAGTCGTCATTCAGGCCTCAGCTATTGCCGTCTACGGCACCTCATGGACCGACACCTTTGACGAAAACAGTCCGAAACAGGTCATGGATTTTCCTTCGGATGTCGTCAGCCGGTGGGAAGACGCTGCCGACAGCATCCAGGGCGTACGGCTCGTCAAGCTGCGCATCGGCGTCGTGCTTGGAAATCAGGGAGGAGCCTTCCCGATCATGCGCCTCCCCTACAGGCTGGGGGTCGGCGGCAAAATCGGCAGCGGCCGGCAGTGGCTGTCCTGGATTCATCTGGAAGACATCGTCCGGCTGATCGAGTTTTGCATGACGCATCCGGAGGCCGAGGGTCCGGTGAACGCCACGGCACCCGAACCGGTTACTAATGATCAATTCGGACAAGCCGTTGGCCGTGCGTATCACCGGCCACATTGGTTTCCGGTACCCGCCGTGATGATGAAGGCCGTTCTTGGCGAACAATCCTTGATCATCTTGGAAGGCCAGCGCATTCTTCCGGCCAAGGCGCTTGAGCTGGGCTTTAAATTCCGGTATCCCCGCCTTCAGGGGGCTTTGAGCGACCTTGCCAACGAGCAGGGATGAACGTTCTACGAGGGATCTCAGGATACCTTGAACGTATAGACTCCGCTGATGATGGTAAAAGTGTCCCCATCCTTCAGCGGATACTCCTTGTAGGGCACCATAGGCTCTCCATGCAGCTTGGTTCCGTTGCGGGAGCCCAGATCCTTGATCAGGTAGCCGCCGTCCTTGCCTCTGGCCAGCTCGACATGCGCGCGTGAGGTGCCTGTGGAGGCTTCTACATACTGGGCAACCTCTTCCGACCTTCCGATCACGAAGTGCGGCAGCTTCAGCTCAATCCGTTCAGAGGGGCGCCCCTGCTCCCCTTCGCGAATCAAATAATAGCCGGGACTGCCGGAGCGATGGCTTTTCCCTCCGGCAGCACCATCCACAGGCGCAGATAGAAGTACAGTCGCATTACTTCGTCCGGTGCCGGACATAGCCTGTCCTTCCTTCAAACGGAAATCGTGCCCGGCGCTTCCATCCGATCCAGCATGCTCGTTGGCCGCATGTTCAACCCCGGCTGCATGGGTAGCCTCAAGGTGGCTCCACAGACGCTGCCGGATGTCCGAATAATGTTCCCGGTCGGCCGGAGTTTCCCGACCATCCCGTTCTTCCCGATCTTCCCGACCATCCCGTCCTTCCTGTCTGATCCCAACTCCGCTTCCAACTCCGCTCCCCAGTCCTAGCCCCTTATTGTTAGAGCCTACCGCCGAGTAGCTTGGCCAATTTGTCTCGCTTGTCCTCTGCCCTTCTCCCCTCAGTTCAATACCTGTTGATGCTGCAAGTAAATCCTGCGAAAACTTCCACTTCCAATCCGGTTCCGCATCATCTGTTCCGTGATCGTCATCATCGCGATCCTTTCGTCTGCTGCCTTTGCCGAACCAGCCGGTCAGCTGGTCCACCTGAAACCGTGGGATTCTCTTTCGTGAAGCCGAATGACGATCATCATCGATTTCACCCGATCCGAAATCCGGGATTTCTCCTTCCAGCGCTTGCTGCGCAGAACGGCCCAGCTTTAGCTTTCCAGACCAGCTAAGCCAAGCCGCCACACCAAGCAGAATCGTCAATAAGATACTGATTAGCAGCGAGCTTGCCGTGGGTTTTGGCATATAAATCATCCGCCATATGACAGCGGCACATAATAGACATCCCAAAGCAATATAAATCCTTCCACCAGACTTTCCGTTTGCTTCCCGCTCATCGTTTGCGTCTAAGACATCGTCACGGTCCGGATTCCGGTTCCACTGGTCAAACGCTTCCTGAAGCCCGCCCACTCCCGGAAAGGAGTCCCTTTCGAGGCCTGGGCGGTCTGCCTGCTGCAATGGCATAGACCGCAGCCGATCCCCTTCAGCTGCCCGGGCATTCGTTCTTGCCTTATGAAACGGTGCCACGCTGCCCGCTGCAGAGTCTTCTGCTCCTCTTATTCCTTTTCCCGGAACACGACTGTCACCTGGCAACCCTTGCCTGTCAGCCTGCTGAAAATGATTTTGATACCCTTCTGACGGCTGGCCGCCTCCCGAATGGTCAGCATATCCATGTCCACCATCCTCCTCGGCGGTTAACAGTTCGAGCAGGAGCTTTTTAAAGCCGGAGACCGAAAAGTCCTCGCCTCCGGTGAATTGAAGCAGTCTTTGAACACCGTTTCCCTTTAGCTCCTGGACCGTGGCCATCAGCCGCGTGACTAATTCCTTCAATCGGATTCGCAGCGGCTTGTCCTGAAACGGCTCCTCCAGTGGAACATAGGTAAAATAAAGCGTTCCCGAGTGCAGGGACCCGTCAACGAAGATGTAATCCTCGTCCAGCACATACTTATCCGGCTGCAGCATGTAAGACTTACTCTCTTCCAGCGTCCCGGCCACCTGGCACAAAAGCCCGTAATAATCCGGCATGCTGAGCCTCTCTCCCCTTAGCATATGGGACAGCATCTTCTTGCCTGTAATGTCATACTGGAGCGTTACCCGGAGATCCATCTCCTTCAGGCGCAGCGGAAGAAATCTGGCAATCCGGGAGGCCGAAATCATAGATAATTCTATATTGTTTAATTCATCGGGACGGTACCCTTCAGCAGGGCCAATGACCATAAAGGTTCCGTCATGTTGAATAAAGTCACGCGTCAGAGACTCCAAACCGGTGTTCACCTCCGAAAACCATCTGTAGGAACTTATCACTTCGTAAACCCGAGAATCACAAATACATGCACGCGCATATAAAGCCAGGCAGCACGGCAAGCATAAACGGAAAATGAAGCTGCTCTTTCCGATTTCCCCTCAAACTGGTCAGACTCCTTAATACAAAAAATCCGGACAGGCTTCCCGCGGCTTGGCGCAGTCGCTTCATTGCGTCCCTCCTCCACAAGGAAATCAACAGCCCGATGATTCCCGCAAAGATGACCGAATAAACCACACACTGAACCGCAAACAGAGCGCCCATCCAGGCACCGATCCCGGCAAACAGCTTCACATCTCCGGCTCCGACCGCGCCCATCCAGTACATGACGAGCAGCACCAGGAATCCGGCAGCCAGCCCTTTCCCTGCAAACGCGAGACCGGACCAGCCGTCCCAAATCCCGTGGAAGGTTATTCCCGCGATAATAGCGCTGAAATTAAGCTTATTCGGGATCTTCATCGTCCGGATGTCGGTCACAAAAGCAGCGGCAATCAGCACTGCACATCCATATATGGCCGGATTCACGGTACAACCGCCTCCTTTCCCCTTCTTTATGTAGTTGAACTAAACTAACTGTTACCGTAATTACGGTAGAGGTATCGGACACATGAGGTTAAGCAGGCCAAAAAGAGGTTTTTCACGACCCAAACGAGGCTAGTACACCAATTGAGGTAAAACCACACCATTTGAGGTATGAGCTATCCCTTTACGACGGTAAACATAACCTCCAGCCGCTGGCCGTCCGAAGTCGTAATGACGAAGGGCCAGGTTCCGGGTGTCGTGTTAGGTCCGACCCACCATTCCCACTCGATGGTTCCGTCCGCGTCCGCCTGCTTTTCCCCCAAGTATTTGGCGGTGCTTTGACCGCTTTTATAAAACACGGATAAATTCGCCGATCCGTTTGGAGCGATCTTGGCGCGCACCTTGGCCTTTTTGCCGACATACGCGGGATCCGGCTTGGATAAAATGCTGATGGATGTGCGTCCATCAACATCCCCTTCACCCTCTCCTGCGCCTTCTTCATCAGTGGCGCCGATCCACAGGCGTTCCTGTGCTTTGGCCTGAATCACGATTTTCCTATTGATAAAAGGGACCTTTATCGGCAGCTCGTAGCTCACTTCAATGCCAAAGTACGGATCCGTCCTGTTCTTGAGGTCAGGGATTTGAATATTGGAAACATGAATTCGCTCGTAGCTTAGAAAATGGCTTTGCATTTGTGGCTTCAATATCGGTTTGACCACCGGATCGAGCACCGCCTCTGCCGTCTGATTTTTTAAATTCTGGAGCGGAGCTTCGGCCCGCCCCACTGCCTCATCCATCCATTCCTTCAGGGGAGACGGAAGAGCCCCCGTATATTGGGAAGCCCAATCGCTTAGCGACAGCTCGGGAACCGACCAGCTCCCGGAGTCACGCTCCTTGGATCCGTCCCCCGTCCCTGCGGATGCTTCCGGCTGGATGGCCAAAGCCACCGGATATATGTGGGAAGATACCAGCTTGACGGTATCCGAAACGGTGCTCTGCAGCGCCGTAGAAATGAGTGTCATCTGAACGATATAAATCAGAAAAATGACGAAGAACAAAAAGAAGGGCAGCACCAGTGAGGCTTCCAGGACGATGCTGCCCAGCTCCCGCTTCCCCCGCTTCGTAAACGCCTTGGCGAGAGCAGAAGCTCTCCCCCAATTCATGCGGTGCAGCCGATCAATAAGCAAAATCCGCTTTTTTCGTAACATAGTAACGGTTTCCTTCCACGTTATCCGGACTGCCTCCGGCATAACCCGCCATTTGGATCACGCCGGGCAGAAACCACAGCCTCATTCCGATCCGGACTTCTCCTGACGCATACGTGGCGCGTTCTGCAGGATTAATTCCCGTATTCAGACGAATCAGCGCCAGCATTCTGGACATTTTCTTCTCATTGTCGCTGTGGATCAGCAGGAACAATCTCAAGTAGTCGCGGTATGTCATTTGAATCTTAACGTAACTGGACAGCTCTACGGATCCTTCCCTGCAGAGCTTCACCATGTCGGCCATGGCCATCTCTACTCCGTACAGCAGCGCTGCAGCTAGAACGAGCAGCGGATTTCCCAGTTTGCTGTTCTTCACGAGCCCCTCCATGGTCCGAACCGCCAGCCGTGCCGCAAAAATTTCGGCATATGCCGCTGACACATTACCCACCGGGTTATGGAAGCCGTACACGATATACTCCAGCTCTTGATGGCTTACGCTCATCTCATCGGCAACCGCATCCCCAAGCCGGCTTCCCGGGCTTGCCGCCGCATCTTTCAGCAATCCAAGATCGAAACGGGTAAAATACAGCGCTGCATATTCGTTCTGGAACAGTTCGTCCTTGATGCCCGACATCATTTCCGCCATGGATCCATACACCGAGTCCGTCTGCTTCATGGCCGATTTGCCCGCATCATAGGGGTCATGATCAAGATCGGTCCCCTTGTACTCGCTGCCTGCGTCTTCCTTATTAAAGATCAAGCTATCGTCGTAATACTGCTGAAGCTCCTGGTATTCCTCATTATGCTGCTTCACTTTCTGGTCCAGCTTATTAATGCTTTCCAAAATGCCTGCTGCTTCGGACAGCTTGGCCTTGCTCAGCTTCTCTTTTTCTTTCCTTTCCTTGTCGGATCCCCGATGCTCCTGCAGCTGTCCTGCCACCCCGTCGAGCTTATTCCCGCTGCCTGACACGGCGTAATCATGGACATAACGGTCAGCGGCGCTTACTCCCCGGATTACCTCATTTTTCATGCGCCCACTGCTTCCCTGAACTCCGGAAGACTCGGCAAGCAAGGATAAAAGGGTGGATAACTGGTTGTTAAAGGCACTATAATCCTGTTTTTGGGTCTTAATTACATCATTCAATTCCTGAAACAGACTATCGGACAGCAGCAGTTGGTCTATGCCGTCCCGGATGCCATGAATCGCCGCTGGATCGCTTCCGGATGCTTCCGGTGCCGCCCCCGGGATTATGGCGCTCCCGACCTGATCGTAGCCTTCGGTCCCGCCGCGGTTTCCGGCTTCTGCAATCACTTCCTTCATCTTATCGTTGCTGCTTCGGGCCTCCTCCCAGTACTCCAGGGCATTCTGGAGTTCCTTTGCATGGCTCTTGGCCGCCGAGGACTGGATGTCCTGCAGGCGGGAAATGACCTTTCCTGAGCTGCGGTTATACTCCCGTATTTCCGGGCTGTACTGTTCCTCTTCGTCTTCGCCACGGTTTGCATCCTGATTGACCTTGTCTACGTAGTCCTCATATTGTGCGGCGATGTCGGCCGCGGTGACCACTTCCGAAGAACCGAGCGATTGGTCCGGAATCGCCCCACCGGCAGGTCTCATGATCAAATCCGGAGCCTCCTTCAGGCTTTGACCGGCCTTTCTCTGGGCCGCCAGCATCTGATCTAGGGCCTCCTCGCGCTTGTCATACAGCTTCTGCAGCTTGCTCAAGACATCCACCGTATCCGAGGCTTCCTTCATGGATTCGGACAGCGGCTTGAACCTGCTGACCAGTTCCAGAGAAAAGTCGATGGGCGCTTTATACTTCATCTCCTCGCTGACTTCCCTATTAAAAATGTCATACTCCCCCAGCATCCGTTCCATCTTGAGCGACGAGGTGTCCAGCTGAAGCGGGAGCAGATCAAACCGATCGCTGCGGTCTCCCTTGTCCATCGTGCTGTTAAGCACGCCTGCCATAATTTGATCGCCGCTCGTGCTGCCGTGTGCAAAAAGTCCATACCTTTCCTGCAGTTCAGGGTCGTACGACGACATGACCGACCGGACCGCCGCACGGACCAACCGCTCGCTCTGCGCCTTCATCGCCGCGATCCGGGCGTAGTCGATAAATAATGCGACAAACGCAAAAATCATGGCCAAAACCCCTATAAGAAAGATGGATACTGATCCACTTTCCGAGCGTCTCTTACCGAACACCCGCCAATCCTCCTCTCGGGTCCTAAGGCTGGCTTCCGGAAGCTTGAAGCTGCTGCAGCACCCCAGCCGCGTTGCCCCGATCCATCCCTTCACCAGCATCATTCTTCTTAAACTTCGAGCCGTAGTATCTCATCAGATGGATGCTGCGGATAAATTCTACCGGATCCACGACCAATGAACTCCCGGAGGTTCGAAGCTCGCTCCCTCCGTCCAGCATGGCATCGAGCGGCCGAAGGGAGATCATTTGGTTCAAGCTGGCAGTTACTTTCCGCTGCAGCAGAGCATTTTTATAGGTCATATCCCCCTGCATGCCCGCCGGAATCGTCGAGCCGGTTTTGCTCAGCTTGATCGCCGTCAGCGCCCCTTGCGTGGAAGATGTACTTGGAACAGGTACCGTCTGTGAGTTTTCAGCTCCAGCCCAGCCAAACAACGCACCAAGCCATTGATCGTCTGTCATTCGCCAATACAGCGAATCATACTGGTCGACCGGCACCGAGCCGTCAAGCGCTTCTTTATGGCTGTTATCCCAGCTGTAGGCCGTGCGCTCCGCGGCTGCGGACGCCGCTTGATGCAGCATGCTCTGCTGATACATATACAGGGACAGAAACAGCAGAATCATCGTCGTGAACAGAACGACCGGCATGACGAGGGAGGCTTCCAGCGTAAAGCTTCCCTCGCATTCTTTTAACCTAGCTCGTAAATTCTTCACTTTTTTTGTTGACGTTAGCCAGAAGTTTGTTGATAAGCTCCATAATTTGCTTCTTAAACAGAAGCGCGATAATGAGGATCACGACGATAATCAGCAGCATTTCGAGCGTTCCGAGCCCCTCCTCGTCCTTCCATAATTTCTTGCCGCTTCGTCTTATCATTGTCAGCATTTATACCCCTCCTACATGTTCATCATCATAAAAGCCGGTGTGCCCACCAGCACAATCACGATCATAAAAATGACCATCATTGGAAAAACGAGCTTTGACGAAGCTTGCTCTCCTCGTGTCCGGGTAATGGCCTTGCGCTTCTCCCATAATCCCCGGGACAAGTCGTTCAGAGCCATGGCAAAGTCGCTGCCCCCTCGCCGCAAATTGAGCAGCACGGCTGTCGTAAACGCGGATACCTCCTGCACGGCACAGCGTTTGCTAAAATTCTCAAACGACTGCTGAAAGGAATACCCGCCTTCCAGATCATCGATCATCCGGATTAGTTCCTTATAAAGCGGATGATCCTTTTGGGCTTCCTTCTGACGTGCGCATCGCGTGATGGCCTTCTGTACCGTCTCGCCGGCTCCGACGAGCAGGACGATCTTGTTCAGCAGCTCGGCCAGCTCGATCGTAATATCCTGGTCCCGCTTATCAACCTTCGTGTGCAGGTCCTTAATGATCGCGGCCGGCAGAAGGATGGCCAGCAGCCCTCCAATAAAAAGCCCCGTGTTCCCCCCGGCGGCAAGCGTCAGCAGGCAGCCCAGCATCAGCATAAGCCAGCTGTAACACAGCATCTCTCCGGCATACAGGAACGTCATCTCCACGCTGTGCCGCTGCCCGTAAATCTTCTGGATCGAGCGCTGAAGCCTGAAGAAGAAGAGCGGAAAACGCGCAGTCAGCTTGTACTGGTCGATGATGTACAGCATGGGCCGCATCACCGCTCTCAGCCGAATCCCTTCCATCGGCAATGTCATCAACCGCTTATACTTGTCGCCGCAGCGCTGGTTCTGCACCACCCAACCTCCCGCCAGCAGAGCCAACATCACGGCAGCCAATAATTTCATGACTTCACCCCGTTCACACCTTGATATTCATCATCTTCATAATCCATAGCAGGCAACCGGCCAGTCCCACCAATGCACCTGTCGAAATCACGATGCCCATCCCGCTGTACAGCGGCTGCATATAGTCTCCGGCCGTAAAATTCATAAACATCAGCATCAGGATAGGCGCAGCCAACAAGGCTCTGGATTCAAATTTTTTCTGGGCGATCATGACCGAGATCTCCTGTTTGATATCGAGCTTCTCGCCGATCACAGTTGAGGTGTGCCGTACAACCTCGACAAGGTCCCCGCCCGTGCGCTTACACGTCGTGAACACATCCGCAAAATTCGTTATATCCTCCATTGCCGCACGCCGGCTGAAGTCATTCAGCGCATCCTCGACCGGTTCGCCGTATTCCATTCTTGCGCAGATAATACCCAGCTCGGTAATCAGGTCATTCTCCGCATCCGGGTCGAGCATCCGCAGGTCCTGAATAGCCTCCCTAAATCCGTTCTCCACCGACTTGCCCGCAGACAGGGAGGAAGACAACGAATACAGCACCTGCTTAAAGTGAAGATTCATCGCGGTCCTCCGGCGCTCCAGAAGATGAGCCCTCCAAAAACGCGGAACGATCCATCCGCCAGATGCCATGATTATAGCTACGAGCCATTGGTGATAGAACAAATAGCCGATTCCGAAGCATAACAAACCCCCAATAGCAATGCATGCCGTACGCTGGAGCCCGTTCAGCTCATAAGTCTGGTAATCCGGAAGCTTCTTCCCTATACCCTCTGGAGGGGGAGATCCGTCCATGCCTTGCCTTCTGAGCGCCCTGCCTGGCTTCTTGGGTGGAGCGGCCTCCCGCCCGTTACCGTTGCTCCCTGTTCCCTGCTGTTCGTGTAACATCGCTTCACCTCCCTGGTAACAGTACCCAACTGGTTTATTAAGGCCTTTAAATTTGATGCTGAATCAAGCAGCCTGCGCCCCCAATCTCTACATATTTGAATTAAAAATGTCCGTTTCACTTCTTTGCGGCGGCGATTCCCGCAGCCTGAAGCTTTGCGACATGAATCAATCCGTTTCCCGTCGGCTCCAGCTCCCCTTCAACCTTTCCTTCCTTCTCCCCCGTCTCCCGAAAACGGAACAGCGGATTAAGGACCACCTCGCCGTTCTCCAGCCCGGCTACCTCGCTGATTTCAGTGACCTTCCGCGTGCGGTCGCGCATCCTGGACAGATGGACAAAAATATCGATCGCCGAGCTGATCTGCTGGCGGACGACAGGCACAGGCAGATCCGCTCCGCTCAGCACCATCGTCTCCAGCCGGCTGATCATATCGCGCGTGTTGTTCGCATGGCCGGTCGATAAGCTTCCATCATGGCCGGTGTTCATCGCCTGCAGCATATCGAGCGCCTCGCTCCCCCGAACCTCGCCGACCACGATCCGATTGGGACGCATCCGAAGGGAGGAGCGGATCAGATCCCGGATGGCGATTTCCCCTCTCCCCTCCGTGTTGGCGTTACGGGTCTCCAGAGCGACCAGATTGGGGACCGTGACAATCTGAAGCTCTGCCGAATCCTCAATCGTGATCACCCGTTCGTCCGACGGGATGAATTGCGACAGGGCATTGAGGAACGTCGTTTTGCCAGAGCCCGTCCCGCCGCTGATAAAGATGTTGTATTTCCCCACCACCAGCTGCTGCAGAAACTCAGCCGCCTCCGGACTCAGTGCTCTCCGGACGATCAAGTCCTGCATCGTCATCGGCGATTCGGGGAACTTCCGGATCGTCATCGTCGGCCCCTTCAGCGCAACCGGCGGCAGGACGATGTTGACCCGCGAGCCGTCCTTCAGCCTGGCGTCCACGATCGGCGAAGACTCGTTGACGACGCGGTTCACGCCGGCAACGATCGACTGGATAATGTCTTCAAGCCTCGACCTCGATTCGAACTTCAGCGGCAGCCGGGACACCACGCCGTCCTGCTCGATAAAAATATCCTCGTGGCTGTTGATCATAATTTCGGTAATCGCGGGATTGTCCACCAAAGGCTGCAAAATGTCGAGCCCGCGGAACGAATCGAAGATCCGCCGGATCAGGCTGCGCTTCTCCTGCGCGGTCAGCTCGCGAAGCTCAGGTCTCCTGAACACCGTCCGCTCGATATACTGCATCAGCTCCCGGTTGCCAAGCGCAGAAGTCACGTCCAGTCCGGACCGGATTTCTTGACGAAGCTCGCGGAACAGCTCTTCATCCATATCCCCTCACTCCTGAACCACTGACAAATGAGTCCCCCAAGAGGGACTTGCACAGCTTGAGGATATCCCGCTGGTAGATCGGCGAGCTGAGCAGCAGCTCTTCGTTGCTGTTATGCTTCCAGGAAGGGATATACGGCAGAACGCCGTCCACCTCCGGAATGCACGCGGGCAGCGGATTGGCCAGCTGCCCGGTGAACCGATTGACCACGTACCGACTCTTTCCGGCAAGCTCGGCGAACAGTTCCGGCTGGCTCCGCTCCATAAACGCAAACCACTGGCCGTTTTTGTACAGATTGGTGATGTCGTCCAGCATCAGCCAGACCAGGTGGCGGCATCCTTCCAGGACAGCGGCCAGGCGTTCGTTCGGCCCGGAATCTGTGTCGGCGATCACCACGTCGTACCGGCCGCTTGCCGCGATGCTCTGCAGCAGCTTCCGTGTATCGGCCTTACCCAATTGAACCAGCTCTTTCAAATTGGTGACGGGTTTGAACCAATCCGCACGAATTCCCGGATGATGGACGGTGTACGGCTCCGGGGATACCATCGTCTGCACATGCTTCTCCTCCTGGGCCGCTTTCAGCTCATACAGCATCCCGGGCAGCCCCTCGGCACTCTCCGCACCGCCCCCCTGTCTGGGAAAAATTCCGCTGCTGTTCACGGTTTCGAGGTTCAAATAAAATACCGACAGGCCGGCCGCCCCCAGCTGTTTGGCCATATTAACGGCGGCGGTCGTCTTCCCGCTCCCGCCCACGACGGAGACGAAGCCGATCGTCACGGCCTCTCCGTCCGCCACTGGCAGTGTACGCCGCTGACCTTCCCTCCGGCATAAGCCGAGGATGGAAGCCATCAGCTCCGGAAGGGGCTGATATTTGGGGAGCACCGGTCCTTGTATGGAGGCTGCCTCCCCATGTCCGAGCAAAATCCAGTTCGGTATATCGCCGTTCTTCCCGGCAAGCCAGGGTTCCAGGAAGGCGGCCTCCCCTACGACGGCGTCGGGCAGCTCCTCGCCGTCCATATACTTCATAAAAGCGTCCAATTTAGTGAATCCGGATATGTGCAGCTTGTCCCCAAACTCGCTGCTGTGAACATAGTGCAGGATACCCTCCAGATACTGCGCCTCCTTGACCGCGAGCGTAATTCGGTATGGTACCATCACGAATGATCCCTCCTCGTTTCAGACAACAAAAAAAGCACCGTCCAACAACCCGCCTGGCGGGTGTTAAACGGTGCTTCCGTTATTGGTAAGTATTTACTTAATTTAGAATTTATCACATCCGGACCGGAAACACAATACACTTTGACATGAAAAAATCGATCCGGTAGTGGTTCATTTTCACAGAAAACGGTTCCTAATCTCTGGCGTGGGCAGCAGGCAGGCTTCCTCCTTGCCAAACCAGCGGTACCGGTTGCGCGCGACCCAGCGATAGATCACGTTCCGGAGCGGCGCAGGCACAGCGATAAAAGCATACAGAAGCGGCCAAGGCTGCTTTAAACGCCGCACAATCCGCAAAGCTGCAGCAGATTCCGTATAATAGCGTCCGTTTTCAATCAGAACGACGGTATTTAGGGTTCCGACTGGCAAACCGCCCTCCCGGAGCAGCTTCTCTCCGATCTCGGACTGAAGTGAGGCAAAATGGAATATTCCTGCCGGATCCCGCTGGAGAATGAACTTGGTCAGCCCCTGGCATAAATGACAGACGCCGTCAATCAGAACAATGGCATTTGGCTTACCTGCGCTTCCTTGCTGCATGGTCATCGGCGAGCCCTCCCTTACCTCCAGTATCTTCCTTATTGCCTCGTAAATCAAGCCACCTTATTACTCCCCGAAAATAGAAAAAAGCACGGGATTCATAATCCCGCACCTGTATCTCCTGGATGATATTAATGGGCAAGCGCCTTATCAATCCATTGGTTCTCAACGATTTGCTGTTCCAGCTCGCCTGTAAAGCTCTCCATGCACTTGCAAATAAAGTCTTTGCGGCATACAGGACAAGGAGTTTTCTGCAATCGGCTGATGTTAGTCATTTTCCATTCCGGAAAACGGTTATAGAACGCACGGCACTCTGTTCCGTCAGCCAGGTTGATAATGAATTCGTACAATCCGCTTTTTTCATTGCTGCTGGCTTCTCTGACGTTCGTAATGATCGGTCTGTAAGACATATGCATCACCCGTTTATTTAGTTTTCTTGCCTCGGACAAATAGTACGTAACAAGTACTTAGACATATTAAATGAATTTTATATATCATGTCAACAAAGAAGGGTATGTAATTCATGTATTTGGCCCCAATATGTCTCTACAGTACCGATCGCTTTTGCTTCCCTTCAATATAAAGGATGCCTAACTCCCAAAGAAAATATCCAGAATCGTACCAAGCTGATCTTTCTTTTTCCCTTCCAAAATATCGGGATTAAACACCTCGACATTCCCGCAATGCTTGCAGGAAACAAATAAATAATGGATATGCTGGATATCAAACATCTTGCTGAGGCCAGCTCCTGTCATGGAAACCTCACGTATGTCGCAGATCCGCCCCTTGCACTTAACGCAAACAAAACGATCCTCAATGATGTCCTTAATGCTCAAGCTGATCTCCCCTTTCCTTTGGTGCCTAACTATTTTACGCCAGGGCGGTGGAAATCGTTCCAGGGATATGGTTATGCCGAAAATGATACGACAAAAAGCCGGAAGCAGCCGCCACCGCGTGGTGAGCCCCCGGCTTTTGTTACGATGATAAAGTTCAGCGGAGCTAAAGCCATTCCATCATCGCACGGAAAACTTCCGCGAAACGCGGCCAGTTTTCTATGAAGGTACGTCGATAGACGTTCGGATACATCCTGGCGTTATTTAAATCACGTTCAGCTCGACATCGATATTCCCCCGCGTGGCTTTGGAATACGGGCAAAATTCATGCGCCTTTTTCGCAAGCTCTTCCGCTTGTTCACGTTCGATCCCGGGCAGCTTGATATCGAGACGGGCCGCAAGGCGGAAACCGCCGTCGCTCTCGTCTTTGCCGATCATGACGTTGGAAGTGACCTCCACATCATTCAGCTTCACGCCGGCCTGACGGGCCACATTGGCCAGTGCGCTTTCGTAGCAGGCACCGTACCCGGCTGCAAACAGCTGCTCGGGATTGGTTCCATTGCCGCCCGCTCCACCTAATTCTTTGGGCATACTGAGTTCATGCTTCAGGACACCATCGGAGGATGCGACCGAACCCTCCCGGCCGCCATGGACCGTTGCCGTTGCCGTATATAGAGCTTTCATCTTCATCGACTCCTTTTCCTGAAATTTGACCCTACCCTCATTAATTAAAGCGATCCTTTCTATTTGAAACGGGATCCTTCGGGTAATGGCTATTCAGAAGAGGTGTGCATCCCATTCTTGTGTGTCCCAAAAATAATTGTACAACCACATAAAAGTTTCCCTAGACAAACAAATTTGTATGAGTACAATGAATAGTAGAACATTTATTACATTACAATAATTTTAATAAGGTGTGATGCATATGAAAGACACCGAAATTATACATCCTTCCAAGTCCAATACGTGGGAGAAACCGAAGGAACGAACTTCGCTGTCTGACGTAAACCAATCTATGAAAGTCCCGGTGAACGCCTCGACTTTTCGCAAATTTCTGGCCTTTGTCGGCCCCGGATATCTGGTGGCTGTAGGCTATATGGATCCCGGAAACTGGGCGACGGACATCGCCGGGGGATCCCGGTTCGGCTATTCCCTGCTGGCCGTGATCCTGCTGTCGAACCTGATGGCCGTCCTGCTCCAGTCGCTGTGCAGCAAGCTCGGCATCGTTACAGGCCACGACCTGGCGCAGGCGTGCCGCAGCCATTACAGCAAGCCGGTCAGCATCGGTCTGTGGGTGCTGTGTGAACTGGCCATCGCAGCCTGTGATCTGGCCGAAGTCATCGGTTCGGCGATCGCCCTGAAGCTGCTGTTCGGGATTCCGATCCTGTACGGCGTGCTGATCACCGTCCTCGACGTCCTGCTCGTGCTGCTGCTGCAGCACAAGGGCTTTCGGGCGATCGAGACGCTCGTCATCGTGCTGATCGTGACGATCGGACTGTGCTTCGGGATCGATCTGTGGCTCTCCAAGCCGGATGCCGCCAGCATCTTCACCGGGTTCATCCCGACAGCCGATCTGGTGACCGATCATCAGAAGCTCTATATCGCCATCGGCATCCTGGGCGCGACCGTTATGCCGCATAACCTGTACCTTCACTCATCGATCGTGCAGACCCGGCAGTACGAAAACACCGACAAGGGCAAGCGGGAAGCCATCAAATTTTCCGCGTGGGATTCGACGATTGCGCTAACGCTTGCCCTGTTCATCAACGCGGCGATCCTGATCGTCTCGGCGGCGACATTCCACAAGGCGGGGATGACTACGGTCGCCGACATCAGCGATGCGTACCATCTGCTGACGCCGCTGCTCGGAACGACGCTCGGAAGCATTTTGTTCGCCGTCGCCCTGCTGGCATCAGGCCAGAACTCGACGCTGACCGGCACCCTCGCCGGACAGATCGTCATGGAGGGCTTCCTGAACCTGCGGCTGCCGTCCTGGCTGCGCCGGCTGATCACCCGGATGATCGCCATCATCCCGGCGGTCATCGTGACGGCCATCTACGGCGAGAGCGGCACCGAGGATCTGCTCATTCTGAGCCAGGTCATCCTGTCCCTCCAGCTGCCGTTTGCGGTGGTTCCGCTGGTCAAGTTTACTAGCGACAAGAAGCTTATGGGCAAATTCGTCAATCCGGTTTGGGTCAAAATATTGGCCTGGGTCGTGGCGGCATTTATCATTGTCCTGAACGTGTACCTTCTGGTTCAGACCATTTTCAGTTAATAGCAACGGACACAATAAAAGCCCCGTATCTCATGGATTCCATGGATACGGAGCTTTTTTTAAATATCAGGACTTGCCGAGCTCGCTCAGGGCCAGGTTCAGCTTCAGCACATTGACCCGCTTCTCGCCGAATACGCCGAGGTCCCGGCCCTCTGTGTTCCGCTCAACGAGGCGGTCCAGCTCATCGGCCGAAACGCCGCGGAGCTTGCTGATCCGCGGTACCTGGGCTTTCGCTGATTCGGGTGTAATATGGGGATCCAGCCCGGAGCCCGAGTTGGTGATCAGGTCCATCGGAAGCTCGCTGACTGGCACGTCAGGGTTGTTCTTTTGCCAATCTGCGATCGAGGCTTGAACCCGCTTCAGCAGCTCGGGATTGGACGGGGCATAGTTGTTCGATCCCGAACCCTCTGCCTTGTAATCAATACTGGAAACCCGCCCCTGGAAGAAGGAAGGGTCCGTAAAGGACTGGCCAATCAGCTCGGAACCCACGACCTTTCCCGTGCTGTCCTTTAGCATGCTGCCGCTCGCCTGGTTTGGAAAGATCAGCTGGGCCAGGCCGGTGCTCACCAGCGGATACGCAATCCCGCATAGGACGATCAGCACCAGACTCGTGCGCAGTGCGACACCCCACAAGGAACCGCTCCACTTTTCTTCGCCGACCGCCGTCGTCACTGTCGTTTTCATATCGTATCATCCCTTTTTCATAATCTATCGCTTATCCATTTCTTTAGTTCATTCTGTCTAAATCCACAAATGAACCACCAGATCAATCAGCTTGATGCCGATAAAAGGCGCAATTACACCGCCAAGGCCAAAGATCAGCAGGTTGCGGCTGAGCAGGTGCGACGAGCTTACAGGCTTGTAGGCCACCCCTTTCATCGCCAGCGGGATGAGCAGCGGGATAATGACTGCATTGAAAATCAAAGCGCTCAAGATCGCCGAGAGCGGCGAGCCGAGCTTCATGACGTTCAGCACGTTCATTTCCGGGATGGCGGCCATGAACATGGCGGGAATGATGGCAAAATACTTGGCCACGTCATTCGCGATGCTGAACGTGGTGAGCGCGCCGCGGGTCATCAGCAGCTGCTTGCCGATGGCCACGACCTCGATGATCTTCGTCGGATCGGAATCGAGGTCGACCATGTTGGCCGCTTCCTTCGCGGCCGCCGTGCCGCTGTTCATCGCGAGCCCGACGTCAGCCTGAGCCAGCGCCGGCGCGTCGTTCGTGCCGTCGCCGGTCATGGCGACCAGCTTGCCCTCGGCCTGCTCGCGGCGGATGACCGCGATTTTGTCCTCCGGCTTGCTCTCGGCGATAAAATCGTCGACGCCCGCCTCCCGGGCGATCGTAGCCGCGGTCAGCGGGTTGTCGCCGGTACACATGATCGTCTTGATCCCCATTTGCCGGAGCTGGTCAAAGCGTTCCTTCATGCCGGGTTTGACCGTATCCTTCAGGTGAATCAACCCGTAAATACGGCTGTCCACAGCGATTGCCAGCGGCGTACCGCCTTCCGACGCGATTTTATCGGATTCCATATCCAGATCCGCCGGAATACTTCCACCTTGGGCCTGCACCCAGCGCTTCACCGCGTCCACCGCCCCTTTACGGACATGCCGCCCATCCACCAGGTCGATGCCGCTCATCCGCGTCTCCGCCTTGAACTCGATAAACTCTCCATCCGCCTCTGGATGTAACTCCATCGACTGCTTCTTCACCAGCTCCAGCACGGAGCGGCCTTCCGGCGTCTCGTCTTTAACCGAGCTGACAGCTGCCCAATAGGCGGTTTCTGTGTAATCCGCGCCCCCCACTGGAATGAACTGGCTCGCCATCCGGTTACCGAAGGTAATCGTGCCCGTTTTATCCAAAATGATTGTGTTGATGTCGCCGGATGCCTCGACGGCTTTCCCCGACATGGCCAGCACGTTGAACTGCGTAACCCGGTCCATGCCCGCGATGCCGATGGCGGACAGCAGCCCGCCGATCGTCGTCGGAATGAGGCATACGAGCAGGGAGATCAGCACCGGGATATCCAGCGAAATGCCGAAATGCTTGGCAATTGGTGCCAACGTGACAACCACTATCAGAAATATCAAAGTCAGTGTTGTAAGCAGCGTGTTAAGCGCAATTTCATTAGGTGTTTTCTGGCGCGCCGCCCCTTCGACCAGGGATATCATCCGGTCCAGGAACGATTCGCCCGGATCGCTTTTAATCATCACCTTGATCTGGTCGCTGACGACGCGGGTTCCCCCGGTGACCGAGCTGAAATCGCCGCCGGCTTCTTTGATCACCGGTGCCGATTCGCCGGTAATCGCTGATTCGTCCACCGATGCAAGGCCTTCCATGACTTCCCCGTCACCCGGGATCATCTCGCCCTGGGAGACGATGACGACATCGCCTTTGCGCAGCTCGGCCGAGCTGACGACCTTGATTTCGCCGCCCACGATTTTGTTCGCCGTCGTGTCTTTTTTGCTCTTCTTGAGCGTATCGGCCTGGGCCTTGCCCCGGCCTTCTGCCAGCGCCTCCGCGAAATTCGCGAACAGGACGGTGAAGAGCAATATCAGAAACACGGTCAGATTAAACCCTATCCGTCCCTCGGTATGAAAATAAGAAGGAAAAAGAACCATCAGCAGCACCACGAAGGTGCCGACCTCCACAACGAACATGACCGGATTTTTCATCATTACGGCCGGGTTCAGTTTCATAAAGCTGTCTTTCAGCGCCTGTTTGGCAATGCCGCCAGACAGCATGCTTTTGCGTTGTCCGCTCATGACTTGCTCCACCTCTTTAGTTAAGTGTTAAAAATTCGGCGACCGGCCCCAAAACGAGAACCGGAAGAAATGTCAGTGCCCCGATCAGCAGCACGGTACCGGTCAAAATGCCGGCGAACAGCTTGTTGTCGGTCCGGAAGGTGCCCTGAGTCTCGGCGACCTTCTGCTTCACCGCCAGCGAACCTGCAACGGCGAGCAGCGCGATAATCGAAATATATCGGCCGAGGAGCATCACCAGACCGGTGCTAACGTTCCAGAATACAGTATTGTCCGCCAATCCCTCGAACCCGGAGCCGTTATTCGCCGCCGAGGAGGTGAACTCATAGAGCGACTGGCTCAAGCTGTGATACGAAGGATTTGAGAAGGCGTCGGTTCCCAGGTGCGTCATAAACGAAATCGCCGTCGGCGCAAGAATAATGAAGGGATGCATCAGAATCGCCACCGCGATCAGCTTCATCTCCCGGGCTTCGATCTTCCGGCCCAGAAATTCCGGCGTCCGGCCGACCATCAGGCCGCAGATAAACACGCCAAGGATCGCATACATGATCATATTGACGAAGCCGACTCCCTTGCCGCCGAACACGACGTTCAACATCATTTCGGCCAAGGGCGCAAGTCCTCCCAGCGGCGTCAGCGTATCATGCATGTTGTTGACCGACCCCGTCGTTGCGGCGGTGGTGACGGTTGTGAACAACGCGGACTGCGCGATACCAAAGCGCACCTCCTTGCCTTCCATGCTGCCGGCCGAGCTGTTGATTCCCAATTGGTTGATCAGCGGGTTGCCGGCTTTTTCCGAGAAATACGTCAGGCACAGGAACGCTACGAACAGCGTCATCATGACGCTGAAAATCATCCAGCCCTGCTTCTTGTTCCGGGCGAACCGTCCGAACGTGTAAGGCAGTGACGCTGAAATCGTCCACATGCTGAGAATTTCGATCACGTTGGTCAGCGGGCTCGGGTTCTCGAACGGATGGGCCGAGTTGACGCCGAAGAAACCTCCCCCGTTCGTTCCGAGGTGTTTGATCGATTCCAGCGAGGCTACAGGACCCAGCGGAATCTGCTGCACGCCGCCTCCCAGCGTTTGCACGGCCCGCATCGGCTCCAGCGTCTGCGGCACCTTGAGTCCGACCAGCACCAGGGTCACGATGAGGGCGAGCGGCACGAACAGGCGGACATGCGCCTTGATAAAATCCTCGAAGAAGTTCCCGAGTCCCTCACCCCTGCGGGTGATGCCGCGCATAAAAGCAATCGCGATAGCCAGGCCCGAGGCGGCCGAGGTGAACATCATCATCGTGATGACGATCATTTGGCCAAAATAAGACATGCCGCTCTCCCCGCTGTAATGCTGGAGGTTCGTGTTCGTCATAAAGCTGATGACTGTGTTGAAGGACAGGCTCGCCTCCATATTGCCGATTCCGCTCGGGTTACCCGGTAGGGCGCCCATCGTTCTGAGCAATATATAGCTGATCGCTACCAGAAAGATATTGGTTGCGATCATGCTGAGCGCGTACTTTTTCCAATTCATGCTGCCCCGCTGCTTCAGCCCGATGATCCGGTATAGAACTCTTTCCACGCCGCCGAAGATCCGGTCCGTCCGGTTCGGTTCATTGGAGAACATATGATATACGTAAGTGCCTACCGGCTTCACGAGCAGCAGGAGCACGAAAATCACGATACAAATTTGCAAAATATCCAAGGCTGGCTTCCCCCTCTTACGAGCATGTTCTGCTTTGGCCCCTTGAGGCTTACAGATTTAAAATACCGGTCAAAATTTTTCCGGATGGATCAAGGCGTAAACCAAATAGATAAAGACAAGCACGGCGAATGCCCCAACGACAATCATTGGTCTTTGCCCCCTTCTTCCACCACTCGGCCGCACCAATGAAGAAATAACAAGAACACGCCATAGGTGGCAGCAAGTGCAAGTATCATATATACATCCATCATCGTTTCCGGTCTCTCCTTTGCGTGGTTATAATCATCTTTATTTCAGTAAAAATCCGACTTCGCCGTTTAAGGTATAAATGATGTGATCGGCACCAAGCCCCCGGTAAATGCCGGGTGAGCTGCCCCTCTGCGTAATGACATATACCGGTTCCGACGTCCAGGGACGGCAGATTTGCAAATAGCGGCAGGTCAGGTTGAGGCTGCTTTCAAACAGAAAGATTTTGCCGACCTCCATTTCGGGCACCACCCAATCCTCCGCGTGATTCGTATTCAGCCGGATGATCCGCTGCACCCCCATTTTTCTCAAGAGGCGTTCCTCCTGAGCACTGTTGGTCAGAACGGCAAAGGGCCTTTTCCAATACATCAGCAGCTTGATAAAATTGCGTCCCGCCTCATTCGGCGCGGTCACAATAACGACGTTGTCCATTTCAAATGCTCCTCCTGTGCGGCAGCAGCGAATACGCAAAAGAAGCCGCAGGGAAAGAAGGACCTTTCCCGCGGCTTCTTGAATGTGGACGAATATGAGTAGGATCGTCCTATATTCAAAATGCGCACGACAAGTGCTGCCTCTCCCGTTACGCTGACGAGGTTAGCTGTCGGATTCGGGCGTGAGAGTCGCCCTACCTCCCGGTACTTACCGTACCAGAAAGATTCACCCCGGCGGCTTCCATTCCAGGCGGCCGCTGTGGTTCCCCCGCTCCCGGCCGTTTCCGGCCGAAATTAAGCGTTATTGATAAGTGTATGTGATTGTGATGAATGCTCACTTTCGTTCCAATTAGCTAAAAAAGGGTAAAAAAAACACAGAGGTCAGCTGATCCCCCTGTGATCCGAAAGTTTATTCGGGTCGCAAGTTTCATCATTCCTCTCTCAAACGACGCTTACGAGGTTAGCTGACGGATTCGAGCGGTGAGAGTCGCTCTACCCGGCCGGATCCATGGCATCCGTAGCCGGGATTCACCCCTGCGGCTGGCAGCAGACCCCCGACTCTCACACCGGTTCGCTGCTCCATGGCACGCGTTTGGTTCCCCCGATTTCCGCGCTTTTTTGCGGAAACTCAGCGATTAGTAATGGAAACTGTATTGAATACGCTCTGAATCATACACCCGCTCCTTCCAAGCTGTAAAGGCAGTCTAAAAATCATGAACCGCGAATTTTGGAACATTCAGGCTCTTATTAGCGCTTACATTTTGGCTTTTTGACTTCTACCTCTTTTATGCTCCCGATTTGGCGCATTTATGGAAAACAGGACATTTGGGGACACTGGCTCGCAGGAATACCCGCATTGACATTAAAGTTCAATCGTTTAAAATTAAATTGCGTGCTTGGTAAATGCTTCGGCTGGATAATGATTCATAGCAGCAAAAAGGAGGAGGATGGCAGTGAGCGTCTATGATTTTCAAGTGAACACGCTGCGTGGTAAAGAGGTATCGTTAAAGGAATATGAAGGTGACGTGCTGCTGATCGTGAACACGGCCAGCAAATGCGGATTTACGCCGCAGTTTCGCGGGCTGCAGGAGCTGTACGACGAGTTCCGCGACCATCATTTTCAAATTCTCGGCTTTCCGAGCAACCAGTTTGCCAATCAGGAGCCGGGTACCAGCGAGGAGATCGGCGAATTCTGCCAGATGAATTACGGGGTCACGTTCCCGATGTTTGAGAAGATCGACGTCAAGGGCAGCAACGCCCATCCGCTGTTTCAATACCTCACACGGGAAGCGCCGGGCGTGCTAGGCTCGAAAGCGGTCAAGTGGAACTTTACCAAGTTCCTGGTCGATTCCAAGGGCAGGGTCATCAAGCGTTATGCTCCCAAAACAACGCCGGACAAAATCGAAAACGACATCCGCAAGCTGCTTGAGTCCCGAAAAAGCGAATAGGCAAGGCAGTCCCTCAATATACGCCACTTGCTTCGATCCGAATTCATTTGCTTTGCGGGGACCCCGAAATATACGAAAATGCAATATAAGCAAAAAAGAAGCTTCCCTGGATTTCTCCAAGGAAGCTTCTTTCTGTGTTCATAGATGCGGTAGAGAGGACTCGAACCTCCACGGGCGTACGCCCACTACCCCCTCAAGATAGCGTGTCTGCCATTCCACCACTACCGCATATCCAAAGTTCATTTAACGAACTTTTTTATTATACACAAAATCATCCGAATTGTAAAGGGAAATGCATTATAACATCACTTATGTAATATTATATAACATTAAAAAACAAAAAAACAGTGATTAAGTGCCCTGACATTGACAAATCACTATATTTATGTAATATTAACTTACAAATAATAGTGATCGAAGATTTCAAACTGCAATTCACGTCATATTTCTTATCATAAAATAATCTGGAGGTGACCGTGTTGAACGACAAAAGCACCAAACTGCTCGATTACGTGCAAACGCTGGATAACGACTTGTCGGTTGGAGGCTTCAGCCATGTGTTTGACCTCCAAACCCGAATTGCAGAAGGGCGTATCCAGAGCCAGGAAGAGCTGGAAGGGTTCATCCTTCATCCGATGATGAATCGCTTGGTCCGCCAAGACGGCGCGGCCATGCTGGCGATTTACGCAGCTGCCGACCAACGGGATATCCGTCAGATCGCCCGGATTGACCGGTACATCCTCGGAAGAATCGCTGCACATGAAAATGATGAAGCGGTGCGCCAACGGGGCAGAAGACTTTTGAAACTGGCCCAGGCCCTGTACCCCTGGCTCAATCTGAAGGTTCTTGACGAACTCGCGCAGAAGGAGCTGTCTCCCGTCTGCCTGGCCACGGCGCATGCCTATGTCAACTATCAGCTCGGATCCAGCCGCGACCACACCGTTTATGGCTATATGCAATCTGCGGTCTGCACATGCATCCAGCTCGCCGCCCGCTCGCTAAGCATTCCGCCTCACGACGCCAAAGCGTTGGCCGGCAAATGGACGGCTGAAATGGAGCGCGCATGGACAGCGGAGAAAGACTCCCTGCCCACAGACCTTGTCAATATCCAGGAGAACGACTCCCATATCGCCTCGTGACCTCTTTAACAACACCACAAAGGCACTCCGCTCTGCTCTGCCGCAGCGAAGTGCCTTTTCTGTTCCCATGTATGTACTTGACCTCCATCTTACTGATCGCGGGACTGGTTCTTCCGGTATTCCACAAACTTGATGTACTCCTTGATAAACTCCTTCTCGTGATCGGATAGCGGCATTTCGTTTAACTGCCTTCCGTTTTCCCACAAATAAGGATCCTGCTGCTCTTTCACCATATACGGCCCCGGTTCCTTGCCCAGAATCAGCCAGTCAAGGCTGACGCCGAAAAAGCTCGAAATTTCGATCAATTTATTGGTGCTCGGGGTGGACTTCCCCCTTTTCCAATCTCCGAAATTCCCCGTGCTGATATTAAGCTGCTCGCAAAACGACTTTTTGGTCATCCCCTTCTGCTTAATCAATGCCTCAATACGTCCGTAAATGGATTGCATAAAAAACCGCCTTCCAGTCATGTCGCAAAAAAAACGACGCATTTAAGTAATTTTATGCTTGCAATATGACGCAAAAACGTGTATAGTATTCTTTATATTAGGAATTTCCATACCTATGGCTCTTATTGTATCATTAGTCCCTTTTCTAATCCAACCGCCCTGCAATCATTCACTTCATATCTGACATTACCTTTCCAACGCGATTCGGGCCCGCTTATGACCAATACCAAGACAGGGAGCGACCGCTTTTGCACACACTCGACATTTCTTATCATGAATTGATCCATGCCATGAGGCAATGTATTGCCGTCGTAGATGCCGGAGGAGTTATCATTTCAGTGAACCACGCCTGGATTCAAAGCGCGTATGACGAAGGCGTCCCCCAATCCTTTAACTGGGTTGGCATTAATTTTATGCAAATCGCCGACGCCCTTTCGGGAGAAGACGAACAAGACTTGGACAGACTCCAGGCGGTTTTGCAGGGTATTTCTACATACTACAGGAACGAATTCCGATCAAGCTGCATCCAGCCCTCCCGCTGGTTTCAAATCGAGGCTTTCCCGCTCCAGAACGGCGTCAGGGAGGAGCCCCGGGGAATGATCGTCTGCCTGTCGGATATCAGCCGAAGCAAGCAGCTCGAGAACGACTTGATGACCGCCTTATCCCAGATCCGCACTCTACGCGGATTGCTGCCCATCTGCGCCGTCTGCAAACGAATTCGCGATGACGATGACTTGTGGAATTCCATCGAGAGTTTTTTGCAAAAGCATGCCCACACCGAATTCACGCACGATATTTGCCCGGACTGCATACGGCGGCTGTATCCCAAGTACTCGTCCATATTGGACACGCCTACTCACCAGTAGCTGCACCACCTCCAGCCTATTCCCCAACCAAACACTTCTTCAAAATCATCGTCAACGCACTGCAGCTTTTTTTCGTTGACGTTCTTTGTTCATATCCATATAATTGTTATGACAATTATATTTTGAAGGAGTGTTTTCCCTGACCCGCTTCTCATCTTCGTCCCAAACGATCGGTTTCCGATACGGAAATATGTCCCGCAGAATGTCTTCTATTTTTGCAGGCCTGCTTAAGCCTTACGGCATCACACCCGAGCAATGGTCCGTACTGTACCAGGTTCACCTTCAGGAAGGCATTAACCAGAAGGAACTCGCGCTTCGCTCCGGCAAAGACCAGCCCTCCATCACCCGCATTCTCGATGTGCTGGACAAGAAAGAATTGATTCAGCGCAAGCCGGATCCGGCTGACCGCCGGGCTTATTTAATCTACGCCACGCCAGCCGTGCAGGAGCTAATGAAAGAAACGATCCCGATGGAGCTGAAGCTCAATGACGAGCTGATCGCCGGCATTACGGACGAGCAATTGGAGTCACTGAACCGCATCATGGATCAAATCAATAAAAATATAGACCGAATTTTAATGGAGTAGGAGTCACCTATGAACGACACCCGAGAGAAACTGTGGACACGTGAGTTTATTATGCTTACGCTGTGCAACCTGCTGTTATTTTTAAATTTGCAAATGATCGTATCCCCTCTGTCCGGCTATGTAAAAGAACACTTCCACGCCAGCGCCTTCATGGTCAGCATGTTTACGACCCTGTTCTCGCTGGCTGCGATCGCGGCGCGCCTGTATTCCGCCAAGGCTTTGGAGAGAGGCATCCGTAATCAAATCTTATATATCGGCCTTGCCTTAGCGCTGCTCGCCACCTTCGGTTACCTGTGGAGCGGCACGATGGCGCTGCTGCTGCTGATGCGGATCGTGTTCGGCGTGGGCTTCGGCATGGGCAGCACGACGCTGCCTACGATGGCATCCGGTATCATACCGGTCCGCAGGCTGGGCGAGGGAATGGGCTATTTCGGACTATCGACAAGCATCGCCCTTTCGCTTGGACCTGTCATCGGGACGGCGCTTCTGGAGAACAAAGGGTTCGATACGCTGGTATATGCTACGCTAATCGTTATTGCCCTGATCTTCCCGCTGGTCATTCCGCTGACCAAAAAGGTAAAGCCGGCCGCCCCTGCCATTCCAAAAGAATTTACGGCGGTTCCCCAGAAGCAGGGCTTTCCAAAAGCGCTCCTTCTGCCCAGCCTGATGAACCTGCTGATGTCCATTACCTATGGCGGACTGCTCAGTTTTATTAATTTGTTCGGAAAAGAGGCCAGCCTCGCGAACGCATCGCTGTTCTTTCTGTTCAATGCGGTCGCCGTTGTGCTGATTCGGCCCATCTCGGGCAAAATCTACGACCGCAAGGGACATATCGCCCTGCTCATTCCGTCGGCGGTGCTGCTCATTGGAGGGCTATGGCTGCTGTCTTATGCCCATACCACCGGATTTTTAGCCCTGGCCGCCCTGTGCTACGGCCTCGGATTCGGCACGGTTCAGCCGACCCTTCAATCCTGGATGCTGCAGCAGGTTCCTCCGCAAAAGCAGGGACTCGCCAACAGTATGTATTTCAACTCGCTGGACCTTGGCATCGCCGTTGGAGCCATGATTTTGGGCCAGATCGCCCAATACTCGACTTACGGGGCAATGTACCGTTACGCATCCTTGTTCCTCGTCCTGTTCATCATGGTATACGCGTTCTATCTTGCCAAACGGGCCAAGAACAACAACATGCCAAACCGCGATACCGGAACGTCCACAACCGTATAAAGCCCCTTGGGCTTGATCGTATCGATTCAACACCTTTCTGCACCTGGCAGAAGGGTGCTTTTTATTTCTTTTACAATTACAGCCATATGCCCCCAGCCCACAGATCACTCTACTCCCTGTAGTTCCCCTGGGTTCCTCTAGAGGCTCTCCCAATGGATTAATGCAAATTACTACATAAATTAATGTCATATTTTATAACTTAAAATGTTAAATATACTTTCAAATCTATCAATCAAGGAGTAAAATAGTCATATTATCTACCATAAGCCATATTCCTATTCCAATTCCGGGGGAGAGATTACGATGAACATGCCGGCCGCATCCACTGCCTTCGAGACGTTTATGCCCGTTCAGCCGGGCTTTGCCAAGCATTTTACCGATTACACAGAGCACTGCGACTTATTACCAGACACTCCGCTGCCTGTTCTGTTCTTCCAATTCTCGGTCCCATATGGCCACTCTGGACGCTGCCCCGTGCTGCCTGGGGGACATGTCGATATGTTGTTCCCGGTCGGAGGCTCCCCTAACGATTCCTTGCTTCTCGGCAGCGTCCTTTGCCGCCGGGAGGTGCCGTTTCGTCCAGGTACGTTATACTTCGGTGTCCGGCTGCTTCCCGTCCCCCTCGCTCCTGCTTTTAAAATTCCGCTAAAAGAATTGGCGGACCGATCCACGCCGCTGGATCGCGCCATATCCATTCCAGCTGCCGCCATGCAGCAAATCCAGCAGGAAGACGCCTCTTTCCATCGCAGAATATCCAGTTTCCACAGTGGCCTCCGTAAGCTGCTTCATTCCGGGCCATGCACTGCCGCTTCTGTACCATCGCACTTTTATCAGGCCATCCGGCTTATTTATCAGTCCTGCGGCAATATCAGCATAACCGAGCTCTCTACTGCCATGGACTGTTCAACACGGAGTTTTCGTTCCCTGTTCGAGTCATACATTGGCCTCTCTCCCAAGCTGTTCTGCCAAATCATCCGGTATCAATCGGCCGTGGGCAGACTGCTGCATCCGTCGCGGGCGGCTTTTAACGACATTATTTCAGAGTATGGCTATTACGACCAGGCCCACTTTATCCACGAGTTCAAAAAATTCAGCAGCGAATGCCCAACCCGCTGGATGGTGCAGCTCCTGCGGAAATCGTAATCTAGTTATTATTGCGTAAACTTTCCTGACACGACTTCCGTTTTATACAATTCATGTTAACTCTTCTTCAATATAATAGACTCCAACGACGGAGTGAAGGCATTCGTTTATCCCCAGTTTCTGCGGGTTCGTCCTCCATCCTGCGAAGTTTCTCCCGCGGAAATTTCAAACGATGCCTTCCTTCCGCCAAAAAGTCAGAATACATAACGCCGTATTGGAGGAGAACGACTTGAAGAGTTTTAAAAGCAATCTATTCACGGTTTTAATCGTTTCCGCTTTATCGCTGACCCCGACGCTGGCCTTTGCCTCACCAGCCGCTTCCGCAGCAGCTCTAAGCGGTGAGACGGCCGATGCGCTGTCCCAGAGCTGGATGCCCAAATCTCTGACCTCCCTTACCGCCAGCAGCAAACCGATTACCGCCGCAGAGTTTGCCGAAGCGATGAAACTCGCTGCAGAAGAAGCCGGGACGACGGTAAACCCATCCGGTTCCAATATTAGCGGTGCATTGACACGCGAAAAGGCCGCCGTACTACTGGATTCCGTCATCCATGTCCCTTACGCCGCTTCCGCAGGCTACCAAGACATTGCCGGAGGCAGTCCTTACAGTAAAGCCATCGCCAATGTCTATACCGCCGGCCTGATGCAAGGCAGCTCCTCCCAAACTTTCGGATACGGCAAGCCGCTGACGCACCGGGAAGCCGCCACGATCATCTACCGCCTGTATCAATATTTGCAGCCGTTCAAACTGACGGAAGCGACCATTGCGGAGATGCAAAAGGCGATGGAAACAGGCCGGCTGACCTCAGAGGAACTTGTCCAGCAGTATTTGGACCGGATCGCGAAGTACGATCATCAGGGCCCGAAGCTGAACAGCATCATCACCTTGAACGATAAAGCGCTGGAAACCGCGAAGCAGCTGGACGCCGAACGCACAGCCAAAGGGGAACGCAGCCCGCTGCACGGGATTCCGGTGATCGTCAAAGACAACTACAACACTTCTGACATGCCGACCTCTTCCGGGAATATCGGCTTAAAGGATGTCATCCCTCCGGAGGATGCCACACAAGTCAAGGAGCTGCGCGATGCCGGGGCAATCATTATCGGCAAAGCTAACCTGCATGAGTTCGCTTTTGGCTATACAACCGTCAGCTCATTGGGTGGGCAGACGCTGAATCCTTATGACCCGACCCGCGTGCCCGGCGGATCCAGCGGCGGAACCGCAGCCGCGGTAGCCGCCAATCTGGCAGCCGTAGGCATGGGTACCGACACCGGCGGATCGATCCGGATTCCTTCCTCGTTCAACAGCCTGGTCGGCATTCGTCCGACGGTCGGCTTGTCGAGCCGCTACGGCATCGCTCCGCTTGCCCTGACGCAGGATACCGGCGGCCCGATCGCCCGTACCGTGGAAGACGCCGCATTCATATTGAACGCGACGGCCGGCTATGACCCGAAGGACATCGCCACCGCGAAGAGCGTCGGTTTCGTGCCGAAGGATTATACGGATTATCTCGATAAGGACGGCCTCAAAGGAGCACGGATCGGCATCGTCCGCGAAGTATTCGGAGACGACGCCCAGGTCAACGCAGTCGCGTCCCAGGCCATCGAAGAGATGAAAGCTGCCGGGGCGACGTTGGTGGACAACGTCAAAATTCCGAACTTCGATCTCATCAACAAATACGGAAGCCTAAGCGCCTGGGAATTCAAGTTCCAATTCAACGACTACCTGAAGTCCCTCGGCGACGCTACGCCTTACAAGTCTTTGGACGAGCTGATCGCTTCGGGCAAATACGACCCGTCGATTGAAAAAGCCCTGATCGACCGCAACAACCGTAAATCGCTGGATGCCCAGGAGTACAAGGACATCGTCCTGTTCCGCACCAAATACGTACAGGAAGCGGTCCTCAAAATGATGGCGGATAACCATCTGGATGCCCTTATCTTCCCGACCTCCTCCAAAACAGCCGTGAAAATCGGCCAGGAGCAGGTGGCGGGCGACGCCTTTAAACTAAGCTCCTTCACCGGCTGGCCGACGGTCACCGTACCGGCCGGCTTCACCAGCGACCATCTGCCGGTCGGCATCGATTTCTTCGGCAGAGCCTTCAGCGAACCGGAGCTGATCAAGCTGGCGTACAGCTTTGAGCAGCACACTCACCACCGCGTGGCACCGCAGACAACGCCTTAAGGACATTTAAGCAAAACGTCCACCGGCGTACCTTCTAATAATCATTTTCAAAAAGCGCACCCCCGGCTGCCTGTCCGGGCGGACACCCCAATTAGGTCCGACCCTTCCAGTGTGCCGTAAGGTGCGCTTTTTCCTTTTTTCCATATCAGCTTCCTACCATGGCCACTCCCTGCCCATCCAGTCCCTCATGACCAGCCGGTCTTCCTCCTGAATCCCTGGTCCTTCATAGCGATCCCGCAGAAAATAGGCCACCGCCATGCGCGCCGCATCATCGGCATCCAGGTCACCTTCGGTATTCAGCTCACCCGACATATAAGATCTGACCCAGCCCGGATGGTACAGGCGAAAAGTAAAGCCTTCGGAACGGAGTTCGTCAAACAGGCATTGAACACCCCGGTTCAGCGCGGTTTTGGACATACAGTACCCGTACCAGTTATCGCGAAAGCTGCGGTTGATGCTCCCCGCTTCCGAGGATACGAAGCACATGCGCTTTCCGGACCCCGCTCTCAGCAGCGGCATAAACGCCTGCGCCATCCGCATGGGCCCCACCGCGTTAACGTTGTAAATTCGCAGCAGTTCCTCCTCGACCTGCTCTTCATGAATCGTTCTGGGGTAACGCGTGGCGATCCCCGCATTATTGATCAGCACATCCACCCGATCAGTCTTGCGCTCAACCTCCCGGCTGGCCGCCTGAACGCTCTCATCGCTGGCAACGTCCAGCGGAATGACATGCAGCCGCTCCGGCTCTTTCTGTCTAAGCTCCGTCAATTCCGGCCAATCCGCCAGATAACTCCCGGCAAAAACGTCCCAGCCCAGCTCCAGCAGCCTTTTTGTGATGCCGAGTCCCAACCCCCGGTCCGCGCCTGTAACAACGGCGATTCTGCTTCTGCTCATCCGTAAGCACCTCCTTTTAAAGCCCGTTATAAAGGAATCTCCTGTCCCCGCCAATCCAGCATAACTACCCGCTCTTCATCCTCCCGGGCCCCTGTAAAATAAGCCACCGCCGTTTCAGCCGAAGCCCCCGTTTCAAGCTCCGATCCAGGCTCAAACAGCCGGAACGTGAACCCCTTCCCGCTCAGATCTCCATGCAGCATGGTGTACGCCATATGCAGCGCAGCTTTGGACATCGCATATCCTGTCCCTGCCCCCGAAAGTCCAAGCCCCAAACTGCCCTGGACATCGGACAGCAGCGCGATTCTTCGCAGCCCGTTATCCATAAGAGGCAGGCACGCCTCGATGACACGAATCGGACCTAGCGTATTCGCCTGGTAATCTTCCAATACGAGATCTGCCGACATTTTGGCTATTCCGGCTGCCTCCCTGCCCTGGCTGGATGCCGTTCCGCAAACGAGCAGATCCACCCGGCTGGTATGCTCCTGAATCCGCCGGACTGCCTGCTGCACCGATTCTCTGGACTTTGTATCCATCGTGAAGATATGTATTTTATCCGTATCAAAGGCGTCCTGAAATTCCTCTTCGGGAGCGGGACTGCACGCCATGACGCGCCATCCCTTTTTGGCGAATTCCTGAACTAGTGCGCATTCCCACGGACGGTGAACTTCCGTAATCAAAACAACCTGGTCCATGATTTATTCTCCTTTCGGCGCTAATGCGGTCCACGTCAATGCTTGCCGCAGCAGCTGCTGGTAGCCCGGATGCAGCCAAACCGCCAAATTGTGGCCGGGTGTCAGCACGCAAACCCTTCCCTCGCCTTCCGTTCGGGTCCATCCGCCCGGCTGCTCCCCATGTACCGACCGGGTCACCATAATTATATTCACGTCACTAAGGTCGGTCATATCCATGAAATAGTGCTCGTCTTGCAACGTGAAGGCTTGGACTCCCCGGGTAATCTCCGTGTCTTGTACAGGCTCGACCGTGACCGGACACTGCTCCGGATGGTGATGAAAGACTCCTTCGACCAGCCCGCGCACGTCCTCTATGTCCCGGTAACCCACCGTACCGGAGTGCAGAACGAGCAGACCGCCACCCCCGCTGACGTAACGCTGCAGCAGACCACCGGTTTGGGCTGTGAGCCACGGTTGCTCTTTTACCGCGGAGACCCGATTGGATTTCGCCAAGATCAGCAAATCATATTCCGTAAGCAACCTTTCCAGCGAGTCCAGCCATTCAGCATCGGTTTCCAAAATGTAGTGAAAATTGAACCCGCCTGTCCGAAGCGGCTCCAAGCCTCCCTTCACTACATCGGCCGGATGCCATTGATCGTCGCATAATACGAGTATGTTCACGATGTTCCCCTCCTTTGACAGCGTTTGCAAAGTATATTACTCTCAGTATTCCAGAAACCCGCTTGCCACGCAACCCGGTTCCATGTCCAATAATGCAGAATACGGATATAACAAAAAAATCCTTGCCCATCGCAAGGATTGTCATTAATCAAATTATGGTGCGGTAGAGAGGACTCGAACCTCCACGGGCGTACGCCCACTACCCCCTCAAGATAGCGTGTCTGCCATTCCACCACTACCGCACGTTTAAAGGGAACTGCTATTTTAAAAAACTGGTGAGCCATGAAGGACTCGAACCTTCGACACCCTGATTAAAAGTCAGGTGCTCTACCAACTGAGCTAATGGCTCTCGATGATCCACAACCTGTGCGCCCATAAGCTATAGATGGTACAGATATTGGAATTCTTATTCTGCTGCAAGCAATGAAAGTGGTGACCCGTATGGGATACTCTCACTTCGTTCGAGACTGCGAAGCTGATCCTAACGATGCAGCGCTTCGACGAACCCATAATTGGATTCTCATCCCTGTTGCAAGCAATGAAAGTGGTGACCCGTATGGGATTCGAACCCATGTTACCTCCGTGAAAGGGAGGTGTCTTAACCCCTTGACCAACGGGCCATATCGTAACATCACTTTCTTGACGACAAGACTGAGTATAGCATAGAACAAAAAAGGTTGGCAAGCCCTTTTTGTAATATTTTTAAAAAAAGTGTCGTTGCCATTCCTCTCCTATTCCCGGGCATAAAATCATCCCTTATTTGGCATCCTATACACGTCAATGACATCAACACACGACAAGGAGACAAAATCAATGGCTAAACCAGACGACCGTTCTGATAACGCGGAAAAGATCAAAACCGCCATTATCAACACGCAGGACAACATTAACGAAACCAACGATTATTTGGCCGAACACGCCGAGGAAATTTCCGGTCAGGAAGTACACAACCTTCAACACAAAAACGCCAAGCGCGAAAGAGCGATTGAAGGCATGCGGGAAGAGTACGAAGACGAAAAATAAAGCTTTGAGGATTTGCCCAAACAGCCCCCTGTCCAATGATGGATGGGGGTTGTTTTGTTGCTCCGACGAACCCTCCCCGAGGGTCCTCATCCCTTTACACCAAAAAGCCCCCAGCCGCAAAGGCGGTGGGAGCTTTCTTACGAAGTATCTCAAAACGGAGAGAGAGGGATACTCTCACTTCGTTCGAGACTGCGATGCCCATCCTCCCGAAGCTTATGCTCCGACGACCCCTCCCTCGAGGGTTCTCATCCCTTTACACCAAAAAGCCCCCAGCCGCAAAGGCGGTGGGAGCTTTCTTACGAAGTATCTCAAAACGGAGAGAGAGGGATTCGAACCCTCGCACCGCTTACGCAGTCTAACCCCTTAGCAGAGGGTCCCCTTATAGCCACTTGGGTATCTCTCCAAGAAACTGGCTCCCCGAACAGGACTCGAACCTGTGACAACTCGATTAACAGTCGAGTGCTCTACCAACTGAGCTATCAGGGAACGTTGTTATATGGTAACACCAAATAATTTATCATGATTTTGTAGCGGAGTCAAGCTTGTTCAAGCGAAGATTTCCAGCGCATTTCCCGCACCGGTAACGGCGGGGATCGACCTTGCGTTTACGCAGATATACCATCCCGCATTGGCGGCAAACCAGCTGGTACCGGTAAGGCTGAACCTTACGCTCGCGCGCCGAAGGCAGCGACTGGCAGTAACGGCTTCCCCCTACCTGCTGCAGCAGCATTTTAAAATCCGGATCCCGGTGCTTGTACCCCCTTCCCGTCAGGTGCAGATGGTAATGGCACAGCTCATGCTTGATGATCTTTTCCACTTCCTCCCGCCCGTTCGCTTCCAGCTGGTGGGGATTGATCTCGATATGATGGCTTTTCATAAAATAGCGCCCGCCCGTTGTGGATAATCTCCGGTTGAACGTGGCCCTATGCCTGAAAGGCAGGCCGAAGCTTTCCTCCGAAATCCGCTCCACCCAAGCTTGCAGCTCTTCATTGCTCATGACGTCCATGAGGTCCTCCTCTGACTGAATTTGACGGTCTTCGGGGCGGTTGTCCCGAAAGAAACATTCTCTTGAATTATAACTTCCCCATACGCTACACTGACAAGTAGAATGTTATGGAGGGAGATTTTTGCGCCTTATGCCGAAGATGAGATATGTAATTTTACAGAAAAATGCCGACCTCTTTTTTGTGGAAATGCCCGCCGATTACGCTTACCAGCTCAGCGCGCTGAACCTGCGCCTCAATAAGGAAATAGACAAATTGACGGCTTCCGTCGTCCCCGAACTGCCGCTCGCCGTGGCGGAATGCGACCAGCTGGATCTGCTGCAGGAACATCTGCAAATTCAGGACGGACTTGCCTACATCAACGCACTGGAGCAGTCCTTTGCTTCGATTGATGAACAGAGCTATCCCCTCATCGCCCTGCTGACCGAAATCCGTGCCCTTCAAGCCCAACTGGAACAGTGGTATGAGGAGGAAGCGGAGGGCTAGGCGGCCGCAGCATTATTACGGAAATAGCCATGAACTGAACCGGGATCACAGCGAAGAGAAACGTGAAGGAATGCATATTGGGATGCGTTTATAAAAATACAATCCCGTCCCCTTGCAGAACCCGGGAAATTCAAATGAGACCTGCACGCTTTGGGCGTTCTCCCCATATGCTGACCGTAGAGACGGAATGCAAGAGGAGGAGATCACCCTTGCCGCAATGGCTCTGTAATCAGCTGAGGAAGGCGTTTCATAAAAAAGACAGACGCCAGATCAAACTGCTCAACGAATGCTGGTTCTTCTACCGAAACGCCCCGGAAGAAAACTCGGACGCCCGATAAATATTTAGAAATGAGCCCGCTCCATGCAAACAGGCCGGTACCGTGTACCCGCCTGTTTTTTGCGTTTGGTTTTGTCGGATTCTATAGTCGATTTGCTCCCTGTTACCTATTCAGAGTTTCTCGAAGCCGGCCAGCTTCCTTTCAGCTTGCGAAGCATAATAATCTGCCCCGTATGATAGGCGTCATGCATCATGAGGCTGTGGATGAGGCTGGCGAGCGGTCTGTTCGGAAACGGCGCGTTCAGCTCGCTGTCGCTCAAACCGGACAGGAAGCTTCGGATCTCGCCATGGACCTTTTTGAGACGATCGACCGTCTTCTGCCAAGCCTCGTCTCCATCTTCGACGTTGCTGAACGTCTCATCGTTGCTGGACGCTTTGAAGTCAGGGTTTTCGCCTCGCATCCGCTGCAGGTGATATTCTTTGTAATAAAGCAGGTGGTTCACGTTCTCCCAGATCGAGTTGACGGCTTCCCCTTCCGGCTTCCATGCCGCTTCCTCAGCGGTCACGCCCTCCAAAGCCGGTACAAGCGGCGGATACCAATCCTCCTGACCAAAGCATTCATCCCATCTTTGCAGCAGCACCTGAATTTGGCTCATGTATAAATCCTCCCTGTCCGGTTTTTTGTAACGAACTAAAATCAATTTATTAGTTACATCCATAAATTAACACAGTCTACTTCTGCCGGTCAAGTAACTAGCAAAATAATTATTTAGTTGTTACAATGAACGTGAAAGGAAGGATAACGTATGCTTTGGGATGATTTTTTGAACAGTGACTGGCATGATTGGCGGGGCAGCGGCAAGTCCGAAGACCGGTTGGACCGGCCCGGATGGCTGCGGGCATGGCTGCAGGAGCAGCAGCTGCCATTACTCGATGAACCAAAACCCCACGAGCTGCAGCAGCTTAAAGAGCTCCGCTCCTTGATTCATGGCATGGTCACCTCCATCGTTCAGGGCGTTTCCCTTGACGCCGAGGCGATCGGCAGGCTAAATGCGGTCATGTCCGCCGGCCCCGTCATTCGGGAGCTGTTCTACCGCGAAGACAGCTTGTCTACTGGGAACAAACCGGTCCGCTGGGACTGGCAGCAGGTCATGTCGGAGATCGCCGCGTCTTTTGCCGAAACGATCGCCAATGGCGAAACGGCAAGAATCCGGATCTGCGACAATCCGGACTGCCTCTGGGTGTATTATGACGATACCCGCAACCGCTCCAAACGCTACTGTGATGACAAAATGTGCGGGAATCTGATGAAGGTCCGACGATTCCGGGCACGGAAAAAAGCCACCCCGCATGACCATAACCACACCTAAACCCGAACACGCCAAAATCCCGAAGACCGGAAACATTTTTTTCCATTCTTCGGGTGGGCTATGGGAAAAGGTCCGGCAGCGATCATGAACCCGCTAAAACCGTCACGCTGGCCGGAACTCCATATATACCGATCTTGTTAGATCCTGATCTGATTCAATTCCGATCTTGTACACTTGAGTCTTACGATCAAGTTATTCTCCCTGATGCGGGTTCCGCATCGTCAGGCCGACACGGCCTTTTTTCAAATCGACGTTGAGCACCCATACCGTCACGTTATCGCCGACAGACACCACGTCCATCGGATGCTTGACGTAGCCGCTGCTGAGCTGCGAAATGTGGACGAGACCGTCGCTTTTGATCCCGATGTCCACGAAAGCCCCGAAGTCGATGACGTTGCGTACGGTGCCCTGCAGTTCCATGCCTGGGGTCAAATCCTCAATCTTCAGCACGTCCGTCCGGAAAATAGGCAGCGGCAGCTCCTCCCGCGGGTCGCGGCCCGGGCGCTGAAGGCTCTCCAGAATGTCGCGCAGCGTAGGCACGCCGACTTCCAGCACCTCCGCCAGCTTCTCCACGTCCTGACGCCCCAGCAGCTCGGACAGCTCAGGCGTTCCCAGCTTCTCCATGCCGACACCGAGCTCGCGGAACAGACGGTCCACCACCTTGTACGATTCCGGGTGGATCGGCGTGCGGTCGAGGGGGTTATCGCCCTCGGAGATGCGCATAAATCCGATGCACTGCTCGTAGGTTTTGGCTCCCAGCCGCGGCACCTTCTGCAGTTCTTTACGGTTCAAAAACTTACCGTTGGAATCGCGGTATTTCACGATGTTTTTGGCGGTCGTCGCGTTGACGCCGGACACATAGGACAGCAGCGACGGTGAAGCGGTATTCACATCAACACCGACATGGTTGACGGCCGATTCGACAACGGTCTTCAGACTCTCGTCCAAATGCTTCTGGGAGACGTCATGCTGGTATTGGCCAACACCGATCGCCTTCGGCTCGATCTTTACAAGCTCAGCCAGCGGGTCCTGCACGCGGCGGGCGATGGACACTGCGCTGCGCTCCGCAACGTCAAGATCCGGGAATTCTTCCTGCGCAAGCTTGGACGCCGAATACACGCTTGCTCCAGCCTCGTTGACGATCAGGTAAGCCAGGTCCGGCACGCCGATGTCGCTGATCACTTCTGCCACGAACTGTTCCGTCTCGCGCGAAGCCGTACCGTTGCCGATCACGATCAGCTGGATGCCGTATTTCTTAATCAGCTCGTTGAACTTCGCGGCGGCTTCTTTCTTTTTGTTGTTCGGCGGCGTTGGGTACGTCACGGCCACCTCCAGCAGCTTGCCGGTATCGTCCACGACGGCGAGCTTGCAGCCTGTCCGATAGGCAGGATCTACCCCGAGAACGCAGCGGCCCTTGACCGGTGGCTGCAGCAGCAGGCTGCGCAGGTTGCCGGAGAAGATCGAAATTGCCTGATTCTCCCCCTTCTCGGTCAGCTCAGCGCGGATTTCTCGTTCGATGGAAGGGGCGATCAGCCGTTTGTAAGCATCTTCAATAACGGCCGTGAGAATCGGCTGCACCGCCGAGCTGCCCTTGATGACCTGACGCGCCATAAAATTGTGGATCGACTCAGGCTGTACCTCGAGGCCGACTTTAAGAATATTTTCGCGTTCTCCGCGGTTAATGGCCAAAATGCGGTGAGGCGGCATCTTTTTCGCCAGCTCCCGGTAGTTGTAATAGTTCTCGTACACGGACTCCTGCTCAGGATCCTTCGCTTCCGAGGTCAGCATCCCATGGTCCATCGTATAACGCCGCACCCAGGCCCGGATGGTCGCATCGTCGGCCAGGTTCTCCGCCAAAATGTCCATTGCGCCGGAAATCGCATCGTCCGCCGTTTCCACGCCCTTTTCCGCATCGACATATTTAGCGGCTTCCTTATGAACATCCCCCTGCTTCGGCTGAGCCATGATCCACTCAGAGAGCGGCTCGAGCCCCTTCTCTTTGGCGACACTGGCACGGGTTTTGCGCTTCTGCCGGTACGGACGGTACAGGTCCTCCACTTCCTGGAGCTTGGCCGCCTTCTCGATCGCCGTCTTGAGCTCCCCGGTCAATTTCCCCTGCTCGTCGATGATCCGGATGACCTCGCGCTTGCGCTCTTCAAGATTCCGCAGATAAGTCACGCGCTCTTCGATTCCGCGCAGCTGGTTCTCGTCCAATTCTCCGGTCATTTCCTTACGGTAACGGGCGATAAACGGAATCGTGTTGCCCTCATCCAGCAGTCCCACCGTCGTCCGAATCTGCTTCAGGGACAGCTGCAGCTCCTTGGCAATCTGCTGCACGATCCGCTCCTTTTCCTGTGCCTTCAGTACTTCACCGTTCTGTTCGATAACCATTTCCTTTTCCGTCAAAAGAAATCCCTCTTTCCCATTCGTACTTGTGTTTCCATGTATTCAAACGTTCTCTCATCATCGTCGTCATTAAAACATTCATTCGTCATCATGTGATTGGTCCACAGACTTGTCCGAGTCGAAAAATCGGCTTGGTCTGGTTTATAAACGCCTGCTCCCGCAAACCACTTGTACCGAAAATTTCATATCAGCGGGGCGGCTTCCTGCGGCGTTATAGGTATCAGCGTCAGCTTGCCTGGCGGCCAGTCCGAATAACGGAAGGACAGCCACTATGGAAAACTGTGAGATCAAACCAAAACTTTAGGCAAATCTACAAAGTTTTCATATCTTATTATCACAAACTTTGAACCATTTTTCCAGCGGTCATGTTTGGCAGGAGAAAGCTTCCACTCAACGGCAGATTTCCCCTGAAAAAGCAAAAAGAACCTTACCCCATAAACAGGGCAAGGTTCATCATACTGCTGCGGCTTCCATCTGTATAGACCTTTACGCAGGCCGGAGGCCGGTTAATTCTGGAAAGGGCCGGAGCTTATACGCGCCGGAAGCGGAAAAACTCGCTGTGATAATCCCCGCGCTCGGCGCCTACCGCGATGCCTGCATACATCAGGGCGTCGCCAGTGTACACCTCGCTTGTGCCCACCAGCGCATAATCTGCGGCCGGATCGAGCCCCTTCAGCTTGAGGCGGTTCAGCGGCGCGTTGGATTCGGCCAGCACCCGGAAATAGAAGACCGCGGCCTCGCTGCCGTCTTCCGCCACGAACATCCAGGCGGTCTCATTGCCTTCAAACGGGCTGAGGAGCCGATACATCTCGCCGGTCTGGACGAGCCCGCGGATTTCCTTATACAGCGCCACCTGCCGCTTGACGACTTCCTTCTCTTCTTCGGTGAACTTCGTCAAGTCGAGCTCGTAGCCAAAGTTGCCTGACATGGCGACGTAGCCGCGCATGTCGAGCGGCGTAGACCGTCCCACCTGGTGGTTCGGAACGGCGGAAATATGCGAGCCCATGGCGCTCACCGGGTAAACGATGCTCGTGCCGTACTGGATGCGCAGGCGGGACACCGCATCGGTGTTATCGCTCGTCCACGTCTGCGGCATGTAATAGAGCAGGCCGGGATCGAAGCGTCCGCCTCCGCCGGAGCAGCTCTCGAACAGGATGTGCGGGAACGCCGACGTGATCCGTTCCATCACTTCGTAAAGGCCGAGCATGTAGCGGTGCGCCGTCTCCCGCTGACGCTCCGGCGGCAGCAGCGCCGAACCGATTTCCGTCATGTTGCGGTTCATGTCCCACTTCACGTACGTAATTGGCGCGCTGCTCAGCACCTCCGTCAGCATCCGTACAATCTCCTCGCGCACATCCTGCCGCGAGAAGTCGAGGATCAGCTGCTGGCGGCCTTCCGTGCGGCGCCGGTCCGGTACGTGCAAGCACCAGTCCGGGTGCTTGCGGTACAGGTCGCTGTCCGGGGAAACCATCTCCGGCTCGAACCACAGGCCAAACTGCATTCCCATGCCCGTCACGCGGTTCACCAGGTCTTCCAGTCCGCCCGGCAGCTTGTTCTTGTCCACCACCCAGTCGCCAAGCGAGGAATTGTCGCTGTCGCGATGGCCGAACCAGCCGTCGTCCAGGACGAACAGCTCGATCCCAAGCTCTTTGCCGGCCTTGGCGATGTCGACGATTTTATCCGCATTGAACTGGAAGTAAGTCGCCTCCCAGTTGTTGACGAGGATCGGGCGCTCCTTGTCCCGGAACTGGCCGCGGGCCAGGCGCTCGCGGTACAGCCGGTGATAGGTCCGCGACATGCCTCCCAGGCCTTCAGAGGAATAGACCATGACGGCCTCCGGCGTCTGGAACGCGGCTCCCGGTTCCAGCAGCCAGGTGAAGTCGAACGGGTTGATCCCGATCGACAGACGGGTCGTCCGGAACTGGTCCACCTCGGCCTGGGCGATAAAGCTTCCGCTGTATACCAGGCTGAAGCCGTAAACCTCGCCGTGGTCTTCATCCGCCCCCGGAGACAGCAGCGCCGCAAACGGGTTCTGCTGGTGGCTGCTGGCCCCACGGCGGCTCTCCACCGCCTGCATGCCATAGGCGACCGGACGGCGAACAACGTCGCGTTCCCGGGTCCATGCGCCGGACAGCTGCAGCCACTCGTAATCGGCGCGCGGGAAGTCCACGCTTGCACTGAGGGCTCTCAGCAGTTCCACCGGCTCGGTGCTGTCGTTCACGATTTTTAACGAGCGGGTCAGCGCATCATAAGCTTCCATCACCGTGTACTGCAGCTCCACATGCAGCCCCGACACGGGATCCTGCATATTCACAAACAGCGTTTCGGCTTCGGACTCGCTCTCCACATATGTCGAAGGAAGTCCCTCCATCCGCGGCTTGCCCTGCTCTACCCGATGCGACACATACTTGAATTCGGTGACGGTTGAGCCGTCTGGCAGCCGGAACTGTACCAGCGGGTGACGGAAATCGCTCGTTCCGTACACCGGAAGCTCCTGCGGCAGCGTGTCCAGGGAGATCGTACGATCCTCCGGCACCGGATTCGGGCTGAAGGAAGCTCGCTCGGTCGTCACGAGCAGCCAGCTCAGGTCAGCGTCGCGCAGCCTTTTCCCGTAATAGAGATGGGCGGCATAGCCGGACGGAAGAATCTGAAATACGTAGCTTGAACTGCGGGTCTGAAGATGAAATAATTGCTGCTTGGTATCGATATGAATCGCCATAATTCCCTCCCTGATATCACAAGCGGATAGACGCAGATGCAGTACTCACCTGCCCGCTCATACGTTGGATACCATTCATTATAGCGGATGCGTAACCCCTTACAATGGACTTATGTGACTTAAAAACAAGTTCAAAAACGAGAAAAAGGCGCCCCTTTAGGGTACGCCTTATCCTTCATAACCATATCATCAACCTTATGGTTCAACGCTTAAAAATCGATCAGGCTGAGACTGATTTGCAGCGAATCATCCACCTTTTTCATCGTTTCTTCATCCAGGTGGGTAATTTTGTCCGTCAGTCTCTGCTTATCAATGGTCCGGATTTGCTCCAGCAAAATGACCGAATCCCTGTCAAAACCATGCGAAACCGCATCGATTTCCACATGGGTCGGCAGCTTTGCCTTTTGAATCTGGGCGGTAATAGCCGCCACGATGACCGTAGGACTAAAACGGTTGCCGATATCGTTCTGAATGATCAGAACCGGCCTGACTCCACCTTGCTCCGAACCGACTACGGGTGAAAGATCCGCAAAAAAAACGTCGCCGCGTTTTACGATCAATGTCTACACCCCGCTCACTAAGCGGCCTAGAGTGCTGTCTGCATCTTCTTCCGCGTGAAAGGCCTCCGATGCCATCGTCAAATTGATCTTGGCCATTTCCATATAGCCGCGCTGCATTGACTCCCGTATATAACGTTTCTTCCGCTCCGTTAAATACAGTTTCATGGCTTGCCTGATGAGTTCACTGCGGTTCGAATTCTCCATCGCAACGATGCCATCCACTTCCTGCAAAAGATGATCCGGCAAGCTGATCATAATTCGTTTGGTATTCTGCATATTAGCCACCTTCTGTTCCACCCCCACAATACCTTCTCACCCTTGTGCCCAGTATAACTTGAATCAAGGAAATTTATACAAAGGAATATATATGCCGAAGATATACCAGGTATGCTGCATACATTATAAACTAGACTCGGCATTTACGTACAGTCATTCCGTCATTACCTTTATTCGGGATGCTTGGTCCGTATTCCTTCATTTCCAGCAAAAAGGCTGAAATTCCGCCTTTCTTCGCACTAGGTGAGCAGTGGGTTGACCCGGTTGTACAGCGCCCCGTGCTTCGTGTAAACACGAGGAACCCGGTGGGAAATCATACAGATGACCTCATAGTGGATGGTACCCAGCTGAGAAGCCAGCTCATCTGCCGTAACACACTGGCCAGACTGCTGACCGATGAGTACAACCTCCTCGCCCGCATGAATTTCTTCTGCCTCTTCGGCAAAAGATTGAAGTGTTACCATACACTGGTCCATACAGATCGTTCCGACAACGGGAACGCGGCGGCCGCGGATCAGGACTTCCGCTTTACCGCTCAGCATCCGCGAGTACCCGTCGGCATAGCCGATCGGCAGCGTTCCAATGACTTCATTTTGATCCGTCACATATTTGGCGCCGTAGCTGACGCCCCAATGCGGCGGAAGGGTTTTGACATATACAAGCTCTGTCTTCAGCGTCAATACCGGGGAAAGTGCGACAGTCTGATGATTCACCTCATCCGATGGATACAATCCGTACAGGCTGATGCCGACGCGGACCATATTGTAGGACAGCTGAGGAGTATCAATCGCTGTGGCGCTGTTGCCCGTATGTATAAGAGGAGGGCTGAATCCTTTCTCCCCGAGCGAGGCCACCACGCTCTCGAAACGCCGGTACTGCTCCAGTGTATAGCTTTTATCTTCTTCGTCCGCTTTGGAAAAATGGGTAAACAAGCCTTCAACCTCAGCCTGCGAAAGAGCATAGAGCGACTCGATAAACGAAATGGCGTCCGGGCCGGGAAGAAGTCCCAGTCTGCCCATTCCGCTGTCGATCTTAATGTGCACCTTCAGCGGTCTGGACTCGGCGTCCGCCGGGAGCTGCCGGATCGCTTCCCGTACCTCCGGGCTGAACACCGTCACTGTTATGTTATTCTCCCACGCCGTTCTTATGCCTTCCGGAGGCGTGTAGCCAAGCACCAAGATGGGCAGCGTCAAGCCGGCATGCCGCAGTTCGATCGCTTCATCCAGGAATGCGACGCTTAAATAGTCCACCCCGATGCTCGCAAGCTCCCGCGCCACCTGCACGGCTCCATGACCGTACGCATCCGCCTTGACGCAGGCTAGAAATTTCATGCCTTCGGGCAGAGCCCGGCGAAACGCCGTTACGTTCGCCTGAAGATGGTCCAGATTGATTTCGGCTCTAGTTGCTCTATATTGTTGCTGCATTCATCGTCACCTTCTCTAAGAATTAACACACTCATTACATACAGTCATTGAAAGGAGAGTTGTCATTTTCGTTCGATCATTCTATGGACATAGATGGATCGGATCGAAAATCAGTTGTTATTTACCTTTCGTTTATCCTATGTAATCGTAATGTTCAGGAAGGTGACTGTCAATGAACCACGCCCCGGCTGAATCCGGCTGGTTTACCGTACCACAGCGGCTTTCGAAGATGGATAGGCGAAAGCCCCTTCGTTTCGCCGGTGGAATCATGCCCCGCCGGCCCGAAGGGTCCGCCTGTCTGCGTATTATTTACCCGATTGTTCCTGTAAAGACGCTGCAATCTGTATCATTTCGTCCACCGGCAGGTTTGCGCTTGTAATGCGGAATTCCACGCCGTCCCCATTCATCCAGGTCAGCGTTTGCTGCTCATCGCCAGCCAGGAGGCCTGCCGTAAATCCAAGATCCACCACTTCACCCGACATCAGGGACACGGCACGGTCCTGCGGACGGGATTCCATGATCGTGAACTGGTATGTACCGTCATACCGAAGCAGCAGCGCATGGTTGTCACTGTTGTCCAACTTGTTGCTGTCCTTGAGCGTAACGCCTTCAGGCAGGTAATCCGGGATAATCATGCCAAAGTCGCCCAGTTCCTTGGTGACTTCCTGCGCCGCTTCCCCGTTATCGCCCTGCGGCTGGTCCTGGGATGCGACCGGATTGCCGTTCTCGTCGACTTCGGCCACCGTGCCGACCGACGGATCGCTTTGCACGGTCATGTTGCGCTTCATGTCAAAAGAGTCCTTATCGAATTTCGCATCGAACTGGAATTGGTCGAACTTGACCTCAACGACGACATGGGCGTCAGAGTCGGAGACTTGTACTTGTTTTGGCGCGTAATTGTCCTTGCTGAGCCAAATTTTCTGGCGGACGAGAGACTGGCTGTGATAGTTGGCCGCAACATCGAACACATAGCTGTCCTTGTCTGCGGCAAACTGCCGGGTGTTATCGCTTAAGATGCCCCGGACGAGCGTTTGGTATAAATAGACTTGCCCCTGGTTGTCCGGCCAGTCGCTTTTAAACCGGAAGCTTTTGTTCAGGCTTGGCGTCAGCACGAATACGCCATCATCGTTGCGGAGAACGATTTGCGTAACGTCCTTCTGGGCGTTCGTCAGGCTGATGCGGTAGTAGTTTGGATTCTGGTACCATACCTCCACCTGGTATTCCTGCGGCTTTTCCCCGGTATACAGCGTCATTTTCCCCGTTCCTTTGTAAGAGCCATCCTTGCTTTGCAGTGTATCGACCACGTTGTTCAAGTCTTTGACAACGGAAGCGGCATCCTTTTTGCCACCACAGCCTGCCAACACAACCGTAACGCACAAGATCATGGCGAGCATCCATGAAATCCGGCGCATGACATCATCCCCCTTAGCACTTGGTTTGAACTGATTGATACATGTCTATGAGGGACTTGGTCACATTATGCAGACTAGCATGACAAGCCTGATACCGAATCCGTGTTACTGAGTATAATGTTATGAATACGCTGTTATATGACGTTGGATAAAGGTGACTCGCGGCGGTACCGCTCCATGAACGCTTGCCTTGTCATGAGCAGCATCTGCGGAACCAGCTTGGGAGCGCTGTGCTTCACGCGCTTTTGCCCGGCGGGATGAAGCATTCGCAGCAGAAACCTTAAATAGATCGTCGTCAGCAGCCGGAACCACCCGGCCTTCAGCTGGTGCTGCTCAAAGCCCAGCCCATGGGTCAGCCCCCGGTGAAGCAGCGTAATTCCGGTCAGCGCTTTGACCTCAGCCAGTTCAGGAACCTGATCCATCGCTTCATGGATCTGTCTGAGCGATTGCTTCAGGAGCCTGGCGGTTTTCAGCGCCGCCCTGTCCGGCCCAAGGCTCCGCGACAGCTCCAGCACCTGCCCGTTATCCAAATGGAGCTCCCCGATCCAGTCGCCGGCATGAAGCCACTGCCCGCTGTCGCTGCGGATGCTTTTCCCGTGAAAAGGCCGAACCACCAGCTTGCAAATTCCGTAACTCAGCACCCGCTTGCTCCGCAGCCGCGTGATCCGGTCGAACAAGCCCTCCCATTTCATCCATGCCGCCTGGACTCCCGTCTTCAAAGCCGTCGTTTTGATCAATTCCATCACATCTCTTCTCTATGAAGTTCGTTCTATTCAGTTTGACGGTTCAAATGAGGGAATCCATGCAAATCATCCAAAAAAAGTTATTTGTCTTACGCGCTGACCATGAAACGTTCCTCGTGGAACAAGACGTGTCCGCGGCGCTGTCTAACATCATGCCCGGATTCCGTTATCAGGGGAAGGCCGTTTATGTCCCAGTCATCGGGCAAAAAGAAACGGCAGGCCGGGGGCTAGGCCGGGATACCGACCCTGCGGTACCGTCTCCGACCCGTTCCTCCTGACCTGCCTGTCTCAATAAAAGTGCTGCTCTATTGATCCGCCAAAATACGGTCGATCGATACCAGCTGCACACATACGCACAAAATATCGATGGCCTGCGCAAGCTCTTCGAGCGATGGATAGGTTGGCGCAATACGGATATTGCGGTCCCGCGGATCACGCCCGTACGGATACGTGGCTCCGGCAGGCGTTAATGTCACCCCAGCCCCGGCTGCACGCTGCACGATTTCCCGTGCGCAGCCGTCCATCGTATCCAGGCTGATAAAATAACCGCCGCTGGGCTTGCTCCATGAAGCGATATCCTTGGAGCCAATCCCGGTTTCCAGCTTGTTCAGCACCAAGTCGAATTTCGGCTTGATGATCGCGGCATGCTTTTCCATGTGGCGGCCCAGGTGCTCCATATCCTTCAGAAAGCGGATGTGCCGCAGCTGATTCACTTTATCCGGGCCGATCGTCTGCACGGACAGCTGTTTTTTCAAATGGCTGAGGTTGTCCCTGCTCGCCGCCAAGGCCGCTACGCCGGAACCCGGAAAAGTCACCTTGGAAGTGGATGCAAAGATGAATACACGGTCGGGATTGCCGGCGTTCAAGCAGGCTTCCAGCATATTTTTCAGCTCGTCATGCCTTGAAGTCAGATGATGGACCGTATAAGCGTCATCCCAGAAAATGCGGAAATCGCCAGCCCTCGTCTTCATCCGGGCCAGCCGTTCCACCGTTTCGTCGGAATACGTGATACCGCCGGGGTTGCTGTACTTCGGCACACACCAAATCCCCTTGATGGAGTCATCTTCGGCGACAAGCCTCTCTACTGCGTCCATATCCGGCCCTTCCGGCGTCATATCTACGGTGATCATTTCGATATTCAGCTGCTCGCAGATCGCAAAATGGCGGTCATACCCAGGGCTTGGACACAGGAATTTGACGGACGGGAGCCTGCTCCACGGCTGCTCACTGCCAAGCACCCCGAACAGCAACGCCCGTGCCAGCGCATCATACATCAAGTTTAGGCTGGAGTTGCCTTGAACAATCACTTCGGAAGACTGAACCCCAAGCATCTCGGCAAAAAAACGCTTCGCCTCCGGGAGCCCGTCAAGGCCTCCGTAATTGCGGCAGTCCGTCCCATCCTCTGCCCGAAGCTCTTCCCCGGACGGCAGAACGTCCAGCATTTCGTTCGAAAGCTGCAGCTGCTCCGGGCACGGCTTGCCCCGGGACATATCCAGCTTCAAATTCAGACGCCGGTATGCTTCGTATTCAGCTTGCAGCCGGGCTTGCTCCCGCCTTAACTCCTCTACCTGCCATCCGGCATAACCCGTAACCATCTTCATCTCTCCTCGCTCAGCTCTTCGTCTAACTTTTACTAAATTACACCATATGACCGAAAGCAGGCGGATGTCAACTACAAAAATCACCACGCCTGGCGTCATGAAAATCCAAAAAAACCGGACTGCTGTAACGCAGCCCGGCTCCGGTGCTTTTTATGTTTAGTTATGTGGGGTTGGAGGCTCCTTCGGGACCAGCTTGAATATCTCTCCGCTCTCAAACGTATCGATGAGCCGGTCCAGCCAGCCGTAATAAGCAACTGCTTCGTGCAGTTTGGCGATATCCTTGCGCAGCAGCTCAGTGAACTCGGGATCATGCTCGTACGCCGTCAGCAAGCGGCCCATTTCGTCGATGGACTTGCTCAGAATCTGGATATTGCTCTCTACCGATTTTCTCCACTTGATATCGAAAAAGTCAGTAAACGTCTGATACCAGTCGTATTCCACTTCATATAAGTCCTTGCGGGAGCCCTTCTCCCATACTTTATTGACCATCTTCAAGTCCAGCAGTGTCCGGACGCCCGTGCTCATGCTGGTCTTGCTCATTTTCATTTCCCGTCCCATTTCATCCAGGGTCATCGGCTTGTCTGCAAAAAAAAGCAGCCCGTATAAATGTCCGGTGGACTGGGAGATTCCATATAAGTCCATGTTTCTTCCGATCGTTTCAATGACGCGCTTGCGTACCTTGTGGATTGCTGCGTCGCGTTCATCTTCGAATTGGTCCAAGCTCATGCTTGCAACCTCCTTATTTGTTCAACCATTCTCCGCAGAATATCCGGCCTATAAGCCTGAACAAGGTCCGGAATCCGCTTGTGTTGCCCGTGATTGTAAGTGAAAAAGTATGGAGAAGACCAAACCTTCATCGTCTATTGTATGTAAACGTATTTTAATTGTAAAGAAACCGATCCGTCAGGAAAACGGCGGATATTAGAGCATTCGGCAGTAAATTTCGTACAGTTTTTTCTGTACGTTCTTTACGTACGGTTAAAACGTTTGATACTATATATATTAATTGTTACACTGTTACCCGTTGGTTATTCACGCAGCATCGTGTTCGCACTTATCAACGATAGAGAAGCAATAAGGGGGTATCACAGTTGTCTATTTTGCAGCTTAAACAAGTCAGCAAATTGTTCGGAGCCCAGGCGGAGCAAAGCGTCGGACTGCTCGAACAAGGCTGGAACAAGGAGAAGCTGGCGAAGGAAAAATCCGTGACCGTCGGGGTGAACCGGGTCAGCCTCAGTATTGAAGCTGGCGAAATTTTCGTCATTATGGGGCTGTCCGGCAGCGGCAAATCCACCCTCGTCCGGATGCTGAACCGGCTGATTGAGCCTACGGCGGGGGAAATCCTCGTTCACGGGCAGGATTTAAGAAAAATGAATAAGGAGCAGCTCCGTAAGGTACGGCGCCAGACGATCAGTATGGTCTTTCAGAAGTTTGCACTGTTTCCGCACCGGACCGTACTGGAAAACGTGGAATACGGGCTTGAGATTCAAAAGGTCAAAAAGCCGGAGCGCACGGAGAAAGCGATGAAGTCGCTCGAGCTGGTCGGCCTCAAGGGCTGGGAAAACAAATCTCCCGACGAGCTGAGCGGCGGCATGCAGCAGCGCGTCGGTCTGGCCCGGGCGCTCGCGAACGACCCGGAGATTCTGCTGATGGACGAAGCCTTCAGCGCGCTTGATCCGCTGATCCGCCGTGACATGCAGGATGAGCTGCTCGAACTGCAGGAGACGATGAAGAAAACGATTATCTTCATCACGCACGATCTGGACGAAGCGCTGCGGATCGGCGACCGGATTGCGCTCATGAAGGATGGCGCCGTCGTGCAAGTGGGCACGCCGGAAGAAATTCTGACGCAGCCGGCCAACGCCTATGTGGAGCGGTTCGTCGAGGACGTCGACCTGTCCAAGGTGCTGACCGCCGCCCATGTCATGCGCCGTCCGGAGACGATCATGCCGGACCGGGGGCCGCGTGTGGCGCTCGAGCTGATGCGCGAGCGCGGCATCTCCAACCTGTTCGTCATCGACCGCGGCAAGCGGCTGCTCGGTGTCATCACGGCGGAGGATGCCTCGGAAGCGATGCGCAGCGGCAAAACGCTTGCGGACATTCTGATAACGGACGGTCCAAGAGTGCATCCGGACGTCCTGATCAACGAGCTGTTTGAAATCACCAGCATGTCCAAGGTGCCGCTGGCCGTCGTCGACGACAACGACCGTCTTGCTGGCGTGATCGTCCGGGGTGCCCTGCTTGGGGCGCTCGCCGGGGAGAACAGTTCGAAGGAGGTGAGCCCAAATGCCGAAAATACCGCTGGATGAGTGGATTGAAGCATTGGTCGGCTGGATGGGGGACCATCTGACGGTCCTGTTCGACTTCATTTCCAGCGTCATCGAAGGCATCGTTAACGGATTTACCTGGCTGTTCATGCTGCCGCATCCGTTTCTGTTTATCGTCATACTCGGTATTCTTGCCTTCCTGGTCGGGCGGATATCTCTGACGCTGTTCTCGGTGATCGGATTTCTGCTGATTTATAACCTGGGGTACTGGCCGCAGACGATGGACACCCTCAGTCTGGTCATCACCTCCGCCTTGATTTCGGTCGTCTTAGGCGTTCCGCTCGGCATCTGGTGTGCTTACAGCAAAGGGGCGTCCCGCATCATTACGCCGATACTCGATTTCATGCAGACGATGCCGGCCTTCGTCTATCTGCTGCCGGCAGTTACCTTCTTCAGCCTGGGTGTCGTGCCGGGGGTCATCGCTTCGGTCATCTTCGCCATTCCGCCGACGATCCGCCTGACCCTGCTCGGCATTCAGCAGGTGTCCGGCGAGCTCACGGAAGCAGCCGATGCCTTCGGGTCCACCGGACCGCAGAAGCTCTTCAAGGTGCAGCTGCCGTTGGCCATGCCGACGCTGATGGCCGGCATCAACCAGACCATCATGCTGTCGCTGTCCATGGTCGTCATCGCTTCAATGATCGGCGCTCAAGGCATCGGAGCCGAGGTATACCGCGCGGTAACCCAGCTCCAGATCGGGAAAGGCTTTGAAGCCGGTCTTGCAGTGGTTATTCTCGCCATCGTGCTCGACCGCTTTACGCAAAACCTATTTAAATCCAAAAAAAGGGGTGCATAACATGAAAAAACAGAAAAAATGGACGATCCTGGCCAGCTTGGGCCTGGCAGGAGCATTGATGCTCTCCGCCTGCGGCCAAAACGGCTCCGGCGGGTCGGCAAGCGGAGAAGGCAGCGCTGATTCCTTCGGTAAACAGGTCAACTACGAAATTATCGGTATCGACCCCGGTGCCGGAATCATGAAGGCGACCAACAAAGCCATCGAAGAATACGGCCTGTCCGACTGGAAGCTGATTGAAGGCTCCGGCGCGGCGATGACTGCGACGCTGGCCAAAGATATTAAGGCCAAAAAGCCGATCGTCATTACCGGATGGACACCGCACTGGATGTTCTCCAAATATGATTTGAAGTACCTGGATGATCCGAAGAAAGTATACGGTGAAGCCGAGGAAATCCATACGATCGCCCGCAAAGGTCTGGAGCAGGATGAGCCGACCGCTTACGCATTCCTGGACCGGTTTGAATGGTCCTCCGATGAAATGGGCGAGATCATGACGGCGATCCAGGATGGCAAGAAGCCGGAAGAGGCCGCCAAGGCATGGGCTGACAGCCACGCCGACCGGGTCAATGAATGGATCAAGGACCTGAAGCCCGTTAACGGCAACCCGCTGAAGCTGAGCTATGTTGCCTGGGATTCGGAAATCGCCAGCACCAACCTGCTGCAGTACATCCTTCAGGAGAAACTGGGCTACAAGGTAACCGCCCTGCAGGTTGAGGCAGGACCGATGTGGACCGGCGTCGCCAACGGGGACGTGGACGCATCGGCCGCAGCCTGGCTGCCGCTGACCCATGCCGATTACCTCGCCAAATTCAAGGATCAGATCGATGATCTGGGCGCTAATATGACCGGCGTCAAAACCGGATTAGTCGTGCCGTCCTACGTTGACGTTAAGTCAATTGAAGACCTTAAGAAATAATTCAATTCATTCTCTATAGGTTCATACAAAAAAAGGGCTGGGCCCCGGTAGATTGTTCTACCTGGGGACCCAGCCCTTTTTTTTTTGGTGGAAGAGGAATCCGGTCCGTCATCCAGACACCGAACCGGTGCAGCCATTCTATAGAATGGCTTTGTTGCGCGCCTCTTCACTCTGACGTTTACTCTTCTTCAGCAGCCCGCTTATTCTCCGAACGGTCGTCGATCGTCACGGTCACTGGCGAATACTCGGCCGTCACGACCTGCCCATGAACGGACACGCTGCCTTCCGGCGAGATGTCCTTCTCGGTCATGATGCCGAGCGCGATCGTAAACTCGTTGAACTTGATCGGGATGTTCTTCTCCCGACGGATTTCCGTGCCGTTCAAATAGAACACAGCTTCGTCGTTTCCGCGGTCATACGTAATTTTGTAGGTGTTGAATTCACGTGGTTTAAAGTTGGTGTCTTCTTTAAAGATGCAGAAGTACCGGGTCTTGTCCGATGGAGGAACCTCTACCCCCGGGAAAGGAAGAACAGCATACACGCTGGCATATTTATCGTTGCCGGCAAAGAAATCCAGCGCCGCTCCGGTCGTGAAATCCAGCAGGTTAAGCGATACGTAGCCGTCGTACAGATCGTTCGGCACGGTATTGACCGAGCGGGCGCGGATCTGCAGTTCGAAGTCGACCACTCCGTGATCCGGTACTTTGACCGTTTCCACTGAATAATACATATGCTTCGCGTTGTCCAAAATTTGAATCTGGTCGTTTTGCCGGCTCAATGGAGCACGGACGTACAGAATGCCGTTGCGGACAATGACTACCGCGTCAGGCTCCCGGTATTCCCAGAACGTACCGTCCGGCAGCGGAAAGCCGCCGATTTTCCAAACCTCGCCCTCCGACAGAATCGTATGAAAATCCCCAAAAACGCGTTGTTGTACCATGTAGCATCGAACTTCCTTTCTCGCTTAAGTCAATATGGCCGTAAGCTCAAATCAAGCCTTGTATCAGCAAACATATAATCATAATGATCCCGCTCCGCTGGGTCGATTTCACCGAAGCTCCCATCAGCGGAATATAGGCATGGCTGTTATTATGAGACTTCAGCTTGCCGTACACCTGGTACAGCGGAATCATGCCCGGCAGTGCCAGCAGTCCGTACACCGGAAGCGCCCCGGCAATGACGCTGACCACGAGCATCAGCGCGGACAGAAACAGCAGAAACCGGGAGAAGCCAAGCGCTCTTTGCTCGCCCCACACGACGACCAGCGTACGTTTGCCGGCCTGGCGGTCCGCCTGCCAGTGTAAAAAGTGATGGTTGAACAGAATCAGCGTAGTTAACAGGCCAATCGGCAGGGACAGGAGCAGCGCCCGCAGATCCAAATGCGAGGTTTGCACATAATAGGCCCCCATGACCGGAAGAACGCCGAACGAGAGCAGGATTGCGACTTCCGAGTAGCCTTTGCCCCGGTATCCGAACTTCAGTGGCGGCGCCACATAGAAGTATGCGATCAAGCCACCGAGTGCGCCGAAAATGAAAGCCCACGGCCCTGAGAATACGGCCAATATAATTCCGCACGCCGCGGCAACGCCAAACAGCGCCCATGTGACCGCCGCAAACTTGCGAATGCTCCATACACCGCCCGTCAAAAAGCCCGAGTTCGTGGAGACCGCATCCACGGCCTCTTTGGCAGCCGTATCGGTCCCGCTCTTGTAATCCCACAGGTCGTTCACCATGTTGGAGAACAGGTGGGCCGCCGCTGCGCCGACGAGCGTAATCAGAAACAGCCAGACGTTAAAAACGCCGTTCCATACAAAAGCCCCCAACGCTCCCAGCGCGACCGGAATCAGCATGACCGGTACAACTCCGAAGCGTGAGGCTTTCATGAACTGTTTGAGCATGCACCATGCTCCCTTCCTTATAATGTACCCATGATAAACGGGTTCGTATAATTTTCGGGCGAAAACGCCGTATTGCCAAACAAATGATATTTTTCACAAACTTTCCCATGATGGATATCGTAAACGACAACATACAGGAAAGCAGGTTTGTATCATCCTTCACAAGGATATCACACATTCGCAGATGTTGTCACCGGAATGTATAAATCAGGAAGATTCCACGCGGTGTCAGGTTCCAGACCAAGCCAAAAAAGCCACGGCCCTCTTTCCCGCTGCCCTTCGAATGAAGAATGGAGCGTTCCGGTTGTGCCATGGCTTGTTTCTGAATGACGAGTATGAACTGGCGGATGGCCTTAGCAGCGTCTGCCTGGATCCACCGTCCGTACCGACCTGCCTAACCTAATTCCTATTGCTCTGTGCTGACCTGCCACGTGATACCGAACTTGTCCCGGACCATGCCGAAGGCCGGGCTCCAGAACGTCTGCTGCAGTTCCATCAGCACCTGTCCCCCATCCGACAATCCGGCGAAGACCGATTGGAGACGCTCGCTGTCATTCGATGTAATGGCGATGCTCAACTGATCCCCAAGCTGATACGGATTTCCCGGAAACGTATCGGAGAAGAGCAGCGTGTTGCCGTCAAATTCAAGTGCGGCGTGCAGTACGCGATCTTTGGCTTCATCCGGCAGCGGATGATCCGGATCCGGCATATCGCTGAAGCGGGACAATCCCAGGTTCTTGGCCTGCAGCACTTTTTCATAAAACGCAACGGCCTCGGCACAATTGCCATTCATTACAATGTAAGGCGATATCTTTACACTCATTCGGGTAGTCCTCCTTTATCATATGGGACATGCACAATCCATTATATCCCACGCCTCAGCGATTGATAATGGACATGCTTAAAAAAGGACGCCGCCTACGAGCAGCCATCCTCTTCAATCACCCGGCGGCCCTTAATATACAGCCGACTCCAATACGGATCCGAGAGCTCCGTGACCACGACGCCGCCCGCTTTGCAGGAATGAAGGAACCGGCCGCCGCCAAGATAAATGCCGACATGGCCGATTCGTTCCAGCCCTTTCTTATGCGTTCGGGAGTGGACGGAAAAGAACAGCAGATCGCCCCGCTGCAGGTTCTTTCTGGCCACGTCATATCCCAGGAGGCTTTGCTGTCTGGACGTACGCGGCAGCAGCAGACCGTTTCTGGCAAAAATAAATTGCATGAACGAGCTGCAATCGAACGCGTCGATGGACCAGGGCACCGCACCGAACCGGTATGGAGTCCGGTAGAATGCCATACCGTCCTGGATGATCTGTTCGATGAGCTCCGCTCTGGAGCATCCGGACGTATCCCGCGACCATGGAGGTGCCGCCGGAATAACCGCAGCTTGCGTATGAGTCAGATAAGCCGCGTATTGGAAGGGCACCCGGATGCTTTTCAAATAGAGTTCGAGGTCACGCTCCGTTCGCATGAACGGCTTGCCCGGCTTATGGTTCACTTCCAGAATATAGAGGGACCGATCCTCGCCTATGGCCAAATCGACGCCCAATTCGGCAAAGCTCCGGTTGTAATATAGCTCCAGCTGCTCCGCTACCCGCCGTGACAGGTCCCTTATTTGTTCGTACAGCCTCTTCGCTTCCTCCTCCCCAAATCTTTTGGCCAAAAAGGGATACCCCTCCAACGTTTGCCCGCCGTGCTCCGGATGCGTCGTCAGACGGCTTGTCTGTCCTACATGGACGACGAGCCCGGTAAAGCTCCAGCTGCCCAGCCCATCTTTCTGAATCAGCGCACGGCAGTCCCAGGGGTTTCGGCTGTTCACGCGCAAATCGAGCGCCGGCTGCATCATATAGCCTTTGGCGGCCAGCTGATCTAAATATCTCCCTGCCGATTCCACCTTGATGCCGCGGCATACGCCCCCGTCTTCCTCAATAATCAGCATGTCCTTGCGAAGACTGATCCGTTTGATCCCGGTACCCGATTCTCCGCTGACCGGTTTCAGCATGAGCGCTTTGTGCTGCTCCAACATGGAAATCCCGTCGGCCGCCCGAATCAGCAGCTCCGTCTCCACCAGATGCTCCGCGATTTCCGGGGACGCCTTCAGTCCCTGATAAACGACCCACTTATTGCCAAGCCAGTCCCCAACAAAGGGCAGCCGGCTGAAAGATTTGATTTCTTCCGCTTGCTGGTAATCGCGGATCGTCCTGTAATGGCCTATATCATAAATGAGGTCCGGAAATCCCTGTACCGTACGCACCCATTTATGCTTTTGATAAGTGTAACCGGTAATTTTTCGCCGGGCCAGGTTTACATCTTCAGGCGCAAAAAGAATCAACCGTTTGAAACCTGCCTCATTCGCTGCCTCAACATATGGGAGAAAATGGGACCTTTCGGCCGTCTTGGCAGACATTAGGCCGAGCGTGGTGTTCATACCCATCCCCTGCCTGAGTTTCCGATGCCAAAAGTACGGGTCGTCACTTCTGTATCATCCTCCTGGGGGTTTTCAATTCAACTCGTTTGTAACCAGCGTATGCCTTGGAGAGGATGGAAGTGCTTATCCCCTCCTTAACGGCAAGAAGGGACGTCCGCTCCGTAAGCGTCGTCCCTTTCTTTCGGGTGATAGCATTATTGTATGAATTGCCGCTCTCTCAGCCAGGTCGCGCACAGGTCCGGCCATGCCTTGACGGCCTCTTCTTCTTCCGCGAGCCCAAGTCCGTGGCGTCCGGCCTCGAACACGTGCAGCGCATAAGGAATCTTCTCGCGGCTTAAAGCAAGGGCGAAGAGCAGGCTGTTCTCCGCAGGAACGGCCCCGTCATCGGCCGTATGCCAAATAAAGGCCGGCGGCGTATCCGGCGTGACCCGCGTCTCGTTGGACAAATACTGGACCAGTTCCGGGTCCGGCTCTTCCCCGAGCAGCGAATACTTGCTGCCTTCGTGGGTATATGGCCCGAAGCTGATGACCGGGTAGCACAGCACCTGCAGGTCGGGACGGCTGCTCTCGCGCTCGACCGGATCTTCCGCATCCGCCTGGCCTGCATCAAAATGGGTGCCAGCGGTGGATGCTAAGTGCCCACCGGCGGAAAAGCCCAAAATGCCTACCCGCGCCGGATCGATGTTCCAATCCCCCGCGAGGCTCCGCACTGTGCGGATCGCCCGCTGAGCGTCTCCCAGTGGAACCGGGTGGCGGTTCGGCGACACGCGGTAGTTCAGGACCACTGCCGACACCCCGATGCTGTTCAGCCACAAGGCGATCGGTTCGCCTTCATGGTCTGCGCGCATGACGTATCCGCCTCCCGGGCACACCACCATCATCGGGAAAGGGCCCTCTCCTTCAAGCAGGTAAGGCGTAATGCTGGGGCAGCCCTCGTTCTCCGGCCCGCTTTGTCCCAGCGGAACATCCTCCCATAGTGGTATGCGCTGCTTGCTGTCAGGCAGCCTGCTTGCTGCTGTGCTCATTCGATCGTCCCCTTGTCATATGGTTTTGTCCACCATTTTACAATGGGAGCACACATAATTAAAGGGCTTACACTCAATTTAGCCGAAAAGTCAGCGCGAAAGCTTCTGATTCTTCAGCAGCTTGATATACTATCCGCCAACGACGCTCCGTGCTGAAAATTCATCTGCCGGTCGGTTCGGTATCGTGCCAGTCGGGCATCTGAACGCGGTCCGGCGACTCGTGATATGCAATGCATAGCGGAGCTGCCAGCTTCGGCTGCGTACATGAAAGGGAAGGGAATTGCTCATAATGTAACGGTACTGCCCTACCTAAAACTAAGGAGAGAATGAAATCGATGGGTATTCTCGACGGAAATCCGAAACACCAACCGATGCATTACGGTGAAGTCTTCAATGTATGGGAAGTTTCCATGATGGCCAAAGGACTCGTTTCCTGCTATCAGGTATATCTGAACCATGCCGGAGACAAAGACCTCAAACAAATTCTTGAGGACCTGATCGACCAAGCCAAGACCGAAATCAAGGAATGCGACAAGCTGCTGACCGACAACGGCGTCGTCCCGGCGCCGATTATGGCCGACAGACCGGCCGTCAATCTGGAAGACATACCGCCCGGGGCCCGCTTTATGGACCAGGAAATCGGCGCCAAGCTGGCAGCCGACTCCGCCGCGGGACTGGCCGCCTGCAGCGCGATTATGGGCATGTCCATCCGCGAGGACATCGGCGCGTTATTCGCCAAATACCATGCGACCAAGACCGCCCTCGGCGTGCGGATTTTGCGCATGAACAAGGAGAAGGGCTGGCTTGTTCCACCACCGCTTCACGTTGAGCGTCCGGTTGAGGAAAAGGCATAACCCAGCCCCTCTGCCGATTACGGCGAACTCCCGTTCACGCAGATCGGAATGTACGGCAAAAAGGCTTTCCCTTCGTCCCCACGGACGGCAGGAAAGCCTTTTTTGTGATAGATCCCGTTTGACGTTCTGACGCAGTTCTTGACCCCGAAAAAAGTCCGGAGACTAGGAGAGCTTCACGAGATGGTATTTTTTCTTGCCTTTGCGGATGATGATAAACCGGCCTTCGATGGCATGGTCGGCGCTTACTTCAAGTTCGGCGTCGGTGACGCGCTCACCGTTCATGGAGATGGCTCCCGAATTCAGATCCTCGCGCGCTTGGCGCTTGGACGGCTCGATGCCGACCTCGACGAGCCAGTCGATGATGTTCTTGGATTCCTTCGAAGCTTCAAACGTCGGCATTTCCTTGAAGCCCTGCTCGATTTCATCCGCGGTGAGCGACTTGATGTCGCCGCTGAAGAGCGCAGCCGTGATCTTTTTAGCTTGGGCCAACATTTCTTCACCATGGACGAACCGGGTCATTTCCTCGGCCAGCGTAATCTGTGCTTCGCGTTTGTGCGGCTCGGTCTGCACCTTTTCCGCCAAAGCTTCGATCGCTTCTTTGTCCAGGAAGGTGAAGTACTTCAGGTACTTGACGACGTCGCGGTCGTCCGTGTTCGCCCAGAACTGGTAAAACTCATACGGCGTCGTTTTCTTCGGATCGAGCCAAATGGCGCCGCCGGCGGTTTTGCCGAATTTCGTGCCGTCCGCCTTCAGCATGAGCGGAATGGTCAGGCCGAATGCTTTCGCTTCCGGGCCTTCCTTTTTCCGGATCAGATCCAGGCCGCTCGTAATGTTGCCCCATTGGTCGGAGCCGCCGATCTGCAGCTGGACGTCCTCTTCCCGGTACAGGTGCAGGAAGTCCATCGACTGCAGAATTTGGTAGGAAAATTCCGTGTACGAAATGCCGGTTTCGAGCCGGTTTGCGACGATATCCTTGGCCAGCATCGTGTTGATGCTGAAGTTTTTCCCGTAATCGCGGAGAAAATCAATGACGTTCAGCTGATGCGTCCAGTCGTAGTTGTTCACCATGCGCAGCTGGTTGTCGCCTTCGGTCAGGAACAGCTTCTTCATTTGTGCGGTCAGGGCGTCCACGTTCGCCTGCACCTGTTCCATCGTCTGCAGCGTGCGTTCGGACTGGCGTCCGCTCGGGTCGCCGATCGTTCCGGTGGCGCCGCCGATCAGAATGACCGGCCGGTGTCCGGCCAGCTGGAACCGTTTCAGCATCATGAACGGGATCAGGTGCCCGATGTGCATGCTGTCCCCGGTCGGGTCGACGCCGCAGTACAGGGAGATCGATTTCTCCTCCGTCAATTGGCGGAGTCCCTCCGCGTCCGTCTGTTGGTTAATGGCCTCGCGCCACTCCAGTTCATCAATAATGTTCATTTTCTTGTCCAGCTCCTTTGCTTGTTCATGATATATGGGACTAAAAATCGGTTATACATGGATCGAGGCAGGCTTCTCCCGGATGCAAGGCTTCCTCATGAAGCCGGGAAACGCAAAAAATCGCCCCCCGGCCTGAAACAGACCTAAGGGACGATTGTACTAACCGTGTTACCACCCACATTGCGCAGGGCCGCCTCATTCAAGGCATGCTGCACCACTCGACGGCGCATATAACGTTGGCCATTCCGCTTGGCATTACCCAAGATACTCCAGAGTGTAATTCGTCAGGACCGTGTGCTGCCGGGTCGCATCGACCCCCGGCTTTCTGAGAACAGGGACTTCCCGCTACTTCGCTCTTTCCGCGTATATTCCGAATATTCAAATGGATAAGCAAAGTATATTGATTTCCTCCGGGGTTGTCAAATGCCAGGGTTTACCGGCTTTTCACCAGCAGCTCCACGGCTTCCTTCACCATTTTTCCGGTGTCCATATTCCCGGCCGCCTGCTCCGCCAAGATGCACTGCTGCAGGTTCTCCGCAACGATCTGGGCGATCGCCTTATCCGAGGCGTTGCGCACGGCGGATAATTGGGAGACGACCTCCTTGCACGATTTTCCTTCATCCATGAGGCGCAGCACGCCCCGGATCTGCCCTTCGATGCGGCGCAGACGTGTTTTCATTTCATCCGTGTAATTGTAATCCATGTCAGGATCCCACCTTTTCTAACGATATACCGGTATGGGTATATTATAGAGCAAAAAAAAACAAAACTACACTGGTACGGATCCTGCTGCCGCACTGAAATTTATTCCACCCGATCTTTCTCACAGCAGGGACGCCCATATTTTTACAGCCGTGAAGGCGATTAACACCACCAGCGCGTACCGCAAAAATGTCACGTTCATCCTGGAGCTGATTCTCGATCCGAGCGGAGCCCCGATCAGACTGCCAAGGACGGTAAAGACGGTCGGCCCGAGCGGAATGCCCCCGCCCGCGATTTTGCCGATGACTCCGCCGACTGCCGAAATCAGCACGATGGCCAGCGAGGAAGCGATCGTCGTCCGGGTGGGAATGCGCAGCACCGTCAGCATGATCGGAATCAGTATAAACGATCCGCCCGCGCCCACGATGCCGGAAACAGCACCGACCAGAAAAGCCGCAATGACGGCTATGGTTTTGTTAAACGTTAGCGGTTCAGACCGGCTCTCCGCCCCCCGGTTCGGAATAAGCATGAGGACGACGGCGAGTACCGCCAAAATGCCGTATATCACGTTGATAGCCGTCCCGTCCATCGATCCGGAAACCAGTCCGCCGAGCAGGCTGCCGGCCAGAATGCCTCCCCCCATATACATGACGAGGCCTTTGTGGACCGCCCCTCCTTTCGGATCGGGCTTCGACCGGTACGCCAGCACGCCGGCCAGTGAAGAGAAGAAAACCTGGAACATGCTGATCGCGGAGACCTCGTGTGCGGAGAACGACGGCAATCCCAGCATAGGCGGAACATACAGCAGCAGGGGGAAATTGATGATCGCCCCGCCGATGCCGAGCAGTCCGGAGAAGAACGATCCGACGAGACCCAGCAGCAGCATGACAGCGTAGAGCATCATATCCGCCATGGCGTCCTCCCTCCTTTCTCCTCCCTAAGCATCCTTAGTGATAACAGGCTGCCCGCGCACTTCGTACGCTGGTTACTTGTCATGAACCGCGCAGCGGTTCGGGCCGATCTCCATCTCGCGCTGTTCTTCTTCGGTTGGATGGATTTTGCCCATATTCGCCTGCCGGATATCCTGGTATGCATGAGGCTGCGGCGGGAGATTTTCCGTAACGGTGCGCCGGAACGATTCCTCGTCCTGTATGTTCAGCCCCGGATTGTGACGGAACAGGTCCGCCAGCCGGGCCATGACCTTCCCGTCCTCTCCAAGCTCGGAGATTTTGCCGAAATGCGCCGGCAGCACGATCAAGTCCTCGGACAGCCCTTTGTACCGGCTGTACAGCGTGCTCCGCAGGTCGTCCACCCAATCCTCCGCTTGGCCCGCCAGGTCTGGACGTCCGATGGATTCGACGAATAAAATATCGCCGGTCAGCAGATACTTCCCATCGATGATCAGCGACGTGCTTCCAATCGTATGCCCCGGAGAATACACCGGCTCAATTGCGATGGTGGTGCTTCCCACGTTAATTTCCCGGCCTTCCTCCAGACGCTCATAGGAAAAGGTAACTTCCTCCGCATCTTTCGGCGGCAGCCAGTAGACCGCTCCGGTGCGTTCGGCTAACGCTTTTCCGCCGGAAATGTGGTCGGCATGCAGGTGCGTGTCGAGCGTATGCTTGATCACCGCCCCCTGTTCGCCTGCAAAGCTTTCCAGGATGCCCGTCATGCGCGGCGTATCGATAACGGCAGCTTCGCCGCCGGAGACCACCATATAAGACAGACAGCCTTTGCCGATCCGCACGAACTGATACAGCGCACCCCCGCCGTCCAATTCGGCGATCTGGACCGGTTCCAAATGCTCGCTCCAGGATTTCATGCCGCCTTCCAGGTAGGACACGCCCGTTCTGCCCGCTTCAGCCAATTGTTCAGCGACGAATTGGGAGGATCCCTCCTTGGCGCACACGACGAGAACCTCTTTGCCTTCAGGCAGCCGGGCAAGGGCGTCATCAACACCGTCCAGCAGATCGAAGTACGGGATGTTGACAATCTCTATCCGCTCCCCTTCGATCTTCCAGTCGTTAAAGTCACTCTCATTGCGCACGTCCAAAATCAACAGTTCTTCCTTGGCCAGAATCCGCCGTGTCAGCTCCTTGGCTGTCATCACGCCCGGATTCGCATTCACTGAAGCTGTCATATCAAAGATTCCTCCTTGTCAGAAAGATAAGGTGACGTTGGCATCCTTGGCAAAGTCGAGAAAGGTCACCGCTCCGCCGACTACAATCCCGTCTATAAAGTCGTCCTTCGTCAAATTCATGACGTCCATCGTCATTTGGCAGCCGATCATCCGGACCCCAAGCTCCTGCGCCATCGCGACCAGTTCCGGAATGCCCGGAACGTTAGCTTTCTGGAACCCTTCGGCGAAATGCTCGCGTCCGGCCGGCAGCGGTAGCTGTTGGTGGGCCTGCTTGTGAATCAGATTCAAACCTTCGAAAGTAAAGAAGATGGCTACCTCCGCCTCGGTGGCTGCGGCCGCCGTGGCAATGTTAAACACTTTATAGGCATCGAACAATCCGCCGTTGCTGGCGATAATCGCTACTTTTGTACTCATGGATCATACCTCCGTAAAATATTGAATTTGGTTTTTGGTTTTGGTTTTATTGATTTTCAATCGGTCCCGTCCATGCGGACATGCCGGGCACGACGTTGCTTACATGCTGAAATCCATGCTCGGCAAGAAGGTGACATGCCAGATCGCTGCGCGATCCTGTGCGGCATACTACATGAATGCTGTCTTCACGGTCCAACTCCGAAAGGCGCGCCTCCAGGTCCCCCAGCGGAATGGATACCGCCCCGGGTATGTGGCCGAACGCATATTCAGCCGGCTCACGTACGTCAAGAATGACTATGTCCTCGCTCGCTGTGAGCTTGCTTTGAAGCTCTTCATTGGAAACGGTATGCGGGTAATTCGCCGCTTCCTTCAGCTCTTCCGGCCGGGATTTACGCAGGTAATGCTTCAGCACTTCCCCTTCCTCAAGGGTTCCCAGGTACTGGTGACCTGTATTTTTAGCCCAGCCCTGCATATCCGCCAAAGACCCCCGGTCTGTGGCCAACACCTCAATGACCTGTCCCGCTTCAAGCTGGTCCATCGCTTTTTTGGTTCGGACGATGGGCATCGGGCAGGACAAACCTTTGCAGTCCAAAGTGACATTTGCCGATATTTCCGCCATGCTTGTAAACCTCCCTTATAAAGTAAAATCCGGATGTGTGTTGCTCATTGATCGAGGTATTATACGTATACCCCTATGGGTATAATTCTAGGATGGAAGCAGCGAATTGTCAAACCGCCAAATCATGGAATATTCAAAAAAGCCTCCTGCAGGACGCGCCTGCTGGAAGCTTGTTTATCTTTTCATTGTTGTCCTTAGACAGCAGCAGATGAATCGCCAAAGGAACTGGAGACTCGGGTATCCGTGTTAAACAGGGAACTTTGGTTCTTCTGGTTCTTCTGGTTCTTCTGGTTCTTCTGGTTCTTCTGGTTCTTCTGGTTCTTTTCGTTTTTCCGCCGCTCGCCCGGCTGAGCCCTCCTCCCGGTACCGTTTTGGCGTCACGCCAGTCATTTTTTTAAACACCCTGTTGAAGTAACTCTGATCGTTAAAGTTCAACCATGAGCAGATGTCCGAAACCTTGTATTTCGTCAGCATCAGCAGCTTTTTCGCCTCGTCGATTCTTTCGCGCTGAATATATTCGCTGATGGAGACACCTACCTTTTTCTTGAACAGGCTGGATAAGTAGTTGGGACTCAAATAGGTCAGCTTCGCCAGCTGCTCGAGTGTAATGTCGTCGTAGAGGTGGTCGGAAATATAGTGCTGGCAGGCCGTAATCGTCGACGAATACTGCTGCTCCTTAACCTTAGACACCCGTTCCGTAAACGCGAAAACCGCCTCGGTCATCACCTTGGATATCGCCTGCAGGCTTTCCTGCTCCTCCAGCTGCTGAATATAGTAATCGCTCAGCGTAAAAGCCGTCTCCTCGTTCAGCCCGCCTTCGATCGCCGCTCGGCAGATCAAGGCCACGCCGGTGATCATCAGGTTTTTCTCGCTGCGGATCCGGCTGCGCTTGGACAGCTTGCCCAGCTCGTCTTCGCCGATCAGCGAATAACGGACGACGTCCTGGACTTTATCGGTGCGTCCCTTGCGGACATAATCCAGCAGCACCCGCTCATGCGAAAGGTTGGTATGGGAAATCAGGTTCATCCGTTCCCGCGAAATCTCCAGATCCGGCGCATGCGGAGGCTGATTCTCCGGTGGCTGCTCACCGCTGGTCTCAACGATCTGTGCCGGGTCCAACCGTTCCTGGTAAAACAGGCTGTAAACCAACAGGCTCATGGAACGAAAACGCTCCGGGCCAATAACCGGCAGGGATTGGTAAAACTCAATCAACACCCGGACATTGGAAAATTCGTGCATCAGCTCCGTGATGTAATCGATTTGCGTTTCGTCCAGCCCGGTGTCGAGACAGGGTCCGACCACGATTTGCCCCATGACTGCATCGTCATGCTGCAGACCGATTCGAAAAAAATGCAGCCTGTTGATGGAAAAAAAGACCGGAGTCTTCTTCTGCCCGCCGTTTACTGCATGTTCCCTGATCTGCTCCTGAAGCGGAACATAATACGGGCTCTGGCGGATGCTCGCAGCGGGACTTTCATATGCAAATTGCCCGCGGGTGTTGACGTAAAATACAGACACGCCATGGGCCTCATGCAGATGGTGGCACACGTATTTAATTTCTTCCAATGCGAACCGCATGAAGCTCCCCCTTTTGCCGGCATAAATGATTACGGTTTCTTTACATTAAAATAATACAATTAAGCGTAGAAAAGTACAATTATTGCCGATCAAACCCTCGTACAATGGTCAATGAACAGATCATGATCAACGATTAGGGGGAATGTACGATGGAATTGGAAAATAAAATCGTGCTGGTCACCGGCGCCGGAAGCGGCATCGGCAGAGCCAGCAGTTTAAAAATGGCCGCCAACGGGGCCAAAGTCGTGCTGGTCGATTTTAACCGCGAAACTGGCGAAGAAACGCTGCGGATGGTCCAGGACCAGGGCGGCGAAGGCATTTTCGTTCAGGCGGACGTATCCAAGAGCGAAGACGTGCAGCGCTACGTCAATGCCGCCGTGGACACCTATGGCCGGATCGACGCCTTTTTCAACAATGCCGGCATTATCCAGAAATTTTCACTGCTGGCCGACGTGGAAGAAGCGGAGTTCGACCGTCTCGTTGCCGTTAACATGAAGGGTGCCTTCCTGGGGCTGAAATATGTACTCAAAGTGATGGAGAAGCAGGGCAGCGGCTCGATTATCAATACGGCGTCGACCGCCGGCATCCGCAGCGAGCACAGCGTGTCCGTGTACTCTGCAACCAAGCATGCGGTGATCGGATTGACAAAGTCGGCAGCCATGGAATACGTGAAAAAGGGCATCCGGGTCAACGCCATCTGCCCTGGCGGCGTGCAGACCTCGCTGACCCAAAGCGTGGAAGAACAGTTCAAAGCGGGCGGCTATATGCCTGAAGAAGTCAGCAACATGCGGATCGGACGCTACGCGCAGCCGGAGGAATTGGCCGAAATGGTCTCCTTCCTTGCCTCCGACCGGTCAAGCTATATGGTTGGCTCCATAGTCCTTGTGGACGGCGGCCTGACACTGTAAGCTGCTTCTGCTTAGCTTACGACAAAAACCCTCTCTGGAATCAGAGAGGGTTTTTGTCATTCTCAAATACTGAACACACCTGCCAGACACAGCAGTCCACCGAAGATCATAAGAATCATGCCGGCAAAACGTAGGTACCATCGCCGATCCTCGCTAAGCTCTGCATCCCAATCCTCGCCAAATCTTCGAAACCACCACGATTCCGGCTTTTTTCTGGCAAACCAGCCAATCGCAGCAAGCACGATTCCCATGATCAGCACCGGCATATGTATCGACTCCTTTATGGATAGAACGGGATCACGCAGCCGCCGCTACGAGATAAGCAAGTCAACTGAGCAATTTGATAAGTAACCGAGGGAGATACAGCAGCACATCCAATAGCCAGGTAGATCTATCCGCATAACGTTCGATTGGATTGTACCTCATATTTTTCATAGGGCCACTCCTTTTAAATCAATGGCTGTCTGCCTACGGAGCAAACGACACATGCCGGATGATGTAACGCACCACAAAGAAACTGATGATAAACAGTGCCGCCAACCCGAGCAGGAAAAAAATCAGGATCTTATCCCCTAAGGAAAAACGCTTCATTGGTTCCACCTCGCAACTTTTCCTTAATTATACAGGAAAGTGGGCTATGTGTTAATTTTTGTTAAAAATAACATAGTTGAATCCTATATAAAGGAAAAGGCCCCCACCTTTGGGAACCTATAATGGATATCAGACGCCAGTTCTATATTATAAGAATGACCCTCGTTTTACCGATGCTGCTCCCGAATCGCTCGTACGATCCGATCCGCCCGTTGATCTTCTTTGTATGAATGAACCACAAGCATCGCATGAATGACGCCCGGAATGTAGCCGATACATGTAAGGATGATGCTTAAGATGAACTGTCCCAATTTACCGCAGCTCAGAACGGCCAGCGGCGGAAGAAAGCATAATAAATAACGCATTGGCGTTAACCTCATTTCTGTTTGAATGATCTATAATACGCCGCCGCGGTATCTTCGTTTCATTTTGTGCCGCACTCATTTTTTGGGTAATAAAAAGAAAACGGAGATGAAGTTAGGAGGACATGACATGTGCGGACGGTATACGTTGGCGGTTGAAGAAGAGGATCTCGTCCAGCCATTTGACATCGATGATGTCCAATATGAAATAACTCCACGGTATAATATAGCCCCGACCCAAACGGTTGCCGGCGTTCGAAGCGATCACGGAAAGCGGATATTGCAGGGGTTTCACTGGGGGCTGCTTCCGTTCTGGGCCAAGACGAAAAAGATGGCCTACCATACGTTTAATGCCCGTGCGGAGTCGATTGACAGCAAGCCGGCATTTCGGTCGGCTTTTCCAGAGAAACGAATGGCCGTGTTGGCAGACGGATTCTACGAGTGGACTCATGAAGGCGAGCATAAGCAGCCCTACCGGTTCCGGGTTAAATCGAGAGACGTGTTTGCTTTTGCCGGCCTGTACGATGATTGGAAAAGCCCGGAGGGCGAGATAATCACGAGCTGCACCATCATAACGACAAAACCGAATTCCCTTACGAAGAAGGTGCACGACCGTATGCCCGTTATTCTTGGTGAGGAAGAGCTGAACATCTGGCTGGATCCCGGCGTGTCCGATAAGGACTTGCTGCAGGGGCTGCTGCGGCCTTACGAGGCAGAGGACATGTACTCCTATCCCGTGTCCAGATCGGTCGGAAATGTACGGAACGAAGGTGAAGAATTGATCGAGAGAATCGCCCTGAATTCCAAATAAAAATGCAAAGAGGACCTCCGGGTCATCCGTTAGTCCTCGTCTGATCAAGAAACAACAAACTGAACGACAACCGGGGTACCGGGGTCCAACACATCGCCTCCAGGAATCGTAAGCGTCGTTGTTGTCACTGACGAAACGTCGGCCGTCTGCATCAAACCATTCAAATAAAGGTTGTAGTAGTTGAACGTCCCAGGAAATGCCGTAGCAGCCACTCCAGCGTCATTGGTGAAGGCCGTTGCGGCTATAGCGAAGGTTGCTCCGGTTCCGGTACCTGCACCAATGGTCGAAGTGAATCTCACGCTGTTCTGATATGGGGTTACGATAGGCATATTCTCTCCTCCCTTCTTGGTTGAGGAACATATAGATTTTCAAACCAAAATCTTTGAAAACCATCGGATCCTCTACCCTATTAAATGCAGGAAGGTTTGAATCGGCGTGGGGGAAAATACGAAAAAGTGCTAGACTGTAATATTCGCCGTTAACTGCACCGTTTCCAAAACAATAGGAGTACCCGCATATATCGTCGTGCTTTGCGGTGGAAAATATAGCTCCGACGGATTGATGCTGTACGAATTCCCCGGCTGGATGATCCCATTGATATAGAGGTTGCTGAAACTATTGGGACCAAGCGTCGAAAAATCGGCAACCGCATCACCTTCATCATTCGTGAATTGGCTCGCCGCAACCGCGGCCGACGCCGTTAAATCCAGATCGGTCTCCGGCTGATAAAAATAACGGGCGGCCGTCGGCAGCACAGTTACTCCGGGTATAACGACGGGTCCAGGCGGGCCCTGCGGACCTTCGGGTCCTTCCGGACCAGCCGGCCCTTGAATGCCCGGTGCGCCTGATGCCCCTTGCATCCCTGATGCTCCTTGAGGGCCAGGGTCACCCGGTTGTCCGGGGAGACCCTGTACGCCTTGCGGCCCCTCCGGCCCGCGGAGGCCTGCCGTCCCGGGAGGGCCCTGCACCCCCTGTAGGCCTTGCGGTCCGGGAATCCCGGGCAGTCCTGCCGTACCATCCGTCCCCCGTTCCCCCTGAGGCCCATGATTGTCCTGCATCCCGGTCAATAGCGCCAGCTCTGCTTTGATTTGCGTCTTGGCTTCCTCGATTGCCGCTTGTAAAGCATACTGATCTATCCTAGTTCGGATCTTCCGTTTTCTTCTAGGGTTCACCTTTTTGCAAACGACGGCCTTTTTGATTCTTTTAGCGCCGATGCATTTTATTTTCTTCTTTACATATGTGCGCTTCGTTTTTCCTCCTTTTCCCATTTGCGGCACCCTTCCCTTAAAAAATTAGGAATATGTGTATATGACATATGTATATGTCCAATGCACATCATGGGAGTGGACTATTCGCTATCTTCGGTGTTACCTCTCTCTCATTCCCTGCCACCTTTTCCCTTGCGGTAAAGATAGGCCAAGCTGGTCCACCGTCCGGACTACGATATGCATGATCAGGTCCTCAATGGCCGCCGGATGGTTATAAAAGGCTGGCACGGGAGGCATAATCGTCGTGCCCATGCGGGACAGTGCCAGCATATGCTCCAGATGGATATCGTTCAGCGGCGTTTCGCGCGTAAGCAGGATCAATTTTTTTCGTTCCTTCAAAATGACGTCGGCCGCCCGGGTGAGCAAGTTGTCGCTTAATCCCATGCGGATGGAGGCGAGCGTCTTCATGCTGCAGGGCGCCACGATCATGCCGTCCATCTGGAACGATCCGCTTGAAATAGCCGCTCCCAAATCTTTGTAACCGTACACTTGATCCGCAAGCCCCTCGACTTCTTTGACCGTGTAGGGGGTTTCATGCTGGATATTTGCAGCCGCCCAAGGAGAGACTACGGCATGCGTTTCGACGCCCGCCTCCTTTAAAGCTTGAAGCAGCCTGATGCCGAATATCGCGCCCGTCGCTCCGGACATGCCCACGATGATTTTCATAAGCCCTCTCTCCTTCGCATCCGTAAATGCAAGTTTCACTCATTTCTTTTGATGAATCATGGTGCTGATGTTCCTTCGGCGGCAGCAAACAAACGAATGGCGAGCTTGCGTATTTCCTCCGGATAACCGGCGAATGAGGCTTGAAGCGGTGCATAGCCATCCGGCCATTCATTCGGAGAAAGGCAATTGTATACGATCTTTGTCGTCGCAGCCTTTCGTTTTTCCTCCTGATCCAGGTAAGCGACAAGCGGCAGTACGGGCTGATCGGCAAAATGCAGGATTCTGTCCGGATGGCAGCGGGTGGCCGCCGCCCAGACGACCTGATCAATCCGACTGGGATCGATATCATCGTTCACGACGATGATTTTCGGAATGTATGAGCCGCCGCGACAGGCGAATACCACTTCTCCGATATGCCGGGCGAGTTCCTTCGAATCGGTGTATGTCCCCAAGGAATCTACCGTCACGACAAGCCAATGGACCGCGGATTCGAACGGGATGAAGCAGCTGCGGACAGGCAAGCGATGGCGCCGCAGTTCATGCTGAATGCTTGCGGCGATAGCAACCCCCCAGTTGGTATGATTCTCCTCGGGCGGCATCCCAGCAGCCACCGCCGGCATGATCGGGTCAAGTCGGTGAGTCATCGCCGTAACGCGGAAACATGGCACTTCTTTCTCGTGCCCTACCCACGTATATCCTGCATACTCTCCCATCGGACCTTCAGGTACGGTCTCATTCAAGGATACAAAGCCTTCAATGACGATTTCGCTGCTTGCCGGTACCTTAAGATCATGGCTTTCGCAGCCGACGACTTGAAGCGGTTTGCCGTACCATCCGCCCAGCAAATCGGCTTCGTTCGCGCCGTCAGGCAGAGGATATCCGGCGATCATGGCGATGCCCGGATCCACGCCGAGACAAAGCGCATACGGCATGTCCTGGCCGATCTCCTTCCACTGCTCGTATATTTTGCCGATATGCTGGGTTGGCACGATAACGCCGGCCATCGTCCTTTTGCCATGCAGCATGACTCGCGTAATCGACCAGTTCACCCAGGATCCGTCAGGCGAGCGTACGATCAAAATGCCGTATGTGTTGATGTAGCGGCCGCCGTCGCCGACATGCAGGTACGGAACTGGAAGGCTCGTCAGATCGATGTCCTCCCCGAACAGTTTCTTCTCCTTGCACGGCCCGTCCGGCACTTCCTGCGGCGGCAGCGGTTTGGCTTCGGGGAGATGGGACCAAGCCTCAACCAGCTCCGCAATTCCCGTCTCGGCGGGGAGCCCCAGCGAAAGCGCGATCCGCAAAAAAGGATGACGTTCATTCGGACTGAGACCGACCGGTGCACCCAGCACGCGAAATCCAGTGGCGCTGTCCTTGATCTTGCAAAACAGCGGCGCCGGGGCCGGCCGTTCATAGGCGTAACGGATCATCGCTCCCATTTCCAGGTTCCAATCCACCTCCTGTTCGATCTTGATCATATCGCCGTATTGCTCCAAGGCCTCGATATATTCCCGAAAATCGATACCGGCTGCTTGAATCGTTTTCATTGTCTGACCTCCCGAGTACTTTAAAATGTCTGCATACAAAGCTTACATCCGAGCTCTTTTATATGTAAAATATATATTAGATTTGTTTACAATATAAAAAATATATGCTGGTGAAGAGGGAGGAGAATATGGATTTAAAAAAATTGGCCTATTTCGTGACAATCGTCGAAGAAGGACAGATCACCCGCGCTGCGCAGCGGCTGCACATCGCCCAGCCTCCATTGAGCCTTCAGCTCAAATCCCTCGAGGAAGAACTGGGTGTGACCCTAATCGAACGCGAAAACAAAAAATTCGAGATTACGCCGGCCGGGTGGACGCTGTATAAACGAGCCAAAGAGGTGCTCCACTCGATTGACGGGATGGTAGCGGAAATTCATGATCAGGAACAAGGTATGCGCGGTACGCTATCCATCGGTACGGTCATGTCCTGCGTACCCTACCTGCCTTCCGTCATCAAACAGTTCCAGCAAACTTATCCCCGGGTGACCTTCCGATTATGGGAGGATGATTCCTATCGAGTCGAAGAGCTGCTTCAGCAAAAAAGAATCGAACTGGGGCTCGTCAGGCTTCCCCTGCAGTCTGATTTAGGCGCCTATACGCCCGAGGTATCGATTGACCGGCTGCATACTGAACCCTTGGTAGCGATCCCGCCGGTCTCCATAGCGCTGGATGGACCGATCCTCGCGGTCGAGGAGTTATGCTGCCATCCACTGCTGATTTTGCGCGGACAGGGGGACTACGGAGTTTACCACCGGTTTATGGACATTTGCAAAATCAGGGGGCTGAAACCAAACATCGTATGCGAGAGCCCCGACGTATCAACGCTCATGCTCCTCGCCGAATCCGGCATCGGGATCGCCGTCGTTCCCCGCTCGGCTCTGCTGCTCCGCCTGGATCAAATAAGACATGCCGAAATCGATCCGCCCATTGAATCCGATACCGCCATCGTCACTCTGAAGGGGCAATATCTCTCGGCAGCAGCCCGGAATTTCAAACAGCTGTTGCTCGGATCGATGGGAAACGGCTGGAGCTAAAAAACCTTCCGCATCCATCATTTGCGAAAGGTCTTATACCTGCTTTTTTGATTTATGGTACAACGATGGCTGCATCATAGAAATGCAAATCGCTTTCCGTTCGGGTACAATAAGACAAAACGACCTATGGAGGCTGCACCGATGAATATGGAAGAAGAACCAAAGCATCAGGCGATTCCTGCCGAAGACGACCAAGGCAATTTCAAGCTGCTCGACACCCAGCGCATCCTTTCGATCACGTCCGAAATCGAAGGCGACGAGGACAGCGCGGCGATTTTCCATTATGACGACGGCAAAAAGTACAAATACGTGCACAGTGAGAAAGCCATGAAACAGTTCGGGGAATGGATTCAAAAAGGGGAAGGTTAAACGCTAAAGTTGGAGATCGAAAGGCTGCCGCTAGGCAGCTTTTTTCATAGGCTTGCAGCTATAAAAGAGATGACCCCAGTATCGTACGGGAGTCATCTTTTTTTAATCGGTGGTGAGAATACTGAATATTTGTGCCCTATCAATGCTGCAGCAAGCGGGCCCACCTGCGCCAAAAGCGTAAATGTCTCGGCTGCCGCCGGTCCATGCCTTGCATCGCCTCTTCGATGAAATGCTTTTGGCTGTCCATCAGGTTGGCTTCATACGGCGAGAACAGCCGTTTGTACTGCCCGTTGCTGGACATTTGCCTTGCCTTATCATTGTCCTGCAGCATGACATCCAGATGATGAAGGATGCGCTGCTTCAGCCCAGGGTCATACACCGGGCAAGCTGGCTCGACACGGCGGGTTGTACTGCGCGTCATTAAATCCCCTGACGAAATGTAGATGGAGCAGTCCTCATCCGCACCGAAGCAAAAGATCCGGGATGCTCGAGAAAACGTCCGACGATGCTGCGAACCGTAATATTTTCCGTTTTTCCCGGGACGCCTGGCAGCAGGCAGCAGATTCCGCGGATGATGAGCTGAACGGGAACCCCGGCTTCCGATGCCTCGAACAGCTTCTGCAAAATTTCCCTGTCCGTCAAGGAATTGGACTTCATCAAAATCCGGCACGGCTCGCCTCGCCCCGCTTTCTCAATCTCCCGGTCCATGCATTCAAGCAGGGGCTGCTTGAAATGATTCGGCGCGACGAACAGATGCCGGTACTGCCCGTCCAGATTCGAGATCGCCATATTTTTGAAGAAGGCGCCCGCGTCGCGTCCGATCTCTTCAGCGATAGGGGTGCACTTCACACATAGCCAGCAGGTTTTTTTGCATCTAAGATCATTAACATATAGAAAAAAAGTTATGACAAAAACAAAAATATTATATCAATTATTTACATAAAAGCCATTTATATATTTGTTATTTTATGGTATATTTTCCTTGGTTGGCCAACCACCCGAAACAATAGTGGAATTTTGGAGGTAATAGTGTATGAAGACTAAATCAAAAATTGTATCTATTGTAGCAGCATTTATGCTTGTGTTTGGTGCAACTTCTGCTTTTGCAGAAACTTCCGATTCAGTTTCTATACAAAATTTAGTGAATTACGAGAGTGAACCAAATGATTCGTATGAAACTGCAGATACTGCAGTGAACTATAATATGGATTGGGGCACAAATCAGGGTTACATTAATAGAGCCGGAGACATTGATTTCTGGCATCTCCTTACTAGTAATGCAGCAAGTTATACTATTGATTTGTTATCACCGCAAAATTTTGATTTTAATTTTGTTGTTCTCGAAAAGATTCCGGGACAAGAGGGCTATACCGAAGTTGCCCGATCTAATTCCCAAAATAGCTCCGCAAGGTTGACTGTGCCCGGTATAAAATCTGACGGGTCAGTGCCAAATTACTATGTTATGGTTTATGGACAGTATGGCTCCTTCAACACAACATCTCCCTATACCCTAGCGATTACTCCAGAGTATTAATATTGATAAAACACACCCTCATTGTAATAAGAGGACATGTGAGAATAGAGCAGAAAAACCCTCATTCTCATAGTTTATTTGGTTTTCCAACAATAAAAAATAATTGGAGGATTACGAGATGAAGAGAAAATTATCAATTATTACTCTTTTTGCTGTTTTAATGTTAGTGTTCGGCTCTTCTTCCGCATTTGCACAATATGGGTATGCTGATACATGGGATGATGCAATCCAAATCTATTATCCTGGTGATACTGGAGGAGAAGCATCTTCTACAATAGATGGAACAAATGATGATGATTATTATTTTATGAATAATTTTAGTGGTGAGGATGTAAATTTCTCATTGGCGCTATATTCTCCTTCTGGAGTTAATTACGATATGCAACTTATCAGAGTCGATCAGGATGGAAATATTTTAAAGGTTACTGATGTATACGATTACGGCGGTGTTGATGCATTCGGGGCTTATCTTCTTTCCGGTCAAGGACTGTACATAAGAGTACACTCCCATGGAGCAAACGACTATGATTCTAGTAATCAATACAGACTAAAGTTGGATATAAATGATAATTAAAGTACACCCTGCCAGCACTTCGCCGGCAGGGTCTCTTTTTACTTAATGCCTTTGGTAAGGAAGCTTTTTCTCAGTCGGTTAATAACAATTGCGAACTCTTCACGGGTTATGTGCGCCTGGTCTAGTACCATCAACATAACCGTTAGCCTTTGCTTCCTCCCAGTCCGTAGCTGCCCATGAGCTTACTTTATTGATTTCTCTGTCGGCCACCTTAATAACCTCCTTATCCGGTTTTCCATTTTCATCATATTTGTACAGATTCCACTATTTCATGATACTAATGAGTTTTTCAGCGTACTTCTGATCAGCCGCTTATCCAGCATCTGATATTGCTCTGGCTGCATCTGCACCGCGTTTACCGGAAAGTAAAAGTATCGATCCTGATTATCATGACGCAAATTTTGTTTTCTGTCGGGAGAATGGTTATCCATTTATCCAGAAAAACATTTTGATTCGGATGGACAGGCTACTCCAAAAACATCGATTAAAAAAAGGCTACCCTCATATCTTCAGAGATACCCATACCATGACAAGAGCCCTACGCCGTGATTTTTGCAAGAAATGTGATTTTTTCGTGATTTTATGAGAAAAGGCCCCCTCTCGGGAGCCTTTCTCTTATTGCTATATCAGGCTTTAGGAGCCTTATATTACATCATGCCGCCCATTCCGCCCATGCCGCCCATGTCTGGAGCAGCAGCCTTTTCAGGCTCTGGCTTGTCGGCGATTACAGCTTCTGTTGTCAGGAACATAGCCGCAACGGAAGCTGCGTTTTGCAGCGCGGAACGTGTTACTTTGGCAGGGTCAACGATACCTGCTTCGAACATGTTCACCCACTCGTCCGTAGCTGCGTTGTAGCCGATGCCCACTTTTTCTTTCTTCAAGCGGTCCACGATAACGGAACCTTCTTGACCAGCGTTGGCAGCGATCGTGCGGATTGGCTCTTCGAGAGCGCGCAGAACGATGTTCACGCCTGTCTTCTCGTCGCCATCCACGTCAACAGCAGCTACTGCATGGTATACGTTCACGAGAGCTGTACCGCCACCGGATACGATACCTTCTTCAACCGCAGCGCGGGTAGCGTTCAGGGCGTCTTCGATGCGCAGTTTGCGCTCTTTCAGTTCGGTTTCGGTTGCAGCACCGACTTTGATAACCGCTACGCCGCCGGCCAGTTTAGCCAGACGCTCTTGCAGTTTCTCTTTGTCGAACTCGGAAGTCGTTTCTTCCAGCTGCGAACGGATTTGGGAGATACGAGCGTTGATGTCGCTCTTCTCGCCGCTTCCGTCAACGATGGTTGTGTTTTCTTTCGTTACGCGCACTTGACGGGCGTTACCCAGTTGCTCGATGGATGTGCTCTTCAGATCCAGGCCGAGCTTCTCGGTGATTACTTGGCCGCCAGTCAGGGCAGCGATATCCTGCAGCATCGCTTCGCGACGGTCACCGAAGCCAGGAGCTTTAACGGCTACCGCGTTGAACGTGCCACGCAGTTTGTTCACGATCAGCATCGCTTGAGCTTCGCCTTCGATGTCTTCAGCGATGATCACAAGCGGTCTGGCTTGTTGAACGATTTTTTCAAGCAGCGGCAGGATTTCCTGCGTGTTGCTGATTTTCTTGTCCGTGATCAGGATGTATGGATTTTCAAGCACAGCTTCCATTTTATCCGTATCGGTGATCATGTATGGGGAAATGTAGCCGCGGTCGAACTGCATACCTTCCACAACTTCAAGCTCTGTAGCGAATCCGCGGGATTCTTCAACGGTGATAACGCCGTCTTTGCCCACTTTTTCCATCGCTTCGGCGATCAGTTGGCCCACTTCTTCGTCAGCTGCGGAAATGGAAGCGACTTGAGCGATTTCTTGTTTCCCTTTAACTTCGTTTGCGATGTTCTTCAGCTCGGCAACTGCCGCTTTAACCGCTTTGTCGATCCCTTTGCGGACAACCATCGGGTTAGCGCCTGCAGTTACGTTCTTCAGACCTTCGCGGATCATGGCTTGAGCCAGAACCGTAGCGGTCGTCGTACCGTCACCGGCTACATCGTTGGTTTTGGTTGCTACTTCTTTAACGAGCTGAGCGCCCATATTTTCAAAAGCGTCTTCCAGTTCGATTTCTTTAGCGATCGTCACACCGTCATTGGTAATGAGCGGGCTGCCGAATTTTTTCTCCAGAACGACGTTGCGGCCTTTAGGTCCGAGCGTCACTTTTACAGCGTTAGCCAAAGCGTCTACACCACGCAGCATGGAGCGGCGTGCGTCTTCACTGAAACGGATATCTTTTGCCATGTTGATAAAAACCTCCCATAAATGATATAGATGTTGCTCATATGTTCAGGCTCTTCGCCGAAAAATTCAATCCTCGCCGGATCAAAAAGTCGCTTAGCCTACGATTGCATGTATGTCGCTTTCTTTCATAATCAAATATTCTTTACCTTCATATTTGATTTCTGTTCCGGCATATTTGGAGAACAACACACGGTCGCCTTCTTTGACTTCCAAAGGAACGCGTGCCCCGTCTTTAACGGCTCCGCTGCCAACAGCGATAATTTTGCCTTCTTGCGGCTTTTCCTTGGCGGAGTCCGGAAGGACAATCCCGAATGAAGTTGTTTCCTCTTGTTGGATTGGTTCTACCAAAACGCGGTCACCCAAAGGTTTGATCATGAAAAATAGCCTCCTTATTTAGTATGTTGTGCTGCGGTTAAAGTCTGGTTGACGATTCTTGTTAGCACTCGACAACGTTCAGTGCTAACAACCACTTTTATGATACTCAACTTGGGAACAGATTTCAAGTCCTCTTTGAAGCATTTTTCTAAGAACTTCACACTTTTCATAGCACCCCCGCCGAACCCGTCCCATCCTGCACCGGACAAGCCTGTCACAGGCCTCCGCAGCGAATAAGATACCCTCCATCATTGTATCCACCGGAATCCGAAATATGCCGTTTTCCGTGATTTCTGAAAAAGAAATGCCGTTTTCGAAGAAAAGAAAAAAGCATCCTTTTTCCGTCCAGAAAAAGAATGCCTGTGTCCTGTTATTGCGGTTCGGCCGGGAACCGGTATCTGGCCTCTACCGCCGCATCCGCGGCCAGCTGCTTGCGGTACACGACGGAGGATAAAAACACGCTGAACTCATACAGCACGAGCAGCGGAATCGTCACGAGAAAATCCGAGATGAAATCCGGCGGCGTAATGACGATCGCGATGAATACGAGGGCGAAATAGGCGACCTTCCGCATTTTCCGCAGCCGCAGCGGATTCAAGATCCGCAGCTTGGTCAGAAACATGACGATGATCGGCAGCTCGAACAGCAGCGCCACCGGTACGACCAGCGTAAACAAAAAGCTGAAGTATTGGGAGATGCCGTACGTCTCCTTCAGTCCCATCGACTCGGTCACCTGGGTCGTAAAGCCCAGCGCCATCGGGAATACAACGTAATAGCCGAAGGCAAGTCCGGCCAGAAACAGCAGAAATACGTAAGGCACATAGCGCAGCGCAGCCTTGCGTTCCACTTCGCGGAGCCCCGGGCTGACGAAGGCCCACAGCTGGTACGCCGTAAACGGAATCGTCGCCACAAGCGATACGATCATGGCGATCTTCATGTACATGCCGATCCCGTCCCAGAAGGAAAATGCGTGCAGCTCGAAATCCTTCGCCGAGTCGACGCTGATCAGGTACTGGTAGATGGGATTGGCGCAGACCAGGCCGACCACTAGCCCGAGCACGAGCACGACCAGGACGTAAATGATCCGTTTGCGCAGCTCGCCCAAATGCTCGACGATCGACATTTCTTCCTGTTTTTCCACGATGAGGTCACCTTCCTTCGCTTTAAGCCTTCCGGACAAAACAAAATCCCTCCCCGCAAGGAAGGGATGGATATAGACTGCCTGGATTTCTCCCCGAAATCACTCCGGCAGGCGCTTATCTTGGGCAGCGCTGCTCTGCACAGGTGCAGGCTGCTGCGTTTCGCTTGCGGCCAGCGGCTTAGGCTCGCTCTTGCGCGGCGCCTGATCGTCTTCGCCGATGATATCGCGGGCACCGTCCTTGAACTCACGGAATGTGCGGCCGACGGCCCGTCCGAGTTCAGGGAGCTTGTTGGGTCCAAACAGCAGCAATGCCAAAATGACCAGCAAAATAATGCCTGGCACACCGATTCCACTCAGCATATGGTATTCTCCTCTCTGTACTTTACTCTTAACCAAAATCCGGATATGTAACACACCGTGTCCGAGTAAAGCAGATCATTGATGGATGTTTGCATTCGATTGGGCTTGTTCACAGCAATGACATAAAATTGCCACATCGCCATCATACCATATCACGGATCATTACAATATCAAATAAGTGTGACAATTTTGAAAAAAGTCAGGTAAATGCTGGATTATTGGCGGTATTGCCCGGTCACCATCAGCAGCGCTTCCGGCAGCTGGTCCATAATGGCCGCCAAGTGCTCGTGCACGCCCTTGGGCGAGCCCGGCAGGTTGACGATCAGCGTCCGTCCGCGGATGCCGACAATGCCGCGGAACAGCATCGCCGCGCGGTTCTTCTGCATGACGGTCGCCCGCATGGCCTCCGCGATGCCCGGCACCTCCCGCTCGATGACCCGGCGGGTAGCCTCCGGCGTTACGTCCCGGATCGCCAGCTCCGTACCTCCGGTCGTGAGCACCAGGTCCGCCTGGAAATAATCGGTTAACTCAATGAGCGACGCGATAATATCATCCTGCTCGTCGGGAACGATGCGGTATTCCACGATCTCCCCGCCCAATTCCTCCTCCACCAGCTCCCGGATGACCTGTGCGCTCGTATCTTCACGTTCACCTCGGGCTCCCTTATCGCTTGCCGTCAGGATCGCTGTTCTCCACACCATAAGATCACCCCTCCTCCTTTAACCCTAAGTTCTTATCTTTGTGAACCGTCTGATCCGAGCAGGTCCTTCTTCGACTATACTCAAGCTTCGCGGCTGTAGTCGCCGCTCTTGCCTCCGGTCTTGGATTCCAGCCGGGTCGGACCGATGACCATATCCTTCTGCAGCGCCTTGCACATGTCGTAGACCGTCAGAGCGGCAGCCGATACGGCGGTCAGCGCCTCCATTTCGACACCGGTCTTGCCCGTAGTCTTCACAGTTCCTTCTATATAAAGTTCATCATTTCCGTTATCGTTGAAATGAATATCAATGCCTGTCAGCGGCAGCGGGTGGCACATCGGAATGATATCCGACGTTTTCTTCGCCGCCATGACGCCGGCAACGGAAGCGACGGCGAGCACGTCTCCTTTGCCGATCCGCCCTTCCTTGATCCGCGCCAGCGTTTCTGGCGCCATCGTGACCGTCGTGCGGGCCACCGCCGTACGCGAGGTGACGTCCTTCTCCGATACGTCTACCATTTTGGCCCGGCCTTGTTCGTTAAAATGCGTCAGATCCATCGTCAGCCCCCTTGTTCATCGTGTATATCCCTTGGTCGGTTATGAGGACCTGAAGACGGGCGTCGTTCTCGTCCATGGGGACGCGGTCCACTACCTGCGGCGCAAAACCGATCCCGGCCCACACAGGCATGGTACCGTCCCCGGCCGGAGCGCTCCATCGTTCGTAAAGCCTGTCGTAGTAACCCGCACCGTACCCGAGTCTCCCACCTTCGAGATCGAAAGCGAGACCGGGCACCAGCACCGCATCCGGCAGCATTCCGTCTTGCTCGGCCTGCACCCGCTCGGGGTCCGGCTCCAGGATGCCGTATGCGCCGGCCTGAAGCTCGTCCCACCGCCGCAGCCGGTGAATCGTCATGGAACGATCCCCGGGATGGCAGCGCGGGACGTACACATCCACGCCCCGAAGCCAGGCCCGCTCGATCAGCGGCCGCGTGTCCAGCTCGCTGCGGAACGGAACGTACACCATCACGCTTCGGTATCCAGCCGCTTCCATCCACGCCGATGCATGACGGCTTGCCTGGTCGGAAGCGCGTCTCCGCTCCTCTTCCGGCAGACCATCCCGCATCTGCCGCATGGCAAAGCGAAGACGCGCCTTCTCTTCTTTCATCCAAGCCGCCCCCTGTGGCATCCAACGACGCTTTCGATTTTCAGTCCTGCATCCGTTGATTTGCTCTTATCTTACCACTGTTGCTTCTCTTTCGCCAAGATTGTCCCGAAGTCCTGCACTGCAAGTCGCGCATTCTCAGTATTTCATGTAAACTGATCTTATTAAGATGATAGATGGAGGTTGCAACGTCACATGCTTCTTCAAGCGAGTGGAATCAAAAAATTATTCGGCATCACTCCCGTGCTGGAAGGCATCAACCTGCAGGTTCAGGAGAGGGAACGTATCGGCCTCGTCGGCGTCAACGGCGCGGGCAAGTCGACCCTTCTGCAAATTTTGGCAGGGGAAATGTCCTATGACGGCGGGCAAATTTATAAATCGAAGGAAACGACAATCGGGTATCTCGCCCAGAACAGCGGGCTGCAATCCGACCGTACCATTTGGGAAGAAATGCTGGATGTGTTCACCCCTTTAATTGAGACGGAAAAAGAGCTCCGGGTGATGGAGCAGCAGATTGCCGATCCGGCGGTCATGGATAATCCGAAGAAATACCAGGATCTGCTGGACCGTTATGCTTCCCGTTCGGATTGGTTCAAAGACCACGGAGGCTACGAAATGGAAACGCGGATCCGCAGCGTGCTGCACGGCATGGGCTTTGGCAGCTTTGCGCCGGATACCCCGATCGCCACACTCAGCGGCGGGCAGAAAACGCGGCTTGCGCTGGCGCGCATCCTGCTACAGGCCCCGGACCTGCTCATGCTCGACGAGCCGACCAACCACCTGGACATTGCGACGCTGACCTGGCTCGAGGACTATTTGCGCGCGTATTCCGGATCGCTGCTGGTCGTATCCCATGACCGGTATTTTCTGGACCGCCTCGTGACGACCATCGTCGAGATCGAGCGGCATCAATCCAAGCGGTATACGGGCAATTACAGCCGGTATATGGAGCTCAAGGCGGCCGAGTACGAATCCCAAATGAAGATGTATGAGAAGCAGCAGGACGAGATCGCCAAGATGGAAGCTTTTATCCAGCGCAACATCGTCCGTGCGTCGACCACCAAGCGGGCCCAGAGCCGGCGCAAGGCACTCGAGAAAATGGACCGGATGGACAAGCCGCTCGGCGATTTGAAGAAGGCCCACTTCTCCTTCGAGGTCGAGTACATGTCCGGCAAGGAAGTGCTGCAGGTGCGGGACTTGTCCGTGTCGTTCCAGCCGCCGAAGGCGCTGTTTAAGGACGTATCCTTCGACCTGCGCCGCGGGGAAACGGTCGCGCTCATCGGGCCGAACGGGATCGGTAAATCGACCCTGCTCAAGTGCCTGATCGGAACCAGCCAGCCGCAGACTGGAGCGATCCACTGGGGGACCAAGGTTAAAATCGGGTATTACGACCAAGAGCAGACCAACCTTAATCCTTCCAATACCGTGCTCGAGGAGCTTTGGAGCGCCTACCCACACATGGAGGAGGCCCGGATTCGTACCGTACTCGGCAACTTCCTGTTCAGCGGCGAGGACGTGCTCAAGAAAATCGCTGCGCTCAGCGGCGGCGAGAAGGCTAGGGTATCACTGGCCAAGCTGATGCTGCTGGAAGCCAATATGCTTATACTGGACGAGCCGACCAACCATCTGGATCTCTTCAGCAAGGAAGTGCTGGAGTCGGCTCTGATCGATTACGAAGGCACCCTGCTGTTTATTTCGCACGACCGGTACTTCCTGAACAAAATGGCCGAACGCATTATTGAGCTTCATCCCGAAGGGACCGAGCATTACCTCGGCAACTATGACGACTATGTAGCGAAAAAACAGGAGCTGGAGGAACTCAGCCAAGAAGCGCTTGAGCAGGCAGGCGGAGCCGGGGCGAAGAACAGCCCCTCCAAACCGGAGGCAGCAAACGATAACAGCGATAAATCCGGCGTATCTTCGTTCGAGGCCGACAAGCAGGCCAAGCGCGAGGAGCGAAACCGGCAGCGCAGGCTTGCCGCGCTCGAGGAGCAGATCCAGAGCCTGGAGGAAGAAATTTCGGAACTTGACGCGGAAATGGCCAAGCCGGAGGTCTACCAGGACTACCTCGCCCTGCAGGAGCATCAGCAGCAGCAGGAAGAAAAGAAAAACCAGCTGGAAACGATTTATGCCGAATGGGAAACATTGGCCGCAGAGTAAGCCGATTTTCAGCAAATGGAGCCGGCGGAAGCACAAATGTTCGAACTTTTGTCAAATTTACAAAAAAAGTTTTGACGTTAAGATTCCACTTATTCACAGCCTTATCCCCAAAAAAAGTGCATAACTTCCAACAAAGGATGGCCTTAAGGGCCATTTTTTGTTGAGCAAATGCGCCTCTTTGTAAAATATCCATCTTTATCCACCAAATTATCCACATTATCCACAGTTCCCACAGGAAACCTGTGAAAAACCTATCCCCTATTTTCACCCCCCTATAAACCAGCGATTTCATTAAGAAACAGGTGGTTGTGCACAATTTCGGTGGAATATGTGGATAACCTTGTCCACATCTTGACAAGGACCAGGTCCTAAGATATAGCCCCAAAATAGGTCCTTAGCCTGCCGATTCGCCGATTCTTCCGACAAGAATGACAGGAACCTTCGACGGCATAAAGGCCTTTTCGCCCCCTATCGTCGGACAACAACCGCCATATCCGTCAAAGATGCAAAACAGCCTGCTGTCTCTTCAACGAGACAACAGGCTGTTCATAATTTACAAGGTCTATGTTTGCTGATTTCCCTCCGGCTCAGGCCGGATCACATGATCGGGAAAACGTACGACCGGCTTTCAAGCGCGGACGGACCATTCCTCCAGCGAAAATTGCGGCATCGCCCGCAGGTCCAAACCGGCGAACTGCTGCTCCTTCCATTTCAAATAAGCAGCGGCTCCGATCATGGCCGCATTATCCGTGCAGTATTTAAACGGCGGGATAATCAGCTCGATGCCTTCCTGCTCGCACTGGCGGGACAGCTCCGCCCGCAGGCCCTTGTTCGCCGCCACGCCTCCGCACAGCAGCAGCTGCTTTGCATGGTAAGACTTCACCGCGCGGATCGACTTCGTGACGAGCACTTCCACGACGGATTCCTGGAAGCCGCGCGCAATCGCGCCTTCCGCGGCCGGCTCCCCGCGCATCTTGCGCTGGTTCACCACGTTCAGCACCGCCGACTTCAAGCCGCTGAAGCTGAAATCGTAGCTGTCCGGCTCAAGCCAGACCCGCGGAAGCGGAATGGCCTCTTCGGATTCCAGCGCCAGACGGTCCACGTGCGGGCCGCCCGGATACGGAAAGCCGAGCGCCCGCGCCACTTTGTCGTATGCCTCGCCGACCGCGTCATCCCGCGTGCGCCCGATGACTTCGAAGTGGCCCTCTTTTTCCAGGTAGACCAGCTCCGTATGCCCGCCGGAAGTCACCAGCGCCATACACGGGTACTTCAGGTCGGCCACCAGGTTGTTGGCGTAAATATGGCCGGCGATATGATGCGTGCCGATGAGCGGCTTCGAGAGCGCAAACGCCAGACTGGTCGCCGCGACGACGCCCACAAGCAAAGCCCCGACGAGGCCGGGGCCTTGGGTGACGGCAATCGCCGACAAGTCCTGCGGGGTGATGCCCGCGGCCTGCACCGCTTCCTGAAGCATCAGCGTAATATTCTCGACATGCTTGCGGGAAGCGACCTCCGGCACGACGCCACCGAACGCCTTGTGGGTTTCGATCTGGCTGGCGATCAGGTTGCTGAGCACCTCTTTGCCGTCTTTGACCACCGCGACGGACGTTTCGTCACAGCTCGTTTCCACCGCCAGAATATAGCATGGTTGTGATTGTATGTTGGCTTGATTCATTTGTGTACTTTCCTTCCTAGCCGCGGGCGTTCTGACTGCGGTCCGGAAACAGCTCGGCCCACATGATCATCGCGTCCTCCTGGTTGTCCGAATAATACCCTTTTCGGAGTCCGGCCGGCTCGAATCCCATTTTCATATATAAATTTTGCGCCACCCGGTTGGAGACCCGGACTTCGAGTGTCATCCGTTTCATTCCAAGCTGCGAGGCTGTCTTCATCAGTTCAAGCAGCAGGCGCTCTCCCCATTTGCGGCCGCGGTAAGGGGACAAAACGGCAATATTCGTCACATGCGCTTCGTCAATGACCGTCCACATCCCCGCATATCCGACAGGTTCCCCTTTCCATTCCATCATCATATAACGCGCAAAATGATTATGCGTCAGCTCGTTCCGGAACGCTTCCTCCGTCCAGGGCAGAGTGAATGCGTCATGCTCGATCACCATCACGGCGGGTATATCCTCTAATGTCATCGGACGGAAGGTTAATCCTTCCGCGTCCTGTTTGATCTCCTGCTCCATGATTGTCAAAAGACTCCCTTCACGGCTTGCGCAGGAGCTTTTCAGCTTCGGCAAGCTGCGTATAGTTTGGCACCAGGGCGTGCAGCTCATCCCGCTCTCCCCGGAGGAGGCGGTCCGCACCAAGCTGCCCTACCGGCTCCCCTTTCATATCACAGGAAGTCAGATGAAGCCGGTCCCCCAGCATCGGATGCAGCCGCTGCGCCGCTTCCTGATGATTGCCGATCTCGCCGACAAAATGGACGGCAGCCGGCCATTCTTCTTCCGGCATGGACAAGAGGAGCTGCTCCAGCTCCTCCACCCACGGCTGCATCAGCCGGATGGCATCGTCCTTCTTCCGCTGCGGGATGACCGCCTGCCCGGCTGCAAACAAGGCCGTATACGCCTGGCCTCTTCTGGCGTCCACGAGCGGAATGACCCAGCTCGTTCCGCCAGGAGCCTGTGAGTCCGGGCCGGCCATCAGTCCGCTCCAGGCCAGCGCATGCAGGCTGGAAATGCTGGCGACCGGCACGTTCCAGGCCCAAGCCAGCGTCTTGGCGGCCGTGACGGCAATCCGGGTTCCGGTATAAGAACCCGGGCCAACGCCCACGGCGACGCCGTCGACTTGGGATGCTTCCACGCCGGCTTCCCGGAGGCCTTTCTGGATCAAAGGCAGCAGATGGACCGAATGATTCCGCTCGCCTGAAGCCTCGATCGTATGGAGCACGCGGTCGTTCTCCATGACTGCCAGCGCCAGGCAGGCCGTCGAGGTATCAAGCGCCAAAAACCGCCGCAGCGGATGTGAATTCTCGTTATTCATGTTGATACGACTCCATTTCTGTTCAAACTGCCGACCCATTCTTCATAAGGCTGCCCATACCCCCGGACCGTAATGCTTCGCTCCGTGAGGCCGGCAGTCTCGATGTAGATATGCATATGCCGGTCCGGCAGCAGTTCTTCGATGATTTGCGACCATTCGACCAGGCTGACGCCGTTTCCGAAGAAGTATTCGTCCAGTCCCAGATCCTCGGCCTCCTCCAGAGACACCCGGTAGACATCCATATGGTAAAAGGGCAGACGCCCTTCGTATTCCTTAATAATGGTGAATGTGGGGCTGTTCACAACATCCTGCACCCCAAAATGCCTGGCGAACGCCTGCGAAAAGGCTGTTTTTCCCGCCCCCAGATCGCCGTCCAGGCCGATCACGGTCCCCGGTTCCGCTACGCCTGCCAGCCACGCGGCCAGCGCCTCCGTATCCTCGGGGCTGCGGGAGGAATAGATGTACGGTTTCCCGTTATGATTGCTTTCCACGATGGGACTCCACCTTCTCCTTCCAAATCCTTGAATGCAACTTGCCCTTAATTATATCGGTCAACCCTGACACCCGCAAGGACTGGGGGCCGTGTGTTCCGGTCAGCCTTATCCCTAATCCTCGAGGATGGTCAGCTGCGGCCACTGCCGCTTCCAGTTTTTCGACCGTACCCGGCTGATATAGTAGGCTCTATCCTCAAACCGGGGACTTCTGCGTACGACGAGGCCGAACAGATCGTCCAGCCCGTAAGGGGCCAAGATCTCCAGCCTGTTCCCGGAATCCAGGCGTGCGCCGACTGCGGTCGCCGTCTCCGGCCACCAGCTGACCGCGTCCTCCGAGGAACAGTAAGGAGGATTGCCGTTGCGGATATGCATGCGCGCCTGATTTTTAACAGACCATTTATCATTGCCGGTTTGTTCGATCAGATTCTGCTCCAGCTGCCATTCGCGCTCCTCTGACAGATCTCCCGGATCATAGAAAATAACGTCAATATCGGTATGGGCCGCCTGGTTCGCAAATCCGTGCAGCCGGTCCCACACCGTCCCCCTGACGTACCCGGCCGCGATGTAGCACTGCGGAAGCCCAAGCTCCCGAACCCGTTCCAGATCCTTCATTAAAAGATCATTTTCCAGGATATATTGCCGTAGACGTTCTTCGTAGGACATACGCATCCTCCAATTCCTTTGGCGGCTCATCCGCCGTGTTCCTTCATTATATCACGGAATCACAGAAGTACCGTTCGGGGAGAAAAGCGACCAGCGGACTCCCGCGGCTTCCTGCCAATGAGCAAAGCCCCTGTGCCGGAAGGGACAGGGGTTATATTTCGAGCGTAAAGCGTGAATGATCGTATCGAAAACTATTTTCGTTTCTTTTTCCATGGCTTGATGACCGAAATGATGAATATAACCAGCGTCAGAACGATCTGGATGAAGACGAACGCATTTCTGAGACCATGGTTGCGGAGAAATCCAGGGTCTTCAAGCGCCGCCGGCCCCAACGTCTCCAGCAGATAGAGATTGGCAAGCATCAGTTTATCCACGACGAAAATGCCGATGAACGTCTGCAGCAGAAACAAAATCCATTTCACGGTCAGCCAGCGGTGCCTGAAGAAGCCCCATGGCGTAAAAAAGCCGTACACGAAGGCGACCGCCAGCGTCCCCACGGCCCCCGTCCGGATCACACCGTCGCTGATGAGCACGATGACTTTATAAGATTTCAGCGTATCTTCATAGCTGTCTAACCCCAGTGCAAAGTTGACGGTCACCGAGCTCAGAATGCCGCCAAAAAACAAGGACACCAATACGATATGCACGATCTTCAGCCATTTCATGGCGGGTGCGCTCATTTTCTTCACATTTGTCCTCCTCCCTTCCCCCAAGCCCGCAACTTTCGGAGTCAGGCCATAATTCCTATCCTACCGGCCGGAGATTGCAAACCTGTGACAACGATGTACGCAATCCGTGAAATTTGGCGGCAAGCCCCAGCAGCCGCGGAATATAGCGAATCAGGGGAGCCGCAGAATCGACAATCATTTTAGGAAAACGGCCATTCGACAAATCTCCACTGACCGGAGTTGTCAGTGAAGTGTGGGTATGATGGGGTTAAAGGGCAAACAGCCCGCAAATTTGCCAATGCGCTGACAGCATCGTCTGCCGGCTTTACATTAAAAAATGAACATGGAGGAGATTCAAATGGAAAAAGCTCTCAAGGATCGCAAACCAATCGGATATGTATTCATTCCCGGGGCGGGACTGGACGCCCAAATATGGGACAGGGTGGCAGGGGAGCTGCCGGCGCCTTGTCTGACGGTGGACTATCCGGGCAGAGGAACGAATAACGGAGGAACAAGCAAGCTGTCCTTAAAGGATTATTGTGCACATGTAAAGGAGCAGATCTCCAGCTGGGATGTGGAAAAATTCATTCTGGTCACTCATTCTCTCGGCGGTGTACTCGGTCTGAGCATCGCCGCCGAAATGGCGGACCGGGTCGCCGGTTTTGCCGCCATCGGAGCGGTGATCCCGGCAAGCGGGGGATCGTTCACGTCCGCCTTCCCTTCAGGGCAGCGGCTCCTGCTGCCCCTGATGATGCGCTTGTTCGGGACCAAGCCTCCGGAACAAGCCATCCGCCGCGGTCTCTGCAGCGATCTCACCGAGGAGCAGGCCGACGAAATCGTCCGCCGGTTTACCCCCGAATCGATCCGGGTCTACACGGACCGGGTAGAGGCTGCTTCCCGGCTTCAGGTCCCTTCCCTGTACATCAAGCTTGGTCAGGATCAGGAGCTGAAGCCAGGCCTGCAGGACAAGATGGCCGAAAATCTGGGCGCGCGCGTCGAACGACTTGAGTCCGGCCATCTGCCCATGCTGAGCCACCCGGATGAGCTGCGTCAGCTGCTCCAAAAGTTTGGTACCTCGGTGTCCGCGGCAGGGTAACGAGCAGCCGGCGGCCGGGCACACCTGTCTGCATGATTGGAGGAGCGCCCTCTTCCTCTTTTACTTGTTACCCGGAGACCTTGTGATGACCAACTGAATATCAAAATAAAAAAGTGCGTAATCACCTTACGCACTTTTTTCTATCTCTTTTCCCGGGTCTATGGACTGCCTATCAACCCGCTCAAGATTCGGACAAAACCGCCGTCTCTTCCCCGGCCAGCACCGGTCCGCTCTCCCATACCCGACTCGGAATTTCGCGCCTGAGTAACGGCAGCACTTCCTCCGCGAACCGCTGCAGCTGCTCTTGCTGCTCCGACTCGGTCAGCCCATCCACGCCGATGCTCAGCACCGTATGGCCAAACGCCTCATGGTAATTCAATATTTTCTCGATGACCTTTTCAGGGCTGCCGATCAGCGCCGGGCCGTTCTCGATCTGATCCTCCAGGCTGTGAAAAGGCGATTGGTTATGCTTTGCCGATTCCGTTGCGCTGAAGGCCGTATAATAAGGCCGATACCGCCGGATCGCTTCCTCGGTCGTATTTCCCAAGTACAGGCTCCCGGAGCCCGCGCCGACGACCGCTTTGGCGGGATCATGGCCGTAATAGGCAAGACGCTCGCGGTAATGATCGATCAGCGCTTTATACTTGGCCTGCGGATGGAAGGCGTTGGAGGAAAAAATCGGCTCCCCGAACTTGGCCGCCAGCTCGGTCGAGCGCGTACTCGAGGCGCTGCCGTGCCAAACCGGAATGGAGGCCTGGTACGGACGAGGGAACGTCGTCACCTCCTGAAGCGGCGGCCGGTACTTTCCTTCCCAGGTGACGTTTTCCTCAGTCCACAACCGTTTCAACAGCCTGTACCGCTCTTCCATCGAATCCCACTGCTCTTCCTCCGTAATGCCGAACAGCGGATAATGCCGGGGGTCGTTTCCTTTGCCGATGATCATCTCCAGCCGGCCGCCGGACAAATGGTCCAGTGTGGCATAATCCTCAGCCACCCGCACCGGATCCAGCACGCTCAGCACAGTCACGGTGGTGAGCAGGCGGATGCGGGTCGTGCGGGATGCGATGGCGGTCAGCACGACGGGCGGCGCCGAGGACAGGAAGGGAGCTCCGTGCCGTTCTCCCACACCGTAAGCGTCGAAGCCGAGCTTCTCGGCGAGGACCGCCTGCGAGATGACGTTGCGGAACTTTTGCTGCGCGGTCAAGGACTCCCCTGTTACTGCATTGGGAAGATTCATCATAAGGCTAAATACAGCCACTTTCATATGGCATCTGGCCTCCTATCCATTCAAAAATCAGTTGAGTTCGGTCGGCTGCTCCAGGCGTGGTCCGGTACCTGCCGCTTCCTTCCGTTTCCGCAGAAGGAGCGCCAGCGGAATGGCCAGCGCCACCAGCGCGCTCGCGAACAAAAACGCATCGTCGATGCTCCGCGTGTAGGCCTCGCGGCGTATCCATTCCGTGCCCTGCGCAGCATAGTTAGCGTGCAGACGGGACTCGTGCACGCTCATCCGCGCATAAAACACCGATGTGAACATGCCGAGCGCTCCCGCGCTGAATAGCTGCCGCAGCCAGTTGATCAGGGCCGACGCATGGCCCGATTCGGACTGCGGAACCGCCGCCATCGCCGCGCTGGTCGCTGGGGTCAGCGACAGCCCCGTGCCGACGTTGCGGATCGCCAGCCAGATCATGACGGAGACGAGCGTCGTTTCCGTGCCGAGCCGGCTGAAGCGAAAAGTCGTCACCAGCAGGATCAGGCTGCCCAGGGCAATCAGCGCTGCCGGCCCAAAGGTGCGGTAACCTTTCCCCGACAGGAACGTGGCCAGGGTCAGACACGCGGCCGCAGGGAGAAAGAGCAGCCCGACCTGAAAAGACGACAGCCCTTGAACTTCTTCCAGGAACAGCGGAACAAAGTATACGCCGGAGTAGAGGGCAAAGGACAGGATCAGCGATACACCGAGGCTCGCGGCAAACGTGAAATTGCCGAACAGCCTGAGGTTCAGCAGCGGCTCCTTCGCGCGCAGCTCGACCCGGATGAAGAGAACAGTGCATGCGCCGCCGATCAGGAGGCAGCCCCACGTCCAAACCGACTGCATGCCCCAGGCGTGCAGGTTGCCGAACAGCAGCAGAATGGCAAGGCTGCCCGCGGTGGCCAGCAGGAGTCCGGCGGCATCCAGACGCTTTTGCGGACCCCGGATATCCTTCGGTAACAGGATGCGGCCCGCCAACCAGGCCAGAATGCCGGCCGGCAGCGTCACGAGAAAAATCAGGTGCCAGTCGTGCTGTTGAAGCCACCCGCTAACCGAGGGGCCCACCGCCGTGCCAAGCACCGTCGAAAACGACCAGACGCTGACCGCTAGAGGCTGTCTTCCTCGCGGCAGCGTCTGATAAATCATGGCCAGGGACACGGGCTGAATCAGTCCGCACCATAAGCCCTGCAAGATGCGGAAGAAAATCAGCGCATGAATATTCCAGGACAGGGAACACATCACGGAACTGACGGTGATTCCGGCCAGCGACAGCAGAAACATCCGCCTGCCGCCGAAACGGCTGGAGAGATAGCCGCTGACGGGAGCAATCATGCCGAAGGCCAGCGTAAAGCCCGTAATGATCCACTGCACGGTCCCGAGGCCGGTGTGAAAGATGCCGATAAAGCCGGGCAGCGAAACGTTTAAGGAAACCATCGGATACATGCCGACAAAGGAACCGCAGAACAGGGTGAGCAGAACCGGCCAAAACGGCAGACTGCCCTGCCCCTCTTCGGCCTTTGCCGCGGCAGCATTCATCGTGACTGACAATTCATAACCTCCCGTTCAGGTGGCGGCCATCCCGTCACAGCGCATAATGGCAGGCCGCATGGTGACCGCTGTCCAATTGGCGCAGCGCCGGCTCCTCCTGCCGGCAGCGGTCTGTGGCAAACGGACACCGGGTATGGAACCGGCAGCCCGAGGGCGGATTGGCCGGCGAGGGAATCTCCCCTTCCAGGCTTCCGGCCGGCTGGCCTTGGCGGGGCGTGGTCTGCGGTATGGCCTCAATCAGAGCCTGGGTATACGGGTGGGCAGGTGCGAGAAACAGCGACTCGCTCGGTGCGATCTCCACGAGCTTCCCGAGGTACATCACCCCGATCCGGTCTGACAGATGCCGGACAACCTGCAGGCCATGGGCGATGAACAGGTAGGTCAGCCCCAGCTTTTGCTGCAGGTCTTGCAGCAAATTGATGATCTGGGCCTGAACCGATACGTCCAGCGCGGATACGGCTTCGTCGGCGAGAATGAACCGCGGGTTCAGGGCGATCGCGCGGGCGATGCCGATCCGCTGCCGCTGCCCGCCGGAGAACTCGTGCGGATACCGCTGCGCCCATGACGGATCTAGCCCAACCAGCTCCAGCAGCTCGCTGACGCGCCGGCTGATGTCGGCGGGGGAGCGCTGCCCCTGACCGTGCACCTTAAGCGGCTCGGCGATGCTGTCGCCGATCTTCCAGCGCGGATCCAGCGATCCGTACGGATCCTGGAAGATCGTCTGCATATGCTGGCGGGCGGCGCGCAGTTCACGTCCTCCCAGGTTCGTCAGGTCCTTGCCGTCAAAAAGAACCGTCCCTGCCGTGGCACGCTCCATCTGGAGCAGCACCCGGCCCAGCGTCGACTTTCCGCTGCCGGACTCGCCGACCAGACCGAAGGTTTCGCGCTTGCGGATCGTAAAGCTGACGTCGTCCACGGCGCGGATCAGCTTCTTCGCTTTGCCGATGCCTCCGCCATGCACCGGGTAATACTTTTTCAGGTGATCCACGGTAAACAAAGCGTCCGCCGCTTCTTCCGCTGCCCTGGTTGAGCCGGCTTCGCCGTGTCCTTCAATGTTCTCTTCTGCGCCGCCTTCCCGTGTAACGCGTAAAGCAGCCGTCTCGCTGGAAGCCGCCGGGTCGCCAGAACCTGCAGCTGCACCCGAAACAGCCATCGCATTGGATGTTGCCACCGCACCGAAACCTTCAGCTGTACCGGAACCCTCAGCTGCACCGGAGCCCGCCGGCCCGGCAGGGGCCATCCAGCCCTCCGACTGAACCAGCTCCTCCGCATGCCAGCAGGCGCTCCGGCGCTCGCCGGATTCGGTTAAGACCGGCGATTCCTGCGTGCAGCGCTCCGTGGCAAAGGGGCACCGCGGGTGAAAGCGGCAGCCCTGCGGAAGTGCGGCAAGGCTCGGGATCGAACCTTCGATGGAATGCAGCTTCGTGCCGCGGACCGTGTCGAGCGTCGCGACTGAACGGAGCAGGCCCCGCGTATACGGGTGGCGCGGAAGGCGGAACAGCTCGGAAGCTGGCGCCTCCTCGACGATTTCGCCGGCATACATGACGACCACCCGGTCGGCAATTTCGGCGGCGATCCCGAGATCATGGGTGATCAGCAGGATCGACATGCCGAGCTCGGCCTGCAGTTCTTTCAGCAGGCGCAAAATTTGCGCCTGGATCGTGACGTCCAGCGCGGTGGTCGGCTCATCCGCAATAAGCAGGTCCGGCCCGCAGGACAGCGCCATGGCGATCATGGCCCGCTGCAGCATTCCTCCGGACAGCTCGCCCGGATACTGCTTCAGCCGCAGCTCCGGCTCCGGAATGCCGACCCGCTTCAGCAGCCGGACGGCGCGCTCCCTGGCCTCCCGCTTGGAAACCTTCTCATGCTGCAAGATGGTCTCCTGAATTTGCTGCCCGATCGTAAAGACCGGGTCGAAGGCCGCCATCGGCTCCTGGAACACCATCGCCATCCGTTTGCCGCGAATCCGGCGCAGTTCGGCCTCCGGCAGGCCTGCCAGGTCCGTCCCGTCCAGAAGAAGGCTTCCTCCGCTGATGCGCCCGTTCTCATGGTCGATCAGACGCATGATCGCTTTGGAGGCCACCGTCTTGCCGCTGCCCGACTCCCCGACGAGGCAGACGGTTTCTCCGGCTTCGATCGACAGCGTCACGTCCCGGATCGCCTGCAGCGTCCCTTTTCGGGTCGTAAAATCGACGGACAGCTCCCGGATATCAAGCAATGTGCTCATTGATGCTCCCCTCCTTTAGCGCTGGGTGACTTTCTTCGGATCGAAATGGTCCCGGAGCCGATCGCCAATAATGTTGACAGACAACACGAAGGCGGTGATGGCCAATCCCGGGAAGGTGCAGATCCACCAGGCCGCGGTCAGATAGCCTCTGCCTTGGGAGAGCAGCGTCCCCCAGTCCGGAACCTCTCGCAGAACCCCGAGGCCCAGAAAGCTCAGGCCCGATCCCGTCAGAATGGACGTACCGATACCGATAGCTGCCATGACCAGCAGCGGAGACAGGCTGTTCGGCAGCACATGCTTCCAGAACACGCGCAGCGGCGAAGCGCCGATGGATACCGATGCTTTGACGAACGTCCGGCTCTTGATGCTCAGCACCTGCGCCCGCATCACCCGGGCATAACCCGGCACAGAGGATACGGCTACCGCCAGCACGATGTTAAACAGGCTCGGACCGAGCGCGCCGGCGATGGCCAGTGCCAGCAGGATGCCCGGGATCGTCATCAGCACGTCATTGAGACGCATGATCGCCGTGTCGATCCAGCCGCCCGCATAACCGGACAGCGCCCCGATCGTTCCCCCAAGCAGGCCGCCGACGAGAACGGAAGCAAAGCCGATAAAGAGCGAGTCCCGGCTCCCGTACACGACCACGCTGAAAATATCCCGGCCGAAATAATCGGTGCCGAACAGATGCGCACCGCTTGGCGCCTGCATGATGCTGTCGGTCCGCATCTCCGTCGGGGCGTAGGGCGCAATCCACTGCGGAACGATGGCACAGGCCGCCACAAACAGAATGATTAATCCGGCCGCCACCAGGAACAGGTCGCTTGCCGTGAACTTACGGAATTTCGGTGCGGCCGCGGCCGCAAGCTTCCGCTCGCGCCAGACCGTCTTGGCGGATACCGCCTCCCTCATAACTGCTCCCTCCTAAGGTTTATGTTGAACGTCTCACGCGCGGATCGATCAGCGTATAGGACAGATCCACCAGCAGGTTAACCAGCGTATAGATGATCGCTGAGAACAAAATGACGCCCTGGACAACCGGGAGATCCTTGGCCATGATCGCGTCCGAAATGATCCGGCCGATGCCCTGGCGGGAAAACACCGTCTCGACGACAACCGTGCCGGCCAGCATGTCACCGATCAGCATGCCCGTCATGGTGACGGCCGGTATCAGCGCATTGCGCAGCGCGTGACGGTACATGACCGCCCGCTCCGCCAAGCCCTTGGAACGAAGCGTCACGATGAACTGCTCGCTGATGACCTCCAGCATGCTGTTGCGGACCATCCGGATAATAAAGCCGCTCCCGACCGTGCCGAGTGCCAACGCGGGCAGAACCAGCGTCCGCCACCCGTCCGATCCCATCGCCGGAAACCAGCCCAGCGTAATGGAGAAAATCAGGATGAGCAGGATGCCCGACCAGAAGGTCGGCATGGAGATGCCGAACAGCCCGATGACGCGGGCGATGATGTCAATCGCCCCGTTCCGGTGAATGGCCGACAGGACACCCAGCAGCAGACCCACGGTCACGGACACCAGTACGCTGGCTCCGGTCAGGGCCAGGGTGGCTGGGAAGCTCTCGGCGATTTTGGGCAGCACCGGATCGGAATTCAGCAGGGATTTGCCGAAATCCCCCTGCAGGATGCTTCCGAAATAATGGAGCAGCTGGATGTGAAACGGCTGGTCCACACCCAGCTGATGCCTTAAGTTCGCAATGACCTCCGGCGTCGCCATCGAGGGATCGACCATGTTGTCGGTCGGATCCCCGGGAAGAACGTAGAGGATCGTGAACACCAAAACGAGCGAGCCGATAATGACGAGGAGCGACGTTAAAAGGCGCCGGGTTACCATCCACAGCATGCCGCCTCAAGCCTCCTTTCTATTTTTGCAAAGATACGTCGTTGAACAGCGGGTAACCGAGGGAATCAAAGGTAAGTCCCTGTACCGATTTGGAAGCGGCCACCGTATACGGGAAGACGTAAATCGGCAGAATGACCGCATTGTCGATGATATAATGCTGAATTTTTTGGTACAGCTCTTCGCGCTTGGCATCGTCCTTCTCGACCCGTCCCTCTTCCAGCCACTTGTCGACTTCCGGACTGGCGAGTCTCGGCAGTGTCGGCCGGCTCTTTGGATCATAGGAATGGTAGAAGGAGTACAGCGCGTTCGGATCGGAGTTGACCTGGCTGTTGCCGTACAAATCATAGTTTCCGTTGGTGTAGACCACAGTGCGGACATCCTTCGTGATCTCAACTTCAACGTCCACGCCGATTTGCTTCAACTGCTGCTGCACCATGACCGCGATGTCATTGCGTTTCTCCCGGTTTGGCGTGCCGTCGACGTAGTGCAGGGTCAGTTTCTTCCCGTCCTTGGTCCGGACGCCGTCCGCTCCCTTAACCCATCCCAACTCGTCAAGCAGCTGATTGGCTTTGGCGATATCCGGTTTGACCGAGTTTTCCAGCGACGGGTCATAACCGAAGGTGCCCGGAGTCAGCGGGGACCAGGCCCGCTCGTACGTGCCCAGGTACAGCGTTTTGACGATGGCGTCCACGTCCACGGCCAGCTGCACCGCCTGCCTTGCCTTCAGCTCGTTCCACGGCGCGCGCTCCTGGTTGAAGAACAGCGTGTACGGCAGGCCAAGCGTATTTGCCTGCAGCAGCTGGAAATTCGGATCCTTTTTCAAGGTCAGGATGTTCTGAGGCGGCACCGTCTCGGCGGCCAGCACCTGCTTGCTCTGCACGCTGCCGATCCGGGTGGCCTCTTCGGGTACGATTTTAAAATCGATGCCGTCCAGGTAAGGCGCCCCCGTATTGGTCACGATCTCCGGCGCCCAGGCGTAGTCCGGATTGCGCTCGACCTTGATGTCGGCATTCTCATCCCACTTGACGAATTTGAACGGCCCCGTGCCGACCGGATGCTGCCCCAGCTGATCCCCGTATTGCTTGGCTGCAGTCGGTGACACAATGCCAAGCAGCGCCTGGCTCAGGTTGCCAAGAAAAGCCCGTGAGGGCGTCGACAAATTCAGCTTGATCGTGTACTCGTCGATGACCTCGGAGGACTTGTAGGGCTGAAGTAGGGCGGCCGCATTCGCCGCCTTGGTGGCGGGGTCCAGAATCCGGTCGAAGTTGAACTTGACCGCCTCGGCGTTAAACGGCGTTCCATCCTGGAACTTGACGTCCTTCCGCAGCTTAAACGTGTAGCTCAGCCCATCGTCTGAAATGGTCCATTCCGTCGCCAGCCACGGCTTGATCGTATTGTCCGGCAGCTGAACGACCAGGCTGTCGTAGATGGTGCGGATGACGCGGACCGCGACGGCCAGGCCGCTGCGGTGCGGGTCCAGCGTATCCGGCGACGTCGCCAGAGCGTAGGTGAGCTCCCCGCCCTTGGCGGATGCTCCCTGTACGGCCGGTGCCGCCCCGCTCTCCGTCTGCCCTTGGGAGGCCGTCTGCTTGCCTCCGCAAGCGGACAGCAGCATAACGATGACCAGCAGAGCGGCTGCTGCCGATTTACGCCTGTTTTTCGAATAAAACTTCATCTCTCTCAGACTCCCTTCAGATCCAAATATCGTTTGCATGCAGGGTGCAGGGACTCCGCAGATTGGCAGAGCCCCCGTCCCGTTTAGGACAGCGCTTTTTGCTTCGTATAGCGGTTCTCCGGCACCGGCAGACCCAGATTTCCCCGCAGCGTATCTCCCTCGTATTCCGTGCGGAACAACCCCCGCTCACGCAGAATCGGCACCACCAGCTCGACGAAATCGTCCAATCCGCCCGGCACGCCCGATCCGATAATAAAGCCGTCGGCGGCCTCTTCCTCAAACCACTGCTGCACCAAATCCGCCACCTTCTCCGGCGTCCCGATAAACACCGTCCGCGGCGTCGCTTCCTGCAGCGCTATTTCGCGCAGCGTCAAGTTCTCCTCTTTGGCGCGTCTCTTGATACGGTCGGTCGTGCTGCGGAAGCTGTTCGAGCCAAAGTCACCTAGGTCGGGAAACGGCTCATCCAGCGGGTATTGGGAAAAGTCGTGGTGCTCGAAGTAGCGTCCAAGGTATTCCAAAGCCTTCTCAATCGTCACCAGCCCGGCGATTTCCTGGTATTTGCGCTCGGCTTCCTCTTCCGTGCGGCCCACGATCGGCCCGATGCCCGGAAAAATCAGAATTTCCTCCGGAGCGCGCCCGAGTGCGGCTGCCCGCTGCTTCACGTCCCGGTAAAAAGCCTTGGCCTCCTCGATCGTCTCCGGGCCGGTGAACACGGCGTCCGCCGTTTTCGCCGCCAGGCTGCGGCCGCTGTCCGAGGAGCCCGCCTGGAACACAACTGGCTGCCCCTGCCGGGAGCGCGCAATGTTCAGCGGCCCCTGCACAGAGAAGAACTCCCCTTCATGGTTCAACTGGTGCAATTTGTCCGGATCGAAGAACACCCCGCTCTCCTTATCCCGCACAAAGGCATCGTCTTCCCAAGAGTCCCACAGCCCTTTGACCACCTCGAGATACTCTTCCGCGATCCGGTACCGCTCGGAATGGGCCGGATGCGGCCGGCCGCCGAAATTCAGCGCGGTCCCCTCCAGTGGTGAAGTCACGACGTTCCATCCCGCGCGCCCGCCGCTGATATGGTCGATGGAGGCGAACTGCCTGGCGACCGTAAACGGCTCACTGTAAGAGGTCGACAGCGTGCCGACAAGCCCGATCCGGGAAGTGGCTGCGCCGAGCGCGGACAAGATCGTAATCGGCTCAAACCGGTTCAAAAAGTGCGGGATCGACTTTTCGTTGATATACAGGCCGTCGGCAATGAAAACAAAATCGAACTTGCCCTCTTCCGCCTTCTGTGCCTGCTGTGTATAGAACGAAATGTTTACGCTCGCATCCGAAGGAATTTGCGGATGTCTCCAGGCGGTGTGGCTGCTGCCCACGCCGTGTATGGTGGCCCCCAGTCGAAGCTGTCTGTTTTTGCCCATAGTTCACTCACTCCATCTTTTTTTAAATTTGGGTTGATGCTTGAAATGACTCCAAAGATGACCCTCGACGGTTTCAATATTATTTTTCCAATGAGTATAGTCGGGATTATTGCTGATACTGTACCATCTATGCCTTTCGGGCTACAATACCGTATTAAAAACTTCTATTCAGGCTTTTCCATTCTCTATAAGGCTTTACACTGCGGGCTTTTCCGGGTATGTGAAAAACCCCGATCCGTGCTTTGGCGGATCGCGGTTCTCAGGGTTGTTTCGGGCAGTTCTGTATTATATGTGGAGTACAGGGGGTATGAAATAGAGGTCAGACTGCCTGCTCTTCAGCCGGCGTTAATACGGCGTAACGGGTAAGCTCGCTGCGAAGTTCGGTTAAAGCGGATTCCAGGCGATCTCTCAGCTCTTCCTTGATCTCGAAACCGCCGTTCTCCAGGCGCGTGATCCATCCGTCTACGGCGAATACACCGCCAAGAATATGCGTGCCTCCCAGTGCGGCTACCACCGGCTTCAGGGCATAATCCACGGCCAGAAGATGGGCGATCGTGCCCCCGATAAACAGCGGCAGCACCAGTTTGCCCTGCAGGCCTTTCTGCGGGATGACGTCCAGAATCGTCTTCAGCGCCCCCGAGTAGGAAGCTTTAAATACCGGGCTTGCGATAATGACTGCGTCCGCTTCTTCCACGGCCGCAATCACCTGCCGGATCACCGGACTGTTGAAATCTGCGCGGAGCAAGTCCTCTGCCGGCAAATCCGCCGCCGAGATGAAATCGATCCCGTATCCGGCCAGCGCCAGCCGATCCTCGAAAAACTGTGTCAAAGCGAACAGGCGGGACCCATGCGTCGGGCTCCCCACAATAAATGCTATTTTCGTCATCATCATTCCTCCTCATGGGATGGGGTTGAGACTGCCAACTTCACAAATATCCGGACCCCGTGCACCAGGACGTCCTCGTCGAGGTCAAACCGGGGCTGGTGGATCGCATGCACGATTCCCGCTTCCTTGTTCCCACAGCCGATAAAGGCGAAAGCGCCGGGAACGCGGTCCAGGTACCAGCCGAAATCTTCGCCGGCCAGGCTGGGCGGATCGAGGCAGCTCACCCGCTCCTCGCCGAGCACCTGCCGCGCCGCAGCCATAATCCGCCGGACGGCGGCCTCATCATTCACGACGGCGATGCCCTCGCGCAGCTCCATGGCGTAACTTCCGCCGGCCGCTTCCGCGATGGTGGCGGCCAGACGCCGAAGCCCTTCCGTGATCGCCGCGACGGTTTCCTTCCGGAAGGCCCGGAAGGTCCCTCTCAGCTCGCTGTCGGCTGCAATGACGTTCACGGCCGACCCGGCATGCAGCGTGCCAAAGGCGAGAACGGCCGCTTCCGCGGGATTGACCCGGTTCGCCATCAGGCCGTTCACCTCGCTAACGAACCGCGCCGCCATCTGCAGCGCGTCCACCGCCTGGTGCGGGGCGCTGTGATGCCCGGACGCGCCCTGAAACCGGACGGTAAAATGGCTGGAAGCCGCCATTGCTTCGCGCGGATGCACGCCCAGCGTGCCGACGGGCAGCTCCGGCATGACATGCAGCGCGAAGCATTGGTCGACGCCGTCCAGCACACCGTCCTCGATCATGTCGCGGCCGCCCGACAGCAGCCGCCTGTCCAGCGGGCTTCGCAGCGCGCCTTCCTCCGCCGGCTGAAACACGAACCGGATCGTGCCCCGGATCCGGTGACGGTGCGCCGCCAGCGTCCGTGCCGCGCCGAGCAGCATCGCCGTGTGGGCGTCATGGCCGCAGGCATGCATGACGCCTTCATGGATCGAGCGGTACTCGGCGTCGTTCTCCTCTTGGATCGGAAGGGCGTCCATGTCGGCGCGAAGCAGCAGGGTCGGGCCGCTGCCGCCGGTACCGTGCAGCGTTCCGACGACCCCCATGCCAAAGTGCTTGCCGACGCCGCGTCTGACCTCGATCCCCCAGGATTCCAGCAGGCCGGCTACGATCCCCGAGGTGCGGACCACATCGTACAGAAGCTCAGGATGGCGGTGCAGGTCCCGGCGAATCCGGACGAGCTCCTCGCGGAGCCCTCCGGCAAATTCCATCAGTTCATCCGCCTGTGTCAGCCCGATCATCGTCCGCTCCTTTAAGAACGTCCGGCCGCGGCCTTGGCTCGGGCATACCGGTTCTCCGGCACCGCAAGCCCGAGATTGCCGCGCAGTGTGTCGCTCTCGTATTCGGTCCGGTAAATACCGCGTTCCTGCAGAATCGGTACCACCTGGTCCACGAATTCCTCCAGCCCTTTCGGCACGGCAGCCGTAATCATGAAGCCGTCGGCCCCTCCTTCCTCGTACCACTCCTGAATTCGGTCCGCAACCTGCTCCGCGGTTCCGATAAAATTGCCGCGTGGTGTGGCCGACTGCAGCGCCACCTGCCGGAGCGTCAGGCCTTTTTCCTTGGCATCCTTTTTGATTTTGTCCGTGCCGCTTTGGAAGCTGTTCTTGCCGAGATCACCGAGATCCGGGAACGGCTCGTCAAGCGGATACTGGGAAAAGTCGTGATGCTCGAAAAACCGGCCGAGGTAGTTCAGCGCATTTTCGATCGTCACCAGGCTGGCAACCTCCTGATATTTCCGCTCGGCTTCCTCCGGCGTGCTGCCGATAATCGGGCTGATGCCCGGGAAGATCAGCACGTCATCCGGATTGCGGCCGAAGGAGGCGGCGCGGGTTTTGACATCCTGATAAAAGACTTTTGCATCCGCCAGCGTTTCATGCCCCGTAAAGACGGCGTCCGCTTCCTTGGAAGCGTAGTTTTTGCCGACCTCGGACGAGCCCGCCTGAAAGATAACCGGCTGCCCCTGCTTGGAGCGGGCGATGTTCAGCGGTCCTTTGACCGAGAAAAACTCGCCTTCATGGTTCAAGGTGTGCATTTTTTCCGGATCGAAGAATACCCCGGTTTCCTTGTTCCGCACAAATGCGTCGTCCTCCCACGAATCCCACAGCCCCCGGGCCACTTCCAGAAATTCGGTCGCGATCCGGTAGCGCTTATCGTGTTCGGGATGCTCCTTCTTGCTGTAGTTCAGTGCCGACCCTTCCAGCGGGGACGTCACGATGTTCCAGCCGGCGCGCCCGCCGCTGATCATATCGAGCGAAGCGAACTGGCGGGATACGGTAAAGGGCTCGCTGTAGGAGGTGGATAACGTGCCGACAAGCCCGATGTTCTTGCTGACGGACGCGAGCGCGCTCAGAATCGTGATCGGCTCAAAACGGTTCAGAAAATGCGGGATCGATTTTTCGTTAATATACAAGCCGTCCGCGATAAAGATGAGGTCCATCTTCCCTTCCTCGGCTTTTTGGACCCATCGTTTGTAAATCTCAAAATTGACGCTGGCGTCGGGCTGGGCATCCGGATGGCGCCACATGGAGGTTCCCCCTCCGACACCGTGCAGCAGCGCGCCGAGTTTCAACTGTCTTTTTTTGGCCATCTCTTCCATCCTCCTTATTTAAAAAGCGATTCTATTATGGATAAAAATTCACGTAACCCGTGCCAATTAATATCATCCAAGCGTTGCCAAGCGCCGCAGCAGGTATGCTATTCCTCTTGCGGCTTCAAAGTTTTTAAGCTTCAATTGTGACTGCTATGGCTTCAAACGGTTGGCTTTTCGACTTTAGTTCTGCGGCTTCAAATAGCCTGTGCTCCGGCCTCTTTTGCGTCACAAGTCTCTGCAGTAACGTGCCTGGAAAGGGCTTAGACCAATGCTGCCGCCTGCTTAATGCGCTCGATTTGCCCCAGGTGGTTCTCCACGTGCCGGATAAATCCGTTGACCAGATCGGCGACGCTGACGGTTTGACCTCTAGGATTCACGCCGGTTTTCGCCAAGTCTTCGGGCGTAAGCCGCTGGAGCAGCAGGGTGTTATACGTGAGCAGCGCGTGGAAAGCATCGAGGATGTCCGGCGTGCCGCCTTGATTGGCATGCTGGCCGCTGACCCAGGCGTCCTGTTCGAACGCTGGCAGCTGTGCCGTCGTGCCCGCAAGAATGTCGCGGATGCGAAACGAGGTCACAATGCTGTGATCGGTCAGGTGCGAGAGGACCTCCTGCACGCTCCATACTTCCGGCGCCCGTTTCCAGGTCAGCTGCTCCTCGCTCAGACCTTCGATGGCTGCGAGCAGTTGACGGTGTGTGCCGCTGAATTTGTCAATTTGAACCTCGCTCATATGAACGCTCCTTCCAACTGATTAGGATACGGGTGATGTTGACGTGTCGGCGGGCGATGGATGAAACCGGGACAAGGAGAACGGCGCGATATTGTGCGGACTGCGGCCGTCCAAGATCAGATCCGCCAGCAGGCTGCCGACCACGCTCGAAAATTTAAAGCCATGCCCCGAAAATCCGCCCGCTGCCCACACTTGCGGGTGCTCTGGATGCCGGTCAATGATAAAGCCCTCGTCGGGCGAAATTTCGTATTTACATACCACTCCCCGCTTCAACCGGCCCGAAGCTCCCGGCATGTAGGCATTCAAGGCGCGCCTCAAGTCGCCTTCGTCCTCGGGGAGCGAGCCAAAGGGTGCCAGCTCCTCGCCCGGCTGCCAGGCATGCCCGGTGTCGTGCCGGCCGATTTTGAGTCCGGCCCCGCCGATGCTCGGAAAGCCGTAATAAGAGCCCTCCGGCGCATTCAGCGTAAACCCGGGGAACCGTCCGTTATCGAAAGCAGGGGTGTTCGTCTCGAACCAGCCCACCGTTTTGCGGACGGCTCGAACCGGAAGGTTCACGAACGGGGACAGCGTGCCGAACCAGGCGCCGGCGCTCAGAACCGCGAACGAGGCATGGTAAGTGCCTTCCTTTGTCGACACAGTGACCCCGTCCTGATGCGTTTCGATGCCCCGGACCTTCGCGTAAGTCAGCAGCTCAGCCCCTTTGGAGAGGGCCAGCTTGCGGTAAGCTCCGACGCAGCGCTCGCTGTGCAGATATCCGGCGGCCGGCTCATACATCGCCTCGAATGAATCCGGCACGCGCAGCTCAGGCCAGCGTCTGCGGATCTCCGCCGCATCCAGCCATTCGGGATGCAGCCCGTGCCGCTTGGCCAGCTCGATCCGCTCCCTGTAGGAATACAGGCCGCTGTCGGCGAGGTTCAGCACGCCGGACTGGACGAGCAGCTTCGTCTCGGTCAGGTCCTCGACTTCGTTCCAGAGTCGGTGGGCGCGGATCGCCATCTCCGTATAAACCGGATCGCCGCTGTAAGCGTGCCGGATCAGGCGCGGTTCCCCGTGGTGGCTCCCCTCCTGATGCGGCGGGTCAAACGCATCAATCAGCAGCGTCTTCACTCCGCGGCGGGCCAGGTAATACCCGGCGCTCATGCCGACCGAGCCCGCCCCTACGACAATGACGTCATACCATTTTCCCATGGCTATTTCGACGCACCCCCGCGGCCGAAATGCGCCAGGGCGTCTTCGGCTAACTGCGTAAAAAAGGCGACGCTGACCGGGAGCGCATTCTCATCCAGGTCAAAGGCGGGGTGATGCCATTCCTGCTTGCCGTTCGTCCCCATGAAGACGAACAACCCGGGAACGGCTTGCTGGTAGACGGCAAAATCTTCCCCGGCGGGCGAAGGAACCGGCACGATCGCCCGATATCCTGCCGCCTCGGCTGCGGCTGTCCCAAGCTCGGCCAGAGCAGGGTCGTTGTCCACCGGCGGCGGCCCTTCGATCCAGCGGACCGCGGCCGTGGTGCCGAAGGCTTCTGCCACGCCCCGGACGACATGCTCGAACCGCGCCAGCACCTGCTCGCGCACCTGCTGATCAAACGTGCGGATCGTGCCTTCCAGGAGCGCCTGCTCCGGAATGACGTTCCACGCCGTTCCGCTGTGCAGCTTCGTGACGCTGATCACCGCGCTGCTCAGGGAGCTGATGTTTCGGCTCACCACCGACTGCAGCGCCGTAATGATATGCGAAGCCGTCACGATCGGGTCCAGCCCGGCCTCCGGAACGGCCGCATGCGAGCCCTTCCCGGCGACTTCGACAACGAAGCCGTCGGCCGCCGCCATCAGCGGCCCTTCCTTGATGCCGATCGTCCCAACGGGAAGATCGGGCTTGTTGTGCATGCCGAAGATGGCCTGCACTCCTTCCAGCGCGCCGCTGCCGATGACCTGCTTCGCGCCCTTCGCCTTCTCTTCGGCCGGCTGGAAGATCAGCCGGATGGTGCCGCGAAGCCTGTCTTCACGGGCTTTCAGCGCGTACGCCGTCCCGATCAGGGCGGCGGTATGAAAATCATGCCCGCAGGCATGCATTCTGCCTTCAATCTCGGACGCGAACGGGAGTCCCGTCTCTTCCTGAACCGGAAGCGCGTCGATGTCCGCGCGCAGCGCGATGACCGGCCCGGGCTGCAGGCCGCCGACCTCGGCCACCACGCCGGTGGCCAGCGGAAGGTCCAGGATCCGGATGCCTGCTTCGCTCAGCCAGCCCCGGATCCGGCGCGTCGTTTCATGCTCCTCGCCGGACAGCTCCGGGAAGCGGTGCAGCTCCCGACGGATTTCGATCAAGCGGTCCACCCCCGCGGCGGAGGGGATCCGTACAGCATCGCTTGGCATGTCGCCATCCTCCTTTTACTTGTGTCTATGGGTACTTAGGCGGATTCAACCCGCACCCTTCCCGCTCAGGGCCTCAAGCCTCCGCCGGCACCTCGGCCAGCGCTTCCGCCAACAGTTCAAATGAACGGAGCCGCTTGTCGAAAGGCTGGATGTTGGTCGTGACGACGAACTCATCGATCCCCGACGCCTGATGAAGCTCAAGCAGCTTCTCGCGGACGGTTTCCTTCGTGCCCTTCAGCACCGAAGGCTCCTGCTCCTCGACCGTATACGGCTCATTTGCCTGGCGGCCGAATTCCTCGGCCTGCTCCAGCGTACCGACTGTCAGCGTACGGCCGCTGGCGAGGTGAATCTTCACCAGCTTGTGGGATCCGGCCAGCTCGGCAGCTTCTTCCACGCTGTCCGCCACGACGACGGACAGCGCTACGATGACCTGCGGCCGGGTTCCGTGCGAATCGTCAAATGCGTCCCGGTAGGCGCGGATGGCCGCCAGCGCGGTTGCTTCATCCCCGTTGATGAACAGGGAAAATACATAAGGCAGCCCCAAGCCGGCTGCAATCTCTGCGCTGCCTACGCTGGCGCCCAGCACGTACAGCTCGGGAGCCGTCTCCGGCAGCGGCGTGGCGCGCAGCCCGTGCAGCGGATGGTCCGCTTCCAGCCGGTTGTGGATGTACTTGCCCAGCTCCACGATTTTATCCGTCAGGGAAGCGGAATCCCCGGCTCCGCGCTGCAGCGCCTGTGTGCTCCGCGGCAGCCCTCCGGGCGCGCGGCCGATGCCGAGATCGACCCGGCCCGGCGCCAGGGACGCCAGCACGTTGAAGTTCTCCGCCACCTTATACGGGCTGTAATGCTGCAGCATCACGCCGCCCGATCCGATGCGGATCGTTTCGGTTTTGGCCAGCAGGTAAGAAATCAGCACCTCCGGCGAAGAGCCGGCCACATGATCGGAGTCGTGATGCTCCGACACCCAGAACCGCCGGAACCCGAGCGCCTCGGATTTCCGGGCCAGCCGTATCGTATGCTCGAATGCCTCCGCTGAAGTCTCTCCGGGGTAAATCGGGCTTTGATCCAGAACGCTAATCGTAATGCTCATATGGCTCTCCTCCTAAATGCTGTAGTTCAGTTCCGGCGTAATCCGCTTCAGAAACTGCTTAGTCCGTTCCTCGCGGGGATGGTTGAACAGCTGGGCCGGCGGCCCTTCCTCCACGATGACTCCCCCGTCCATGAACACGACGTGGTTCGCCACATCGCGGGCGAAGCCCATTTCATGCGTCACGACGATCATGGTAATGCCTTCCTTGGCGATTTTGCGGATGACCTCCAGCACTTCGCCGACGAGCTCGGGATCCAGCGCCGATGTCGGCTCGTCGAACAGGATGACCTCCGGTTCCAACGCCAGCGCCCGGGCGATGCCGACGCGCTGCTGCTGCCCGCCCGACAGCTGGCTCGGATAGGCGTCCAGCTTGCCCGCCAGCCCGACCTTCTCCAGGAGTGCCGCGCTGCGTTTGCGCGCTTCGTCCTTCGGTATTTTTTTGACGATGACGAGTCCTTCCATCACGTTCTCGATCGCCGTCTTATGCTTGAACAGATTGTACTGCTGGAATACCATCGCCGTTTTTTGCCGGAGCGCGTGAATGTCCTTCTTTGCCGCATGCTCCGCGTTCATCCGGAAGTCGCCGATGGCGATCTCTCCGCCGCTCGGCTTCTCCAGGTAGTTCACGCACCGCAGCAGCGTCGTTTTGCCGGAGCCGCTCGGCCCCAGAATGACGACGACTTCCCCTTTGTTCACGGTCAAATCAATCGATTTCAGCACCGGGTTCCGGCCAAAAGACTTGGATATATTCGTGAGCTTGATCATGCCACTCCCCCCCGATTGTACAGATTGATGCGTTTCTCCAGCAGCGCCGTCAGCCTTTCGATCAGAAGCGTCAGCCCCCAGAAAATAGCCGCAGCCGCCAGGTACGCCTCAAAGAACTTCCAGTTGGTCGACGCCACAATTTGCGCTTTGGCGTTAATGTCCACGACGGATACGGTAAAAGCGAGCGTCGAGCCATGCAGCATTCCGATCACTGAGTTCGACAGGTTCGGCAGGCTGACGGCCAGCGCTTGAGGCAGCACGATGCGGCGCAGCGCCTGCGGCGTCGTCATGCCGATGGAATAGGCGGCCTCCAGCTGGCCGCGGTTCACGGCGAGCAGGCCGGAGCGAATCACCTCGGACATATAGGCCCCCGACGTGATGGAGAAAGAGATGAAGGCAAAGCCGATCATCGGAATGGATGAGGATTTGAAGCCTAGGCCAAGAGCGGCGGATACTGCGTCAACGATGACCGGCAGCCCGAAATAGATGAGCAGCAGGTGCGTGAGCATCGGCGTACCGCGGATGAAGGTGACATAAGCCGTGGCGATCTGGCTGAGCACCGGGACTTTGTAGATGCGCACCACGGCTCCGATCAGCCCGATGATAAAACCGGCCGTCACAGAGACGGCGGTAATGAGAAGGGTGGTTGGTATGGCGGACAGCAGGTGAACAAAGGCGGTCCAAATAAACGTAACGTCGATTTTCACAGTTCAGCGCCTCCTTTTTCCGTTCCGATCCCTGCGACTACGCGCCGGTAGGACCCTTTCTTGTGGATCCGGAAGCCGGTGCGTGCCGGTGTATCCGGAAGCTCATGCCGCATGAGGCGGACCTCCGCGGCTTTGAGCACCTTTTCCAGCGTAAAGCTCACAACCAGGTAGATGAGCGCCAAAGCGATGTAGGACTCGATAAAATGCTGGGTGACCGAACCGAGTGTCTGCGCTTTTCCCGTCATCTCCATCACGCCGAGCGTAAAGGCCAGCGACGTATCTTTCAGCAGGGCGATCACCAGGTTCGAGAATACCGGGACGGCGATCGCCAGCGCCTGGGGCAGAACGATCCGGGTAAACGCCTGACGGCCTGTCATCCCCACGGCATAAGCCGCCTCAAGCTGCCCTCGGTCCACCGCCATGACCGACGCCCGGATCATTTCCGACATGAAGGCCCCGGTGTGAAGACCGTACGTCAGGATGACAAACACGAGCACAGGCGCTTTGGACATGTCGATTCCGATGAGCTTCAGGATCTCCGGCAGTCCGTAGTAGAACAGGAACAGCTGGATCAGAATCGGCGTACCCCGAAAGAACGAGACATACACCTGGGAGAACGTGCGCAGCGCCGGTATCCGGTACAGCCGGGGAAGGGCGATCAGAAAACCGACCAGCATCCCCACCACCAGCGAGCCTGCGACGATCAGCAAGGTGATGCCCAGCGTCGATGCCAGCTTCGGAAAAAAGCTGAACACAAATGAGAAATCGAACGGTGCACCCATATTACAACCTGCCCCCTTCCTGGTTTAATCCGGACTATTTATCCGCCGTAAAGTCGCTGCCGAGCCATTCCTTGCTCAGCTTGCCAAGCGTTCCGTCCTGCTTCAGCTCCTTGATCGCCCCGTCAACCGCATCGGCCAGCTTCTGCTCTTCCGGATCGTCCTTGCGGAAGACGAACAGAATGTCATGCTCGGACAGATCGTCGCCAGTGACTTTGAGCTTGCCTTGCGGGTCGATCAGCGGCAGCGAGAAGTCCGCTCCGATCGTCGCGTCCACCCGTCCGGTCGTAATTTGATTCACGGTATCGTTGGCGGCGCCGTTTTGATAAACAATTTGGATTGCATTATCATGTTCCTTGTTGTAGTTCTCAAGAATTTGGGCTTCCGCGCTTGTAGCGCCGGTTAAAACCTTTTTGCCCTTCAGGTCGTCCAGCGAATGGATCGAATCGTTGTCCTTGGCGACGATGATCTTGTTTCTCCAGTGGGCATACGGCTCTTTGTTAAAAAGGTACTTTTCCGTCCGCTCCGGGTTTTTCTCCATTTCATGCGCCACAAAATCGATTTTCTTCGTCTCCAGGCTGAGCAGCAGATTGGAAAATTCCTGCGTCTGGATATCGAACTCGTAGTCCGGCAGGCGCTTGTCAATCTCGCGCACCAGCTCTACGTCGAAGCCGGTCAGCTTTCCGTTCTCATCGATAAAGCAAATTTTCGGAAAGGCCGTGCCTGTGCCTACGACGATTTTTTTGACGGCTCCTCCTGCGGCGTTCGCCGCCGTATCCGCGGACGTTTCCCCGCCCTTCGATCCGGATCCGCACCCGGCAATCACCCCTGCCAGCATGATCCCTGCAACGACTGCTAATGTTTTTCTCACGACCTCATCCCCTTTCATATGGCTCCCGTTTTTTCTTGATTGATAATTCCTATAGATTTAGTAAGGATTATGTTGTCACTAACTTTACCGCGATTTGCACAACGCGTCTAATAGAGTTTTTCTATCCGATCATGTAATTCATTAATGGGACGGACGACTGCTTCAAATCCAGCAGAAATTCAAGGATATCCGTGTTCTCGCCGGTGAGCGAAATCAGGTTGGTCTGCAGGGAGACGCCAGCCGTTTCGGTGATGTCCACGGGAACAAGGCTGCCCATCTCCTCCTCCTGCCTTGCGCAGAGGCCGGGAAGAAAGCAGATGCCAGCCCGCTCCAGGACGAGCTTCTTCGCCGTCTCGGAGTTGTCGACCTGATAGACGATGTTCGGCGGCTGATCCAGGCTTTCGAACACCCGGTGAATCCGCAGCCAGTCCAGGGAACCGCACTCGAAAAACACCAGCGTTTCGTGACGGATTTCCCGGATCGACGCCCGGCCGGCCGAGGCGAGACGGTGATCGGGGTAGACATACAGGCGAATGGGGTCTTCGTAAAAAGGATAGGACTGGAACGCCGGATTCATCATTTTGCGAACGAAGGCCAGGTCGAGCTCCCCCGCAGACAGCTTGGCGGCTAGCTCGTCGGTCGGGGCCGTGGTCAGCTTGAATTTGATTTCGGGAAAACGCCGGGTCAGTCCCATCAGCAGATGGGGCATCAAATAATTGGATACAGAGACGGTGCTGCCGATCCGCAGTTCGTTGGGCATGGCCCGTTTGGATTGGAGGTGATGCTTGCCCTTCTGGTAGGTCTGGAGAATTTGCTGGGCATAGGGGAGAAACTGCTTGCCTTTTTCCGTCAGATGGATCTGTTTGCCCAGACGGTCGAACAGCCGGCAATCGAGCTCGCGTTCGAGTGATTGAATGCGCGCGGTGACTGTGGGCTGCGACAGGAACAGGACATCCGCCGCCTTGTTGAAGCTGCCGTAATGGTTGATGTACACAAAAGCCTCAATGTTTTCGATGTTCACGGTAACACCCCCGAAGTTTTATCACTCACTATTCCAATGAATTTAGGTGGTTTTAAACCTGAAACAGGGTATAAATTATCCTTATCTTAGGCAGTTGGCAAATTATTGTCAATCGTTTATTTTCGTAACAGGCTGTTCCTCTAGGCTTAAAAAAGGCCGAAGTGACGCCTACTTTCGGGCACAAAGGGATGTACTCGGTCTGCCTTAGCCGCCATGGTGAAGCCTGAAAGCTTATAGATTTTTTTGATATCTGAATTAATTATTTTATTTTCCGATGCGAATAGTAGGTATTACCTGCTATACTTAGCTCACACCAAATACCTGAATCCCTTCCAAAAGGAGTGAATGCGATGAATCCAGAAGAATTGATCCTCCGGGACGCCAAGGATTCCGAACGCGAATTGATTGCCGAAGTGATGCTGGAATCCTATCAGCAGTATGCCTTTGATATGCCCCAGGAACGGTGGGAGCAGTACCGGGATTCCATCCGGAATTCCGTGTATGGGAATGCTCCCTATGCCCGAATCGTTGCCGAAATCGACGGGCGGATCGTCGGAAGCGTCCAGATGTTCCTCTCCTCGGAAGCCGCTTACGGCAATCCGGAGATGGGGATTCACTCGCCGATCATCCGCCTCCTGGCCGTTCATCCTTCCGCGAGAGGACGCGGGGTGGCCACCGCGCTCATCCGGGAAGCGGCACGCCGTGCGCTGGAGCTTGGAGCCACGACGCTGAACCTCCACACTTCCGACATGATGGCCTCAGCCGTGAAGTTGTATGAGAAGCTCGGGTTCCAGCGGCATTACGAGACCGATACGACCAATGGGGAGACGCTGGTCAAAGGATACCGGATCGACGTTCCCGGTTCCCTGCTGCTTCAGAACGCGGTGTAGCCCTCATCACTTCCATACTTCCATAGAAAATACGAAAAGGCGGTCCGGCTGAAGCCGGAACCGCCCTTGCTGCTATATGCCGTCCCTAGTCCTAACAGATCATACCGCAGATCCGTCCAATGCCTCGCGCACCAAAGCGAGCAGATTGGCCTTCTCGGCTTCGGGAATCCATTCCGTCAGCCGGGCCGCCGCTACCGGCAGCCGCCAGGCATCCACATCCGTTTGGCTGAGGCTCCCGCTTCCGATGTACTGCCGCGTATCTCCTTGACGAGCTCCTCCCTCATCCGGTCGAACTTCTTCACAGCCTCATCCGGCGTGCCGTCGGGCATGGTGCCCATTTGGAGCAGCACCAAAGTTCGGGCGACATCTCCGGCGGGATTGCCACGCATGCCCGTCATCCAGTCAATGACCCATTCCTTCTCTCCGAGAATGATGTTGTCCGGATGAAAATCCCCATGACAGAGCTTTGATCCTTCCGGAAGCTGCATCAAATAGTCAACAATCCGTTCCTTCTCCTCTTCCGCCAAGGAAGGCGCATGCTGAATACGGTTTTTCAGAACCGTCTTCTGCTCCGGCAGACCGTGAATGTCCCGGGCATGCAGCTCCAGATGAAGCCTGGCCATCCGGGCAGCTTCTTCGTGCAGGATGGCCGGATTAACGGAAATGGCCTGGAGCATGGTGATGCCGGATGCCAGCTCGTAGACCACCCCGAAGCGGGCGCCTTGCTCCGTAAGCCGAACCGGCCGGGGTGTCGTCACTCCCGTGTTATACACCTTCAAGCTGATTTGATATTCCTCTTCCGCCATGCCGCGCGGCATGCCTTCCCGGTACAGCTTCAGCACCTGGCCCGACTGATAGGACAGAACCTCCGCCGTTCTGCCGGCAGCGACCACCGGACTTCCCCCCATATGTACACAGCTCCTCTCTGCCGCCCTGCTCCCTTTCCCCAAACCGATGAACATGGGCTGCTTGCAGGTCCATTGTACCTTATCCCCTGCAGAGATGGATACGGGGATTTTGCGCAGCGCCGTATTCGTGCTCCCGTCAGCGCAGACGTAAGAAAAACGTCTATCGACGTACTTTCAAAGAAGACAGACCGCGTATAGAGGAAGTTTCTCTTGCGAGATCAGGAAGCAGAAGCTCCGAAACTTATACTTTCTGATCTCTTCAAAAAAACCGCCTGGGCGGCAGTATGCTCTCCGCAGCCCGAGCGGCTTCCTTACATCCATCTCCTCCTTCATCCCGTGAGGATGACGGGGAATCAGGTCGGGTTTATCCTTCCTGTAGACGTTCCACATTCACCGTTTGGGTGTCGGTAGGCCGGGTGCCGACCTGAACCGTGGCCACCCCGTTGTCTACATCCACTTTTTCGATCCATACCGGTACCCCTTCCAGGTTTACGGGAATGGTGTCCTTTGCCTGATAAATATCCAGCGCGCGCTGAGCATCCATGTTGGTTTAATCCTCCTGAGTAATAGAATCATAAGCTATCATTGTGCGCAGAACCTAGCATTTTTTGCTAGAGACCTGCCGCTCTTCTGCATCTTTTACTTTGAAAGTCTTAATTGCTTGTACATTTCAGCATGGCCATCAGCCTTCCTCGGGATCTCCCTCTTGCGCGGGACCGATCATGCCCGGCTCAACGACGATCGTGTCGGTCGTGCTCGCTCCGATGTAGCCGTTGTCGGCCGTAATGTTGCCGCCGCCCAGTCCCTCGTTGACCATCCGGTCGATATCGAGCATATGGGTATCCAGCGATATATCCTCATCCGGAGAGGTTACGTTATGCCAGTTGACGTTGTCCGCATCGATATAATCCGAAGATTCGATCGCGTCTCTGGCCGCCTCGTAATTTTCGAGCGCTTCCAGCGTCAGCTCCTTATCGTCGTCCGGGTCCTGTCTTCTGTCCTTCAACCTTGCTCCCTCCTCGCTACAGCATGCATGTGGTCATGGGTTCAATATGCCCTGCAGGCAGCTAAACCATTCATTTTTTCCCTGGCCAAATCGGCGGCGGGCCTTATAGAAACGGGATATTTTCCCCATACTAGTAGGAAAAAGCGTTAAAGGAGCGATAACTATGCATACCGTCTGGAAGGGAGCGATCAGCTTCGGCCTGGTCCACGTCCCGGTGAAAATGTTCTCCGCCACGGAGGACAAGGATATTTCCATGAGGTACGTCCATAAAGAGTGCGGCAGCCCCCTCTCCTACGTCCGCAAATGTCCGGTCTGTGACGAGGAAGTGGGCTGGGAGGAAATCGCAAAGGGCTATGAATACGAGAAGGGAAAGTTCGTTTTGTTTGAAAAAGAGGAGCTCGAGCAGATTACCGAGCAGGCCAACAAGGCGATTGCCATCCTCGACTTTGTCGATCTGTCCGAAATCGATCCGATCTACTTCCAGAAGACGTATTACCTCGCTCCGGATCAGGCCGGGGGCAACGCTTACCAGCTGCTGAAAGAGGCGATGCAACAGAGCGGCAAGATCGGGATCGCCAAAATCTCCATCCGCTCCAAGAGCAGCCTCGCGGCGATCCGCGTGCTGGATGAGTGCCTTGCGATCGAAACGATGTTCTACCCGGATGAAATCCGCCCGGTCTCCCAGGTGCCGAACCTTCCGGAAAATATCCAGGTCAACGATAAGGAGCTCGGCATGGCGCAAATGCTGATCGAGCAGCTCTCCACGCCGTTTGAGCCGAAAAAATACGGGGACGATTACCGCGAACGGCTGCTCGATCTGATCGAGCACAAGGTGGCCGGCGAAGAGATCAAGATCGCTCCGGCGAAGCAGGAGACGAATGTGATCGACTTGATGGCCGCCCTGCAGGCCAGCATCGAAGCGGCCAAGCCTGTGGCGACCGACCCGGGTCCGGCCAAGAAGACCGCTAAGGGCAAAGCCAAGGCCAAGCCTGCGGAACCTGCCGCCGCTGCCGGCGAAGGGCCCAAACCGAAACGCCGCAAGACGGCCAAGAAAAACGAAACCGTCTCGTAACGGTTAGATCGGAGGATCATCGATGCCGCTTACCCCGATCGTCCCTTTCGAACCCGTCATGACGGACGCCCTCCCATCCGGAGAACAGTGGATCGCCCAGATCAAATGGGACGGTGTCCGGATGATCACCTATTACGACGGCGGGGAGGTCCAGCTCGTGAACCGCAAGGGGAACAACCGGACGCGCCAGTATCCAGAGCTGCTGGATATCGCTTCTTACTGCCGTGCCGATTCGGTCATTCTGGACGGTGAAATCATTGCTCTGGTCGACGGGGTGCCTTCCTTTCATCAGGTCATGAAACGGGACAGCCTCCGCGTAGAGCAGCAAATCAAAGCCCGCGTCCAGCAGGTGCCGATCGTCTATATGATCTTCGACATCCTGTATTATAACGGCGAATGGGTAACCGGACGGCCGCTGCGCGAGCGGCAGCAGCTCCTGACGGAAACCGTGATCCCGAGCGGGCACGTCCAGCTTGTGCCGAGCTATACGGACATCCCGCTGCTGCATGACGTGTCGGTCCAGCACCGGCTTGAAGGCATCGTCGTCAAAGACGTTAACAGCGTCTATGCCCTGGGCGGCAAGGACAAGCGGTGGCAGAAGCGGAAGAACATCCAGGACGTGAACGCCGTGGTCGGCGGGGTGACGTTCCGGGACGGCATCGTGAATGCGCTGCTGCTCGGCCTGTACGCAGACGACGGGAGCCTGATCTATATCGGCCATGCCGGAACGGGCAAGCTGAAGGTGGCCGACTGGCGCAGCATCACCGAGCGGGTCGCGGACATGGCGGTGAAGGACCGTCCCTTCGTCAACCAGCCGGAGCGGCAGAAAGGGGCGGTCTGGATCCGTCCCGAGTGGGTGGTCAAGGTGAATTTCCTGGAATGGACGCCCGGCGGCACCCTGCGCCAGCCCAGTATTCAGGCGTTTGTCGATGTTCCCCCCGCGGACTGCCGGCTGGATCCGTAGCTTCCAAAGGATCACGGCGAGGACCTATGCCCGTGACTTTCCATTATGCAGCTCAGAAATGGCATCCCGCCTAAAATGATTGGAGGTATCCGTATGCCGCGAACCGTGAAAGGCACGATTTCGATCGAGGGACAAGACATTCCCATTACCAATCCCGATAAGCCGCTGTGGCCGGAAATGGGTATTACCAAGGCGATTTATTTGCAAAAGCTCGCGGCGCTCGCTCCTTATTTGCTGAAATATTGCCGGAACCGGCTGCTCACGACGATCCGTTATCCGCATGGGGTGCCTGGCGAATTTTTTTATCAAAAAAATGCGCCGGAACCGCTCCCTCCCTATGTCCAGACGGCCGAGAAGGACGGGATCAATTACATCCTGCTGAACGGCCTGCCCGAGCTGCTGTGGCTGGGCAACCTGGCCGCGCTGGAGTTTCACCCGTCCCTCCATTACGCAGGGAGCACGCTGCCCTGTGAATGGATGATTGACCTCGACCCGTCGCGGGAGGTCGAACCGCGGATCATGGAAGCCGCGTCCATCGTCGGCAAGGTGCTGCGCTCGCTCGGACTGCAGTCGGTGCCGAAGACCTCCGGGGCGACGGGTATTCAGATCATCGTGCCGATCAATGAAGGGATCACGTTCGACGAGCTGCGCACCGTCGGGCATTTCGTCGGCATGTTCGTGACGGAGAAGCACCCGGAGCTGTTCACCCTGGAGCGGCTCAAGAAAAACCGCGGCGATAAAATCTACTTCGATTACCTCCAGCACTATCAGGGAAAAACACTCGCCGCTCCTTACACCCCTCGGGCACGTCCAGGCGCGACGGTGTCCACCCCGCTGCACTGGGAGGAAGTGGACAGCAACGTTGCCCCGACCGATTTTCACCTGCTTAACATCGAGGAGCGGCTTGCCCGCCACGGAGACCTGATCGCCGCGCTCGCCCCGCAGCCGATCGAGCAGGTGATCCGCCATTTAAGCGCAGCAAAGCCCGGAAGGTAACCTTCCGGGCTTTGCTGCATTTCACGGGTCAGTCCAGCTTCGCTGCCCCGCTAATGGATATCTTTTTTCTTGAAACGGCCGCCCTTAACGTCATGGATATTACCAACCGCAAGGAAGGCATCCGGATCCCAATCGCCGACGATGGTCTTCAGCTTAGCCTCTTCCAGACGGGTGATGACCACGAAGATCACTTTCTTGCTGTCTCCGGAGTAGGCTCCTTCCCCTTCCAAATACGTGACGCCGCGTCCCAAGCGCTGGGTGAGGGCATCGCCGATGTCCTTGTATTTCTCACTGATGATCCATACCGATTTGGACTGGTCGATCCCTTCGTTGGTGATATCAATCACTTTAAAGGCGATAAAGTAGGCGATCAGCGAATACATCGCGTTATTCCAACCGAATACGAAGCCGGCGCTCGTCAGGATAAAGAAGTTGATGAACATGATGATCTCCCCGACGGAGAACGGCGTCTTTTTGTTGATGAGAATCGCGACGATTTCACTGCCGTCCGTGGAACCCCCTGCCCGGATGACCAGGCCGACGCCCGCACCGAGGATTACGCCTCCGAAGATGGCTGCCAGCAGCGGATCGAACGTAATGGGTTTAACGGGTTCCAGCAGCGCGGTGCCAATCGACATCACCAGAACGGCTGCCAGCGTGGAGAAGGCAAACGTCTTGCCGATTTGCTTGTAACCCAGAAACAAGAAAGGAATATTGAGAACCGTAAGAAAAATACCGAGCGGCAGATGAAAAAGGTGGGACAGCATAATGGAAATGCCGGTAATCCCGCCGTCAATGATGTTATTGTTTACGAGGAATACTTCCAGTGCAACAGAGACCAATCCGGCTCCGATCAGCATGACCAGGATGCGCATGAACACTCTGGCTTTCGAGGTCGGCGCCTTGAGCGGCTGCAAATCCTGCGGCAGGTTTGGCCTATCCGTGGATTGCGGGTTTGAAGGTACAGCCATCGAATCCCCCCGATTCTATAGATTGTTGTAGCATAAAGGGACATGAAACGCCCGGTAGCATTGTGTACAGCCTAAGAAATCTGGACTTCCGTGATTATTCCCTTACTTTATTATATCATAGTTTTTAGCTGTATATTATCAGGATGGGAGTTTTTCTGTCATGAAATCCTTATTATTATTTATTGCGGCCGGGCTGGCCGAGATCGGCGGCGGTTACCTGGTATGGCTGTGGATCAAGGACGCGAAGCCCTGGTGGTTCGGCGCTGCGGGCAGCCTGCTCCTGATCCTGTACGGGATCATTCCAACCCTGCAGAATTATCCTTCCTTCGGCCGGGTTTATGCCGCATACGGGGGCATCTTTATCGTCCTGGCCCTGCTGTGGGGCTGGTGGATCGACAAAAACACGCCCGACGTCTACGACTGGATCGGAGCGGCTCTGTGCATGGCCGGCGTATCCGTTATTCTATGGGCTCCACGGCACTAGGCTTGGCAGCAGCAGATTCAGGACCACTCCGTCATAGCAGCGGGGACAGCATCCGGCACAGCACTTCCGCCAGCTTATGCCGAAATGGCCGGGCCTGAAACTCCTCGGTTACTATTTGATGGCTCTGGCTCATATCTTCCTTGAAATCTTTCACCAGCCGGTCGATCGAGGACTGCTCGAACAGCGCTGCCGTCAGCTCGAAATTACAGAAAAAGCTCCGCATGTCCATATTAGCGGTACCTACCGAGGCCATCAGGTCGTCGACGATCATGACCTTGGCATGAATGAAGCCTTTCTGATATTCATAGAACTTCACTCCGGCCAGCAGCAGGTCTTCAATATAGGAGAGCGAAGCGAGATGCACCAACCTGGAATCGGCTTTCAACGGAATGATGATCCGCACGTCCACTCCGCTGACCGCAGCGGTTTTGAGTCCTTCATAGATGCCCTGATCGGGAATAAAGTAGGGCGAGGTGATCCAGATCCTTTTTTTCGCGACCGTAATCGCGCCAAAGCACATCTCCTGGATGGCATTCCAATCCTGATCGGGTCCGCTGCTGACGATTTGAACCTGTTCATCGGCTTCGCATTGATGTTTGGGAAACAGTGCAGGGTCCGACAACCGCTCGCCTGAAGCGAGCTTCCAGTCGCTCAAAAACACATTTTGCAAAAAATAAACGGCATCTCCCTCGATCTCCAGGTGCGTGTCGCGCCAATATCCCATTTTCTGATATTTCCCCAAATAGTCATCGCCGACATTCAGCCCGCCGACAAAGCCTTTGGTTCCATCGACGACAATAATTTTGCGGTGGTTGCGGTAGTTGATCCTGCGGTCGATCATGGCCAGAAGCGGCGGCAGGAAGAAGTGGAACTCCACGCCTGCTTCCTTCAGCTCCTGGATGAACCCGCGCCTGCGGCCAAGTCTGTAGCTTCCGAAGCCGTCGCAGAGCAGCCTCACCTTGACCCCGGCTTTCGCCTTCCGGACCATGATGTCCTTGAACCGGTTCCCAATATCGTCGTCCCGGAAAATATAAAATTGAATATGTAAGTGATCTTCTGCTTTGTCCATGGCCGCGAGCATCGCGCCAAAGGTATCCTCCCCGTCGGTCAGCACCCTGCTCTTGTTGCAGCCGGTAATCGGGCTCTCGGACAGATGGGACAGCAAATTAAACAAGCGCTCCTGATGCTGAAAATCCTTGCTGTGCATATCCCCGGCACGCTTTACCAAGGACGCCTGACTCCATATCAAGGGACGGATCTCTTGAAACAGGCGCGAACCCTGCGTACGGACCTTCTTCCTCGCTTTATAGTCCTGAGCCACAAAATAATAGACCACAAAGCCGATCAACGGGCAGCAAAACAATATAAACAGCCAGGCGACCGTCTTGTAAGGATTGCGGAATTCCAGAAGCAGAATCGTTGCCGTTTGAAAAATAAAAACGAGTAGTGCGATAAGCAGCCACAGCATACGTCAGCCTCCTTGCGGGTCAAAAGCAATCTGTATGTTCAGGATTGACCACTTTCAACCTGCTTTATTCAGTATTTACCCGGATCGGCCTGATGCAGACGCAGCGGCGGCAAAGATCACATTTTTGACATGTTTTAAGAGATCAGAGAATACATAGAAGATAAGACAAGTACAATCAAGCCGAGGAAAGGAGCCGCCATGAAAAATGCCAAAGGCAATGGGCGGGTGACGCTCCTGGTCATGCGGGACGCCCAGCATTCCGTCAAACAGCTGCATCTCTCCAAGCCCTTGATGATGGCCGTCCCCGCCGTGGCCGTTCTGTCGCTGTCCGGACTCGTTCTTGCGCTGCAGGCCCACTCGTCCCAGGTGATCTCCCAGCTGGAGCAGAAGGTCACCGCCGAAAGCCTGAAGAACGTCCAGATGCAGCGGACGGTGAACAGCCGGGAGCAGTCCATCGAGCGCCTGCAGAACGAAATCGTCAACCTGTCGAGCCAAGCCAAAGATATGAAGCAGAAGATGGACCGCGTGGATGAACTGGAGAACCAGCTGCAGCAGTTCATTGACAAGCACGGGACCACCAGTATGGCCGAGCCTGCTTCCGGGGCCAAAGCGTCTTCCCTGTCCTGGGATGCCTCGCAGCATGTCGGTGGCGAATATATCGCTGTGCATGAGAACGATATGCTGGACCTGGCCCAGGAGACGAAAGATGACTTTCAGGAGATGCAGACGCTGCTGCGGTCCATGGAGAACCAAATCCCTTCGACCTTGAAAAAAGCGGAGGAAACGCAGGATCGGATCTCCGGGCAGCCTGACCTGTGGCCGACCGAGTCCCGTGTGACGACCTCAAGCTTCGGCTACCGGACGGACCCTTTTACCGGAAGGGCGTCCTTCCATGCGGGGATCGATATTGCCGGGGATAACGGAAGCCCCGTATATGCGGCGGGAGCGGGTACGATCGTGACGGCTGAGAACAGCGGCGGTGCGCGGGGACGGTATATCGTCATTGAGCATCCGAACGGCCTGCAAACCTGGTATATGCACCTCAGCAAAATCCAGGCCAATGTCGGCCAAACCGTCGACAAGGGCGAACAGATCGCCGAGCTCGGCTCGACCGGGCGCAGCACCGGCCCCCATCTTCATTTTCAGGTCGTGAAGAAGGATAAGCCCGTTAACCCGCTGCCCTATATTCAGTAGTAGGGTTTGATCGTAAGAAAAACGTCTATCGACGTACCTTCAAAGAAGACAGACCGCGTTTAGCTGAAGTTTTTCTTGCGATTATAGAATGGTTCAGCTTCGCTGAATTTTAAATTCTATAATCTTAAAAAGGAGGGATTTCAAACATGAGCAGATCCAAAGCGAGCCGGCACCAGAGCGCAACGGACACTTTGATCGGCAAAGGGACAGAAATCGAAGGGACGCTGGCCTGTGAGGCCAACCTGCGCATCGAAGGCAAATTTAACGGCGTCATTGAGAGCAAAGGCAGCGTCATTGTCGGGGAGCATGCGGTGGCCAGATCGCACATTCATGCCAAAGAGGTCATCATTGCCGGAAAAGTGTACGGCGATGTGACGACGCTCGGCCGGCTGACCATCACAGCGACCGGACAGATGTTCGGTGACGTGCTGGGGGCAACGTCGCTGGTCATTACCGAGGGCGGCATCCTCCACGGATCCAGCAAAATGGAGCTGAAGGACGCCCCGGAGGAAATGGCGCAGGAGACCGCCCCCACCCCGCGGTATTTGGAATCGGAAGCCGGCTGATGCGGCCCGAAGCTTCTGCTTTCTTATCTCTGCAAAAAACGCAGTCGCAAGTGAACGGATCACGTCCACATGCACTGCGTTTTTTTGGCTTTTATCATCGTGACAGGTCAGGCTGCGACGTCCCGTTTACCGAACACGGTCCAGGCGATAACCAGAAACAAGACGTAGTAGATGGCCAGAATCAAGATCGAGAACCCAAGCGTCACACCCCCAGGCCCCACCGAAGAGGCCAGATACTGCGACAGGTCCATGTGCATAAACGGCAAAAACTTTGCCCAGCTGTAGCGCTCAGGGTTGAACAGCATATTAAAGATGCCCTTCGCGAACATGATGAACAGCGACAGCCCGATGGCGAGCCCGCTTGCCCGGAACACGGCCGAGAGCATAAAAGCCAGCGCCACGGTCATGAACAGGTCTACATAATCGCAAAGCATAATCAGAAAGTAATGACGCGGCCCGATGCGCTCGCCCATAAGGGACCCGCCCGCTCCTCCCGAGAAGAAAATCGCGGAGACCCCGTATGACACGACGATCAGCAGCACCGTGCACAGCAGGCTGAACAGCACTACGGCAATATATTTGGAGAGCAGAATCTTCGATCGGCTCCATGGGCGGATCAGCAGCAGCTTGATAGTCCCCCAGGAAAATTCGCCTGCAACGGAATCCGAGGCGACCACAACCGAAAATATGGTGCACAGAAAAAACGTAAACGCCCCGGTCTGAAGCACGCTTTCCCACAAGCTGATATTGCCCCCGCCATCCGCCAAGTGAAACAGGAGCGGCATCAGAATGTTGACGATGGCCAGGATCGACAGCATGATCCACGTCCGGGCTCTCCGGTATATCTTCATATTCTCGTTCTGCACGAGATGGATAAAGCTACCCAATCTGATCACTTCCCGTCATTTCCAAGAATTGGTCCTCCAGCGACCGGGTTATCTTCTGAATCCCGTACACCTTGAATCCGCTCTGGACAAGCCGGGCATTCGTGTCGGCAATGCCATTTCGGTCGAGCCGGACGATCAGCAGTCCATCGCGTACCGTACCGCCCCCAAGCAGCTCTTGCGCCTGCTCCGGCCGGTCCAGCGCAAATGCCGTTTCCACGGTCGTCTCCTGCGCTCCCTCAACACCGGCCAGCGTGCGTACGTCAATCAACCGTCCGTTCTGGATGATCGCCACGGCGTCGCACATCAGCTCCATCTCGGACAGCAGATGGCTGGAGACGAATACCGTCGTCCCCTCTTCCCTGCACAGCCGGCGCAGGTAGTCCCTCAGCTCGCGGATTCCCTGCGGGTCCAGCCCGTTGGTGGGCTCGTCCAGGATCAGCAGCTTCGGACGGTGCAAAATCGCCTGAGCTACGCCCAGGCGCTGCCGCATGCCCAGCGAATACGTCCGCACCGGGTCCTGAATCCGGTTGCTCAGCCCAACGAGCTGAACCACTTCCTGAATGCGCTCCTCGGTAATCCCTGACATCATCCGGGCAAAATGCCGGAGGTTTTCATACCCCGTCAAAAACTTATACATCTCCGGGTTTTCCACGATCGCCCCCACGTGGACGATCGCCTGCTCAAAATGATCCTTGATGCTGTAACCGCAAATTTTAATATCTCCCTTGGTGATCCTGGTCAGCCCGACCATCATGCGGATAGTCGTCGTTTTTCCGGCCCCGTTCGGACCGAGAAAACCAAAGACCTGCCCGGGAGGGATGTCCAGCGTAACATCCTCAACCAATGTTTTGGATGAGACTTTCTTCGTGACACCTTCCAGCCGAACCACCGGTTCCTGCTGCATTTCTATCACCCCTTCTGCCCAAGTCTGGCCCCATTGTAGCATATTCGCCTTGCAGATGCCCATCATATGGGAAATCTGCCTCTGATTGTGTCTGCGAATAACATAGGGTACAGCAGCCCAGGGGAATCACTGTGCGGTAAAATCCCGTCCGGAACACAAGTGCCGTGTCCGACATAGGGATGACCTGCTCACATCGCAAGCAGAATACGGATAGCTGACTGTTCAAGAGAATCGACTTCCCTTCCATGAAGTGTGTCTTTGCGTTTAAAATTATGACCAACGACTTATTATAGATACATTCTGTAACATGCACACCAAGAAATCTACATGAATCTGCATCTTTTGTCAAGGAAACTGACAGTTTTCGTCGAAAAATAACCCCACAACGTGGGGCTTATGAATCAATTCGGGTTCCGAGATGCTGCAAAGGACGCCGGAAATGAAAAAGCAAGCGTGACATCTAGCCACGCCTGCCTCTTATTGTAAATGCTCTTTAATGACATTATGGATACGCTGCCGCTCTTCATCGCTGACCATGTAATACCAAATTCCGTTGATCTTCTTGCCCTGGCCCTTGATCTCCACCTGCTCGATTGTCTTCAGATCGGACCGGTAATCGGTCACGAAGGTCTTCATATTGTCGAAAGTGATGTCTGTTCTGACACTGTCCCCTACCTGGTTCAGTAGGGATTCGATTTTTACGACATTCGATATTTTGAGCGCATTATTGATCACCTGCTCCAAAATTTCCCGCTGCCGTGCATTACGCCCCAAATCTCCACGCGGATCGTCATACCGCATCCGGGAGAAGGCCAGCGCCTCGGAGCCGTCCAGCTTCAAGTCGCCCTGTTTGAAATCGTATCCTTCATATTGGAAGGCAAACGGATTATTCACTTCCACCCCGCCGAGCAAATCAATGATTTTGGCGAAGCCCTCCATATTGACCTTGATGTAATAGTTGACCGGATAACCGAGGAAGTGCTCTACCGTCGCGACCGACATGTTTACGCCGCCAAAGGCGTAAGCATGGTTGATCTTGTCCGTCGTCCCGTGGCCGACGATTTCGGTTCTCGTGTCACGCGGGATGTTGAACATCAGGATACTCTGCTTGGCCGGATTTACCGTCAGCAGGATCATCGAGTCCGAGCGGCCCGGGTCGTCCTCGCGCTGATCCACGCCCATGACCAGAACGGTAAACGGCTCCCTTTCATTCAAATGAACCGCCGACGGGTTTTCGGCGCTCTTGGACGTATCCGCCTGGCCGCCCGTCTTGCCATCCGAGCTGACGGTTACCGGTACAACGGACGGTTCCCGCTTTTCATATATTTCGTTAGCCGTCGCTTTGACCGAATTGTAAATATACAATCCGTATCCCGCGACACCGACCACCAGCACCGATACGACGGCGATGGTCGAAACGACCCATTTTTTCATGATGCCTCTGCCACCTTCCTAATGGACACATCTGCGCCCTGCGCACTTGGACACGCAGCGATTAGTACGCATTATCCGCGCCGAACAGCACCTTGACCGTTTTACAAATGATGATCATATCCATCCAAATCGACTGTTCGTTTATGTATTTGAGGTCCAGCTCGACCATTTCCTGAAATCCCACATGGTTCCTTCCGCTGACCTGCCACAAACCTGTACACCCCGGAACAACGAGCAGCCTCTGCATATCGTAGGAAGTATAGTCGCTTACCTCCCGCGGCAAAGGCGGTCTTGGCCCGACCAGGCTCATATTTCCTTTCAGCACATTCACAAGCTGGGGCAGCTCATCAATGCTCGTTTTGCGGATGAACCGGCCGACCGGGGTGACCCGCGGATCGTTTTTCATCTTGAACATCGCTCCGGTCACATCGCTTTGCTGGATCAAATTGCCGAGCATCAGCTCGGCTCCGCTGACCATCGACCGGAATTTGTACATTTTAAATGGTGTGCCCCCACGGCCGACGCGGACCTGGGAGAAAAACACCGAGCCTTTTGGATCCTCCAGCTTGATAAGCAAGGCAACGGCTAGGAATACCGGACATAAAAAAATTAGCCCTATAAGCGATAAGCTAATATCCAGGGTTCGCTTTGCCCAAAGGTACAACATCCTATCTTTCCGGGGAGTGATCGGAAGGGGCTTGCCGACGTCCACCGTTTTGTTCAGCGGATTCATGCTGCTCATAAATGAACATCCTCGTCCCTTTGAAGCATCTGCATCAGGAAATCCAAAGTCAACGTACGTCCCATGACTGATCCATCCCCCGCTCTCAATATAAGTCCAACCGGACGATCACATGACAGGCTTATACTTCAGCCTTTTTAAAGCAAAGCACTATGCAGCCCTTTGATAAATAGTGTAAAATGTCTGTATCCCATTACGAAAAAACGTAAGATTTTTATGCTTTGATATCAAAATGGTGTCCTGGGCCGGGGTAAGAATCGTGGTCACAGGGACTTTCATACGGTGTGGAGGCCGCTCGGCCGCCTCTTTGCGGGCGGTTGTGGTGTTTTGTCATGCGCTCCGGCTCCTGCTGCGGGGATTCAATACGAATGCCGTATTGGTGGGCCTTAAAGGAGAGGCTGCTTTCTTTCCAAGCCACGGTGCCGTACACCTGACGGGCAGGGGCATTTGGAACGTGGATAATGAACCCCAGCCTGAGCTCGGGCACGACGGGGAGATCCAAGTCGCTGATGATTACCATTCGGCTTGCCTCGTATTCCCATAAGATGACAGGACGGGTCCGATGCAGAAAAACCGTCTGGTTCCCGACCTGATGGATATACATATACGTTTGAAGATGTATGCCATGTGCTGTTAACATATTCATCGGATTATTCCTGCCTCATGGTATGAAAATCGGGATAACGCCTTATACTGGCTATGGGATACGATCCGTCTCAACACTTGATACAAATGGTATCATTTCCAATTTTCACTTTACGATACATTTTGTAACTAGTCAATACTTATTTCCTATATGAATCTATTTTTGCGACAATTTGTTTCTAATTTTATGTATTTTTTCAGGTATTCGGAGGAGGTTAATTCATGAATCATGGTAATCGCATCGCAGAATTGCGGGACCAACGCGGCTGGACCCAGGAGGAATTGGCCCAATCCATAGGCATTACGCGAGCCGCACTATCCCACTATGAAAAGAACCGCCGTAAACCTGATTTTGAGATTCTGACCAAACTGGCTGACAAATTTGACGTTTCCATCGATTATCTGATCGGCCGTACGAATCAGCCGAAGATTGTCATGGATCCGGAGGTCCGGGATTTTGTCGATCAACTCGAGCTTTCGGACGAGGACTTGCTGGAAAAGTTCAATTTGACGATTGACGGCCGCCGCTTGTCTGAGGAAGAGGCCAAACGTTTTATCGCTTTTGTGCGGATGGAACGGTCCATGAAATAATGAAAAACCTCAGCTTTCCTTGAACTTAGGAGGGCTGAGGTTTTTATAGGTTCGGTTACCGTAATTCGACGGGGTCCCCTTTTGGAGCATATGGAAGACAACTGCTGCAGGGCGGCCTCCCTGTCTAAAATCGGAATGATAAAACGTTTTCTGTCCCTCCTTGTCGTTTTATGCGAACCCCCGGACACGATCTGCGAAATTTCCGCTAATCCGTCCCCTTCTCCATTTTCTGAACAAAGCGCTTCCAGTTGTCAGGATGAATCCCGCATTGCTCCAACACTTTCATGATGTCCAATTGGGTTTGCTCCGGAAGTTCTTGGTTGGACCGGGCCTCGGCACCGAACTTTCTCTCATCTCTCATCGAAGATACCCTCGCTCCACTCAACATATTATCCAAAATGATTTCCACGGCTACTCTTTTGTTGACAAATACAACGTCTGTTCCAAGTATGAATGTCAAGAATCAGCCAAGTGACTAGGTCTTTTTTATTATATCCCAAGCCTCTTCTGGATGTTGTCGTCTAATGGGACAATTGCTTTTTGAAGCAGGTTCTATTTTTGTCGAAAAAAATGGGCATACGATTTATGTCTCCAATTGAAAACATTTCGTATGCCCTTTCCAGCAATTATTGCGCAAATATGAAAACTTCAACCTTGTTGATAGGAATTCTTTCTTAATAACATCCGGTTTGGAAGAATTAGTTGTTTCCCGCTCTCGCGAGCTCGCGCATGTTGGCTTCGAAGGCGGCCAACAGGGCAGCTTCGCCGCTCAGTCCATTCTCCTGAACCTTGCGAATTTGCTGTGTCATCCGTTTGTAATCCTTCGGAATAACGCGGACAAACTGGCCGAGGCTGTTCTCCCAGTCTTCCAGCACACGCTCGCCGACAGCACTCTCCGTGTAGTTGACATGCTTCTCGATCATGCTCTTCAGTTCTTGAACTTCCTCTGCATCCTCAACGCGCTCCAGAAGAATCATCTCCAGGTTGCAGCGGTCGATAAACGTACCCTGCGGATCATAGACGTAGGCGATACCGCCCGACATGCCAGCGCCAAAGTTACGTCCCGTTTCCCCAAGGATGACGACGCGGCCGCCTGTCATATATTCGCATCCGTGATCGCCAACGCCTTCAACGACGACATTCACGCCGGAGTTGCGGACCGCAAAGCGTTCGCCGGCGATGCCGCGGATGTACGCCTCGCCGCTTGTCGCGCCATAGAAAGCCGTGTTGCCGATAATGATGTTCTCTTCGGCCTTGAACGTCGATTTCGGCGACGGCTTCACGATCAGCTTCCCGCCGGACAACCCTTTGCCGGTGTAGTCATTCGCGTCGCCAACCACGGTCAGCGTGATGCCCTTCGGAACGAAGGCGCCCAAGCTCTGGCCGGCTGTTCCCGTAAAGGTCAGCGAAATCGTATCTTCCGGCAGGCCGGCTGCCCCGTACTTCCGCGTGACTTCGCTGCCGAGAATCGTGCCTACGGCGCGGTCTACGTTCGTAATCGAAAGCTCGCCGGTAACCGGCGTTCCGTCTTCCAGCGCAGGTGCCGCCAGCTTCAACAGCTCACGCATATCCAGCGTCTCTTCGAGACCGTGGTTCTGGGTCTTCGTGCGGTAGCGCGTGCTTCCTTCCGGAAGCTCCGGTGTGTGCAGCAGAACGGACAGATCGATGCCTTGCTTCTTCCAATGTCCGTTCGCCTCTTCGGCATCCAGGCAGTCCGTGCGTCCGATCATCTCTTGGATCGTACGGAAGCCGAGCTCCGCCATAATTTCACGCATATCTTCAGCCACGAATCTCATGAAGTTAACGACATGCGCCGGATCGCCCATGAAGTTCTTGCGCAGTTCCGGATTCTGGGTAGCTACCCCCACCGGACAGGTATCCATCTGGCAGACACGCATCATGATACAGCCAAGTGCCACGAGCGGAGCCGTAGAGAAGCCATACTCTTCGGCACCCAGCAGCGCTGCGACGGCCAGATCGCGTCCGTTCAGCATTTTGCCGTCCGTTTCCAGGACGACGCGGTCACGCAGGTTATTCAGGATGAGCGTCTGGTGCGTTTCCGCGACGCCCAGTTCCCAAGGAAGACCCGCATGGCGGATGGATCCCTGCGGCGATGCACCGGTACCACCGTCATATCCGCTGACGAGGATAATATCGGCACGGCCTTTGGCCACCCCGGCCGCGATTGTTCCGACGCCAACCTCGGACACGAGCTTCACGTTGATGTTCGCGCGCGGATTGGAGTTCTTCAGATCATAAATCAGCTCCGCCAAATCCTCGATGGAGTAAATGTCATGATGCGGCGGCGGAGAAATCAAACCTACGCCCGGCGTAGAACCACGCACTTCGGCAACCCAAGGATATACTTTACGGCCCGGAAGCTGTCCGCCTTCACCCGGCTTCGCTCCCTGCGCCATCTTGATTTGAATTTCGTCCGCGTTCACCAGGTAGTTCGACGTCACGCCGAACCGGCCGGACGCCACCTGCTTGATAGCGCTGCGGCGGGAATCGCCGTTCGCATCCGGAATATAGCGCGCCGGATCCTCGCCGCCCTCACCGGTGTTGCTCTTGCCGCCGATGCGGTTCATCGCAATCGCGAGGCTTTCATGCGCTTCCTTACTGATGGAGCCGAAGGACATGGCACCGGTCTTGAAGCGTCTCATAATAGACTCGATCGGCTCGACTTCCTCGATCGGAACCGGAGCTCCTGCCGGTTTCAGCTTCAGCAGCGAGCGGATCGTCAGATGCTTCTCGTTTTCGCCCTGAACAAGCTTGGCGTACTTTTTGTACACCTGGTAATCCCCGGTGCGTACGGCCTGCTGAAGCAGGTGGATCGTCTGCGGGTTGAACAGATGCTCCTCCCCGTCCTTGCGCCATTGATAGTCGCCGCCGGAATCGAGCACCTTGTCGCTTCCGTCCTTGTCCGTAAAGGCACGGTTGTGGTGGGCCAGCGCTTCGGCCGCCACTTCTTCCAGGCCGATGCCGCCGATGCGGGACGGCGTACGGGTAAAGTACTTCTCGACAAAATCCTCTTTCAGGCCGACGGCTTCAAAGATTTGCGCGCCGCGGTAGGATTGGATTGTCGAAATGCCCATTTTGGACAAAATTTTCACCACGCTCTTCGTCGCGGCTTTGATATAGTTTTTAACGGCTTTCTCGTGCGTCACGCCGCGCAGCAGTCCCTGCTGGATCATGTCGTCCAGCGTTTCGAACGCCAGGTAAGGGTTGACGGCACTCACGCCGTAACCGAGCAGCAGCGCGTAATGATGCACTTCACGAGGTTCGCCGGATTCGAGCAGAATGCTGACTTTGGTCCGCGTTCCTTGGCGGATCAAATGATGATGCAGGCAGGATACGGCAAGAAGCGCCGGAATCGCCGCATTTTCTTTGTCCACGCCGCGGTCGGACAGGATCAGGATGTTGTGGCCTTTCTTGATCACGCGGTCGGCCGCTTCACACAATCCGTCAAGCGCCTTACGCAGGCCTTCCGCCCCCTCCTCTGCCGGGAAGAAGATCGGAATCGTCATCGACTTGAAGCCGGGACGGTGCACGTGGCGGATCTTCGCGAAGTCTTCGTTCGAGAGAACCGGCGTGTCCAGACGGATCTGGCGGCAGCTCTCAGGCTCCGGATGCAGCAGGTTGCGCTCCGGTCCAATCGTCGTTCCGGTCGCAGTGATAATCTCTTCGCGGATCGCGTCAATCGGCGGGTTGGTCACCTGCGCGAACATTTGTTTAAAGTAGTTGTACAGGCGCTGCGGCTTGTCGGACAGCACCGCCAGCGGCGCGTCGTAGCCCATCGAGGCTACCGCTTCCTGGCCGGTCGAAGCCATCGGCTCCAGCACCTTGCGCAGATCTTCGAACGTATAGCCGAAGGAGAGCTGCAGCTGCTGCACGTTGTCATGCTTCGGATTCGGCAGCTCCGGCGCGTCCGGAAGCTCATCCAGATTGACCAGATGCTCGTCGAGCCACTCGCGGTACGGCTGCTCGGCAGCGATCTGGGCCTTCACTTCCTCGTCGGAAATGATCCGTCCTTCCTTCGTATCGACGAGCAGCATTCTGCCCGGACGGAGACGGTCCTTGTACAGGACATCCTCAGCTGGAATGTCGAGCACGCCGGCTTCCGAAGAAAGAATAATCAGGTCGTCCTTCGTCACGTAGTAACGCGACGGGCGGAGTCCGTTCCGGTCAAGGATGGCACCGATCTGAACGCCGTCGGTGAACGCCATAGCCGCTGGTCCGTCCCACGGTTCCATCAGCGTGCTGTGGTATTCGTAGAACGCTTTTTTCGTTTCGTCCATGCTTTCATGGTTGTTCCAAGGCTCCGGCACCATCATCATGGCGACGTGTGGCAGGGAACGTCCACTCAGGTACAGGAACTCAAACGTGTTATCGAACATGGCGGTATCCGAACCGTCCGGATTAATGACCGGCTTGACCTTCTCCAGGTCATCCCCAAAAATATCGCTCTTAAACAGCGACTGGCGCGCATGCATCCAGTTCACGTTGCCGCGGAGCGTGTTGATCTCCCCGTTGTGAATCATGAAGCGGTACGGGTGCGCCCGTTCCCAGCTCGGGAAGGTGTTCGTGCTGAAACGCGAGTGAACGAGGGCGATCGCCGTCTCCACCAGTTCGTTTCTCAGGTCCAGATAGAACTGCCCCACCTGATTGGTAGTCAGCATCCCTTTGTATACGATTTTCCGGCACGAAAGGCTGGAAATATAGAAGGAGTCCGCCTGCGGAGCGTCGCCATAACGGATGGCCAGCTCGGCGCGTCTGCGGATGATGTACAGCTTGCGCTCGAAGTCCATTTCGTCCTTCACATCGATGCTGCGTCCAATGAAAATCTGCCGTACGTACGGCTTGGCTTCCTTCGCGGATTTGCCCAGCATCTCGTCATAGGTCGGAACGTCGCGGAAGCCCAGGAACTGCTGCCCTTCTTCCCGGATGATTTCGACGAGCCGGCTCTCATGAGCCTCCCGAACGGCTTCGTCGTGGGAAAGGAACAGCATGCCTACACCGTATTGCCCCGGTTCAGGCAGCTCAAAGCCGATCCGGGCCGCTTCTTCCGCAAAGAAGCGGTGAGGAATTTGCAGCATGATCCCGGCGCCGTCACCGGAATTGGGCTCGCTGCCCTGTCCGCCGCGGTGCTCCATATTCTCGAGCATCGTCAGAGCCTGGCCTACGATCTCATGGGAGGCCCGGCCTTTGATATGAGCAACGAAGCCCATGCCGCAGGCGTCTTTTTCAAACTGCGGATCATAAAGTCCCTGCTTAGGGGGAAGTACCGTATGTCTCATGGAAAGCAACCTTTCTATCTTCAGAATAAATAAATGCAAGTAAATCCAGATACATCAAAATAAACCAGTACGAAGACGACATTGGCTACAAGAATAATACTTCATGCTCACTAGGGGAATGGGGTATGCGACAACGGCGGAAATCCTCGTTGCATGGGGGAATGGTTTTCTTTTTGTTATAAAACGTCGATAATTATTCAAAATGAATTGGTTATATTATTTTAACACCCACTAAACCTCTGCGCAATTTAAACTTTTTATGAATGTGATAAGAAATGTTTTGCAGTGAAGCATTAAAGCGGCATGTTGTAATTAACCTGAAAAGCGTATGATTATTCATTTCAACTCGGTTTTTTCCAATATACAGAAAAACAGCCTCCCCCAACTCAAGAGGGAAGCTGTTTGTCGGCGATGCCAATGGTGCCCTTGTGCTTCATGTCGCCGTTTTCGTGGAAATAGTTGCTGTACAAAAACTGCAGCCGGCTGACCCAGCGCATTTCGCTGTTCATCGCGCGCAGCATCAGCTTCTGGATCTTCGGGTCCGTCGCCGTCAGCATCAGGTCCGAATAATTCCACGCGGCTTCGAGTGCGTCATCGACGGTCGCTTTCAGTCCGGTTACATACGCCCTGGGCGTTTCAACCTTGCTGAAGACCGGATAGCAGCCGGTATGCTCATAAAAGAGACGGGTCAGCTCGGCAAGACGGCCCTGCCGCTCCTCTTCGACCACGCGGCTGAAATAAATCCGGTGGTCCGGGGGAGCCAGCTCCTGAAGCCTTCGTCCTTTACGGATCGCTTCGTACTCGCCCTGTACGGCTTTCTGCAGCTCGCCGGCCGGCAAATACCCGTTATGTTCACTAGTTCGGTAAAACAATCAACCCCCGCCTTTCCGATAGGCTAATGTTACGATACTGTATGCCCGGATACGGCGGGAGGTGCCATTTGTCAATGCCACCGCTTCATCAGCGGTCAGATCTCAATGCTCTCTCCCGGCTTGAGCGCGTGTCCTTCAATGCCTTCCTGATGAAGACGGTCGCAGAAGAGCGTGCTGTTCTGGTTAATGGCAGGGAAAGTGTTGTAATGCACCGGAATGACGCGGTCCGCCCGGAGCCATTTAGCTGCCAGCAGCGCATCGTCCGGTCCCATCGTCAGCACGTCGCCGATTGGCAGCGCGGCAGCATCGATCTGATTCATTTCACCGATAAGCCGCATGTCGCCGAACAGCGCCGTATCTCCCGCATGGAAGAACGTTTTGCCGCCCATGGTCAGCAGGATGCCCGCCGGTTCTCCGGCATAGATCAGCGCGTCGCCGTCCTGTACCGCAGAGCTGTGGAAAGCCAGCGTATATTTGACCTTGAATCCGTCAAACTGCTGCTGCCCCCCGATGTTCATAGCAAAGGTTTTTGCGCCCTTCTTGCGGCAGAACTCCGCCAGCTCGAACACGGCGACAATCGGACAATCATTCGCTTTGGCAATCTCCAGCGCATCGCCAAAGTGGTCGGAGTGCCCATGGGTGAGCAGCACCGCATCCACACGGATAGCCGCAGGCGCAATACCCGATGCCGGATTGCCCGAGAGAAACGGATCGATGATCACGCTCCGGCCGCCTTCCTCCACCACCACACAGGAATGACCATAATACGTAATTTTCATATAAACGCCACCTCCTCATTATCCTTTACCCATAAACATTTTAAACTTACGGGATTTATTTGTAAAAGGAGTGGTTGCCGATCGTCTTGGCCAAGGTCCGCGTATGGTGAACCGTCAGGTCGTCGGCCAGCTTCAGCGACAGAAAATAATACGTATCATCCGAGACTTCCTTGCGTCCGTTAAGCGCCTCATTGACGGCATGAATCGAATCCTCGTTCGGCTTCACACGGTCAAAACGGCCGTTCGCCACAGGACTGAACTGATATCTCTGGTATATGACTTTTCTAATCGTATCGGGAAAATTGGCTGACCGCAGCCGGTTCAAGACAACATTGGCCACAGCCACTTTGCCTTGGTACGGTTCGCCTTCGGCTTCTGCCATCACGATTCTACGGAGCAGAAGCACGTCCTCAGCGGTTACCTTGTACTGTTTGGTCGCTTCCGACTTCTGGGAAGGACTGAGCAGTTTGGTCCGGCTGAAGAATAACGTGGTGGGGGGATTCAGTTTTGGATCCAGCTTCGGCTTGGCTGCAACAGCTACAGCTTTCTTCGCCTTAGGCTTCGCTTGCACAGCTTGGGCCTTTTTGGCGGCAGCCGGTGTTTGTGCTGAAATCCCTTCAACAAAAAGGGGATGATGCTTAACGTTCCATTTTTTCAATAAATTTACATTCAAAAGCTGCACGGAGTTTTCCGCGGTTAACGGGTGTTTTGCCCCCTGTATGGATAAATGCTGCGGGCTTGCGCCTGCTTCATCGTTCTTGCTGTATGTTACGGCCCCCAGTTGATTCGTGCTGTCGTTATACTGCATTTTGTGCATCTGCTCGTTTTGCAGCAGCATGCAAATTGCAGAGAAACACACCAGAAGCACACCGATCAGCAGTGCCATCCAGCGGTTTTGACGTAATGTGTACATGTTTCTCCTCCTATATTTCCGGCACATTCCCTCTTTAAGTAACCAAAAATACAGGTTTTGAATAACCTTTGGAAACATTTTCAGTCAATTGCTGTATCCGAGATCGTACAATAACTGACAAACAGGACAGTCTTTACAACACATGTTGCTTAGGAACGGCACAAATTTACTTCACAGGATACGGCAACAAAGGGAATTCGATATTCGATCATGTGCGGAAAAATATATTCGATTTCTATTGCTATTTATTTCCAATCTACGAATCTTTCATTTGAACGGCCTCTAGTATCTCATACATTGGCTTTTCGTGCAAATGCGTGGAAAAAAGTACAAATTCATCGACCTCCCAAATCAGAGGCTGATTTTTCCCTTCAGAACCGGATTTTTCCACGGTCAAAGACGGTAAATTGAAGCCTGTAAAAGGCGATTTTCCCGCGTATTTACGGGCTATCGTGACATGGGGACGGTATGGCCTCGCTTCTTTTGCGAACCCCAGTTCCCCCATCTCGGAAGTGACCGCTTCATAGAGCTTGTCCAGGCCGCCGGATTGGTCAATTACTCCAGCCCATAACACCCGGGGAGACTCCGCTGACCCGAAGGTGCCGAACGCTCCAAATTCCAGTTGAAATGGGTTGATTTTCAAGGAAGCCCTTTTTAAGGCAGCCGCGATTTCCGGCACTCTTCCAGCATCAGCGTCTCCCAGAAACTGGACGGTAATATGGTAATCCTCCCGGTGCGTCCATTTTTTAAAAGCAAGCTCCTTCTCGTTCCGGTGCCTCCATTCTTCCAGTAAAGATCGGATCGGTTCCGGTATCCGGACCGCGACGAATAGCCTTAAAGGCTTATCTTGAACTTGTTTTTCTTTCATTTCCATGCAAGTAATTCCCCTTTCTTCCCCTTTGCGCCGCATAAAATGATCCTGTAAAAATTGGTACCGAAGGTATAATTCGCATGAATTCCTTCATTAATATAGTTTCACCTTTCGGGCCCATTGTCATGCAGCAGAGTTACGCAAAAGCATACGCTTAGGAGGGCGTTTACTTGACCGCTGCTCCCTTTCATTCACTTGGCCTCGGGGGACCCTGTTGTATATCGTTTCAAATCTGTTATCCTGAATATATTCATACTATATAGATTGAACTAAAGTTGCACAAACGCCACATCAAGGGTACATACATGAAGGAGGCTGAAACGGTATGAAGCAAATTGTTTGTCTGCATTCCCTAACTCCGGAGCAGACCCGCTTGATTGAACAAGCCGCTCCTGGATATAAGCTGACCGTCGTCAAAAGCACCGATGCGGATCCCGCACTCGTGAACGAAGCGGAAATATTGGTTGGCTGGTCCAGGCAAATTGCCGACCAGGTGCTGAATCAAGACAGCCGGCTGAAATGGCTGCAGACCTGGTCGGCCGGCGTGGACACGCTTCCGCTGGACAAGCTCGAACAGAAAGGCGTGCTGCTGACGAATTCCAGCGGCGTCCATGCGATTCCGATCTCGGAGACGATCCTTGGCATGATGCTCTCCTTCTCGCGTCAGCTGCACGTCTCGGTCCGCAATCAGCTCAAGCACAGCTGGGAGACGAAACTGGCCGCGCCGGGACGGGACACCTTGTCCGAGCTGCACGGCCGAACGGCCGTCATCGTCGGCGTCGGCGAGATCGGCAGCGAGGCAGCTCGCCTGGCCAAGGCGTTCGGGATGCGCACCGTCGGCGTCCGCCGTTCCGGCAAAGCCGATCCTCACGTGGACGAGATGTTCACCATGGACGGGCTCCACAAGGCGCTGAGCCAAGGCGATTACATTATCAGCGTGCTGCCGCTTACCGATGAGACGCATCACCTGCTGAATGCCGATGCCTGGGCGGCGGCCAAGCCGGGCGCCTGCTTCATCAATGCGGGCCGCGGGCCGACGGTGGATACGGCATCACTGCTCGAAGCGCTCCGCAGCGGGCAGATCAGCTGCGCCGGGCTCGACGTGTTTGAGAAGGAGCCGCTCCCTGAGGACCACCCGTTGTGGGACATGGAGCAGGTCATCATTACACCGCATGTTTCCGGAAGCACCGACCGGTATACCGAACGGGTCATCGATATTTTTGTCGAAAACCTGAAGGCCTACGTGCAGGGAAAAGAGCTTCCTCGTAATCTCGTCAATTATGAGCGCGCTTATTAATACGGACATCTCCCAGCAGCTGTCCCCCGCAAGGTGGAGTTTTGCCTCCGAAATTTTCCGCATGCTATGCGAGCGTCCGGATATATTCGGAGCATGAAAAAAGGCTGTCCCGCGTTACCGGTCGATTCAGACCGGATCGTGAGACAGCCTTTTTTGGCTTGATACTCGTGATGAGCACTGAGATGTTTGACTTGACTTCAATTCATAATGGTAATCTTCTTCTATTCTAATGAGAAATTTCTACTGCTAATAGGATGAGAAACTTTCTTCTATTATATAGTAGAAAGTCATCGCATGCCGGATGGCTTATCCGCCTCCGTCACCCGCAAAGCCAGACGTTCCGGACAAAGCTGCCCTTCCATACCCGGGCGCTGTCCAGAATGGCAAAGCCCGCCTGCTGAATCGATTCCGCCGCTTCCTCCGTCGATACAATAACAGCCCGTTTCGCCATACGGCGCAGGCTCTGCAGCATAACGAGCCGCTGATCCGTGCTGAGCACCGAGCACAGGTTGTACGGCATGTCCAAGACGGCCGCATCGAAGCGTTCCGTCACTTGCGTCATATCTCCGAGCGCAACCACCTCCGGATAGCCGAAATGCTTCAGGTTGGCCCGGGCCCCCCGGATGGCCAGCGGATTGATGTCCCAGCCCCGGATGTCGATGCCCATCGACAGGGCTTCGATCAGCACATTCCCCATGCCGCAGCAGGGATCGGCGGCCCGGACGCCCGCGGGCTCCGGCACAAGGATGTTCACAAGCGAACGGGCGGTCGTGATGCTGAGCCCGGTGGAATAATTGTGCGGCTTGTCCTTGTGCAGCCGCCAAGCGCGTTCGGGATGCCGGCACCATCCGAGCATCCACTGTCCCTCGGCGGACAGAAGGCCGAACTGCACGTCCGGATGCTTCATCTCCGCCTTCCCCCGGATGCTGCTGCCGACGCGGCGCTCTAGCATCCGCTGGTCCTCGTAGGAGCAGGGATCTCCGGATTTTACGTACGTTACTTTGAATGTGGCGTCCCCAAGCTCTAACGCCGAAGCCTGCCGGGCAATCTCTTCTACCGAGTCGCCCTGCACCAGCACGTCCAGGCGCATCGACACATACGGACTGCGGTCCGGGTCAAGCAACCGGGAGCTGCGCAGCATGAGGCCTCTCCCTTTCAAGGGTTTCGCCTGCCCGAGCAGAGCATTCAGCTCCATCCGGCACAGCTCCGTTTCCGACTCGTGGCTGGCGTACATATAAATAAACTCCGATGGTTCGGATGTCAATTCCATAGTTCCTCCGTTCGTTCTTCCTATCTTCGGGCTCCATTGCGGTCTAACCGTTCAGCACCGCCCTTACTCTACATTCCCAAATTCCCATTCCCAATCAAGAACTGCTTGTGCAGAATGGCAGGCGAGCTAGTCTGGCTCCCTTTTATAAGCACACCGACGCCAGCAGCCGGTAGGATTCCAGCCGCTCGGCATAACTCATCACCGGCGTGGTAACCAGGAACTCGTCGCACCCGAAGGAATCGGCCAGCTCCAGCAGCTTCGACTTCACCTGCTTCGGCGACCCGGTGATCAGCCGAGTCGCCTGAGGCTGCGGCTCGCTGGCCTCAGCTCCCGGCCGCTCGACTTCCGGCAGGGCTGACCGGCGGGACAGCGCCAGTGCCTCCTGCTCGGTCGCAGCGCAAATGACGCCGATGGCAGCGATGCTTCTCGGCCGCTCCAGCAGCGCCGACGGCTTGAAGCCCTCCCGGTAGGCCGCCAGCACCTCAGCGCCGTCGCGGTCGCTCATGAACTGGCCGAACACGTAGCCCGTGCCGTTCTCCGCCGCGAAGCCGGCGCTTTTGTTGTTCGTCCCGAGCATCCACAGCTCCGGCTGGATCCGCGGGACGGGCTTGGCCGCGACCGGCACGTCCTCGTACGCATAGCGGTCCTCCAGCAGCTCGATCAGCGCGCGGACGCGGGCCGGCATCTCGGCCACATGCTGCAAATAATTGCCGCTCAGCGCCATCGAGGCATGCGCCGAGCCGCCAGGCGCCCGGCCGATGCCAAGATCGACCCGGCCGGGGTAAAGCGCAGCCAGCATGCGGAAGTTCTCCGCGACCTTCAGCGGGCTGTAATGCGGCAGCAGGACTGCCCCCGACCCGATGCGGATCCGCTCGGTCCGGGCTCCGATATGCGCCAGCAGCACTTCCGGCGCGGCGCAGGACAGGTTCACCAGGTCGTGGTGCTCCGCCGCCCAATACCTGGTGTAACCCCACTGTTCTGCATGGCGGGCCAGGCTGGCCGCTTCCTGCAGTGCTTCCTCAAAGGACGCCTCTCCTATTTTTGGAACAAGATCCAGCACGCTAAGTTTAAGAGCGCCCATCCGGTCTTTCCTTCCCTTCTATGGCTGCCTAATCCAGGTCGTAAATGGAACCTACCTTCAATCCGTACAGCTCATTGTAGATTTTTTCAGCAAACGCATCCGTCATGCCCGCAATATAGTCGATCACCATGTGCTCCCATGTCCAGATCGGATTCGGTCCGGCCTGATCCTTCTCGAACCGCTGCAGCCAGTCGGAGGGGATAATCGATTTGGAGGCGACCGGATCGAGAAAAGCGTCCCACAGCCGCTGGATCATCCACTCGCTGCGCTTCTGCAGCCGCTGCACCCGCAGGTCGCGGATCATCGTGACCCAGGCGAAGCTTTTCAGCACGCTGACGGTGCGGAGCATATCCTGATCCTCCTGCCCTTCCTTGACGAAGGTCACCTTCTTCCAGTCCCCGTCGTCAATGACGCCGAGGCTGCTGACGAACAGGCTTACCCAGTAAGCCTTGACCTCGCGGCGGGTACGGGAGTAGTCAAACTCGCAGTACGGAAGCTTCTCATTCCACACTTTTAAAAAGGACGTCAGCACTTCCTCCACCTTGTAGCGGATATGCTCTTCCGGGCAGTTATCCCAGAATGCATCCTCCAGCGTCATGACTTTCTCGACAATCAGGCGCAAAATGTGCGGATCCTTCAGAAAATGCTCGTGCACTTCGATTTTCCCGGCCTTGATGCCGTCTTCGAGGTCATGGGCCGAATAGGCGATATCGTCGCATAAGTCCATCAGCTGGGCTTCGAGCGTCTTTTTGCCTGCGGGAATGCCCCAGTCCTGGCGGATTTGCGAAATATAGCCCCATTCGTGCTGGTACAACCCCTTTTTGAGCAGGGTGCCGGGGTATGGATATTTATTGATGCCGAGCAGGATCGCGTCGGACAGGTTCAGACCGTCCACATTTTCCCGCTTCTCCAAAAACATGATCAGCCGGAAGTTGTGCGCGTTGCCTTCGAAATGCTCGTATTTTTTCCGCAGCCTGGCGCGGACGTCGTTCACTTCATCCGGGGACAGATGCAGCCCCTTCACGGCTTCTTTCGTCCGGTCCCGGATCAGCTGATCCAGAATGCCGTCCAGCACCTCTTCCCCTTTATGTCCAAAAGGAGGATGGCCGAAGTCATGCGCGATCGCCGCGCACTCCACCACCTCCGGATCGATCACGAGCCCCGGATTGTCCGCCTGCTCGTCGCTGACTTCGGGATGCGCGCGCAGCAGGCTGCGTGCTGCTTCCCGGGCGATTTGCGCCACCTCAAGCGAGTGGGTCAGCCGCGTCCGGTAATAGTCCCCCGTACCCGCGCCGAACACTTGGGATTTGCCCTGCAGCCTCCGGAACGTCGGCGAATGGATCAGCCGCGAATAATCCCGCTCATATGGCGCGCGGGACGCGTCGGATTTCACTTGTTCGGGGTACTGCCGATGCTCTCTTTTTTCTTTAATGTTCATGTACAGCACTCCTCTCACGACAGTATGGTTTTTTTATTATAAGCGATTTTACCGGAGGTGTACTAACATGGGACGCGGGCGAGTGCCTATTTTCCATAAAAATGCAAAGTTTATCGCAAATATCCGAACAGTTAGTGTCAACATCACTGACAGTGGATTGACAGGAAAAGCATCGTTTTCTCATTGATTCCCTGTCACCGCTGAGACTGGACGCCTGCGGGTTTGTGGGTATCATCCCAAGCCAAAAAGGAACCCTTCATCCTGGGGATGAAGGGTTCCTGATGGAATGCTGCATTCGACTGCCTAATTTCCGCTCAATCGGATTCCGCCGGCTCCACGGCCTCCTGCAGCGCACGGTCGAGATCGGCCGCGTACGCTTCCTTCGCCGCCGGGCTCCAGTTCAGCACGCTGCCCATATATTCGATGACCGGTGCCTTCCATATGCGCACGAGCTGAATATCGAACAGCGTCGCGCCGAGCCGGCGGGTGAAAAAGTCCACCGGCGTCGCCGCCATCTCCGCTTCCAGCGCATAGGCCAGCTGGCCGAACAGCATCAGCGGCAGCCCGTGCGCTTCCGCCTCCGCCCGGTGGCTCTGGATCAGCCGGAAGACGCCGGATGCATTCGTGCCGTATTTGCCGGCGATCGCGAGGGCTTCATCCGGGGCCAGCCCCGCCTCGATTCCGGTCTGGGCGGTCTTCCGCACGAAAGGCTCATACTGTGCCGAGCCGCCGAAGTCCCCGCCCGAAATCGGCAGATGCTTCGTCTGGCATGCTTTAAACGGGCGCCCTGTTTGTTCAGTCAGCTCCCGGGACAGCACGTCCACAATCGTCTCGGCCATCTTCCGGTAACCCGTCAGCTTGCCCCCGGCGATCGTCAGCAGTCCCGAGCCGGACTCCCAGATCTCGTCCTTGCGGGATATTTCCGACGGATCCTTGCCCTGTTCAAGAATGAGCGGTCGGACCCCGGCCCAGCTGGACTCCACATCCTCCGCCGTAATTTGCAGCTCGGGAAACATATAATTGATCGCGTTAATAATATAGTCCCGGTCTTGGTACGTCATCCGGGGATGCGCCGTATCCCGGTCGAAGAAAGTATCCGTCGTCCCCACATACGCCTTGCCGTCGCGTGGAATGGCGAACACCATTCTTTTATCCGGCGTGTCGAAGTACACCGCCTGCTCCAGCGGAAACCGGGATTGGTCGATGACCAGGTGGACGCCTTTGGTGAGGCGCAGCGTTTTGCCCTCCTTTGACGCATCCTTCTCGCGGATGCGGTCGACCCACGGCCCTGCGGCGTTAATGACCTTGGCGGCGTGGACTTCATAGGTGTCCCCGGTCAGCTGGTCGTGGACCACCGCACCGCGCACGTTATTCCGGGCGTCGTACAGCAGCTCCTCGACCTTGCTGTAATTGAGCGCCGCAGCCCCGTGCGCCACGGCCGCTTTCATCACTTCGATCGTCAGGCGGGCGTCGTCGGTGCGGTATTCCACGTAGTACCCGCCGCCCTTCAGCCCCTCCTTCTTGATGAGCGGCTCCTTCGCCAGCGTCTGCTGCGGGGAGAGCATCATGCGGCGCTCTGCTTTTTTTACGCCGGCCAAATAGTCGTACACCCGCAGTCCGAAGGACGTGCTGAATTTGCCGAACGTGCCGCCCTTGTGGATCGGCAGCAGCATCCACTCCGGCGTGGTGACATGCGGACCGTTCTCGTACACGACCGCCCGCTCCTTGCCGACCTCGGCGACCATTTTGACCTCAAACTGCTTCAGATAGCGGAGCCCGCCGTGCACCAGCTTCGTCGAGCGGCTGGATGTGCCTGCGGCAAAATCCTGCATTTCCACCAGCGCCGTCTTCATCCCGCGGGTCGTCGCGTCCAGCGCGATGCCTGCCCCGGTGATACCGCCGCCGATGATCAGGACGTCAAACTTTTCCTGCTTCAAGCTCTCCTTGATTTGTTCGCGATTCGTATTGGACCATATCATCTGTGCTTATCTCCCTCCAGATCGAAAAAGAGACCCCCCAAGATATGTTTCTGTGTTTATTTAAAAGCCATGGCTGCATGTACGGCCTTCTTCCAGCCTTCGTACAGCCCGGTTCGCTCCTTCTCTTCCATCACCGGCTGGAACTCGCGCTCGATTGCCCACTGGCCGGAGATGTCGTCCTGGCTCTTCCAGTAACCGATGGCGAGTCCTGCCAAATACGCAGCGCCCAGCGCCGTCGTCTCGTTAATGACCGGCCGTTCGACCGAGACGCCGAGCACGTCGCTCTGGAACTGCATCAGAAAATCGTTGTGCACGGCACCGCCGTCGACTCGCAGTGTGGTCAGCTCGATACCTGAGTCGGCCTCCATCGCGGACAGCACATCCTTCGTCTGGTAGGCCAGCGATTCCAGCGTCGCCCGGATAAAATGCTCCTTGGACGTGCCGCGCGTCAGGCCGAATACCGCTCCGCGCACATCGCTGTCCCAGTACGGGGTGCCGAGCCCGACGAACGCCGGGACGACGTACACACCGTCGGTCGAAGCCACGCGCGCTGCGTAAGTCTCGCTCTCCTTCGACTCCTTCAGCATCCGCAGTCCGTCACGCAGCCACTGGATGGCCGAGCCCGCCACGAAAATGCTGCCTTCCAGCGCATATTCCACTTTGCCGTTGATGCCCCATGCGAGCGTCGTCAGCAGGCCGTGCTCCGAGCGGACCGCCGTTTCGCCGGTATTCATCAGCATAAAACAGCCGGTGCCGTAGGTGTTCTTGGCCATGCCCTTGCTGTAGCACGCCTGCCCGAACAGGGCCGCCTGCTGGTCGCCCGCAACGCCTGCGATCGGCACCTCTGTGCCGAAGAAATGGTACGGCACCGTCAGGCCATACACCTCGGAGGACGGGCGCACCTGCGGCAGCATGGAGGCCGGAACCCCCAAAATCTCCAGCAGCTCGTCGTCCCATTTTAACTCGTAAATGTTATACATCAGCGTGCGCGATGCGTTCGAATAATCGGTCACATGCGCGCGGCCTCCGGTAAATTTCCAAATGAGCCACGTATCGATCGTGCCGAACAGCAGCTTGCCCTGTTCCGCCTTTTCCCGGGCGCCTTCGACTTCGTCCAGAATCCACTTGACCTTCGTACCGGAAAAGTACGGATCGATCAGAAGCCCTGTTTTGGCGCGGATGGTGTCGTCGAGCCCTTGTGCCTTGAGTTCTTCGCAAATGCCGCTCGTCTGCCGCGACTGCCACACAATCGCATGGTACACAGGATCGCCCGTTTCCTTATCCCACACCACCGCGGTCTCCCGCTGGTTCGTGATGCCGATCGCCGCAATCTGCTCAGGCTTCACGCCCGATTCCGACAGCACGGACGCGATCACCGACAGGACCGAACCCCAAATCTCATTGGCGTTATGCTCCACCCAGCCTGGATGGGGAAAATGCTGCGTTATCTCCCGCTGGGCCGTATGTACGGCTTCTCCTTTTTCATTAAATAAGATAGCCCGGGAACTCGTCGTCCCCTGGTCCAGTGATAAAATGTATTTTTCCATAGAACCCTCCCTGCTCCGTCAGCGAACGATGCGCTCGTTGTGGTTGTGCACATTCGGGATGTTGCTGGATGTATATCCGTTAAGAAAAACGTCTATCGACGTACCTTCAAAGGAGACAGACCGCGTTTAGCGGAAGTTTTTCTTGCGAGATCAGGAAGCGGGGGCTCCGAAACTTATACTTTCTGATCTCTTAAGAAAGACAAACCATGTCGCTTGGTGACGTTTACATGGCTTTCCTTAGTGACATCATACTATATTTGGAGCGGGTTCGGGTTAACAAAATCGAAGATTGGCGAAGGAAATGGAGCAAAGCAGATGATGGGACTGATGAGGTGCTTGGGGAGAATTGAAGGGCGCGAAAGGGAGCGGTAAAAGAGGAATTTAGACAGGGTTAGGGCGTGGTAGCGACCTAGTGAGGATGCTGAGAAGACATTGTGTGGACTTGACGATGACGAAGTGAGACATTGTGGGGACGTGACGAGGACTTGACGATGACGAAGTGGAGACATTGTGGGGACGTGGCGAGGACTTGGCGATGACAAGTAGAGACATTGTGGGGACGTGGCGAGGACTTGACGATGACGAAGTGGAGACATTGTGGGGACGTGGCGAGGACTTGACGATGACGAAGTGGAGACATTGTGGGATATGACAATGACGTAGTAAGGACATTGCGAGGACCAATTTTAGGAGGAGTGAGAGCTATGTCAAACGGATAAAATTAATATGTTGTAATGCGTATCGATACACTATATAATAAACAACAAATATCCAAGGAGGGTCTTTTGCATGAACTATTCGATTAACCTGTTCGGCTATCACGTGGACTGCAAGCTGAACGTTGAAGAAGACCGGCTGCAGCTGGACATCGCCGAGGAAGACCAGAAGTCGCTGAAGCAGTATTTGATCCGGGTGCTGCCAAAATACGGCCGCGAAGCATCTCAGACTTCGACGTTGGACGAGCTGGTGAAGCTCGCGATCGATGCAGAAAAAACGATGGAAGGCCACATGTCCGAACCGAAGCTCAAGCTGCCTTACGAATTCCAGCCGGAAATCAAAGAGAAGCTGATCGAAGCGGCGGCGCTGCAGGACATGTCCGCAACCCAGCTGCTGATCCGGATTATCGAGCGTAAATACCAGGAAGTTATGGGGTAAAGGGGGTTTGGGTTATGCCATACGGTAACAAAGTTAAATTTCATTACGACGTGCCTGCCTACATTAAAAAGCAGCTTGCCGAAGCGGCCAAGAAGCTGAACATGACCGCCACGGAGCTGCTGTCCAAAACGATCGAGGAAGAATACGAGCGGGTCAAACGCGAGCAAGCTTCCGCTAACTCCGGAAAATAACGGGGATCTGGGCTGCGAACCTTTCCACGGAACGAGCCTGTTCCACGGAAAGACTCAGGTATTCATAGTCCTGACCGATCCGGTCGCATGACAGCAGATGGCACTCTGTATAGTCGTCAACCGGATCGTGTTCTACCAAATTCCGTCTACAACGTCTTGATCAATAGGGTTATTCGCACCTTATTGGAGAAGCCCTACCTTGATGAGATATGGCCCCGATATAGTTCCTGAGGCATAAAAATAACTAAGCAACCAGTAATGCAATTAGTACCATTTACACTCTCTAATAAATTTCACTTTTTTTATAATAATTAAAGTCAAATGCTAACTGACTGGGTAATAAACATAATGTGATGTAAACTAAACAAGGGAGAGATGGTACATATGAAAAAATTGATTATTGGACTTACTGTGGGGATGCTCATTGGTTCATCTACTGTTGCCATGGCAGCCACGTCCACTACTGTAAAAGCAACGATTGCCAAATACCGCGTGCTTATAAACGGGGTTAATAAACCAGTTGCTTCAAACCAACTTTTATACAACGGTAATACATATGTCCAATTGCGGGATGCCGGATCCATTTTCGGGTATGATGTTAGCTACAAAGCTTCTGATAAATCCATTAACTTTACTGTCAAAAACAGTCCTGATTCAAATTGGATCACCCTTACTGATTTTGCGACAGCTAACGGCTATACCATTAAAGTAGATAACGCCTCCACAGACACATATAATATTCAGGCTAACAACTCAACGGTATTGGCAGTGAACATCAGCAATCTGAAAGAAAATGAAGAAAGAGCTTTAACATCAACGAATGGCAAGGTTGTGACGGTTAAAAGGTACCTAGGCTCTTATCTTTTGAATAAAACTGACCTTATCAGAGGCGGATTCATGAACTAAGGTAATTACTTAGGTAGTCGGGAATATTCCGACTGCCTCTTTTTTTTATTTAAGGTAATGCCACACGAAATCCATTGCTCTTTTCAATACGAGTAAACTGGATCTGAATCTCAATGCCCCATTTGGCGACTCGAAATCTATGAACCATTATACAGGACTGATCCGGGTGCTTCCAAAATACGGCCGCGAAGCGTCTCAGGTTTCGACGTTGGACGAGCTGGTGAAGCTCGCGATCGATGCGGAAAAAACGATGGAAGGCCACATGTCCGAGCCGAAGCTCAAGCTGCCTTACGAGTTCCAGCCGGAAATCAAAGAGAAGCTGATCGAAGCGGCGGCCCTGCAGGACATGTCCGCAACCCAACTGCTGATCCGGATTATCGAGCGCAAATACCAGGAAGTTATGGGGTAAAGGGGGTTTTGGTTATGCCATACGGCAACAAAGTTAAATTTCATTACGACGTTCCTGCCTACATCAAAAAGCAGCTTGCCGAAGCGGCCAAGAAGCTGAACATGACCGCCACGGAGCTGCTGTCCAAAACGATCGAGGAAGAATACGAGCGGGTCAAACGCGAGCAAGCTTCCGCTAACTCCGGGAAATAACGGGGATCTGGGCTGCGAACCTTTCCACGGAACGGGCCTGTTCCACGGAAAGACTCAGGTATTCATAGTCCTGACCGATCCGGTCGCATGACAGCAGATGGCACTCTGTATAGTCGTCTACCGGATCGTGTTCCAGGAGATACACGCGTATGCTCGGGTTCAGGTCCTCGATTTTGCAAAAAAACACCGCTTCCGGGGCAGCGTCCATAATCGCCTTGATGCGTTCCCGCACGCAGCCCGGCAGCAGCGGCTCCAGCAGCGAAAACGTCTGGATGGTCGGTTGGTATTCATAAATCAGCATAAGCGGATGCCTCCCTTTTAGTATGAAAAAAATTATGATTTCCCTCCTGCCTGACTTGTCTCTATCTATGGTAGGTACTCGCGTTTTCGTTAGAGCACCTTTAGCCGCTGTAAAATCGTCAGCACCCTGTACAGATCGTAGCTTCCGTTCACCGGGGTGCTAATGATCTTCGCCTCAACCGCCGCGTTTACCGCGGATTCCGCCCAGGCCGGAACCTTCATCTGCTGCCGCGTCTCCAGCGAAGTAATTCGCTGCTCCACCTTTTGCAGAAGGATCTCAAGTTGGGTCAGGCGTTCCGCTTTTTTCTTCAAATCTTCCAGCTGTTGTGCCAGCTCAGTGATGTTAACACTCATTTCGTTGTGGTCTCCTTTCCATGTGTCATATTGAGGCAGTCCATACTGCTCCATAATCGCTATCAGCTTGGACGGGTATTTCGGATCGGTCGCGTAGCCGCCTTTCCAAACTGCCTCGGCCGCTTGCCGGTAATCTGAGCGCAGCACGCCGTGGTACCGCGTCGGCTTGTCCTTCGTGCCGTTCAGCAAAAGCTTGGAATGGTCGGCAATGGACTCCGTCCAGGAGTGATATTTGCGAAAAGATGCCACCACCTTCACCGCCTTGCCGTTGACATACTCTGTGGTGGGCATTTCTACGCTTCCCGCTGTGCCCTTGCCTTTGATGCCGAACAGGTTGTTTGCCTGCCGGGCAAGACCGCTTGTCCCCCAGTTGGATTCCAGAATCGCCTGGGCGATGGTTAAGGAAGCTGGGACGCCGGTGGCCTGCATGTCAGCGATGGCGCAGGGGGCGAGGGTGGCGATGAATTCATTTGGGTTCATGGGTAGCGGATTCCTCCTCTTCCGATTTACTTTCCAATATTTCAATGGCACGCTGAAACACCTTGGGGATCGGAAGGCCCATACGGCCTACGTTCTCCAAAATGCTGAGCAATTCGTTAGCCAGATAGAAGAAGATCACTGCGTTCTGAAAATACTTCAAGTTTCCCAATACGACATCAATAAAGTGGGCAACGGTAACCATCATGAACACGGCGATCTTGCGGGCAATGCCGTAAAATCCCTTCCGGCTCATCAGCTGTCCGTTCACCCACGCTACGCCAAATCCGGTAAGCCAATCGACCACAACGAGAATGAGCAGCAGGTTGATCAGGACGTTCCAGCCTCCGAACAAATACCCGGCAATCGCGCCAAATGCCGTTGACAGCGTCTTGACCGTCAGGGTGATGCGCTCTTCCATGGGGATGACCTCCTTTGGATGATGGAATAAGAAAGCCCTCGGCTGTTGGCCGAGGGCATAAAAAATACGCCTTAAGGCGCTACCGATTATTCCTTGTACTCTTCTCCTGTGATCTGTTGGTACTTTTCCGGTGTGAGCATATTTGCAGCAACAAACACTTTAATCCCTTCCTTTGTGTAAAGCGGATGCTTATTTTCATAAAAAAGTTTAATCGTTGCGAACCAATCAATGACCATGGTTATTGACCTCCTTTCAAGGAAGCTACGCCGATAAGGAGATTGCCGACCATGCTTTCAAGTGAAGCAATTTTTTGCTTGTCGGCTGCACTTTCAATAAGTAATGCCGCAATATTGTTGTGTACCTCCGCTTGGGGTTCCTTCTTGAGGTATTTGTCTGCTACGTTCGTGTGTCCTTCGGGAAAAACATCGTCCAACTTAAGCTCGAGTTTTTCATCAGTAACGAAGAAGTCGGCCATCTTGAGGTTAACTCCAAAAACACTACGGTCGCCGTGCATATTGTCGTCATCAATCTCTCTGATATTCGGGACGATATCAACAATTCTTGCCCCCTGCTTGGCTACCACATAACCAGTCGCCATCTATATCTCTCCTTATGACCATTTTGGTCCGGCTTTGTCGACAACTAGAGCCGAACTGACGCTATATTTAACAGTCGCACTTGGGACAGTACTGCTTGAAACGAATGCGATTCCACCATCCATGGCATAGATGAATCGGTAGTTGTTCGTTCCAGTGACGAAGCCAATATTGATATGTGATGAATTAAACACCTGAATGACTGAATTCTGACAGTTGGAGCATTCCACGTTGGATACACCACCGATACAGTTGCCCCCAAACCACAACCAATCACCTTGCTGATTGGCAACTACTTTTCTGCAGTTCGTCATCCAGATATAACACGGGCTCTGGCAGTTCACACTCGTGTTAGTGCCAATGAAGTCAATGTTCCGAAAGGAGAATTGACACGTGCAATCATCAATATTGATGCCATATCCGGTCAGTTTCGCGTAGTTGCTCACGTTGCTATCCACGCCGACCAGTTCGACCGAACCACCGTGAAAGAATTTGAAATCAGCGTCGTAATTGCCACTTACATTACTGGTCCAGCCAGCGTCCAAATAAATGATACGGTTCCGTACGGAGATCCTTGGCATGGCATCAATCGCAGCTTGGATAGTTGGATATTGGGACGGCACTCGAAAGAGCAATGCGCCCGAATTACTGCCGTTATAATTTTCAATCTTCACACTATCCAAAGCTAATTTCACTGCATACTCGGTAGCCGCTACATTTTGCCGGGTTCCGTTTATGGCATTTGATAACATCGTCTTACCTGCGACAGTCAAGGAAGCGTCTGGGACACTACTTAGTGACTTATCCAATGCCAACTTTACAGCTTTTTCAGTGGCTGCTACATTCTCTCGCGTACCGGTAATGGAATTGGATAGCATTGTCTTACCTGCAACAGTTAAGGATGCATCCGGGATTGTTATGTTTCCTAGTTCATCACTCATCTGACCAACTTTATCATCAATCTTATCCCAGTTATCATTCAGCATCGTTTGGATATTAAATGTCTCATTTCCATCTGTCATGGGATCCTTTTTCAACAGTCCCAAATTCGGCGTGTTGCTCGACATGCTTAGGCACCCCCTGCAAATTTATTAAGTAATACTTGTTCTAGATCATGAATTTTCATAACCTGGTCCACTTCACGGATCAGTAAATATTTAAATTCAAATCTGACCGCCAAATGAGCCGGCTTGATCTCCTCAATCACTGCCTTCAGATCCGCCAAATTCGGTGGAATGCCAAGCGTATCCTTGAACTGTACGGTAAAAGCCCATTCAGCTGGCTGAAAACTAACCTCCACCGTCCCGCCGTCGTAAGCCTCAGCAACGCTTTTAACCAATCGCCCGGTAAACGTCCCGGCACCGCGCAGCTTCGACTCAATCACGGCCCGACGCTGGTCAAGCGGCTTGGTGCGGTCTGTCGGTATACCCAGCTCAACCTCCCAACGATCTAAACCCCATGTGGCAGTTCGCACATAAAATTGATCAGCGGCCTCGTTCAAAGCTTGGTATAAAGCATCAAGCTCACTTCCCTTGGCATCCATGTCCGTCTGCATAATGCGTGAGGATTCATAATACGTCGGCAGATAAGAGAACAGTTCGCGCCCTCGCGTGCTGACGATTTCTGCACTATTCACTTACGCTCACCGTCCCCAATACGGCCACTTGTCCGGCGCTGATTTCGATATTTTGCTGATTGCTATTGCCGTTGATTGTGAGATCGGAGTAATCAATAATGATGGGGATATCCAGCAGCACTGCAGCAATTCGTGTATATCGAACCAGCGGGTCATTACGATTAAAAGCGATCTGTTCCAAATAGGAGCGCACGCCGTCCTCGATCATATGCTGAATTTCCTCTATTGTTGAAGGTGTTTCCTGTGTCCGCTGGACTTTAACCGTAATGTTGATCTTTACCTCTTCAGCTGGCATCACGGTAATCACAGGCCCTGCCGGAGCTAATCCTTCCCCCTGCCCATCTTGCGTAGGATCGATATGATGCTGTACCGCTTCTACAATTTCAGAGCTTGCTGCACGTTTGTCAGTATCAAGCAGATACAGACCAACGGTTCCGGGGCCACGCCATAAAGGCACCACCTCAACGCCTCCAACACCGGCAATCTCATTCGCCCACTGCATATACTGGGTTTTGTTGCCGCTCGTCCCCTGGTTACGGACCTTAGTATAAAATCTATCCAGTAACGATTGGTCTGTCTCCACATCCGCTCCACTTTTGGTTGGCTCCGGATTCGTAACTGATGTCACACCGCTAATTGATGTGGACATCACTTGGATTACCCTGGCGGGGACATTCCCATTTTTACCAGGGTTGACAGCACGAATCTGGACGGTACCCGTTCCGGCATCGCTTAACGTAATATCTGCTGTAGTGAAATACTCTAAGGAGGATTCTCCGGATACCTCATCGGCAGGTGTTGCTACAAACGTCCCTTTCGGAATCTTCGTTCCCGGCTTGCCAGTAAAAACGACCGTCCCGGTAGATGCGACTGCCTCCCGCCGCGTAATTCCATGCTCCGCCGTTCGAAGGTCAAGCTCTGCAGAACGGATTTCCGGGTTATCGCTGGCGGCAGTACTCGCGAACCCCCGCCTCAACACCTCCTGCGCCCACAGCGCCGCCTCGGAGAGCATGAACGCCACCGGCGCCTGTGCGTCCCAAATAAAAGAGCCCTCGGACTTGTCGAAATCCGAAGGCACCCTGGCCAGCATGCGGCTCATAATGTTTTCTTCCGTCTGATCCTGCAAAAAAAGCGGTAATTCCGCCATCAGATCACCACGCTTTCTATGATTTCAACCTCGTCCCGGACGCTCTGGATGCGGCAGCTGAAGCGGCAGGCCTCGCCTTCCCACGCAAACGCGAACTGATCCACGCTTTCGGTCCGAGCATCCGCCAGGAGCGCCTCGGAAACCATGCGCCGGACTTCGCTCTCGAGCAGAGCGTGATCGTAGCCGCTGCCGACCAGATCCTCCAGCTCGCTGCCGTAGTCCCTGGAATAGATGAGATGGCGGTAGCGCGGGGTACGGATGGCTTTTTCGCACCAGGTTACCCAGGCTTCCCTTTCATCCGCGACGGCGATTTTACGGGTGGGGGATATGACGAATTCCCCGGCGTCAAAATCGAACCGCCAGCTCCTTCCAAACACCGCCCCGCTTCCCTCCAATAGTTCCGTCTCCGCATCCTCGCTCCAGACCATGTCTTCCGTCTCCGGAAACAAATTAGCCACGGCCGCTCACCACCCTGCAGACGACGACCACGTCATCCCCGCCGTTTACGCGGACGGCCAGCACCCGGTCTCCGGGCTTAAGCCCGGCACCCAGCTTCAGCGCAGCATCCGGAACTTCGGTCTCGTCAAAATAAAATGACGTATCCATCGCCACGCTCCCCCAGTTCGGGGAATCTGTCCGTACCCCAGATGCTCCGACCGCCATATAACGCGGCAGCGCAAGCAGCCCGGGCAGCTCGGCCACCATGTAGTCCTGCATTTCATGCTTGAAATCGTCCAGCTTCAGCCCCGTCGACGTAATGGTCCCCAGCACCGCCCCGACGCCACCGAGCGCCTGGCGCGTGTGCTTTCCGACCGAAGCGTACAAAGAGGATGCAAGCTGTCCATACGGGTCTTTATTCAAGGTAAAACCTCCTTTTGACGTCGTCGTAGGTTCCGAGCTCCAGCGACATGCTGCCCGGGTTGCCCAGCTCGCGGCTGACCGAGATGACGAGCAACTGCACTTGGCCCAGCTTAACCGCATCCCCCGCCCGAATCGTATTGATATCCGGAGCGTTCACGGTGATCGTCTCCTGGATGCCGCGCAGCTTGCTGCGGGCGAGCTCGCGGGCGGCTGCTCCGTTTTTCACCTCGTCGTCCTGGATTATCGCCTGGAGCTGGCCGTACTTGGCGACGTCCTTTTCTTCAATGGCGAGGACTTTGGACGGAACCTCTTTGCCTGTCTCGCTCGCCGCGGTCGCCAGCACCTTCACCTTCGTCGCCGCCCCTTCCAGCGTGCGCGTCTGCATCGTATCCGTTACTGCCTCTAGGACGTACACGTCCGGGTTGGTACCAAGCTCATAAAGTTCAAGGCCGGAGGCGATCATCCGCGGATGATACAGCTTGCCGCCAGCTTTGGCGGTAGCCCGCAGGTCTGCAAACATGCTTGCATACAGCGACTGTGTCCGGTACACGGCCCGGCCCAGCTCCTTGCCGGTATCCGGCAGCTTGGCGATTTTCAAATTCCAGTCGGCGGCATATTTTTTAAAACGCTGCGTCGCCGTCTGCTTCGCCGGGAACAAATACTCGTCCTCCGATTTGTCCAAATAAACGGTCCGGTCGTACAGTGTTATAGTCATCCGCTTCATGCCGTTATTCGCTGTCTCGACCTCCCACACCACCGCAGGATGCAGCAGGGTGACGTAATCCTTTTTCCCGTAAGGAATGCCGCTGATGCGGATCGCCATGCCTGGCGAGATCGGGGGTAAATCCGGCGTCACCACCAAGTTGACCGTGCCCTGGTAAGCGATCTGCTCCAGCGAATCGCGCAGGTTGATCGCCTCCACCAATGGGGTCAAATCGTATTTGTCCTGCAAAATCACCTTGTAACTCATGACAGCACCAGCTTCTGCCCCGGCTTAATGGCGTTCGGATCCTTGCCGATCACCTTCTGGTTCAGCTTATAGATCTGGTTCCATTTTGAGCTGTCGCCGAGCTCCAGTTTGGCGATTTTGGAAAGGGAGTCTCCCGCCTTGACCGTGTAGGTTTTGTTTTTCTCCTTCATGTCGGTGCGCTGCTTTTTGTTGACTGCCGTCCCGCCGCTGGTGCTGCTGCCAGCCGTTTTCGCCACCTTAAGCTCTCTCCACGTGCGGAGCGTGATGTCGAAATACACGTCCCCCGGCTCCCCGCCCCGGAATGTCGTTTGATGGGAGGCCACGAACACGGGCACATTGATCCCGGCTTCGCTGATGACAAACCGGAGCGGGGTTTTCATCACCAAAAAATCGTTCAGTTTGTTCATCGCCACCTGCGGATCAGGCAGCTCGCTCTTTCCCCCTTTGCAGAAGGATTCGTCGTACACTTTCGGAAAAAAGGAGGAAAACGATATTTCCTTAATCCGGTCCCCCTGCGGAAAATCGAACTCCCCGGACGAGAGAATGTTGGCGGTATCGTAGCCCTTTTGCCTGGAAATGATCACTTCCTCCGGATTGACCGGAAACGTGAATCGTTCACCCTTCCCGGTCATTAACACCAAATCCAAAGCGGTTCCTCCTCTCTGGAAACGTCGTCGTTACACATATGCTTTCGCCCCCGGTTTGCGGTTCTGCGCAGCTTTGGCAAACTCCGAACGCAGGCGCTGCCCGATCTGGAGGATCAGGCCCTCCACATCTATGGGCGTCTCTTCATGCACAGTCACCTGCACCGCACCCGCCGGAAGATTGTAGTTGGTTTCCGTTTTAAAATCCTTCAGAAACCCCGACAGCGCCGACATCTGCTCCGGACTGATCTGCACGAGCTGCGGCGTCGTTTTGCCGCCTCCGTTGCCCCCGATTCCCGGCTTAACGCCTCCGGTTGCGGCCTGCAGCCGTGGGCCTGTTCCCATCGGAGCAGCCGGGCCTTGGGCTCCGGGCAGGTAGGGACCGTAGGCTTTCCTGGTTAGTGGGAGGGGGGAGAGTGGGGGATAGGGAGCCCCCGTAACCACGGTTTGGGAAGACCAAGCTGCTGCACTGTATTGCATGGACACCCCCATCGACTGAGCAGGTTCCTTCGATTTCGGCGCCGCCGCAGGTGCAGGAGCGGTCATCACAGCCGGTTTGTCGGAAAAGTCTTTGGGAGCCTTGACCTTTTTGGAAAACCAGCCGGGAAACATGTTTTTAAAACCGTTCTCGATCTTCTCCTTATTGTCTGAGACCCATCCTCCGACTTTCTCGCCTATAAAGCTGCCGGCTGCCCCTCCCAAAGTCGAACCGATTAAAGTACCACCAATGGGAATAATGGACCCGATAGCACCTCCCACGGTCGCTCCGATTCCGCCGCCGACCGCAGAGCCGACCGCCTCTGCCCGTTCCTTCCCTGGCTTGGCCGTTGCAATGGAGAAAGCATCGGCAGCATAACCGAGTGGACCCAACAGCTTTTTGCCAGGACCTGAGGCGACTGCATCAATGATGGCTTTCTTTTTACCGCCGAGGAGCTTTCCGATCCCCTGGACACCGCCTATCAGGTCTTCTCCAGCAGAACCAAACGTGCCGATAAGGTCTCCAAAAGCCGTCATCTTACCAAGAAACTTGCCGCCCTTCCCCCTGAATCGGCCCGATTTGGGCTTGGGATCAGCCGCCTCCGTTTCCTTAGGAAGTGCCGGACTGTTTTGGCCAGCTGTTTCGGCAGTTTTGGCCTCATCTTTTTTGTCAGGATTCTTTAACTTTTTAAATTTCTCGGGAAGCTCGCCCACGCTCTTGGTTCCATTACCAAGAGACTTCACCGCGCCAAACCCGTCTTTGATCGTATCCCATATCGACTTTGGCTCTTCCTTCTTTTTTTCACCACTGGTACCAGTATTGATGGATTCCATGATGCCAGTTAATTTAAGAACTGCGGTCGAATTCGCTTGGATGATCTGGATCATCTGGGAAGCCCCTTCGCTCGAACCCCCACCAGCCTTCGGCCCCTGTGCCACCACATTCACATGAGCCGTCGCCCGGATAACCTGCGATTTCACTCGGTTGATTTTTTCCAGCAGGCTGTCCAGCCCTTTCGAGGCACTGTCCTTCAGCGCAATTTCGGGAACCATACGGGTTCTCCCGATCTTCAGCACCCGCCCCTGAATCCGTTCAAAATACCGCTCCATCGCCCGCAGCTCCCGGTTTGCCTTGATCACGTTTTTCGGATCAATGACGAGATTCAGACGGTAATTTAACGTTTCTGCCATGAATTCTTCACCTCCTTAACCTTGATTCATGGCTGCCATCTGTTCGATTTCTTCCTGGGAAAAAGCGAGCAGCAGCAGCCGCTCCCCGCGCGGGAGCCGCCAAAACTCTCCGGGACGAAGGTGATGCCGGGCCCACAGGTGGTACAGCATCGTCGTCATTCCCCCGGAGTCGATCAGTTTTTTAGGTCAGCGATCTCGACCCCGAAACCGGACAGCTCCAGCACCTTGTCGCCGACGGCGTCCAGCTCCCCGGCCAGCAGCATGCGGCGCACCGCCTGCTCCCCGCCCGACAGCTTCAATCGGCTCGTGATCCGGGGATCGCCCCAGCCGTTCAGCGTGAGCCCCTTCACTTCCAGCTTGCCGGTAGCTTCGGAGATAAGCAGCGCGTTGAACGTTTCGGTATCGACCTTTTCGTCCACCGCCCCCTTCACCGTCCGGCGGACCGTACACCGCTCACGGATGCTGTCCACCTTGCTCGAGGTCAGGCCGTGCAGCACGATCTGCATATCCAGGCGCTTGATGCGCACAGTCTCCTCCGGCAGCTTCTCTGCCGCCTCAAACAGGCTGTCCAAAATTTGTTCCTCGCTCCAGTTATCCTGCAAGCTCATGCGTCTTCCTCTCCTTCATTTGCTGAATGGTTTATGTCCCTAAAGGGATGATGTTGAGAGTTTTACTCCTTGAAAAAAGGACTTACTCAGCCCTTTTGCGTATCCAATTAGGCCGTACGATAGGTGCGCAGGTTCTGGTTCACGAAAAGAACACCCACAAGCGCAAAAGTGCGGCTATTTACCGGGAAATCACACCTAAGGGCACTAGTAAAAGCAAAAGTGCAGCTTCATTTCCAGCCAACCCGCCATTTCGCGAATTCCACCAGAAGTCAGTGCACTTTTGCTTCTATCTTCTTCTAAAATGGTGATCGACTGGATGAAGTACACTTTTGCAGTTTGGCAGCTATTTCTCCGAACTCCTTAGTCCGCCGTGATCGGGTCCAGCAGCTCGTACCCTTCAAAGGTAAACGTCGTTTCCTCCTGCACTTCCTCGCCGGCGGTCCAGTTAGCCAGTTGGATTTTGTCCGGCATGCAGCGGATCAGGCGGACGCGCTCGTGCCCGTAGGACTCGGGATCGTCCAGCTTGGAGATGATTTCAAACTTCGTGAAGCCGCGGTTGATCATATCCGAGGTCACTTTGTAGCCGCTCATCGTGCCGGTTCCTTTTTTGCTGCCGCTTTTGTGAACCGTCCAGTCGCTGCCTACCAGCTTGAGCTCGCGCTTTTCGATTTCAACGCTGGCTTCCAGCTTGTTAATGTGCGTCTGCCATACACCGTCGATATACGCCTGGCCGTACGTGCCGAGAATGACTTTTGAAGCATCCAACATAGGGGTTCCTCCTCAGAGTTATTCATAGTTTTTTTCATAGCTTGCATGGGTTAAAAAGAGACAAAGGCTCTTTCATCACTGCACGTAAAATGTGCCGAACAGCTGCTCCATCACGTCCGTCAGCTTCACGTTCCACTGCAGGAACACCTGATCCGGCTCCGGCTGCTTCACCGCAGAATCACCGTAGTAGGCCGGATCGAGGATGACGTCATAGCCATCCGGCTCAATGACGCTGCTCAGCGACAGCTGGCCGAGGTACTCTTTGACCGCGCCGATCAGGGCGAGGCGCCCTTCTTCCGTGTTGTTCACGCGGCCGATGTACGTCTGCTCCGCCGCCCGCTGCAGATCCGCATTGATTGCGTCCATGACGCGGATGGAGCGGATCTTCTTCCAGGCGCTGCTCTGGCCCTCGGCCGGCGTCGCCAGCGTGTTAATGCCGCGCAGTGCCTTCACCTGGCGGCCGTCAAAGAAGAGCAGGAACACGCCGCTCTTCACGGCCTGCTCCTGCTCGGAGCGCGTCCAGCGCCGGGTGACGTCCTCGAACGGCGTGACCGCGTACGTCGCGGACTGGTTCAGGCGCTGGCCCGCGATCAGGCCAGCCACATAGGCGGCCGTCTGCGCGGAGCTGTAGTCCGTCCCCGACAGACGGACACCGGTGCCCACGTTGACGATGCCCTCGTGGTTCAAGGCCAGGGAGCGGGCCGCCGCCAGATCGGCCGCATCCTTCGACACATCATCGGCGGCGCTGCCTCCGAAGACGGCCATGACGCCGCGGCCTTCGCCGCGCAGCCGCTTGATCCAGGCGGCAAAGCTCTGCAGCAGTGCCATGTCGGCGGCATAGTCGAGCGCCAGCAGGTCGAAGTCCTGACCTTCGGCGGCCTCCTGCATGGCGACGTAATCGGCGTTCGTCAGGCCGCCGATGCCGCTCGCTCCGCCGGTCAGCGCCAGTCCGCTGACGTCGGCCGGTACACCGCCGCCATCCACGGCCTCGGCAGTGACCCATTCATTGCCGCCGTTGATGCTCGCGGCCAAGGAAGCGGCCGTGCCGTCCGCGCCGATGAAGGTGCCGAGCAGCTTGGCGCCTTCATACAGGCGCAGCTCCTTTGCGGCCGGATTGCCGAGCGCAGGCTGCACCGTCACGGTGAAGCCGTTGCCGCGGCTGCCCGGGTGCTTCGCCGTCAGCTTCAAGACGGCGGTCGGCGCAGCATCGCCGCTCTGCAGCGTCACGGCCGCCGCCTTGGCCGTATCGTCCGCCAGTCGGTAGGCCAGCAGCTTCTTCGGGCCGCCGAGCAGCGCCAGATAGAGGGCCGCGTAGGCGGTCGCCCCATTTTCGCCGTCCGCGGCAAACATCGCAGCAATCGCCTGCTCGCTGCCGACCTCCACGAACTCGCGGACCGGACCCCAATTGGCTTTGACCGGCACGATCACCGTTCCGCGGCTGCCGCCTTGAATGGCCGACGTTGCCGCTGCTTTAAAGTTCATATACAATCCCGGCAGCACCGGTTGATTTGTGCTTTCCCAAGTTCCACCTGCCATAAGTTAGACCACCTTCGCTTTCATGAATTGTTGGATCTTTCCCTGTACCTCGGCGATCGAAAAATGCTGACCGTCCGTGTCATGCATAGCACCTGCCACGACCTCTGCCCGGACCCCGAACAGCTCCTTGGCCTGCGCCTTCAATTCCTTCAGCTCATACCTCGGCATGCCGCCCCCGGCATCCGGGGTTTTCGAAATTTTCTTTACGCCCATATCGGGCCACCTCATTTCATGATAGGTTGAACGGCAACGCGGCGGATCAGCGCCGCTTCCTCCGCAGGACGCATCCGCCGCTGCACCAGGGTCAGCTTAAGCTGTCCATCCAGTATGGCGTCGGCCTGCATATTCGCGGAAACCTCCGCTACCGACAGGTAGCGGCGTTCCCCGTCACCAAGCGGCAGTTGGGTCTGTGCCCCCAGCTCCTCCACCAATGCGACCGAGGCTTGATGCTCGGTCTCCGGGAACGGCGCCGCCAAATGCCCCACAAACGTTTTGCGGATCTCGTACATCGAAGCCCCCGCCATTTTCGTCTCACAGCCGGCAAGGCGCCACAATACCGCATGCTCCTCCCGGTCCGCGGGCCAGGACGTTTCGTAGACCTGCCACAGGTCAGCTAGCTTACCCCGTGTCCATCCCGCCAGGGCGCTGAGCCATGCATCCGCAGGGGCAGGCGCTTCGGCTCCCGAAGCCTCCGGCAGGTACGCACCGAACCTGAGGCACCGGATGATGCCGCCCGAGGCCTGATCAAGCGCGTCCGCTTCCGGAACGCCCAAGTAGTGCAGCAGGAACGCTTCCGGATCCGGACCTGCTATTCTTTGGCGCTGCAGCCCCCGAACCAGCTGCTGTGTCCAGGCATCCAGCCGGGATATCCCGGCACTGCCGCTGTAGAGCTTTACTCGCACCACCTGCCGGTATCCCGCCCAGGCCGACTTCCAAATCTCCTCGCCAAGGGTGAGAACAGCGCATGACCCGTCGTCCTCTTCTGCTCGCGGCTGCACATCGTAGATCCGGCCTTCCAGCTCGGGAATCAAGGCGGCGACTGCCTGTTTAACGGCTTCCCTCATATTACTACCCGCCGATCCGTTTCTTTTGCGTCACAGCCCCTTCCATTCTTGGGTGTCCGCTGAATCTGTATCAACTCGGCCCCCTCCTTTCTCTATGATCAAAACTTACCGGGCAATGAAGCGTCACACGTCCGCAAAAAAACCGGCCCTTCCGGCCGGCTTAACATCCACTGATTGTGTTCGGCATGTCCCTTTGCTTCATTCCCGATGATATAATCTTACACCCCGGATTCGAAAACGCTGACGGCAGTTCGGACGGTTATCGGCGGAAAATAGTACGAATATATGTTCGTATTTTTTCATCCTTTTTATTCCAAATAGGAATGGTTAGGATCAGCACTTCTGCGGCCGATTCATCCCCTGAAACTCCCGCTTTCCATTAGATAAAAAGAGCCGAAGACCTCTCCGGTCCCCGGCTTGTCCCGCTTATGAGCAGGCTTTACTTGGAATTGCATGCTTTGGCTTTTTGAAGCTCGGATAACGTCAACAGCCCGCGGTCTGCAAACGCCAGCGCCATTTTATAGAAGGCTCGCGTTCGTATTTTCGTGTACGTATCCTTACTGACCGGCGGGTCGAGCACGTAATTGTAGACTTTATAGTCGAAGACATCATCTTCCTTCATATACCGTTCGCGGATCAGCGTCTGTTCCCGTTCGCCCAGCCGTTCCACAATCGACTCGATCATCCGGCAGTATGCCTGGCGGGCCGCAGGCGCGTCTACATTGTAGACGGCGACCTGCGCCGTCTGGTCCGAGGTCACGTTGGTCGGTCCGTGAAACCGTTCGGTATAAGAGGCGGTAACGCTCGCTTCCCTGACTTCAAACGTAATCGTTTTATAGATCCGGTATTTTTCCAAAATCGCTTCAACGGCGGCCTGGGTCTTGCGGCGGTCCAGTTGCGGCAGCATTTGATCCATATTCAAACACGCTCCTTCATGGATGTTCACCTAAAAAAACTGTGGCTTGTTCGCATTTTTGTTCGTATAATGATGTTAACATACCACTTTTTGGGTATCCCGTAAAACCCGGAAATCCCGGCTTAACCACCATTTCGCTCCGGATTCCTTTTTCTTTCATGCCATTTGGTAATTATAACATCATTTTTCTTTACCTTTTGGCAACATTGGATTATAGTAACGGATAGAAATAGATCAACGTCATAGAGGGAGTGGCTAAACCGTGGAAAAAGAATTCGGAGCCGTGCTTAAGCGGCTGCGCGAGCAGAAGGGCATGACGATCAACCAGCTTGCCGAAGCATCGGGCATCAGCAATTCGCAAATTTCCCGCATGGAGAACGGGATTCGGGGTGTGCCTAAACCGCCGACCATCCGGAAGCTCGCGGACGCGCTGGAAGTTCCTTACGGCGAACTGATGAGCGCCGCAGGGTTTTGGGATGCAGACGGGGCTGCCAAAGGATTGCGGGAGGAAGCGCCGGCATGGGCGACCTATAAGGACAAGCGGGATTTCAAGAAAATGCTCGAGGAAGACGGAGAGTTGATGTTCGACGGAATTCCGCTGGACGCCGAGGACAAGCAGCGCATCAAGGATGTCCTCACCGGGCTGTTCTGGGAAGCGAAGCAGATGAATAAGCGGAAGAAGAAGGAGCCAGGTTCTCCGGACAGCCCCTCTTCTTCGTGATGGGTGGGACGAACAATCCACAACTTGCAGGTGAATCCTATGGATGAAATGATTCGAAAGCTAATCCGAAAATATAAGACCAGCTGCCCTTTCGAACTTTCCCGGTCCCTTGGCATTCATATCCGCTACCTCGATCTCGGCAAATCCACCAAGGGACTCTATTACCGGAAACTGAGACGGCGGTTCATTGTGATTCACAGCGAGCTGTCCCCCGAGTGGCAGCGGTTTGTCTGCGCGCATGAGCTCGGCCATGACCGGCTCCATAAGGGGATCAACCGTTTTTTTCTGGAGGAGCATTCCTACTTTGCCCCCGGCAAGCTGGAGCGGCAGGCCAACCGGTTTGCCGTCGGCCTTCTGTCCGCTGGAACGGCGATATTGCAGGGCGAAACGGCTGAAACCTACTGCAAGCGTGTCGGCATTCCGCCGGAAATGCACACTTATATTCAACCTTAGGCCAATAAATGATTCATAAGTCTTATTTCACCATTCCGATAGTTTATTAGAATAATAAGGAAGGAAAATTTATCTAATACGATTTAGGAGGTTATGAGATTCATGATCACAAGGAAATGGTTCACCTCCCTTCTGTTCAGCGCGGTGCTGTTGGCTGGTTCGGCCCAGGCGGCAGCGGCGGCAGAGGGTACGACCGGGAGCACCCCGGAGCCATCCGCCCCGCCCGGCAAGCATATTACGATTCTGCACACGAATGATATGCACGGCCGTGCGGTAGAAGCATCCCCTGAAATGGGATTTGCCAAGGTCACAGGAATCTTTAACCAATACCGCAGCAAAAATCCGGATACGCTCGTTCTTGATGCGGGTGATGCCGTACACGGTACGCCATTTGCCACGCTCGTTCAAGGCGAGAGCATCGTGAAGGTCATGAACGAAATGGGTTATGACGCCATGGTTCCGGGCAACCACGAATTCAACTACGGCTGGAAGCATCTCGTGGAACTCTCCAAGGAGTTGAAGTTCCCGATGCTGAGCGCGAACGTCATCCAGTCTGACGGCACTCCCCTCTTCAAGCCTTACATAATCAAGGAAGTCGACGGCGTCAAGTTCGGCATTATTGGCCTCAGCACGCCGGAGACCGCATATAAGACGAACCCGACTAACGTCACCGGGCTGAAGTTCGCCGATCCATCGGCCGAAGCCAAGAAATGGGTGAACGAAATCCGCGGGCAGGTCGACGTCGTTGTCGTAGTTGGCCACCTCGGTCAGGACAAGTCGAGTGTCGACACCAGCCTTAAGGTCGTTAAGGAAGTGCCCGGCATCGACATTTTCATCGACGGACACAGCCATACCGTTCTGGAAAACGGCCTGATGGCCGACAACAACACGCTGATCGCCAGCGCCGGCGAATACACGAAATATGTCGGCGTCGTCGATCTGTGGGTCGACAACCATAAAGTGGTGAAGAAAGAAGCCACGCTGATCGATGAGAAGGAAGCAGCCGATATCAAGGCCGACCCGAAGGTCGCCGATCTGGTTGCTTCCATCCAGAAGGAGCAGGAGCCGATTCTGAAGGAAAAAGTCGGCGAAACGCCTGTGAAGCTGGAGGGTTCCCGCGAGAAAGCTCGCACCGGCGAGACTAACCTCGGTGACCTGCTGGCCGATGCGATGCGCGATGTGAGCCAATCGGATGTGGCCATCACGAACGGCGGAGGCATCCGTGCGTCGATCGAAGCCGGCACAATCACCAAAGGCGACATCGTTACGGTTTTGCCATTCGGCAACCAAATCGTGCAGCTGAAGGTTAAAGGCTCTGATATTAAGGCGGCCCTCGAGAACGGCGTATCCGACTATCCGCAGTCCAAGGGAGGCTTCTCCCAGGTTTCCGGGGTGACGTTTAAGATTGATACGTCCAAGCCGAAAGGAAGCCGCGTTCACTCCGTGAAGATCGGCGATAAAGCGCTCGATCCGGACGCCACGTATTCGCTCGCGACCAATGACTTTATGGCTGTCGGCGGCGACGAATACACGATGTTCACGAAGTATCCGCAAGCCGGCATGTACGGCGCCCTGGACGAAGCCCTGATCAACTATATCCAGCAGGGCAAGCCGATTCCGGAAGGACCGGCCGGTCGGATTACCGAAGGACCTGCCCCTGCGGCAACGACAGCGCCGACACCGTCCGAACCAGCGCCAACGCCGGCCAAACCGGAAACGTCGGCGCCTTCGAAGCCGGCAGCGCCAGCCAAGCCGCAGCCTGAGGTCAAACCGGCTCCTGCTCCAGCCGCGAAGGTCTATATCGTCAAGAAAGGCGACACGCTGTACAGCATCTCGCTGAAATACGACACGACCTGGCAGACGTTGCGCGACCTGAATCATATCAAGAACGCCAACCGGATTTATCCCGGTCAGCAAATCAAGCTGCCTGCGTAACCTTGACGGCAACCTTAAGGAAGCTGCGAACTCGGGAATGAAGCCCAGCATCCGGCTTCCAAGCATCATCCATTCAAAGCACAAAATCCCCTTGCCCAGAACGGGCAAGGGGATTTTTTCAATGATCCTGTACCATTAGATATACCAGCTTGAATTACAGCATCTGCTCCTTAATATGCGTCTCCGCAAACTTCGGAGGATTGAACCAGTCGCCGCTCTGCGCCCATGTCGGATCCAGCGGCACCCACTTGTTCTTTTCAGGCAAATACACTTCATTCCAGGCATGCGGTCCATATCCGCCCTGGCCGTCATAGCCTTGGCCGGTGACCACCTTCACCTGCAGACCTTGGGACCGGGCCATCACTGCATACAGTCTGGCATAATCGATGCAGACACCCTTTTTCGTGTTGAACGTATCCTGCGGCGTCTGTTCATGCCAAATGCCCCGCTGCTCGTAATCATCGACCTTGCCGTAATCGTACTGCACCCGGGTGCCGACCCAGTCATACAATTTACGCGCCTTTTCCTCGTCGGTATCCGCGCCCTTGACGATCTCGGCAGCGGCTGCCTCGATATCCGAAGGAATCGCGTGGTCGATCACCTCGTATTTGCGCTGCATGATGCCGTTCAGCTCTTTTTCGACAGCTTTCGTGAATACCGGAAGCTTGTCTTTTACCAAGTGACCCGACAACGGCTCAATGACCCGCTGCGCCCCTTCTTTATAGATCGGCGACGCCTCCACGTATTGGGTAAACGAGGTGTGCGGATACAGCGATACGTACACGAACAGCAGCGCAACGACGACGATACACCGTCCTGCCCCGATCAAGAGGCCGATGCACGCACCGGCCAGACGGCTCAGCAGCGAAGCGGAGGACTTCCCGCCCGGGTTAAAGAGCGCGCTGCTCCCGCCGAAGATCAGCACCGTCAACCAACGGATCAGGAAACGGATGATGCTATAGCTCACGATAAAGATGACGGCGAACCGCATCAGCGGAAAATCAGCCATCGCCGTAATGAACGTATAGTAAATCTGCTCCCACATTTTCAAATCCCGGTTCGGGAGCTGGCTGGCATAATCGGCGAGCCATTCCTGAACTCTGGGTGATACCCACAAGGTAAAAGGAACCGCAAGCACCAGCCCCAGCAGAATAAAGACGCTTTCCCTCAGCAGGGACAGCAGCCTTCCCGCAGAGCGGGATGCGCCCCGGCTCCAGCCCTGAAGCAGGGATACCAGCAGGATCAGCAGCAGCAGGATGCTGATGATGTTAAATTCCTTAAGACTTTCTATCCATGATTGCAGCATAAGATGACCCCCTCCACGTTGGTGCATGGATTAAGTCCTTTATTTTCCATTTGAACCGCCCGCCTGGCTCTGGGATTCGGAGATAAACGATTTGACCGTGTCGTTGATTTTCCACTGCCCGAGGGGTACGCCGCGGAACGTGACATCCACTTTGTCGCTTCCCTTTGTTCCCTTCATTTCGAGGTTCGGCGTCGTGATCGTAAACGTTCCGTCCCCGTTGTCTGCATACTTGGCATCCTTGGCTTCCTTCATCATGACATCCATAGCTTCGTTCTTCAGCGTATCTACGGTCTCGTCCTTCACCGTCGTTACGACCTGATTGATCTGCTCCAGGGAAATGCCACTGTATACGACAAGCGCCAGCACGATGATGATGACGAGTGCCCATTTGACCATCGTCTTGACCAGATTCAGGACGATAAACAGCACGACAAGGGCAATCACAATCACCAGCCAGTTTTGCTGCAGAAAATCGGACCATACCTGCATATCCATTTCAAAAACACACTCCCATCGACCTGAAGGGCTTAAGCCACCCTATCAAGTGATTTAGAAACTTCCATTCGATTATACATGATCCGGACATCGGCTGTCAGCCAGCCCTTAGACGGGGCTTTCCGTCGTTCCCGGGGCGTAGGTGCCTCCAATATCAAGAAATCCACAACCTGCCCGGCATACAGCAGTCCAGTTTTACGTAACCTGCAAAGCTATCGATTTGCCCGTCCCAAAAAAGAGGGTCTAAGCCGCCAAGTAGAAACGTACACGTAGATTGATGAACGAATGGTTGTCTTATCCGTTGGCCAACCCCCGTTCCATATCGAACGTACAGATGATGAATCTGCGAAAAAGGAGCTGCTCACGTGAAAACTGCTATTTGGCTGTACATGTTTTTGTTTCTCGCCTTCTTCGACCTTCACGCCCAGTACCCCATACTCACGCCATTCGCGGTCTCCTTGGGAGCAGCGCCGGTCTTTATCGGGTGGATGATGGGCATTTACGCACTCACCCATTTGCCCGGCAATTTGATTGCAGGTACGGTCATCGACAAGCACGGCAGCCGGCGCTATATCATTTTCAGCCTCGTATCAGCCGGCATCGTCCTCCTGCTGCAGGCGCATGTGCAGTATCCTTGGCAGCTCCTGGTCCTGCGGTCCATCAGCGGCTTTGTGCTGGCCTTCTTGTCGCCGGCCTGCCTTGCCCTGCTTGCTTCCCTGTCCAAAAATGAGGTGACCCAGGGCAAATATATGTCCGGTCATGGCGTAGTGCATACCCTGGCCTCGGTCGTGTCGCCGGCTGCGGGAGCCTTTATCGTGGCCCATACCGGTTATTCGACAACGTTCCAGGGTCTCGGGTGGCTGCTGATTGCAACCGGCGTGATGGCGGTCTTCAGCGTCCCGAAACCGGTCAAGGCGATGACAGATGCCCGTGGCGGTAATGAAGAAGCTGCGCTGTCATCCCCTGCCCCCAGCGTATCCTGGCGCTATTTTATCCTCCCCTTTGTCGTTTCCTGTTCCCAAGGGATCCTGTTCTTCGAGCTGCCATTGCGCGATACCGGGGTGGAAGGCATTAAATCGACCGGAATCCTGTTTTCCGTCCTGAGCATCGGCGCCCTGGTTACGCTGAGCATGCTGTTTATCAACCGCTATTCACCCTACAAAAGGGTCATCGCAGGCGTTCTATTGATGGCTCTTTGCTTCTTTGGCATGGCCGCGTTTCCTCATGTGCCGCTGGTCGTTATCCTGTTTATTCTCGGTTCGGCAAAAGGCATCATCTTTCCTGGACTTGCCTCCATGTTTATCCAGCTCAGCGGCGGCAGCAAGCTTGGGAGGATCTTTTCCCTCCAGTCCATCGCCATGTCCATCGGCTCCTTCATCGGTCCGATCGCCGCAGGGCAGCTGAGAGGATCCGTGTCACCGTACTACATCGCTTTTGTCCTCCTCATGGCGGGACTTATGATGATCCCCATCAACCGCAAGGGATCTGCGCTTCATCCCCATATGAACGAGAATCCAGTGTAGACATAAGCCTAAAAATCAAGAGATAGGCCCCTGCACAATAATTCCTGCACTCACCCACATAAGATGGATTGTGTTAACCGACCAGGCAAGAAAGAGGGGTGATCTCGATGGGTTTGTATTCTCACTGCGGCTGTGGTCCTGTAGTAGCACCGGTGGCCGCACCTGCAACCAAGGTAGCTCCCGTAGCGGCAGCTCCGTGTGTGCCTTACAGTAACGTAGGCGTCGTACTGGTACTGTTTATCCTGCTTGTCATCATTTTGCGTGCATTCTGGTGCTAGAACGACGATCTTCCCATATTAAACGGTCTGTCTACCCTGCTGGACAGATCGTTTTACTTTTTTTTGCATGGCTTGCCGAAAACAAGCTACACTAGAATTACCCGGACCTAAGCTTCAACATTTCCCGGGGAATTTCGAGACAAATATCCTTCTCTTAGTCCGAGGTGAGCCATCATGCCGATCTATATTATTGTCGAGGGAAAAAACGACCGCAGTAAGGTCCGCCGCCTGCTGGATCCCGAAATTCAAATTGTGTGCACGTACGGAACGTTAAACACGACAAGGCTCGAGTCTTTGCGCAAAGAAATTAAGGACAGCGAGGTTTATCTGTTTATGGACAACGACAGCTCCGGGAAAAGGATTCGCGGCGTTCTCCGGGATGCCTTCCCGGATGCAGGCCACATCTACACAAGACGGGGATACCGGGGCGTTGAGGGCACGCCGGATGAATATATCATTTCCCAGCTGGAAAAAGCGGGGCTTGAGGAATTTATCGTTTATCCCGATTCCTACACCGTATGGTCCAAAGATTAAAGCAAAACAGCCCCACGAAGTGGAGCTTATGCTTCGATGCCGATTCCAGGTACTTTGCGGGGAGCCCGATACAAGGAAACTGCTCCGCAAACGCTAAAGTTGGTACTTTCTTATCTCTCACAAAAAAAGGCGCCTACCCATCCGGAGCATGCCGGGGATCGTGGCGCCTTCCTGTTTGATTATTCCTTGGCCAACGCCTCAACGTCCTTGGCAAGGGATTCTGCCGTAACTTCATCCGTATTGTTGGCGTTATACAGCTTGCGGACCTGATTGTCCCGGTCGACAAGGGCGATAATGTTGGCATGGGAGAAGTTGTCCTTGTTGTCTCCCATAATGGCGATTTTGAACGACTTTTCGGCCAGATCGCGGATCTGCTGATCTTCGCCTCTCAGGAAGTACCAGCCGTTGTAATCGACATTGAACTTGTCCCCGAACTCTTTGATCTTCTCCCGGGTATCAACCTTCGGATCGAAGGAGATCGAGACGAACTCAGCGTCTTTGCCGAAGGTTCCGTCCTTGACGAGCTGCTTCTGCGTCTGCGACAGCATGAAGGTCGTTACCGGGCATACATCCGGGCAGCTGGTGTAGAAGAAGTAGAACAATCTGACCTTGCCTTTGGTATCGTCCAGGCTTACCGTTTTGCCATCCACATTTTCAAACGAAAAATCTCCGACCTGGCTGATGACCGGCAGCTTCTCTTTGCCGAATCCCATGGCGTTATATACCAGGTACCCTGCTCCAATCACAATCACCACCAGCAAAATCCATGTCCATTTGTAGCGCTTCAACATCGAATTCGTTCCCCTCTCCCTAATCACGATTCCTGCTGTCCCTTATGCCGGCGGACATCTTGATGCCGCCCTGCCTCCCCAGGACTACAGGCAGTAGTTTGTTATGTAACACCGACGCGGGAACATCCGTCCTGGAGGCCGGGTGACCCGCTTGTGCCCGGGTGAACAGGCTTTCATTTCTTCCTTTTAAAAGAATCCCATGATTCCATGGGATTCTGGGTAAGAACTTAGTGAGTTGTGTTCAAAATCATTGCGATCAAGCTCAAGGTCAAGTAATTTATTGAGAAGAAGAACGTTTTCTTAGCCCATGCTTCATCGTCTTTGGCGGTAAATCCCTTCATGCCATAGTACAGCCAGATCAGGGACAGCAAGAGCGAAATGATCATGAAGTAAATGCCCACATAGCCGTATGCATACATTAATACCGGTACCGGAACCAGCAATACCAGGTAAGGAATACATTGAATCTTGGTACGCTTAACGCCTTTGACGACCGGCAGCAGCGGGAATCCCGCCACTCTGTATTCTTCGACACGCCGGATGGCTAGAGCCCAGAAGTGAGGCGGCTGCCACAAGAACAGCATCGCAAACAGCAGAACAGCGCCCATATCTACCGTACCCGTTACGGCAACATAACCGATTACCGGCGGCATAGCCCCGGAAATCGCGCCGACGGAAGTACTCCAGGTGGACGTCCGTTTCAGCCACATCGTATAAACGACTCCATAGACGAACATACCGATAACTCCGAAGATGCCGGCCATAACCCCTGAAAAAATAAAAAGGTCAGCGAGTCCCAGCACACCTAGAATAAAGGCATACCAGAGTACAACTGCTGGCTTTATGCGGCCGGCCGGAAGCGTACGTTTACGCGTCCGTTCCATCTTCATATCCAGTTCACGATCATAATAATTGTTATAGACACAGGCGGAAGCCATAACCAGCATGGTTCCTAGTAGAGTCAGAATCATCTTGCCTATATGAATATCCCATTGGGATGCGACCCAGAAACCTGCAAATGCAGCAATTAAGTTAGACCGGAGAATACCGGGTTTAGTTAATGTGATAAAATCTTTCCAAGTTGCCGATGGATTGGGTGGCGTTTGATTGATGGAAAGCGCTGCGGAATCCGAAGGAGCTTGGTAAGTCAAGTGATTATCCACGCCTTAAGATCCTCCTTAGTTCTGTCATTATGGAGGAACTTGCCCTCCGCTATAAAGTTTATCATATCAAAAGGTAAAAGTGTTTGACAATCCTCTCCAAAATCATTCACCATTTTGACAATTTAGTGACACGTATTAGCGACACGTAATAGTATGGTCAAACACTAATAAATTCATCCAATATTGGGTAGTAACTATATTGAGGCATTCTGCCGGAAAGGAAATCAGCTTCCGGGTTTGTTACAATAGAATAAAGAACAACAAGAAGGAGACATGGTAAATGGATACTGCCACACATTTTGTGATTGGACTCAGCCTGGCCGGTCTCGCCTACGTCGATCCGGCGGTTGCCGCGAGTCCCACGCTTGCCGCCGCAGTGCTGCTGGGCACTGTCATCGGTTCGCAGGCTCCGGATTTCGACGGCCTGCTGCGGTTCAAAAGCAATGCCCTTTATGTTAAGAATCACCGGGGAATTACTCATTCCCTGCCGTTTCTCGTCATCTGGACCGCTCTGATCAGCGGAATCCTGTCCCTTCTGTTCAGCGGTGTCCCATCCGGGCATATCGTGCTCTGGACCGGCATCGCCGTCTGTCTGCACGTGTTCAGCGATTTGTTCAACACGTACGGAACCCAGGCCTTCAGGCCCGTGACGGAAAAGTGGATTTCGTGGAACATCATTCATATTTTTGACCCGTTTATTTTCACGCTGCACGCCCTGGCCGTTCTGCTTTGGAGTACGGGAGCGGTACATCCTGCACCGCTGTTCACTATCGTATATATCCTGACGGTGTTTTATTATATATGGCGGACCGGCGCCCATTCGATGCGCACCCGGGAAGTGATGCGGCTGGATGAGAGCCGTAAGCCGGGAGAACGTTACTTCGTCATTCCGACCATTTCCTATAATAAGTGGCATGTCGTCAAATCCCATCCGGACGGCAGCTATCAGATCGGCGTACTGAACGGGCATACCCTCGAATGGAGAAAGCATGCCGTCACCGAATCCCATCCGGCGGTCGAGCATTCGCGGAAGCATCCCGATGTGGAAGCCTTCCTGTACTTCTCCTCCTTCGCGGTGGCCGAAGTCGAGCCGCTGCCCTGGGGCTATGTGGTCCGCTGGGCGGATGTGCGCTACCGCCACCGGAGACAGTATCCGTTCGTCGCTGTGCTCGTAATGGATAAAAATTATCAGCCGATCAATACTTACGTTGGCTGGCTGAGCTCCAAAAAAATGAACAAGCGGCTCTCCATCAATTCAGGCTGAGTGCCGCGGAGATGCATAATAAAAAGGGATCTGCGAAAAAATTCCGCAGATCCCTTTTTTACGGTAACGCCTTTTATCCTTCCGTCGTAAAGTTTTTCAGCAGCCCCGCTTGTTCGGAAATAGCCTGCCTCTTGACGGATGCTGCCGGATAAGAGAGAATCACGGTAGTTGCAAGACAAAGACCGAAGCACCTGTCGGCGCTCCGGACCCGAAATACTTTCCTGTATGGAACTATCTGCCTTGGCCGGAAAGTTGCTGCTCAGCCAATTGAACCAGACGTTTCGTAATGTATCCCCCGAGAGAACCGGTTTCACGGGAAGTGTAGTTGCCCATGTATCCGTCTTGCGGCATTTGAACGCCGAGCTCCTGAGCCGCTTCCATTTTCAATTGCTGCAGTGCAGCGTTTGCTTGAGGTACCACCAGATTGTTGGAACGAGATCTAGCCATAATAAGAGTCTCCCTTCAATTCTGCGTCTTATTGAAATGCAAGCTTGCAAGCTTAGTATGGCTCGCAGCGACACAGTTATACAAGAAAGTTTCTATATATGAAATGGAGGTTTTTGCCAATGAGTAAAGGCTTGTCTTTATGGTTTGCTGCCTCGTCCATCCTGCTTCTGATGGCATGCGCCGTCTCCATCAGCTATAACGGCTGGGTAGCCGTGCTGCTCGGCATTCTCGCAATTCTCAATATCGGGTGGGGCTTTGTGGTCAAAGCCCGCAAGAACCGGCTTCAGCAGCCCGGCAACCAGTAATGCGCTAGGCATTGCTGCCGCCAGGGAAGTTATTTCTTGGCCGGGAGAAATCCCATTCTTTCTTTGACTTCGGCCACGGTGCGGGATGCCTTCTCCATGGCTTTGTCTGCGCCCTGCGCCAATATATCATGAATTTGACCGGACTTGCGGATTTCGTCATATTTTTGCTGAAGCGGCTCGAGCGTCGCTACGATGACTTCTCCCAGGTCCTTTTTAAATCCGCCGTACATTTGACCTTCGTATTTATCTTGAATTTCCTGCAGCGACATGCCGGAGCATTGCGAGTAAATACTCATCAAATTGCTGATTTCCGGTTTTTCATCCGGTGCATAGCGGATTTCTTTCCCCGAATCGGTCGTGGCCCGGCTGATCTTTTTGCGGATGACATCCGGCGGATCCAAGAGGGCGATATAGCTTCCCGGGTTCGGATTGCTTTTGCTCATTTTTTTCGAAGCGTCGTCCAGCGACATAATCCGCGCGCCCACTTTGGGGATGTACGGTTCCGGAATGGTAAAATAGTCGCCAAAGCGGTGATTAAAGCGTCCCGCCAGGTCGCGGGCAAGCTCCAAGTGCTGCTTCTGGTCTTCGCCTACGGGAACCAGATCCGCATTGTACACCAGAATGTCTGCCGCCATCAGTGCGGGATAGACAAACAATCCGGCGCCTACGGAGTCCTTGCCGGCCGATTTGTCTTTAAACTGGGTCATACGTTCAAGCTCGCCCATCGAGGTGAGCGTCGTCAGCAGCCATCCGAGCTCGGCATGCGGCGGAACATGCGATTGCATATACACGTTCGCCTTATTTGGATCAATGCCCGCTGCGATGAACAAGGCGGCTACCGCCTCGGACTGCTCCCGAAGCGCCTCGGGTTCCTGCGGTACCGTAATCGCGTGAAGATCGACGACCATAAAATTGCACTGATAGTCGTTCTGCAGTTTTACAAAATTTTTCATGGCTCCGATATAGTTGCCGAGCGTCAGTTTGCCGCTGGGTTGAATGCCGGAAAGTACGGTTTTCATCAACAATCCCTCCAACTTTAAAAATGGTAAAAAACAAAAAAGGCCCCACGCCCGCAAGGGACGTGAGACCGTGGTGCCACCCTTATTTGCTGCAGGCCGCCCATGTGGAAGCGACAACTGTCAGCCTTTCTGCTTCCGTAACGTGGAATCGCCGGCCGGTCTACGCAGGAAGTCATGGTTGCTTCCGTTCAACGCGGCACTCAAGGGTCCATTCGGCAAAATCGGCTCCACCGGTTCGCATCAACCACCGGCTTTCTGAAGGTTACGCCGTCTTTGCTTACTTGTCCCTGTCATCGTGTTTACATAATCATTGAAAGCCTTTTGCAATGCCTATGATAAAGCTCAGATCGTCGAATTGTCAAACCCCTTTTTTTACGAAACGCCATCAAATCTGTTATGATATGGGTTAGATATTTGAAGGCTAAATGAATTTAGAGGAAAAAGGAGCAACGATATGAAACAAGTGACCAAAGGGCAATGGAACGGATACGATACCTATATCCTGCATAGCCGTGAGCTTGAAGTCACACTGCTGCCATCGCTTGGAAACAATGTCATTTCCATTTTGGACCATACCCTAAATCGGCAGGTCGTTCGGAGACCTGATGACAACGATCTGGAATTCTACCTGCAAAAACCTTACCATTTTGGCATGCCGATGCTGATTCCCCCGGGACGGATCCGCGGCGGCCATTTTGAATACGAAGGCAGATCGTATCAGTTCGACCGGAACACTGCCGGAGACAACCATATTCACGGGCTCCACCGGACGCAGTCCTGGAGAGTCAGCGATATCGAAGAAGACGAAGAAGGCTGTGCAGTGACCTCGGAGTTCCTGACCTCAGACGATCCACACTGGATGGAGCAGTTTCCCGCACCGCTGAAGCTGGAAATGACGCTTCGCCTTCAAGGGTCCAAACTGACCCAACACTTAAAGGTTACCCACCTGGGGGACCATCCGATACCTTTCGGCATCGGTTTTCATACATGGTTTTTGCTTGACGGGCAGCCGGGAGAGTGGACGCTTACCCTGCCTGTAAGCGCGGAATATGCGCTGGATAAGGATTTAATTACGACCGGCGAGCTCCTCCCGCTCGGACCGCTCGATCAGCTCAATCAAGGACTCAATCTGGCCGGGACCAACTTCGACACGCCGCTCCGGATCGGGGAAGGACAGCCTGCGGAAGCCCTGCTGATGCGCAGTGACGGGTACGGACTGAAGTATTCTGCGGATCCGAAGTACTATAAGCATTGGGTCCTTTATACGAAAGGCGAAGCGGACGAATTTTTATGCATCGAGCCATATACCTGGCTGCCGGATGCGCCCAATCTTGCCGCGGGACCGGACCTGACGGGACTGATCCGGATCGAGCCGAAGGCATCGGTCGAGATGGACCTGACGCTGGACATGATCTATCCTTCTGAAGACCATTAAGCCGACTCCTTAGAATCAGGCATAGGAAAACGCGGATTTTCAAATTTACAAATAACAGGGCTGCATGCTGCTTGAAGCGTGCGGCCCTTTTTGCGTTATCCTCTATTTACCAATTTATATCTCCATTCTTACTGCATGTTTTCAAATCTTTCGCACCATAATAACTCCATAAAGTTCAAAGGAGGTGACAAACATGGGTATGGGTCAAGGTCAAAACCAAGGACGCGGAAGCCGCTCGAACAACCTGGTGGTTCCACAAGCTAACGCTGCTCTTCAACAACTGAAACTTGAAGCTGCACAAGAGCTTGGCGTTCAAATGCCACAAGACGGATACATGGGCAACTACACTTCCCGTGAGACTGGTTCTTTGGGAGGTTACATCACAAAACGTCTGGTACAACTGGCAGAGCAGCAATTATCGGGTCGTTCCGGCCAATAATCTGCATTTGTATACGTTGATATCATGATGAGCCGGGCCCGGCGCGAGCCGTCCCCGCCTACAAAAGGCAGCCTCTGGATTATTCCAAGGGCTGCCTTTTTCTAATTATAGAATTTATAAAATTTTCAGCGTAGCTAACCATTCGATCATCGCAAGAAAAACTACCGCTAAGCCTGGGTCTGTCGTCTGTGCTAATCAAACTATTCGGATATTCATGGATAACGTCATACTACAAAAAGCAAGAAGGGATGATAAAATAAGTCCACGACGAGCTACGACAATTCTGTTACTGTTTCAGGATATGTATGTCTCGGATACCGGATCATCAGGTTAGCCATGTTATAGTTGGATTCCAAGATGGCATCCACCGCAATGAGCCCCTGCCGGATCGTAAATTCGTAGCTGATTTCACCGTGAGTCCAGTGGCGCTTGTATTTTAAACTTTCTAAAGCCATGAGACGAAAAGACGAGTACTGTACTGGAGTCAGTCCGGAATCCTGGGAATGAATTTCCCCGTTCCGTCCTTCCAGCGGATGATGCCGGATACCAAATTTACCAATGACATTATTTCGTATTTGCACAAACACCGTGCCGGATGATAGTCCTGACAGCTCTTCTTCCAGTTCCTTAAACACTAAATCCAATTGCCTTGCCAAAGATAACTGCTCGGTTTTGATCATCTTTTTCCCCCTCTCCAAAATTCGCCAAAACTCATAGGGCTTATGACTCATTATAAGACAGCATGTAGTATCATACAACAACATCAAACATAATTGGGTAATAATTCCTATTATTTTCGTTAAAGCAATTTTATTTTCGGCAATAAATCGCTATTTTTCTGGTTATTTTGACAAAATGTGATTTCCTCAAGGATATTCCAAGAACAGCACGAAAAACCACGAATCAACTCCAATGAACGCTACCCTAAATCTGTTTCGATGGTCCCCTCTCCCTAAAAACAGTCGGCTTATAGTGACTATTCCGGGCTAACGCGAAACCTGAAAAGAAAAAAGCCCGAGGGCATTTGAGATCCCCCAGGCTGACGCTACTCCCTGTTATCATCGACAGACACCCTTAGTGCTTCGGGTCCGGTCGGGACCCGGCTTCCGCCCTTAGGTTCCAGACTAATCACAATTTGGTCCGGGTCCATGGTCCCGTATCCGTAATAATAACCTTTACCCTCGGCCTTACCCGTCATCAGCATGCCCATGCTGACCGACCGCTGCTCATGCTGCAGCCATACCTGGTAGGCCTTTTCCTCCGGTGGCTGAAGACCTTCGATCACGATCAGCATCTCACCCGAATCCCGGTCGATCCACACGCCTCCCGATCCGTGGAGCGGCGGAAGCGGCGGAATCCGGTACTGATCGTAATTGGCCGACTGCATAACAGCGATTTTGGATGTAAACGCTTGATCGATAGAATCGGCGGACGGCATCTCCCGATGCTTGAAGGAGAACAGTCCGGCAACGACGCAGCCTGCAACAACCGCTGCCGCTGCGGCAGGTACAAGGTAACGCCGCCGGCGGACAAATCCTTTTTCCAGGGAACGGAGCCGGGCCAGAAGCCGCATTTTGCGGCCAAGACTGGCGGACGGGCCAGGAGCTGCGGAAGAGGCCGCGAACGGGCCAGCTAAGTCGCTGGAGGCCTGCCAATCCGTCTCTGATGCGGTTTTCTCTTCGGCACCCACGGCCCGTATCGGCGACCCGGGCTGCGGTGTGCTCAACGCTGCAGCGGTTGGCTGGCTCTCCAAAGCCGAGGCTGGCTCGCTCATTACCGAGCCGACCAGCTCAACAGATTGCATCACCGTCTCCCACTCGGCAAGGCGCTCCCTGCAGTGGGGACAAGCGGCGGTATGCTCCTCGACGAGGAGACGCTCCGGCTCTTCCAGCTGTTTCATCGCGTAATCGACCAGCTTTTCCTCGGGCAGCTCAGCACAGCCTTCAGGATTATTGCTCCCATTTTCCCGAATGGACAACCGCATGCGGTTCACCTCCCTCGCCGGCCTGGGTAACCTGGCCCTGTTCCAATCTGCTGCGCAAATTCCGGATGCCGTAGCGGATCAGCGACTTCACGGTTCCGACCGGCTTCTGCATCTTCTCAGCCAGCTCGCGGTGCGTCAGCTCCATCATATAGCTCCCGTAGAGCGCCATTCGCTGCATGGGCGGGATGCTGCGCAGCGCCGCCCTCACCTGCTCCTGATCCAGATGCCGGAACGCCTCGAGCTCCGCCGATTCCAGCGTCCGCTGCCAGCGCATAACGGCCGACTCTTCCTGCGTCCGCTGCAGGGCGGCCATCCGCTGCTTTTGCCGGAGGCGGTCCATGGCCCTGCTTCGGACACGAACCGCCAGCCACGCTTCCACGCTGCCCCTTTCGGGATCGTAGTGCCCCGCTTTTTCCATCACTTCGATAAAAATTTCCTGACAGACATCTTCCGCTTCCACCCGGTCCTTCATCCAGTATTCCGCAAGCCGGTAAACCATCGGAGCAAACGCATCATAGAACCGGTCGAAAGCCGGAGCCGAGCCCTCTGCAATTTCCTTCAACCACGCTTCAGGACGGTCCTGCATGATGGAGTATCCCCCCTTATTCTCTTCATTCCCTTGATCCGGCCTGCCCCCTGCACCCAAGGTCCCGAAGAGAGCGCTGGCCGCCATTTTTACAGCAACATTCTAGCAAAAGAATTTCGCGTTCGGACTCCCCTCTTCCGTGATTTTATCCCTTTTTAAGCAAATTTTTATCTTCTTTTAATCTTCCGGTAAATCCGGTGGCGGCCCTTCATTCGTATTCCAGATGATCACCAACACACTTGAGGAGGGTTCTGTTTCATGACACGTTTCTTGAGGATCATCACACATGCCGGCCTGGCGCTGATGCTCTGCATCGGCTTCCTGATCGCCAGCACGGGAAGTCCGGTCCATGCAGCCGGAGGTCTGACGCTGTACACTACCTACACTTCCATTTCCGTGCCTCCCGGAGAATCGCTGAATTACAGCGTGGAGCTGAAAAACAACTCCGGCAGCGTTATTACAGCCCCGATATCCGTTACCGATCTGCCCGAAGGCTGGACGGCTAAAATTTCCGGCGGCGGCTGGGACCTGAACGAAATTTCGGTCATGCCGGATTCATCGCAAACAATCTCCCTGGACGTGACGGTTCCAATGCAAATCGACAAGGGAACCTATCGCTTTACGCTGTCGGCGGGCAGCCTCGCGTCTCTGCCCCTTTCGGTCAACATCACGGAAAAGGGCACGTATCAAACCGAACTGACGACCGATCAGGCCAACCTGGAGGGACACTCCGACGCGACCTTTACCTATTCGGTGAGCCTGTCCAACCGCACCGCCGAAAAGCAGACGTATGCGTTAACCGCCCAGGCTGAGAAGGGATGGGACGTAACATTTACGGCCGACAGCAAACAGGTCTCTTCCGTCGAAGTGGACCCGGGGGCTGACAAATCCATTACCGTTGATGTAAAGCCGGCTGAAAACGTGACGCAGGGTACCTTTAAAATACCGATCCGCGCTTCCAACCAGACAACGAATTCCGAGTTGGAGCTCGAAGCCGTCATTACCGGCAAGTACAGCATGGAACTGACGACGCCAAGCGGATTGTTAAGCACCGACATTAAGGCAGGCGGAGATAAAACCGTTGAGCTGCTGGTCAAAAATACCGGTACCGCCGACCTGACCAACATCAACTTCACCTCCACGGCGCCAACCAACTGGGAAGTCAGCTTTAATCCCAAAACGGTCGATAAGCTCGCCGCCGGCAAGTCCACCACGGTGGAAGCCAAATTGACCGCAAGCGACAAAGCCATCGCCGGGGACTATGTGACCGATATTACCGCCCAGGCCGCGGAATCTTCATCCAACGCCTCTTTCCGGGTCGCTGTCAAAGGCTCCGTCCTGTGGGGCTGGATCGGCGTGCTAATCATCCTGGTCATTTTGGGCGGCATCTATGTACTCATTCGTAAATACGGGAGGAGATAACGTTGGCGGAGACAGTCATCGACATTCAGCAGTTGACCAAAAGCTACGGCACCCATAAAGCCGTGGACCATCTGTCCCTTCAAATCCGCCGCGGGGAAATCTTCGGCCTGCTCGGCCCAAACGGCGCAGGCAAATCGACCACCATTCTGATGCTTCTCGGCCTGAGCGAACCGGACGGCGGAAGCATCAATGTGCTGGGGCTGGATCCGACGCGGCGGCCGATTGAAGTCAAACGCCGCGTCGGTTACCTGCCGGACGACGTCGGTTTTTACGAAGACTGGACCGGCCTCGAGAACTTAAAGCTGACCGCCCGCCTTAACGGCATTTCCGACAAAGAGGCGGAGGATCGTTCGCTCTATCTGCTGAAGGAGGTAGGGCTGCAGGATGCCGCCCATAAGAAGGCCGGGAATTACTCCCGCGGTATGCGGCAGCGGCTCGGACTCGCGGACGTTCTGATCAAGCGGCCGGAAATCATCATCCTCGATGAGCCGACGCTCGGCATCGACCCTAAAGGGATTGATGAGCTCCTCGGCCTGATCCACGGCCTCAGCCGGGACCAGGGCTTGACGGTGCTCCTCTCCTCGCACCAGCTTCACCAGGTACAGCAAATCTGTGACCGCGTCGGTCTGTTCGTCAGCGGCAGGCTGCTGGCCGAAGGAAACCTGGAGACGCTGTCCCGCGTCCTGCTGACCGACACGCCGCTCTTGATCACCGCCGAGGTGGACCGGGCGGATGATGCGCTGCTGGCTGACCTTCAGAGCGTGGAAGGGGTCAGCTCCGTCCGGATCGCGAGCGGGGATCAGGACTCGATGAGGCCGGCGGAGGACCGGACGCGCCTGGAGATCGGCGTCAATGCCGACTGCAGTCCGGAGATCGCCCGGACGGTCGTCGCGTCGGGAGCGGCCCTTTACGGGCTGCAGCGCAAGGAATACGGCCTGGATGAAATCTACCGGCGATATTTTGCGGGAGGTGAGGAACTTGGAAGCAAGCGTTCTAAAAGAGCAGCTAAATAAAGCCTGGGACACGGTCAGCTCCCCATTTAAGGACGGCATCGGCCGGCTGCGGGGCACTGTTCCCTCCGACCGGGAGCGGTTCAGCCGGGCGAATGCGAACCCGGCGGCATTCCGCGTCCTGGTGCGCAAGGAAATTTCCGATCATGTCCGGAGCTGGCGCTTCCTGCTGCTCCTGGCGATCATCTTCCTGACCTGCGTCGCCTCGCTGTATACGGCGCTGAACAGCCTGCAGGACGCTATCAAATCCACGGACGGCTACAGCGATTTCGTCATCCTGAAGCTGTTCACCACCTCCGACGGCACCCTGCCGTCGTTTATCGGATTCATCGGCTTCCTGGGCCCGCTGCTTGGCATCGGCCTCGGCTTCGACGCCGTCAACAGCGAGCGGAACAAAGGCACCCTGAGCCGCATCATGGCGCAGCCGATTCACCGTGACGATTTGCTGAACGCCAAATTTATCGCGTCGCTCACCATCATCGGCTTCATGTTTCTCTCCCTCGGGCTGCTCGTGCTGGCCCTCGGTTTTCTGATCGTAGGACTGCCGCCGTCATTCGAGGAGCTGCTGAGAATCCTCAGCTTCCTTGTCGTCACGATCGTCTATATCGGATTCTGGCTGAACTTATCCATCCTGTTCTCGGTTAAATTCCGCCAGCCTGCCACATCGGCGCTGTCAGGCATCGCCGTCTGGCTGTTCTTCAGCTTCTTTTACGATATGATCCTGAATTTGATCTCCTCGGGCCTTGCGCCTAACAGCGACACGGCTTCGGTCGACGACATGGTCCACCATGTCAGCTTTATGCTCGGACTGAGCCGGATTTCACCGTATACGCTGTTCAATGAGGCGACCTCGACGCTGCTGATGCCGACGGTGCGTACACTGGGTCCGCTCACGACGGAGCAGGCCTACGGCGCGATTGACAGCCCGCTCCCCTTCGGGCAGAGCCTGCTGCTGATCTGGCCGCAGGTCACCGGGCTGATCGCCCTGACGCTGGCCTGCTTTGCGATCTCCTACGTCATGTTCCTGCGTCAGGAAATCCGCGGACGTTCCTAACCTATGCCCCGCTTGATGCACTTTACGGAGGATGGACATCTGACAAAGCGATTCCATGTTGCTTTTCCAGCCGCATAAGAGTGCATTTAGCGGCGCCTTCTTACGATGCGATATAACAAGTCCGTGTCTCCCAAACTAATGTATCATCAAAAAAGCAGTCCCTTTGAGGCGTAACGAACCCCAAGGGACTGCTTTTTTGTGTGGCGTGATCGATTACACTTATCCGAACCCTCCGGCTGGATTACACCAGATGGTCGGTCATGGCCAGGAACTGCTTGACATCCTCTGCCGTCAGATCCGCCGCACTCTGCCAGAAATCGCGGCCCGTCAAATCGGCGTTCAGGTGCTTCTTCGCCAGCTCCTCCACCGTCATGACGCCGGTATCGCGCAGCAGGGCGTCGTATTTATCGGCAAAGCCCGCGCCTTCTTGCAGCGCGCGTGCATAGATGCCGGTGCTGAACATGTAGCCGAAAGTATACGGGAAGTTATAGAACGGCACACCCGTAATATAAAAATGCAGCTTCGACGCCCAGAAATGCGGATGGTAAGACGACAGGGCGTCGCAGTACGCTTCCTTCTGCGCTTCTTCCATCAGCGTATTCAGCTCCTGAACGCTGAGCAGACCGCTCTTCCGTTTCTCATAGAACCGGGTCTCGAAGAGGAAGCGCGCATGGATGTTCATGTAGAATGCGACGCTCCGCTGGATTTTGTCTTCAAGCAGCGCCAGCTGCTCCTGCTCATCGGCAGCCGATTTCACCATCGCGTCCGATACGATCATCTCCGCGAAGGTAGAAGCCGTCTCGGCAACGTTCATTGCATACCGCTGGTTCAAAATCGGCAGCTCGTTCATCAGGTGCTGGTGATAGCCGTGTCCTAGCTCATGCGCCAGCGTCGAGACGTTCGAAGCGGTTCCGCTGAACGTCATGAAGATCCGCGTCTCCTTGCTGAGCTTCAGCGAGGTGCAGAACCCGCCAGGACGCTTGCCAGGACGGTCTTCCGCCTCGATCCAGGACTTGTCGAAGGCCATCTCGGCAAAATCAGCCATGCGCGGGCTGAACTTGCGGAATTGCTCCACGATCGTTTCCGCCGCTTCCTGGTAAGAAATCGTGCCCGAAGACTTGCTGATCGGCGCTTCTACATCCACCCAGCTCAGACGGTCCTGGCCGAGCAGCTTGGCCTTGCGCTCCATATACTGCAGCAGCATCTGCTTGTTGTCCTGGATGACATTCCACATGGCGTCCAGCGTCTCACGCGACATGCGGTTGATTTCAAGCGGCTCCTTCAGCACTTCCTCCCAGCCGCGGCGTCCGTACAGCTTCAGGCGGAATCCGCCGAGGTGATTCAGCGTATCCCCGCAGAAGTCGGCTTTGTCCGACCATGCCTGTTCCCACTTCACGAACATCGACTCGCGGGTCTCCTTGTCCGGACTGTCCAGCTTATTGGCCGCCTGCCCGGCCGACAGCGACACGGTCTCGCCGTTTTCCTCAAACGGAATTTGGATATGGCTGACGATCGTATCATACATGCTGCTCCAGCCATGATAACCGTCGATGGCCAAATCGAGCGCGAGGCTCTCCATGTCCGGGCTCATCATTTCGCGGGCTTGATCGCGGCTCTCACTAAGGACGAAGGCCAGCTGCCGCACCTGATCCCGGCCGATCCACTGCGCGAACGTCTCGTCATCGGTCGAGCGGAGAATGTGGTCAAAGTCGGTCATAATTCCACTAATGAGCGCCCGAAGGGTCGCCAGGCGGCCGCCCAGTTGAACGGCCTTCTTATCCTGCTGGTTCTGTGCCTGCAGGCAGCTGACAAACGCGCTGGCTTCGGAGAGGCGGGCAATAGTGCCCTGCAGCGCTTCAATAAACCCGTCAAACGACTCGGTCTCTTTTGGGCTCGCCGGCGCCTTGGCTGCCTTGATTTCGCCCTGAAGGCTCTTCAGATCCTGTTCCAGGGAGTGAAGGAAGGTATCGAACTCGGCGGAAGCGGAGCCGCCCGGAAATACGGATTCAAGATTCCAAGTTAATTTCAGGTCTTTGTTCATGTTCGAATCACCTTTCTCATCATCATTTTTATTTTATTTGATTGGCCTCATGGTAAGGTGTATAACTATAAAGACGAAACCCTTATGTTTCTGCCCGGCAAAACGGGCTTATTCATACAGAGGAGGGATACTCACCATGAGACCATTGCAAATTTCACCGGAGACCGCCGTGAAACTATCCGAGAAGCTGGGGGTTCCCCTGGAACACCTGATGCACATGCCGCAGCATATCCTGCTGCAGAAGCTGGCGGAGCTCGCCAAGGAAGAGGCCGGCAAGCAGGACTGCGATGAAGGAACCAAATCATGATTCCGTTCTCCAGAACCTGGCCTTATGACAAAGTGATGGGCGATATCTATGTACATGAATGTCCGTTCTGCGGAACGAACAATGTGAGGCTGCCCCTTAAGCCGGCTGAGCTTCGCAGTATTCATGAAGGAAAGAAAAAGCTGCTCGTCTTTCCTTGCTGCAACAACAGACTCCATATCATTGACACGGACAACGATTATTTGCTGTTCGACCAGGATATTCGCTGATCGAACCAGCTGATCTGCTCCGGAAAGAAAACACGCAAAGGCATGCCGTGATGAACACGGTCTCCTTGGCGTGTTTTTACGTTCAGGCGGGATTCATCTCGCCCGGCAGCTCCATTCGCTTGTCCAGCATCTCTTGCCGCAGCACGCCCCACTGCTCGCGTGAAGCGTGGATCATGGCTGAATCCACGATATGTTTATCATTGATGACTCTGGAGAACCACTTGACCGCCTGATGGTAATCGCCTGTCCGGCGGTGCAGTTCCCCAATCAAATATAGCAAGCGCGCGTTGTTCGCTCCTACGCCTTCCAGCTCATACACCCGGATATAAGAATCCAGGCAGTATTTCAGAAAGCGCTGCTCCTGCTCCTCGTCACCCTTATACCGGTAGAGCCAGGCAATATGGTGCAGAAGGCTTGCGATAATCCGATCCTTCTCTCCAATCGTCTGCGCGCACAGCAAGGCGAGCTTGTAGGTCTCAAGTGCAATTTCCCAATCCCGGTGTCCGCTGTAGTCCCGCTCGATCCAGCGCTTGCCGATTTTCTCGGCGAACTGCTTTTTCTGCACATCGCTCAGCCGTTCCGTTGAATGCTCCGTAGACGCAAAACCGCACTTCGGGCATACCCTGACCACATAATAGTCGGGATTCTCGTTGTTATAATAAGCACAAAAATCCGCATCCGTACGCACGGCCTTCTTAAAGCTCGGACGCACCCGTGACGTGGAAAATTGATGCTCGCAATTACAGCATACTACATTAATGGAGTAAAGAGGTTCCAATGCCACATCCATACATTCCTTTCATGCCCAGTGTCCTTCATCGCTGCTTGTCTCTTTCCGGGCCTTCCAACGCTGCTTACTCGAATGAATCATCAACATGCAAAGTACATATTATTTCCATTATATCAAAAACCAAAAACAAAATAACCCCACAAAGTGGGACCTGAGCTTTAAATCAGGGTCTCAGAGATCCTCTGCATGAGTCTCGCGGAAGGACAAGTCCCTATGCACAAAAAAAGGCGCTAAACGTAAGTTTAGCACCTTAGGACATCTTCAGTAACTGCTCCAATCCTCTTCGCCGGGATGGACCAGTGATTCGCGAATGACATACACGAAGGCGCAGACAAGGAGACCGGCGACAATACTCATGTTCTCATCACTCCATCCATATATTTTAAATTTGAAATGAAGTTAGTTGTTGTACTGTATATTTTACCATATCTCCACCAAAAATACAGCATTTATTGTAAACGCTTTCCCAACTTCTTTGTACTGTTTGTCCGATGACATTCATAAAATCTAGGAATATAGGTGTGATTCCCATGTCCCATATTCGGAAGGGAGGCTGCGAATTTGTCCGTAAAAAGGCTGGGTTTACCGCTCATGATTGCGTCTATGGCCGGATTGTTAGTGCTGATGCTGTGTTACCCCGGCCCTTATTTGGAATCCGCCCTGCGGGGCTTGGCCATTTGGTGGGACGTCCTGTTTCCGTCGTTATTTCCCTTCTTCATCATTTCCGAAATGATGCTGGGCTTCGGCATCGTTCACTTGTTCGGCACGCTGCTCGATCCGCTGATGAAGCCGCTGTTCCGCATTCCCGGAAGCGGAGGATTCGTAGCCGCGATGGGGTATGTGTCAGGCTATCCCATCGGGGCCAAGCTGACGGCCAAGCTATGGGAACAGAAAATGCTCAACCGGGAGGAAGGCGAGCGGCTGGTGGCTTTCACAACCTCGTCGGACCCGATTTTTCTGATCGGTGCCGTATCGGTCGGTTTTTTTCATTATCCCAAAATCGCGACCATTCTGGCACTTTCCCATTACGGCGGCGGTTTTCTGATCGGCCTCCTCATGCGTTTCCATGGCAAACGGGGCTCGGTGACCGAAATTCCGGCTTCCGGAGCCCCGGTTCGCGGTAGCCGGCTGCGGCGGGCGTTCAACGCCATGCATGAAGCCAGAATGAACGACGGCCGAAGCGTGGGCGAGCTGCTACAGCAGGCAGTCGAATCTTCGCTGAAGCTTATTATTGTCGTGGGCGGACTGGTTGTATTCTTCTCGGTATTTTTAGAGATACTTACCGAAGCGGGGGTAATGGCGTTCTTCTATCGTTTGCTGGAAAATGGCCTGACGGCGCTCCAATTCCCTCCATCCCTCTCGGAAGCGCTCGTTGGAGGCTTATTTGAGGTTACCCTGGGCGCCCGTTCGGCGGGTGAAGCCGCCTCCTCCGTTCCGCTGCCCTTTAAGGCAGCTGCAGCGGCCTTTATCCTGTCCTGGGGAGGGCTCTCCGTGCATGCCCAGATCGCGAGCATTCTGCACGCCACCAATCTGCGCTATTTGCCGTTCATGATGGCGCGCTTGATCCATGGTTTTGTGGCTGCTTTCCTCGTTTTGTTTTTATGGGAACCGGTGATGGGACGTTATACCGATGCGCCTGCTTTCGCAAGCCAAAACTTCGGCTTTCTGGCCTCGGCCCAAGGCATCCGGGACTGCCTCGTCCTGTTGTGCATCCTGCTGGCCGGGATGACAGTGCTCTCCCTTCTGATCAGCTGGATTCAATCCTTGTGGCGCGGCGTTCGCCGGACCTCCTGATCACGGAACATGAAATGGACGTTGTGTTATCCTCCGATATTGTTTATGATTCTTATAAACCCATTACAAAGGAGCTTACACCCTTGAGATACTATGTTCTGGATCGCGGGGATCAGTTATCCGTGGATTTAAGCGAGCAGTTCCATAAGCTTGCGGCGCAACGGGGATTTCAGCTGGATGCCGAATCACCGGAGATTGTCATTTCCATCGGCGGGGACGGCACCATGCTTCATGCCTTTCATACGTTTATTGACCATATTCCTGACATTGCCTTCGTAGGGGTTCACACCGGACATCTGGGATTCTATGCGGACTGGAAAGCGGACGAGCTGCCGCAGCTGATCGAACTGATGAGCTCTGCGGCCAATTCGGGCTCCATTCGTCCGCGAATCGTCAAATATCCGCTGCTTGAACTTGAAATTCATAGAAAATCGGGCAACGCTTCCTATATCGCCTTGAACGAGTTCACCCTGAAAGGCGTCGACGGAACAGTAGTGGCCCAGGTGGACATCAACGACCAAACCTTTGAAATGTTCCGCGGCGACGGGATCTGCGTCTCCACGCCATCCGGAAGCACGGCATATAATAAAAGTCTTGGAGGCGCCATGGTGCACCCGACGATCGAGGCGCTGCAGATCGCGGAGATCGCTTCGATCAACAACCGCGTCTTCCGGACGATGGGATCGCCCCTTCTGCTGCCCAAGCACCATCACTGCGACATTTTCTCCCGCAAAGAGCAGCGGCTCTTACTCTATATCGATCATGTCAACCTGCAGGTGGACGACCTCATCTCGGTTCGCTGCCAGGTCGCCAAGGAGAAGGTCAGCTTTGCAAGATACCGCCCGTTCCCGTTCTGGAACCGGGTGCGGGAAGCTTTTCTGGGATAGATCAGCATCAAGAACGGATGTTGGATAAAAATGGCATAAGAAAAACGTCTATCGACGTACCTTCAAAGAAGACAGACCGCTTCTAGAGGAGGTTTTTCTTGCGAGATCAGGAAGCAGAAGCTCCGAAACTTATACTTTCTGATCTCATAACAAAAAGCGGCTCCTATACGGAACCGCTTTTTGTTTTCTCTTTAGGCTGCGACTCCCGGCTCTTCTGCAGTACAAAGTACGCGCAGCCGAAGTTGCAGTATTCGTTAATGTAATCCATCATGCCGGAAATGGCTGTGTCTTTGGTTGCTTTGGGATGCTTATCCCGGTAAAACCCTTTAAGCCTGAGCTGACTGTAGCCCCAATCGCCGACAATATAGTCGTAGCGGTCCAGCACTTCACTGTATCGTTCACGAAAGGCTTCAAGGTTCCAACCGTCTTTATGATCTTTAAGCACCTCATAATTTTTTCCGCCGATCAGAATCAATGAACTACCCCTGCCTTTCTGCCTGAGGTTATCGTATAATGGCGCCTATTTATGCTGTGCAGCGGATTGTACCTGCTCATGGGCATGGTAGGAGCTGCGCACAAGCGGTCCGGATTCCACGTGGCTGAATCCCCGCTTCATGCCTTCTTCCTTCAGAGCGGCAAACTCATCCGGATGATAATATTTAACCACATTTAAATGCTGCGGAGAAGGCTGCAAATATTGCCCGATCGTCATAATGTTGCAATCCACGGCGCGAAGGTCGTCCATCGCCTGCAAAATTTCATCCCATTCTTCGCCGACTCCCAGCATGATGCTGGACTTCGTCGGAATGTTCGGCTGCATTTCCTTCGCTCTGCGCAGCAGCTCCAGGGAGCGGTCATACTTCGCTTTGGCACGCACACGATTCGACATGCGTTCCACCGTTTCAATGTTATGGTTCAAAATATCCGGCTTCGCGTCCATTACGGTCTTCAGGGCGTCCCAATTGCCCATAAAGTCCGGAATCAGCACCTCCACGCTGCACAGCGGCAGACGCTTGCGGACAGCCTTGATCGACTCTGCGAAAATAGACGCACCGCCGTCGGACAGATCGTCCCGGGCCACACTGGTGATGACGCAGTGGCGCAGGCCCATGTTCTCCGCCGCTTCAGCGACACGTTCCGGTTCCTGGAGGTCAAGTTCCGTCGGTTTTCCTGTATTTACTGCACAAAAACGGCAGGCCCGCGTACAAATATCGCCGAGAATCATAAACGTGGCGGTACGATTGGCCCAGCACTCATATATGTTAGGGCAACGTGCTTCTTCACATACCGTGTGAAGGGTCTTAGAGCGCATCATGCTCTTGATTTCCTGGTAATTGTCACCGGTTGTCAGTTTGATGCGAATCCAATCCGGCTTTGGCTCCTTGATGGTATTCGTAGGCAATGTTCTGACCTTCTTTCGCTATCATGGTTAGCTGCTGCATGTTCCATATTATATCATGAAATCAGCCAAAATACTTCCATTTCCAAGCACGGATAAATTCGAGGTTCTTGATTCACTCTAAGGCTATGTCGGTCCAGTCCGAATATTGAGCGAGGACTGCATCAAACTGGCAGGAGGTAGAGAACCGATGAAATACATTGTTCCGCACACACGGTGGCTCAAACGTTCGCTGACAGGTGTACTCGCATCGGCGCTGCTGCTGGGCTGCTTTCACCTTCCGGGCAAGGTGGACGCGGAGCCGGCGGCTCCGGAGCCTAACCAAGCCGCCAAATCGCTGGACCAGCTGAGCCGGACAGAAATCCTGGAGTCCAGAAAGGCACTCTATGCGAAGATCAGCAAGGCCACCAACATCCCTTGGTATAGAATTGCCGCGATCGACCAGTACGAACGGACCTTGACCAAAGCCCATCCCAAGGATCGCAAGCACCCGGAGCGCCTCACCGGCATCCTCATTACGGAACCGGCCTGGTCGGGAGTGTTCAATCCGGAATTGAACGATCATAATCCGCGGTCCATTTCCATCTTCGACGGGTACGGCCGCGACGGCTCCGGCGACGGGCGGGCAGATCCCAACAACGACCTTGACGTGCTGTACAGCATGGCGGATTATTTGCAGCGGTACGGCAAATCACAGGAAGATTTCAACATCGCGATGTGGGAATATTACCATAACAGCCGCTCGGTTCAACGGATCGAACAATTCTCCAAGCTGTATGAAAAATTCGGCACGCTGGATTTATCCGGGCATGCCTTTCCTCTCCCCATCAGCAGCAGCTACTCGTACCGGAGCACCTGGGGAAGCGGGCGGAGCTGGGGAGGTTACCGGATCCATGAAGGCACGGACATCTTTGCGAACTACGGGGTTCCCGTACGAAGCACCTGCTATGGCGTAGTTGAGCTCAAAGGGTGGAACCCGTTCGGCGGTTGGCGCATCGGCATCCGGGATTTGGACAACCATTACCATTACTACGCTCATCTGCAAGGGTTTGAAAAGTCCATCAAACAGGGGGATATCGTCACACCAGGACAAACGATCGGCTGGGTCGGCAGCTCCGGCTACGGGAAACCTGGCACGCAAGGTAAATTCCCTCCACATCTGCACTACGGCATCTACCGTGACAGCGGCCTGGTCGAATGGTCGTTCGACCCTTATCCATCCCTCCGGCGCTGGGAAATGGAAGAGCGCAAAGCGCTGAAACAGAAAAAGGGATCCTCCTGAACCGCGTGTTCGGGAGGTCCCTTTTTAATATCGCTATACCAGGGCCGTTTAGTGCTTCCCTGCCTCCCCCGTTACCCCGCTCGTCGAATCCGTTGTTCCGGGGTTTTCCCCTCCCGGATGGATGCTGGGCGGGTTTCCGGCCGCCGGGCTTCCGCCTTGCTGGCTTTGTACTCCAGCTCCGGGCAGCGCGATGCTTGGCGCCGCGGCCCCGTTCTCCCCGACCGGCGTGCCCTTGCTGTCGTAATAATACATCGGCACGTTGCCGACGACCATCAGGTAGGAGACCGGAATTTCCGTATCGACGATTTCCGGTTCCATGTCGAACGGCACGACGACTCCCACTTCGACCGTTACATGAATGTAAATCTCCACGAGCACCATATTGATCCCCGCATCTTTTTCTCTCGTTTTCAGATCTACCTTGACCGCACCTTGAGGCTCGACCCGAATCGGAATATTGGGGCCAAAGGATGCAATGATCGGGCTGCCGAGCGCCTGGCCCAGCGGAATGCTCTCGGCCAGCTTATGTTTGTCCTCCAGCGTGGACTGAACCACCTTAAAGGTGCTTGAGGTAATTTTCATATGCTCTGCGTAATTCAGCATAAAGCCGGACACTTTGCCGGACGTATCCATTTTCCAATCGATTAGGTCATCCGCGTTCTCGCCTTCCGCCACCTGCGCAGCCACCGCTTCGTTAATGGCGTCGGTCGCAATCTGCTTCATGCGGATTTTGGCCAGGTACATGATGGGCGGCTTCAGATGATTTTCGACATAGGCGAAGCCCTGGAGCATAAGAATTAGAAAAACCAATGCACCGATCAGCCATACCCTCCGCCGGCTCCGGGGCCTGCTCGCCCCTCTGCTGCGCCATCTGGCCCTTCTTTTCATGCCGGAACCCCTCCTTCGAAGCCGTAGGTTACCTTATCAGCATATGCCCGGGCTTGGCAAAAAAGAAGAGCAAGCCCACTCCTGTCAGGGAGCAGCCGCTTTCGTATTTTGTTATACTGGTATCAATATTGGAGAAAGATCGTAATCCCCTTTTAACATAATATTTTAAAAAAATGAGCATCCCGTATCCTTTTCCCCCTGTTCAAACGTTATCTCTATAGAGGCCTCTACAGGAGTGTGATTAACATGTTAATCCGTCAATTCCATGACACCGGATATCATCGCGAGGATATTTCGGAGCTGTACCCAAGTTTGAAAAAATTCTGCCTGAGCGTCACCCGCAACCGCTGGGATGCCGAAGATTTGGCACATGACACCATCGATAAAACGCTGCGCTTCTGCCTGAAAGACCCGTCTTCTCCGCGGCAGCCCAGCCTGCCGCTGATGATGACCATTGCCCGCAACCATTGGATCGATCTCGTCCGTAAAAGGTCGCGTGAGTCGGCCGAACCGATGGTTGAGCCGCAATCAACCGATCACCCGATCGATACGCTTCTGTCCGGGCTCGACACCTTGATGGAGAAGCTGACGCCAAAGCAGCTGCTGGTGTTCGTGCTGAAGGACGTGTTTGAGAGCCGGGTGTCGGATATCGCCAGCATGCTGGAACTGAACGAAACGACAGTCAAATCACTGCTGCACAGGGCGCGCCGCAACCTCAGCGGAGACACCGGCGAAGCCATTTCACCGGACCCGCACTGGAAGGACGTCGAGCAGGAAGAGTTTCGCCATATCCTGCTGACCGCCATCCGGCAGGAGAAGCCTGAGCTGCTCCAGCGGCTAATGGAAGCCCTGCAGCCGGCAACGGACCGGGCCCCCGTGGTCGGTTTCGGCCGGACACGGATGTCCTCCGGATCGGGTATGTCCCTGCGCTGTGCGGCGTAGATCCTTGTGCCTTCCCATATAAAGGAGGCCATGAACATGAACACGATTCCTTACGTTGTGGAACAAAGCCGGCTTGGCGAGCGTTCCTATGATATTTATTCGCGCCTTTTGAAGGACCGGATTATTTTTCTCGGTTCCGAAGTGAACGACGTGGTGGCCAACAGCATCATCGCACAGCTGCTGTTCCTGGCCGCCGACGATCCGGAGAAAGATATTTCCCTGTATATCAACAGCCCAGGGGGCTCTACCTCGGCAGGCTATGCCATTTTGGACACGATGGACTACATCAAGCCGAAGGTCACCACGATCTGCATGGGCATTGCCGCATCCATGGGCGCCGTGCTCTTCCTTGCCGGGGAAAAGGGCATGCGTTATGCCCTCCCCAACAGCGAGTTCATGCTGCATCAGCCGCTAGGCGGAGCCCAAGGCCCCGCTGCCGATATCGATATCACGGCGCGCCGGATTTTGAAGCTGCGAAGCAAGATCAACGATTTTATCGCGGAGAAAACCGGGCAGCCGCTGGAACGCATTGAGAAGGATACCAATCGCGACTTCTTCCTCACCGCCCAGGAAGCACTGGAATACGGCATCGTGGACCGGATCATTACGCAGCCGGTAAAATAACCGAACGCTGTAAGCCCGGCAAACTGCAGCTAACCGACCTACCACCATGTGCACAGAAGATTCATGCCCGCACGATCGTTGCAGCGCTCTGCCAGATTAAAAAGCCGACGGACTATGTCCGCCGGCTTTTTTCTGTCCTAAACCCGGCTCTCCACCCTGTACGCCCTTTTCCATGTCAGGTTTTCAGAGCTTCTAGAACCTGCTTAGTCCTATTGGCCTGCATTTTATTGGCTTTTCATTCTAATATCCAGGTCGGTCAGCTGCAAATTTTCATTTCGTCTGCCATACTTGTATGGTAGTATGGAAGTGTCAGGAGGTATCCATGAAATGGATGAAACAATGCTCCAATCCGGTTCAGCCGGTAATCTCGTGTACCAACAGCTCAAGCAGCAAATTGTCAGTCTGGAGCTTCCCCCGGGTACGGCCCTGTCCGAGAAAGAAACGTCCCTGACCTTCCACGTCAGCCGGACGCCGGTTCGGGAGAGCTTCGTACGCCTGGCCCAGGAAGGCCTGCTGCTGGTGCTGCCTCAAAGGGGAACCCGTGTCTCGCTGATCGATCCGGACATGGTGGAGGAAGCCCGGTTCATGCGCGAGCAGCTGGAGAAGGCCGTCATCCGTCTCGCCTGCGAGTCCTTTCCCGCAGACAAGCTGCAGGAGATGGAGAACAATCTCGTGATGCAGCAGGAGAGCATGAAGCAGCTTGACGGCAAGCGAATGTTTGAGCTCGACGAGGCTTTTCACCGAATCCTGTTCGAGGGCGTCCGGAAAATGGGCACATGGAACGTCATTCAGCAGATGAACGCGCATCTGAACCGCACCCGCGTGTTATGGCTGTCGCTGGATCCGCACTGGGGGAACCTGTTTGAGCAGCACCGGGAAATGATCCAAGCCATCCGCAGCCGGAATGCGGACCTCGCCGAACGGATCATGAAGGAGCATCTAACCCTCAGCATTTCGAACCTCCCGGTCCTGAAACAGCGCTACCCGGAATATTTCAAGTAAGTCATGCTGGCCTGTGTAGCAAGGCCGCCGGAGCATGCCATAGCGGTACCGGCAATGGTGCCGATGGAATGGCAGCAGCTTCTTTCTGCAAAACAACATAATGACAAGGCGGTGTATGGGATTGCGTATGGTATTCCGTTGGTTCGGCGAAGGCAATGACACGGTTTCGCTGGATCATATCAAACAAATTCCCGGTGTCGAAGGGATCGTGTGGGCGCTTCATGACGTCCCGGCCGGAGACGAATGGCCGATGGAGAAGATTATCGCTGTTCGGGATCAAGCTGCAGCACATAACCTTCATATTGACGTGGTGGAAAGCGTTAACGTCCACGAGGATATTAAGCTGGGCCTACCGACCCGGGACAAGTATATCGACAATTACGTCAAAACGATCGAAAAGCTGGCGCAGGTCGGCGTGAAAGTGATTTGTTACAACTTTATGCCGGTGTTCGACTGGGCCCGGACGGAACTCTACAAGCGGCTGGAGGACGGCTCCACGGCACTCTTTTTTGAAAAATCCAAAATCCACGGCATTGACCCGTTTGACCTTGTGCAGACGATCAACCAGAACAGCTCCCTGACGATGCCCGGCTGGGAACCCGAACGTCTTGCGCATCTGACCTCCCTGTTTGAGGCCTATCGGAATGTGACGTCAGAGGACCTATGGGACCATCTCGCCTATTTCCTGGAGGCAGTCATTCCAACCGCGGAGCGCTGCGGCATTACGATGGCCATCCACCCGGACGATCCGCCATGGCCGATTTTCGGGCTGCCGCGTATTATTACCGGCCAGGACAGCCTGCGGCGTCTGCTCTCCCTTGTGGACAGCCCGTCCAATGGCATTACACTGTGCAGCGGCTCCCTTGGGGCCAATCCGGACAACGACATCATCGCCATGATCCATGAGTTTGCCGACCGGATTCCTTTTGCCCATATCCGCAATGTGCGCGTGTATGAGAACGGCGACTTTATCGAGACTTCGCACCGGACGCAGGACGGCACCGTCGATATCGCGGGCATCGTCAAGGCATATCATGACACCGGCTTTACCGGTTATGCCCGCCCGGACCACGGCAGACATTTATGGGGCGAGCAGTGCCGGCCGGGATACGGCCTGTATGACCGCGCCATGGGGATTATGTATCTCTGGGGGCTGTGGGACGCCTACCAGAAGCTTCAACCTACCGCAGAAAAGAGGGATACGCATGAAAGCATTGCCTAACCACCCTGCCCTGCACGGAAAAACAGCCGTTGTTACCGGCGGGTCCGGGGTTCTCTGCAGCGCGATGGCGCTGGAGCTCGGACGCCAAGGGGTGAAGGTCGCGATTTTGAACCGGACGGCGGAAAAGGGCGAAGCCGTTGCCCGGCAAATCCGCGAGGCGGGCGGTCAGGCGCTTGCCGTGGCCTGCGACGTGATGGAGCCTGGCAGCGTACAGGCGGCGGAGCGCCAGGTCCGCGAGGCCTTCGGCCCGTGCGACATCCTGATTAACGGAGCGGGCGGAAATCATCCCAGTGCTAACACAACGGAAGAGATCTATAAGCCGGAGCACCTTGGACAGCCAGGGATCACGACGTTTTTTGATCTCAGCATCCAGGGATTCCAGAACGTGCTTGGCCTCAATATGATCGGCACCCTCATTCCGACCCAGGTCTTTGCCGGGCAGATGATCGGCCGTCCCGGCGCGGTTGTGCTGAACATATCCTCCATGAGCGCACCGAGTCCTATGACCAAGGTGCCCGCGTACAGCGCAGCCAAAGCCGCGATTAACAACTTTACTCAGTGGCTGGCGGTTCACCTTGCCGAATCGGGCATCCGGGTCAACGCCATTGCCCCCGGCTTTTTCCTGACGGAACAGAACCGGAAACTGCTGACGAACGAGGACGGGTCCCTGACCGAACGTTCCCATAAAATCATCAGCCACACGCCGATGCGCCGGTTCGGCGTTCCGGAAGACCTGCTGGGTACCCTGCTCTGGCTGGTGGACGACACCACCTCGGGCTTTGTCACCGGCACGGTGGTGCCCGTTGACGGCGGATTTATGGCCTATTCGGGCGTGTAACGCAACGCAAAAAAGGCAGCTCCGCATCGCACACCGATCGGAATTGCCTTTTATTTTTATATTCACGAGCAGGCAGGTTCAAGCAAAATGCCGCTGCCGCATCGCCTCGAACAGCATCAGCGTCGAAGCCATCGCCACGTTCAGCGACTCGGCCTGCCCCCGCATCGGAATGATGAGCGCGTCATCCACCAGCTGCTGCGCCTGTTCCGATACCCCTTTGGCTTCGTTGCCGACGAGCAGCCAGCAGGAGCCCTGCCGGAAATCGTAGCTGTAGCACGTGTCCTGCGCCTGCAGGCTGGTGCTGATCACCCGCGCGCCGCTCCGCTTTGCCTCCGGCAGGATCTCCATCAAATCACCCTCCACCACGGGTAAATGGAACAGCGACCCCATGGTCGAGCGGATCGTCTTCGGGTTGTACAGGTCAGCCGACCCGCGCCCCAGAATGACCCCGTCCGCCCCCGCCGCATCGGCACTGCGGATGATCGTCCCGACATTGCCGGGGTCCTGCACGCCGTCCAGGACGATGACCAGGCTGCCCTCCCGGCTCATCAGGGCGTCGAGCCCTGCCGCGGACCTGGGCTTCCGGACAACGGCAAAAACCGGCTGCGGCGTTTTGGTATCCGTACATTTCGCGATTACCGCAGGCGATACGCCGATCCACTCCGCAGATTTACCGGCCAGGTGGGCAAGCTCGGACGGAATCCCCTGCTCCAAGTCAAACGCGACGCACTCCAGGTCTGCCCCGGCCGTCAGCGCCTCCTGCACGAGATGAATGCCCTCGATGATATATTTATGCTGCTTGTCCCGGTGCTTCTTCTCGAGCAGCTGCGCCCATTCCTTGACCCGGGGATTTTGCGGTGAAATGATGTCCATCCTTAACCGTCCTTCTCTTGATTCATATCTGTCAAACTGCTCCTCTGCCCCAGCACGAGGTTTTCGCGCTGAGGATCGGATCATTTCGGATAAGCCAGCTCCAGCTTGGTCAAATCGCTTTTCTCGCCAACGATAACGAGTACGTCGTCTTCGCTCAGCGGGGCGTCGGCATACGGCGAAATATCCATCTTCGTGCCGTGCTTGATCGCCATGACGTTGCAGCCGAAGCGGGCGCGAATGTCGAGTTCCCTTAAGTTTTTGCCGATCATGTCCTGCGAAGCCTTTAATTCCAAAATGCTGTAGTCCTCGGATATCTCGATGTAATCCAAAATATTCGGCGAAGTGAGATGGTGGGCGACCCGCATACCCATATCCCGCTCCGGAAAAATCACTTTATCGGCGCCGATCTTTTGCAAAACCTTGCCGTGCAGTTCATTCTGCGCCTTGACGATAATCGTTCCGACCCCGAGATCCTTCAGGATGAGCGTCGTCAAAATACTGGATTGGATGTCTTCGCCGATGGCGACAACCACCACGTCAAAATTGCGGATGCCCAGGGCACGAAGCGCCTCTTCATCCGTTGAATCCGCTGATACGGCATGCGTAACCATATTTGATACCGCCTGGGTGCGCTGTTCATCCGAATCGATGGCAAGCACGTCAAACCCCATCTCGCTCAGTGTGTTTGCAACACTGGAGCCAAAGCGCCCCATACCGATGACGGCGTACTGCTTTTTCGCCATATGTTAACCTCCACGACTATAAGAAGTCTATCCTGCTTATTATATCACAGCGGGTGAAAAACTTGAATTTTGCCACCCGCCTCGGGGCACATTACTAAAGAATATCATTACAATTCAGACTGAGCCCTCGGTAGCGGGACGTCGTCCGCACGATATATATGGAAGCGGGCGGCTCTGATGTGAAGGGTTCAAACTTTTTAGCCTGGAGGGAAAACGATCATGTCAATTCTTCTCGACCTGCGCCAAGCTATTGTCCATAAGGTCCATGATTCCAATGAAGCCGAGCTTCGTGAAATGATTGAAGGATCCGTCGACGGTCCGGAGCAGGCGCTCCCCGGCTTGGGAGCGATCTTTGAGATGATGTGGAAAAATATCGACACGAAGCAGCAGAACGAGCTCGTTCATGTGGCTCATGAGCACCTCAAGACGATTAAGCCGGGTCCATTGACTTAACAAAGACGCCGGTGCTTTTACCGCAATGACAAATACCCCTCCGCTGGGAAACAGCTGAGGGGTATTTCCTATATTACAGAAGCTTCAGCAGACTTAAGGAGCCGTCTCCAAAAACTTCGCGGTCGGATTTTTTTCCATCGCGGTCCGCATCGCATATTCGTTTTCGAACAGCACGACATAGTTGCCCTTCTTATCCTTCACCAGCGTCGAGTTGATGCGGAATTTGCTCGGATCGATCTGGTCGTCCACGATCCAGCGGGCGAACTGGTACGGCATCCGCTGCAGCTGCACATCCACGCCGTACTCGCCTTTCATCCGGTATTCGAATACTTCGAACTGCAGCTGGCCGACAACGCCGAGAATCGTATCGTCGAAGCTGACCGTATGGAACACCTGAATGGTCCCTTCCTCCGTCAGCTGGTCGATGCCCTTCTGGTACTGCTTGTGCTTCAGGGCGTTCTTGACCGTCACCTTCGAGAAAATTTCCGGCGAGAACGTCGGCAGCTCGTCAAAGACGATTTCGCTGCCTTGGCTCAGCGAGTCGCCGATCCGGAAAATGCCCGGGTCAAACAGCCCGACGATATCGCCAGGATACGCCTCATCGACGATGTCGCGGTCCTGTGCCAGGAACTGCTGCGGCTGCGACAGCTTGATGTCTTTGCCGACCCGCACATGCTTGACGGTCATGCCGCGCTGGAACTTGCCGGACACGATCCGCATGAAGGCGATGCGGTCCCGGTGCGCCGGGTTCATGTTCGCCTGGATTTTGAAAATGTATCCCGAGAACTTCTCGTTCGTCGGCTCGATCAACCCAGCCGTGCTGCGGCGCGGCTCCGGCGGTGGGGCCAGCTGCAGGAAGTTCTCCAGGAACGTCTGCACCCCGAAGTTGTTGATCGCACTACCGAAGAACAGCGGCGTCAGTTCGCCCTTTTGTACCTTTTCCAGGTCAAATTGGTCCCCCGCCACGTCCAGCAGCTCCAGGTCCTGGCACAGCTGATCGTGCAGGTAATCCCCCGCCATCTCACGGATAACCGGGTCGTTATAGTCCTCCACCTTCTGTACCTGAATGGTCGAGTGGTCGTTCCCCTGGAACAGCTCGACCTGATTCTTCATGCGGTCGTAGACACCGCACAGCTCGCGTCCGGTCCCGATCGGCCAGTTCATCGGCACAGAGCGGATGCCAAGCACCTGCTCCAGCTCCTCCATCAGGTCGAACGGACTCCGGCCTTCCCGGTCGAGCTTGTTAATAAACGTAAAAATCGGAATGCCCCGCTTCGCGCAAACCTGGAACAGCTTGATCGTCTGGGCCTCGACCCCTTTGGCCACGTCGATCAGCATGACGGCGCTGTCGGCAGCGGTCAGCGTACGGTACGTATCTTCACTGAAGTCCTGGTGACCCGGGGTGTCCAGAATGTTGACCCGATGTCCGTTATAATCGAACTGCATCACCGACGAAGTAACCGAGATCCCCCGCTGCTTCTCGATTTCCATCCAGTCACTGGTCGCGTGCTTGCTTGCTTTGCGCGCTTTGACCGTACCGGCCAGCCGGATCGCGCCGCCGAACAGGAGCAGCTTTTCCGTTAATGTCGTTTTACCTGCGTCCGGGTGGGAGATAATCGCGAACGTCCGGCGCTTCTCCACTTCCTGCTGCAGCATATCATCTATCGCTTTGCTCATTTCACTATTCCCTTCATCACTAAAGTCATGTCTATTATTGTATCACATTCTCTACGCAAATCACCCCCATGCAGAGGCTGCATGAGGATGATTTCATTTCAGGCTATGTCTTTAGTGAAACATAAGGCAAGCACCGGTACAACGGTTTTATTTGCCAATCTGCCACACGACGTTGTCCTCTTCCTGGCCGTTCACCGGCCACCAGTGGAAGCCGTCCGCTTTCAGCAGTTCGTCCGTTTCCTTCGGTCCCCAGGACCCGGCAGGATAATAAGAGATATCGCCCTGATTTTGCGCCCAGGCTTCGGCGATTTTATCGACGAAGGACCAGGCCGACGCCACTTCATCCCAGCGGGTGAAATACGTCGATTCGCCACGGGCTGCATCATGCAGCAGGCGCTCATACGCCTCAGGCGAGTTGATGCCGACCATGCAGCTCTGGCAGAAGTCCATCGCGAGCGGCTCGATTTCATTTTCAGAGCCCGGCTTCTTCGCGTTGATCTTTACGTAGATGCCTTCCATCGGGTTCACCCGGATGACCAGCAGGTTCGGTTCGAGCTTGTATTTTTTACCCAAATACACGTTGTTCGGCATGCTCTTGAATTCCACGACGATTTCCGTCGTTTTGACCGGAAGGCGTTTGCCTGTCCGGATGTAGAACGGTACGCCCGCCCAGCGGAAATTATCCACGAACAGCCGCGCCGCAAAATACGTTTCCGTATTGGAATTCGGGTCGACCTTGTCCTCCTCACGGTAGGCCGGCAGGTCCTTACCACGGGCAGAGCCCTTGATGTACTGGCCGCGGATGACGTTCTTCTTCACTTCTTCCGCTGTCTCGTAAGGCCGGAGCGAACGGAGCACCTTCACCTTCTCGTCGCGGATGTCCTCCGGCAGCAGGCGGCTAGGCGGCTCCATCGCGATCATCGTCAGCATCTGCAGCATATGGTTTTGTCCCATATCCCGGAGTGCACCGGCATGGTCGTAGTACCCTCCGCGCTCTTCAACGCCGACGGTTTCGCTCAGCGTAATTTGCACGTTGGCAATATGCTTGTTGTTCCACAGCGGCTCGAAGAACGCGTTGGCGAACCGGATGACTTCGATATTCTGCACCATTTCCTTGCCCAGGTAGTGGTCGATCCGGTAAATCTCTTCTTCTTTAAAAACCTGGCGAATCTGTTCATTCAGCTCTTCAGCCGATTTCAGATCGTAGCCGAACGGCTTCTCGATGACGAGGCGATTCCAGCCTTCGGCATCCAGCATGCCGCCCTTTTGCAGGTTAAACGATACGCTGCCGAACAGCTCCGGCGCCAGGGCCAGATAGAACAGGCGGTTGCCCGGAATGCCGAACTGCTTCTCCAGCTTCACCGTCTGTTCGTTTAGTTCACGGAATCCGTCGACGTTGTTGATATCGAGGGACTTATATTCAAAATGCTGCGCAAACGTCTTCCAGTTGTCGTTGTTCTCCGCCTTGTAACGGCAAAATTCCTGAATCGACTGGAAGATGTCCTCACGGAACTCCTCCTGGGTACGCGGACGCCGCGCGACGCCGATGACCGCAAAATCCTCGGCTAATTTACCTTCACGGTACAAACTATAAATGGCAGGAAACAGTTTGCGTTTGGCCAAATCCCCGGTTGCCCCGAAAATAAAAAATACAGCACCAGGTGTTTTGAGTGCTTCAAGATTTTGATTTTCAGTCATGGCTCCTCATTCTTTCTATGTCGTATTTTGGTCTCTTCAAAATCCCGATTTTACACCATAATTTGGTGGCATAAAATGATTGATGTCATTTTAGCACATTCATCAGTATGATGCTATCCGTTTAACTTGGTGGTAAATCAAAAATTTCTTTCTGCGTTCCAGGCAGGTCTAATACTCAATCGTAATGACCGGAAGCCCGATCGTCACCCGGCTGCTGCCGGTCGATTGATCCTCATGAACCGCCACCTGCATGTTCAGAACCTTCCCTCCGCTTTGGATGCCGGACCGCAATGAAGGCACCTCGTAAGCGTTGCTGACCGTAGTCGCATCCTCGTAGGTTTCCGCCTTAGTCGCCGCCATATTTCTGAAAATGCCATCCTCTACCGCTTTCATGGTCGAATCGGCAGTATGCTCCCCTTTAACCGTTCCCTGCAAAGAAGCATTCCATTCAGCATCGATGCCGTTTTCGTGCAATGCTTGTCCGTATTCCGACTGGAGTTCGGTCAAGGCGCTCAGCTGCTCATCACCAGCCGCCTCCAGTTGAATAATAATATAACTGCGATCCTCTGAAATCTCCTGCCAGTTAAACCGCACGTTAACGCCATTTTTCGTATCCACGACCCGGTATGTCAAGTGACCGCCTTCCGTCAGCTGCTGTACTCCCGGCAGATTCAGCGATTGGGACAGCCCCTCGGCCGCCTCGTACGCATCCTGATTTCCGTTGGCTTCCCAGTCTCCCTGCCACTTCACAACCAGACGCTGCGGCACGTCTACCACTTCATTTCCCAGCTTCAAGAGGGTGCGCAATTCTTCCGGATCCTGATGGGACGGCGCCGACATCTGATTCGCACTGTACCACAAATACCCCATCCATACCAAAGCCGCTACGCATACCGCCAAACCTAAACCTGCCCATCTCCGGACTGCCATCATCCCTCATACATCCCTTCACCAGGAAATCTATCAATCTACTAAAAGGATGTCCGTTTCCGGGGCGATTATACCTAAAGCCGCACGATAGGCGAAATTGGGTGAATGACCATAGCCGCGTCCATAGGCGGTGAATACACTGGTTAATAAAAATGATAAGGGAGGTTCGCACACTTCCATGATCCCTATTTACCCATTAACAGAAGAAAATATTCGGCGGCACTGCGGCAAAATGGTCGCCGCCTGTATGTATGACGGCAGAGTATATACCGGAAAGCTGACCGAGTGCAAAGACGGCCATATTATTCTGAACGGGCCGGAAGGCACCCAGCTGCACGGCGCCAAAGTAAAGAGCGGCCATAAAAAACGCGCTAAGGGGCCTGTAGCCAAAGCTCCACAAAAAGCCACCGTCCGCGCCTTCTATCCTTATTATCCGTATGGCTATGGATTCGGCTTTGGGGCTGGCCTGGCGCTGAGTCTGGCTACCCTAGGGCTGCTGTTTTTGATTTAGCGGTCTTCAAAACTTACACATCATTATCTAAAAAAGCCCCTGGAAGCTATCCGCTCCTCAGGGGCTTTTCATCTGCTATGGATTAATTTGCTCTGGATTCAATCCAACTATTCCGCCAGACCGTTCTTGTAAGCGTAGATCGCCGCCTGCGTGCGGTCGTCTACGCCCAGCTTCGCCAGGATGTTCGTCACATGGAACTTGACCGTTTTGATTCCAATGATGAGGTCATCGGCGATTTCCTGGTTGGACTTGCCCTGCGCCAATAGGCGGAGCACATCCATTTCGCGGTCGGTCAGCTCCTTGTGCGCCGGGGCCTCCACCTCCGGATGGCGGAACCGGTTCATCATCTTGGAGGCGACCTGCGATTCCAAGACCGATTGGCCGCGCGCCGCGGCGCGGATGGCGTCGGCGATTTCACTTGCGCGCGACGTCTTCAGCAGGTAGCTGAATGCGCCGGCCTCAATAACCGGGTACATTTTCTCGTCGTCCAAATAGCTTGTCAGCACGATCACCTTGCAGTCCGGGTACAGCTTCAGCAGCTGCCGCGTCGCCTCAATCCCGTCCATGCCCTCCATCACCAGGTCCATCAGGACGACGTCGGGTTTGTATTCCCGGGCAAGGCGGATGCCTTCCTCCCCGCTGCCTGCCTCGCCGACGACTTCGATGCCGTCCTCAGTCCCCAGCACGGCTGCCAGACCGATCCGCACCATCTCGTGGTCATCGACGAGCAGCACTTTAATCATGGGTGTTTCCATTTCCAACATCCTCACTCCCTGCTTTGTCTTCAGATACAATCGGCACGGTAATTTCGATTCGCGTACCCTTGCCGGGCGCCGTAATGATCTGGATCGATCCGCCGATTTCGTTGACGCGTTCCTGCATATTGGAAAGGCCGTAAGAGGCCTGTTTTGTCTCGTTTAGTTCGAAGCCCTGGCCGTCGTCACGCAGCATGACCCAGACCATGTCTTTCTTTTGGTGAATCCGGATTTCCATCTTATCCGCTTTGGCATGCCGGAGCGTGTTAGACATCGCTTCCTGGATGATTCGGAACAGATGGTTTTCGATTCCTTTTACCAGGTGGATGCCTTTGTCCATTTCAAACACGATTTCCATCGGAACCTTTACTTTGAGCTCTTTGATCAGCTCGCCGAGGCCTTGCTCCAGCGGCTTGCCTTCCAGATAGACCGGCCGGAGATGCAGCAGCAGTGCTCTCATTTCCGATTGGGCCACGGCGGCCATTTCTTCGATGAGCGCCACCTGGCGCTGGGCCTTGTCAAAATCCTTCTCAAGCGTCCTCCCCACAGCCGTCGCCGTCATCGATATCGCAAACAGCTGCTGGGATACCGCATCATGCAGCTCCCGCGCCAGACGCTGGCGCTCCTCTACAATAGCCGATATCCGCGCCTGCTCGGCCAGCTGGGCATTGTTCGTGGACAAGCGCTGAAGGGAGTTCACCTGCTCCTCCCACTTTTTGCTGATGCGCCCAAGCTGCTCGCCAAGGCGCCCGACCTCATCGCTGCCAAGCTCCGGTACGGAGCGGGCGACGTTCCCTTTTTCCCAGGAGAGCAGCGTTTCCCGCAGCCGTTCCAGCTTCATTTTTACCCGGTAGCTCTGATAGAACCCGAAGATAGCTCCCAGACCGATCGGAACCAGGATCAGCGTAGCACCGGCCTGCAGCGTTTTTTGCCAAGAATCAAACGGGGCCAAATAACCATATGTATAAAGCACGTAAAAAATGATCAGGAGCATAACAAAAGAAAGAAGGGCCCCCTCGCCCATGCTCCGGGAGACCATATTAGCCGGTTTTCGGGTTTTCATCAGGGAACCCTCCTCCTATGACAGATCAATATCAACATCTCCTACCAGGTAGGAAATATGGAATTTAACTTTGTATTCGCTGGTCTCATAATTAGGGGATTTCCAGTTCAAACGGTTCATCAAGCCGTTATCCCGGTGCCCTCTGAAATCGATCGCGCCGAACAGGACGAACACTTCAAGCTCCACCCCGTAATACTCCGGAATTTTGATGTCCGTATCCCCCATGATGCCTTGAAACATCATCACCGTACGGTGTTCCTCGGGGATCGCAAGCGACAAATCCAGATCGGCTTCGTTGATAACATGCCAGACGCTCTGGCTTCTCATAGCCCAAGGGACCTGATCCCAATTGTAATGCCCCGAAAAGCCCTGCTTCTGCAGGTACCCGTCCCGGTTCTGCACCTTCCTTGCCTTTACAAAAAACCATCCCAGGGAGATCAGCGCAATCCCCAGCACGATCAGCAAATGATCAATCAGCAGCAGGATGGCTCCGACCGCCACAAGACGGTAGCCTCTCTTCACTTTTCCGCCGCGAATCGTATAAATTCCCATAAGAATGAATAAGAGGGCGACGATGGTAAAAAAGCCGACCCACCTGCCGAAGAGCATGAGGAGGCCGATCCCGATGAGAATCAGCGCAATGAAGCGATTTCTTTTTTCCATGCCGCACCTCCTTATGATGTCTTGGTTTATCGGAAAAGTAAGACCGGAAAAGCCATAGGGTTGTGACGGGCACACTCCTTATGGCTTCACCGGGATCCAGGAAGATGTGAATGAGGTCTCGCGCCCTTATTCCATTCTTCCTAGCATATCATATTGTCCGCAGAATTGAATACTTATTCTTTATTCGATTTGGAAGGAGCGGCAGCCGATGGGTTCAGCTTGCTTTTCAGCGCGCTGAGCTGTTCTTCCACCTTCAGCTGCTTCTCCGCATCGACCGGGCTGGTGAAAGCGGATGTTTCCGGACGGTAAGGGGCACGCATCACATCGGCTTCAGCTTCCATTTGCATGATCTTTTCTTCCATGCGGTGGAATCCAAGGGACGCGCTGCCGCTTTCGATCGTATGCAGGCTGCTGATTTGAGACATTTGCTTTTTGGCTTTCGCCATTTGCGCACGGGCTACGAGCTCATTGCGCTTGTTGCGCATTTTGTAGAACTCGTCTTTCATGTCATGGAGCTGCTGTACCAGTTCTTTGGCTTGCGCCTCGGATTGAGCGTGCAGTTCTTGGTACTCAGACAGTTTTTGGTCAAAATAAATCTTTTCCTCGAGCAGCTTGCGCGCTACTTCTTCCTGGCCGTTACGAAGTGCCAGTTCAGCTTGAGCCTCACGTTGGCCGGCCATCTTCACCGCTTCTTCCACGCGCTGCTTCATGCGGCGTTCATTGGCCATTTGCTTCGCTACTGTAACTTCTGCGTCATGGATTTCTGCCTCCATATCGCGCAGATACTGGTTCAGCATAATTACCGGATCTTCAACTTTATCCAATACCTCGTTCACCGATGCTTTCGTCATATCCTTAATTCTTTTAAATACTCCCATGTTTTACACTTCTCCCTTCTCGTACTTAGATAATTTTTTTTTCAATTCCTCAAGCTCTTTCTTCATAGCTTTCTTCTCGATATCTTCCATCATGGCGTCCAGGTCGGATGCGGACGAGCTGTATCCGCCCGGTCTGCCTCCGCCGTAAGGCGAACCGTTGTATTTGGCTCTAGGGTCAAAAGATTGGGCACCATAAGCGCCATTGCCTTGCTGACCGTTGCCGTAGTAGCTGCCGGACCCCATACTATTGCCGTAGTATCCGCCCCCAGCTACCCCCGGTCCCGGTCCATATGGATTAAAAGGTGTCGTTGGTTCTTTAGGGATGACCAAAGCCGCGATAAAGTAGATGAACAGCGTGGTCCCGCCGGTAAATGGGATACTGATCAAGAACAGGATCCGCAGCAGCGTGGAATCGATGCCCAATGTATCGGACAGCCCCCCGCACAAACCGGTGACCATTTTATCGCGGGTCGATCGGTATAGCTTGCTCATGACGTTACTCCTTTCCGCTGTTGTTCAGCTTTTCCTTCAGGCGGGCCAGCTCCCTTTCCAGCACGCTGGATACCGTTCCGCTGGCTTGTTCGAACAGTTCCTGACCGCCGCGGCGCAGGTCGCGCAGACTGCGTGCTTCAAATTCCCAATCGGAAATGCGGTCTTCCAGACGGTTGAACATCTTGGGAACATCCTGTCCGCCAAAACCTTCCATTCGCTGATTCATCCGCTGCTGAAGTCTGAGGGTTTCCATCCGTGCCGCGTAGTATTGACGTTTGCTGTACACGGTTTGGTACTCCAATTTCAGGTCGTTCAGCTGATTTTCCAGCTCGGTGAGCGACTGGCGGGTTGTATCCAGCAGTCCTCCGTATTGCTCGAGCTTTTCTTCATAGATGATTTTTTCCTGCAGTGCGAGCTTGGCTAGATGATCCTCGCCGGCCTTCAGAGCCAGCAGCGCCTGCTCCTCACGCTTTTCCTTCATACTGGATGCCTGATCCACTTGCTGCTTCAGCTGTCTCACATGAGCGGAGTACTGCTGAACGAGCTTCTCGGCTTCCATAATATCGTCACGCGTTGATGCCAAAAACTGATCGATCAACCGTACCGGGTCCTGACTTTGTTCCAAACGTTCATTTAATGTCGCTACGGTGATATCCCGTACCCTGCGAAATACGCTCATCTGTTTTTGCTCCCTCCTTATAAGCTGTGATCGCCTATTCGTTTGATTGTATTTATTGAAGGTAATTCTTTGTTACCGTTACATCCACTTCGACGACTTCTTACCTTTCAGCAGCATAATCCCGAACACTACCAGGGCAATTCCCAGCAGCGGTCCGATGATCCAGGACAGCTTCGCCAGAAGTCCCATGACACCGAATGCGAGGATAATCGTACCGATTACCACCTTACCTCTGCGAATTCCATAATAGCCGAGCACGATCATCAGGATCGGGAAGATCAATCCGATCAGCCTGCCGAATAATGGAGCGAATACTCCCAGGAGCATCAGTGCTCCGATTGCGATCAATACGATCGCCCAACCAGAAGTTTTATTTGTTCTCATGCATTGTCACCGCCTTTCGTTTGTATCAACCTTATGACTCTATTTTAGGTTCTATCCGGGTTTTCCAAAACGGACCCCAGACGGTTTTTAATCCTAGACCTAAGTCGGGGGAAGCCTCGGACCTTAGACGAAGCAAGCTTTTTCTGCATGGAACGCGGCAGCCACATCCTCCACTGGCAGCCCCAATATCCCGCCAATAAAACATGAACGACACGCTTTGGGAACTTTAATGAGCAGTCTTTTTATACATTGCTTGGGATAGGAATCGTTGGAGGCTCTGAGCAAGGGATTTAGCACTTAGCTAAAGAAACATTGAGCCTGTTTAGCCTAGGTAAAGCCGGCTGGAATGGTTTATCAACTTTAAACAAGGATGAGGAACACGTTCAAAGGGAGTAATGGTAGAACGAACCGATTGATCAGAGGATCTTTTTCAAGGCTGTTGTACACCCTCTTACTCCCATCTTACGAGGGCATGTCATATAACGAGAACATCTATGCGGATAGGACCTACATAAAACAACAGGATACGAATTAAACGCCATACAAGCCATACAAATAAACGCAATACGAATTAAAATGGCCGCCTTTCTGCGGGATATCATCAGGTGGCTGATTGGAAGGAGGAGTGCAATATAATGGGAGGAGAGACTAACGAACGACGAACGATGGCTCGGTTTACAATGTTAGTCTATACAAGAAAAAGCCTTGGAAAGATATCCAAGGCTTTTCTCTATGATGCCGGTGAAGGGACTCGAACCCCCACGGTTTCCCTCACGATTTTGAGTCGCGCGCGTCTGCCAATTCCGCCACACCGGCATATTCAGTTAAAAAAAATGGCGCGCCCTAAGAGATTCGAACTCCTGACCTTTTGATTCGTAGTCAAACGCTCTATCCAGCTGAGCTAAGGGCGCATATGAAATTAATGGAGGCGCCACCCAGATTCGAACTGGGGATAAAGCTTTTGCAGAGCTGTGCCTTACCACTTGGCTATGGCGCCGAAATCAAATGGAGCGGACGACGGGAATCGAACCCGCGACCCTCGCCTTGGCAAGGCGATGCTCTACCGCTGAGCCACGTCCGCTTAAACTGGCTGGGGATATAGGATTCGAACCTATGCATGACGGAGTCAAAGTCCGTTGCCTTACCGCTTGGCTAATCCCCAACAAGATTGTCATTATAAGTTATGGGGCGATCGATGGGACTTGAACCCACGAATGCCGGAGCCACAATCCGGTGCGTTAACCCCTTCGCCACGACCGCCATAATAAAAGATATGAAGCTGTATTTCGAATGGCAGGGGCAGCAGGAATTGAACCCACACTAACGGTTTTGGAGACCGCTGTTCTACCTTTAAACTATGCCCCTATAATAAAACTGGTGGAGGCTGATGGATTCGAACCACCGAACTCGTACGAGAACAGATTTACAGTCTGCTGCGTTTGGCCACTTCGCTAAGCCTCCATATGGTGCCGGCGAGAGGACTTGAACCCCCAACCTACTGATTACAAGTCAGTTGCTCTACCAATTGAGCTACACCGGCTTTTATGCTTGTTATTAAATTCATGGTGGCTCGGGACGGAATCGAACCGCCGACACGAGGATTTTCAGTCCTCTGCTCTACCGACTGAGCTACCGAGCCTAATTTTGTTTCTAATTAAGAGCATTATTGCAACAAACTAAACTCTCAAGAAAATAAATGGCGGAACCGACGGGATTCGAACCCGCGATCTCCTGCGTGACAGGCAGGCATGTTAGGCCTCTACACCACGGTTCCACGGCCAATTATGTATCTCCATACATAAGGAGATAAATTGCGGGGGCAGGATTTGAACCTGCGACCTTCGGGTTATGAGCCCGACGAGCTACCGGACTGCTCCACCCCGCGTCATTAAAAATATTTATTTTCTTTAAAGTATACATGGTGGAGGCTGAGGGGATCGAACCCCCGACCCTCTGCTTGTAAGGCAGATGCTCTCCCAGCTGAGCTAAGCCTCCATAAGAAACACTTTTAATATCTTAGCAGATAAACCACTAAAAAGGCAAGTATTATTTCGTTGGGATTCCCATCCCTGATGCTAATAATTAAAGTGGTGACCCGTATGGGATTCGAACCCATGTTACCTCCGTGAAAGGGAGGTGTCTTAACCCCTTGACCAACGGGCCAAACTATAATGGCGGAGAGAGAGGGATTCGAACCCTCGAGACGCTTTTGGCGCCTACACGATTTCCAATCGTGCTCCTTCGGCCAACTCGGACACCTCTCCATAATGGCTCCCCGAACAGGACTCGAACCTGTGACAACTCGATTAACAGTCGAGTGCTCTACCAACTGAGCTATCAGGGAACAATATTTAATTCAAGTGTTTGATCACTTGAAAACTAGATACGAAACGAATCTGTGTTTTATATTTTTGGATAAGCCCTCGACCGATTAGTATTGGTCAGCTCCATGCATTGCTGCACTTCCACCTCCAACCTATCTACCTCGTCGTCTACAAGGGGTCTTAC